>NZ_JBGLOU010000026.1:0-114169 GCF_041402765.1 Nonomuraea sp. AD125B | reverse complement strand
GAAGTGGAGGGGGGATGGGGGGCGGGGGATCGGGTTGGCGAGGAGGCGGCGGAGGCGTTCGTGGGCGTTGCGGACGCGGCTGGAGATCGAGCTCTGCACGCGCCCCGCGTTACGGTCGTAGGCCATCTTGTTGTTGTCGCGGATGAGGCCGCCGGCGGCGACGCGGTGGGCGGTGGTGGCGGCGTGCTCGCGCACCTGGCGCACCTCCGCGCACCAGGCCGCGTACGCCTGCTCCCAGCGGGCCCGCGCCGCCGCCTTGGCGGCGAGGAAGCCGTCGTAGCCGCCGCCGAAGCGGGTGACGGCCCCGCCTTCGACCTCCAGGACGGCGGTCGCGACGCGGCCGAGGAAGACGCGGTCGTGGGAGACCACGACGACCGTGCCGCGATGCTCGCGCAGGCGGTCTTCGAGCCAGGTCAACGCCGGCTCGTCGAGGTGGTTGGTGGGCTCGTCGAGGAGCAGGACGCGGGGCGCGGCGGCGAGGACGCAGGCCAGCCCGAGCCGGGCCAGCTCGCCTCCCGACAGGCTGCCGAGAGTCCGTTCGCGGCCGACGTGGGCCAGGCCGAGGCCGTGGAACGCCTTGTCGACGCGGGCGTCCGCCTCGTAGCCGCCGCGCGCCTCGTAGAGCGTCTGCAGCTCGCCGTACTCGGCGAGGGCGGCGGTGTCGTCGGCGGTGTCGTCTGAGGTGTCGTCTGAGGCGTCGGCGGCGGCCGTCGCGAGGGTCGTCTCCAGGTCGCGCAGGCGGCGCTCGATGGCCCGGAGCCCGGCCAGGGCGGCGTCCACGGCCTGCTGGACGGTGTGCGTGGGCGGCAGGTCCAGGGTCTGGCCGAGATAACCCACCTCGTCGGCGGCGGTCGGCACGGTGATCTCGCCGTCGTCGGGGCGCTCGACCCCGGCCAGGAGCCGGAGCAGGGTGGACTTGCCCGAGCCGTTCTCGCCGACGACGCCCGCGCGCTCGCCCGCCTTGACGGACACGGTGACGTCGTCGAGCACGACGCGCTCGCCGTAGGACTTGGAAACGCTACGAAGGTGGATCAGGATGGAACTCCAATCGCAACTGCGGTAGCGTTAGCTAACCACAAGCGGGCAGACAAACGCAACTGGAGTAGTTTTTGGAAGCGGGTGGCAGCAAACGGCCTGGAGGGCGCAGCGCGCGCGTACGCGACGCCGTACGCCAGGCGACCCTCGCCGAGCTGGCCGAGCACGGCTACACCGGGCTGACGGTCGAGCGGGTGGCCGAGCGGTCCGGCGTGCACAAGACGACCGTCTACCGGCGCTGGGGCAACGTGGAAGGGCTCATCTCCGACGCGCTTGAGCTGGCGCGCGACGAGCCGTGGCCCATCCCCGACACCGGGACGATCGAGGGCGACCTACGGGGCGTCGTGCAGCTTGTCCGGTCGGGGTTCGACGATCCCGAGCTGGGGCCGGTGTCGTCGGCGTTCGTGGCGGCCGCCGTGCAGAACGAGGCGGCGGCGCGGGCGCTGCACGACTTCTTCGTGGCCAGGCACGACCAGTCGGCCGAGGTCGTACGGCGGGCGGTCGCCCGGGGCGAGCTGCCCGACGTGGTGGACGTCCGCGAGGTGATCAGGGTGGCGGTCGCGCCCGTCTACTACCGGTTGTTCGTGGCGCACGAGCCGGTCAGTGAGCGGGACGCCGACCGTGCCGCCGACGCCGCCCTGGCCGCCGCCCGCGCCGGAGTCCTCTGAGCCAAGCCTTGCGAGCAGAGGTCTCCTGAGGAGCCGGAGTCCTGGGAGCAGAGGCCGGCTGCGCCGTGATCAGGGGTCGGCCTTCTTGCCGCGCAGTTCGAAGTCGTCGAACGTGGTCCGCAGCAGCGACCCCTCGGCCTTCGTCGTACGCGCGAACAGCCCGAGCGTCCCGTTGCCGATCCCGTCCGGGTCCTCCACCTGGTGCACCCGGTCGTCGTTGACCCACATGGTCAGCCGCGTCGCCGTGTCCACCTGCTCGCACGCCACCACGATCCTGACCGGCCCGCCGGACAGCCCGTCCACCTGGACGGGAGGGGCGAGGGTGCCGCCCGCGCCGTCCACCACCCGCCGGATCCTGGCCTTGCCCGCCGTGTCCAGCCCGAACTCGTAGTAGGACTTGTCGTCGGCGGCGTGGCAGTAGACGCCGTACTCGCCGGTGCCCGACGCCTTCTTGACCTCGGCGGTGACGCCGATGACCACCGACGTCGGCAGCATCGGCGTGGGCTTGGCCGTCGGGTCGGGCGTGGTCGTCGGCGTGGCGACGAGGAAGGGGACGGGGGCCTCCGCCCACCGCTCCTCCCAGCCGCTGCCCTGCTTGACGTCCAGTCCGTACGTCCCGTCCGTCCGGTATCCGTAGGAGGCGTCGGCACTGGCGTCGTAGGTGCCGTTCCAGCCGCCGGAGGTCTGGGTGAAGTCCTCGGCGTACAGGACGCCGAGGTCGGGCGGGCCGCCGGGCGACAGCAGCGCCCACGCCCCGACGGACGCGGCCACGAGCAGCGCGGCCCCGGCGGCGACGGCCGCGTACAGCTTGCCGCGCCGCGCCCCGCCGACAGGCTGCGGCGCGTAAGGGACGCCGGCGTGCTGCCAGGTCGCCTGGACCGTCCGCGTGGCCTGCTCCGGCTCGGCGGCCCGCCCGACGAGGTGGTCGAGGAGCTGCTGGGCGGTCGGCCGGGCGGCCGGGTCCTTGCGCAGCGCGGCCCTGACCAGCTCGCGCATCCCCGGCTCGACACCGTCGAGCGCGGGCTCGGTGTTGAGCACCTGGTAGACGATGGTGGGCAGCGTGTCACCGGGGAACGGAGCCCGCCCGCTCGCCGCGAACGCCACCAGGCACCCCCACGAGAACACGTCGCAGGCCGGCGAGACCGGCTCGCCCCGCAGCACCTCGGGCGCCATGTAGCGGGGCGTGCCGACCAGCTCGCCGGTGCCGGTGACGCCGCCGAGCGTGTCGAGCGCCCGCGCGATGCCGAAGTCGATCACGCGCGGGCCGACCGGCGACAGCAGCACGTTGGACGGCTTGAGGTCGCGGTGGACGACCCCGGCCGCGTGGATGGCGGTCAGCGCCGTCGCCACGCTCACGGCCAGCGCGTCGAGGCTGGAGCCGCGCAGCGGGCCCGACTCGCGTACGGCCTGCTCCAGGCTGGGGCCCGGCACGTACTCGGTGACGACGTAGAGCTGGTCGCCGTCGAGCGCCGCCTCCAGGACCGCCGCCGTGCAGAACCTGCGCACCCGGCGCGCGGCGTCGGCCTCCCTGCGGAAGCGCAGGCGGAACTGCTCGTGCTGGCTCAGCTCGGGGTTGATGACCTTGACGGCGACCCGCTGGCCGGCGGGGTCCTCGGCGAGGTGAACCGTGCCCATGCCGCCCCGCCCCAGCACGCTCAGCACCCTGTAGCGCCCGATGTGGGAGGTTTCACCGTTCTTCACGCCGCGCAAGCTTACCGACACCGCCATGATCGCGGGAGTTGGTCACGAGGCCCCTCGGATCCTCGCCAGCGACGGCGGTCCCGCCGGCCCCGCCACCAGCACCCGGCATCCCGCGGCGGTGGCCGCCGCGACGCCCGCCGGGCTGTCCTCGACGGCCACGCAGCGCCGGGGGTCCGCGCCGAGCCGCCGGGCCGCCTCCAGGTACGGGTCCGGATACGGCTTGCCGCGCGCCGCCTCCCCGTCGGCGACGACCACGTGGAACGAGTGGCGCAGGCACGGCAGCACCAGCTCGACCACGCGCCGCGGGGACGCGCTGACCAGGGCCGTGGGGATGGACGCGGCCGCGAGGTCGGACAGGAGCTCAAGGGCCCCGGGCATCACCGGCACGCCGTCCCGGCCGAGCCGCTCGGCGAAGGCGTCCACCAGCCGCTCCGCCAGCGCGCCCACAGCTCCGCCCACATCCTCGGACACGGCTCCGGCCTCAGCGGCGGACGGGAGGAGGTGGGCGGCGGCGTCGGCGGCGGTGCGGCCGCGTACGTGCGGCACGTCGTCCGCCCCCAGCCGCCGCCCGAGCGTCGCGGCGACCCCGGCCACCGCCCGCCACCACGCCCCCTCGGTGTCCACGAGCGTCCCGTCCAGGTCGAGCAGGACCGCCTGAGGATCAGACGGCATCAGCGGCGGCCACGACGGGAGCGGGCGCCGTGACCGTACGGGCCGCCACCAGCACGGGCCGCTCCACCAGCCGCACCGCGACCCGCGTCCCTGGCCCGAGCCGCGCCGCCTCGTGGCCGGGCACGTCGGCCAGCACCTCGCCGCCGTCCACGGCGAGCCGGAGCCGTACGGACGCGCCACGGAAGGAGGCCGCCAGCACCTCGGCCGTCGCGTCCTCGGCGGACCCGTCCTCGGCGGGCTCCACCCGGACCGCCTCCGGCCGGACCAGCACGTCCACGTCCGCGCCGGCCGGTACGGGGCCGTCCACGGGCAGGCTCTGGCCGAGCACGCTCACCCGGTCGCCGCCGAGCGTCCCTGCGAGGTGGTTCATGGTGCCGACGAACTCCGCGACGAACGGCGTCGCGGGCCGGTCGTAGACCTCGGCGGGCGCGCCCACCTGCTCCAGCCGGCCCTCCCGCAGCACCGCGACCCGGTCGGCGACCGACAGGGCCTCCTCCTGGTCGTGGGTGACGAAGACGGTGGTGATGCCCAGGTCGAGCTGGAGCCGCCGGATCTCCTCGCGCAGGGTGACCCGTACCTTGGCGTCCAGCGCCGACAGCGGCTCGTCGAGCAGCAGCACGCGCGGCTCCAGGGCGAGCGCGCGGGCCAGCGCGACCCGCTGCTGCTGGCCGCCGGAGAGCTGGTGGGGGTAGCGGTCGGCGTGCTGGGGCAGGCCGACCAGCTCCAGCAGCTCGTCCGCGCGCGCCCGCCGGGTGGCGGCGGGCACCTTGCGCACGCGCAGCCCGAAGGCGACGTTGTCGCGGGCGTTCAGGTTGGGGAACAGCGAGTACGACTGGAAGACCATCCCGGCGTCGCGCTTGTTGGCGGGCACGCGGGTGACGTCCTTGCCGTCCACGAGCACCGCGCCGGAGTCGGGCCGCTCGAACCCGGCCACGCACCGCAGCGCCGTCGTCTTGCCGCATCCGGAAGGGCCGAGCAGGGCGACGAACTCGCCGGGCTCGATGAGCAGGTCGAGCCCGTCGAGCGCGACCGTCCTCCCGAACTCCCGCCGCAGCGCCCGGAATTCGACGGACGCCGGAGCCGATGCGGTCATTTCCTTTTCTCCCTACCGAAGACGGTCGACACGGCCAGCAGGAGCAGCCAGATGATGAGCAGGCTCAGGATGGAGACGGCCACCGAGAGCTGGCCCCTCGACCCCGACACGGTCACGATCCACACCGCGAACGGCTGGTAGCCCAGGAGGCTGGCGACGGTGTACTCGCCGAGGACGAGCGCGAGCGTCAGGAACGACGCGCTGGCGAGGGCCGAGCGCAGGTTGGGCACCACGACCCGGAACAGCACGTACGGCCACGAGGCCCCCAGGTTGCGCGCCGCCTCCACCAGCGTCCGCACGTCCATCGTGCGCAGCCCGGCGTCCAGCGACCGGTACACGAACGGCAGCACCAGCACCACGTACGCGAGCACCAGCACGATCGGGAAGCCAGGGTCCTGCACCGCGATGATCGTGGCCCAGAACGGCGTCGGCGCCAGCATCTCGGTGCCGTTCCGCAGCGCCGTGGACAGCCCCGCCACGAACGTGATCGGCGGCACCACCAGCGGCAGCGTGCACAGCACCTCCATGACAGGACGCAGCCGCGGCGCGAACAGCCGTACGGCCAGCATCGCGGGCAGCGCCAGCAGCAGCACCACGGCGATCGTGGCCGCGGCGAGCCCCAGCGACAGCGTCAGGGAGCTCGCGAAGCCCTCGGCCGTCAGCAGCTCGGCGTAGGGCGCGAACGACACCCCGGACCTGGGCGAGTAGAGGGTGTACCAGAGCGAGGCGCCGAGCGGCACCAGGAAGTAGAGCCCGGCCACCAGGAACACCAGCCCGCGCCACACCCGCGGCCGGGCGGGCGCCTTGGCGGGGGCGGCGGTGGCGACGGGCTCCAGCCCGGTCAGTGCAGCCATCGCGAGGTCCTCCTCTGCAGCGGCAGGTAGATCGCCATGACCAGGCCGGCCACCACGATCATGTCGAGGCTGAGCGCCAGCGCGATGTTCTCGTAGCCGATCAGCACGTCGCCGGTGAGCGCGGCGGCGATCTTCAGGGTGACGAGCGGCACGACGGTGCCGACCATGGCGTTGGCGGTGGCGTAGGCGGAGAAGGCCGAGCCGAACAGCAGCACCACGCCGCCCAGCATGGCCGGGGCGAGCACCGGCAGCGCCACGTAGCGCCAGTAGTGCCAGGCGGTGGCGCCGCTGTTGGCCGCAGCCTCCCGCCACTGCGGGCGCAGGCCGTCCAGCGCCGGCGCCATGGCGAGCACCATCAGCGGCACCGAGAAGTACAGGTAGACGACGGCGAGGCCCCAGAACGTGTAGAGCGACCCCGACGGCAGCCCGACCAGCCCGCTGACCACGCCGGAGTTGCCGAGCGTGGCGATCCAGAAGAACGCCAGCGGCACCCCGCCGAAGTTGGCCAGCACGCCGGAGGCGGTCAGCACCGCCTCCCGCAGCAGCCGCGAGCGCGAGGTCACGACGGCGTAGGCGAGGAACGTGCCGAGCACGGCCCCCGCCAGCGCCACCACGGCCGACAGCTTCACGCTGCCGAGCAGGGCGGTCAGGTAGCCGCCCTGCAGGCTCAGCGCCAGGTTGGCCGTGCTGGGCCGCCCCTCCGCGGTGAACGCCCCCGCCACCAGCACCACGGCGGGCACGCCGAAGACGAGCGCGAAGAACGTCAGCAGGGGCAGCGCGCCCAGCCAGCCGCTCGACCGGGGACGGCTCATCCGGAGATCGCGGCGTCCCAGCCGCTGGCCAGCTTGGCCTTGGCCGCGTCGACCTGCTCGGTGGTGGGGAAGGTCGGCTCGCCCTCCACCTTGGGCAGCTTGTCGGCGAGCGCCTGGTCGGCGGTGCCGTCGGCGGTCATGGCGGGCAGCAGCACGGGACGGGCGAAGCCCTTGAGGAAGAGGTTCTGGCCCTCGGCGCTGTAGAGGTACTCCTGCCACAGCCGGGCGGCGGCCGGGTGCGGGGCGTCCTTGTTGATCGCCTGGGCGTACATCTGGAAGTACTTGCCGTCGGAGGGGATGTTGACCTGCCAGTCGATGCCCTTGTCGGCCATCTGGGGGGCGTAGGCGGCGTTGTTGTAGTCCCAGTCGATGCTGATCTGGGTCTCGCCCTTCTCGATGGTGGCCGGCGTGGTCTCGACCGGGTTGTAGTTGCCGGCGTCCTTGAGCTTCTTGAAGAAGTCGATGCCGGGCTGGATGTCGTCGAACGAGCCGCCGTTCGCGAGCGCGGCGGCGTACACGCCGGCGAAGGCGGAGCCCGCCTTGGTCGGGTTGCCGTTCATCGCGACCTTGCCCTTGTACTCGGGCTTCAGCAGGTCCTGGAAGCTGGCAGGGCAGGTGGCGATCTTCTTGGCGTCGCAGCCGATGGACACGTAGCCGCCGTAGTCGTTGACCCAGAGGCCGCTCTGCTCCTTCTGGCCCTCGGGGATCTTGTCGAAGGTCTGCACCTTGTACGGCGAGAACAGCCCCTCGGCCGCGCCGCTGAGCGCGAACGACTGGCCGAGGTCGAGCACGTCGGGGGCGCGGTCCTGGCCCTTGCGGGTCTTGACGGCGTTGATCTCGTCGGCGCTGGACGCGTCGGGGGTCTCGCTCTCGATCTTGATGCCGTACTTGGCCTGGAACTTCTCGATGATCTCGCCGTAGTTCGCCCAGTCGGGAGGCAGGGCGATGACGTGCAGCGCGCCCTCCTTCTTGGCGGCCTCGACGAGCTTGTCCAGCCCGCCGAAGTCGGCGGCGGAGGTGGCGGTGGCGGCGTTCGCCCCGCCCTGTGACGCTTCGGTGGTCTGCTGGGTGCCGGGGGCGGCGCCGCAGGCCGCGGTGGCCAGTGCGAGTATTGCGGCGATTCCGGCCGCTCGGGCGCGAGAGGTGAGCACGACGCCTCCATGTGCAGGGGGGTATGGCACGAAAGTAAGGGAACTTGTACAAACAAGCGAGCACCAGTAAGTCGCATGAACGTTGCTCTTTCATGAACGGGGAGGGGCGGGCGTGGCTGCTCGCTATGAACTGATCGCTGATGACCTGCGGGAAGGCATCCTCTCCGGCGCGTACCCGGTGGGCTCGCAGCTCCCCAGCGAGGCCGAGCTGGCCCGGCGGCACGGCGCGGCGCGCGGCACGGTGCGCCAGGCGGTGGCGGTGCTCGCCGCCGAGGGGCTGGTGGGCTCCCGGCAGGGCGCCCGGCGCATCGTGCTCGGCGCGGCGCCCAGCCAGAGCTTCGCCGAGCTGCACAGCTTCGCGCAGTGGGCGCGCGCGGGCGGCCATCGCTTCGGCGGCCAGGTGATCGAGCAGCGCCGCCGCCCCGCGAGCGCCGCCGAGACGGCCAGGCTCGGCGGCGGCGAGGTGCTGGAGGTGCTGCGGCTGCGCACGCTGGAGGGCGAGCCGGTGCTGGTCGAGCGGACGGTGTACGCGGCCTGGGTGGCCCCCGCCGTCGAGGCGCTGCCCGCCGACTGCGAGTCGGTCACCCAGGCGCTGTACGACGCCGCCGGCCTCGTGTGCGCCTACGGCGAGCACCTCATCGACGCGGTCGCCGCCGGCGCCCAGGACGCCCGCCTGCTGGGGGTGCGCCGCGGCAGCCCGCTGCTGCGCCAGCGCCGCACCACGACGACCCACGAGGGCCGCCCCGTGGAGTCCTCCGACGACCGTTACCGCGCGGGCAGCGTGGCCTTCAGCATCCGCAACTCGATCGGCGCGAACCCGCTCGTACGGCAGGCGATCGACTTGCGTTCCGCGTCCGGAGAACATATGTTCGAGTCATAAGCGCCCGCCTTCCCCCGGGTGGCTCACGAACACGACCAGAGCCGCGTGGGAGAAGCGTCTTGAGCAGACTCTATGGCGATCCGATAGAGGTGTGGACGAGGGACGGGGAGCCGATCCAGTTCGTCTGGCGCGACCGGCTCTACCTGGTCCGCCGCGTCCTCGACCACTGGGTGGTCGCGCGCGAATGGTGGAAGACCAGCGAGGGAGATCCGGGCGAGCGCCGGTTCTGGCGCGTGGACGCCGGTCCCGGCCGCGAGGTGGGCTCCTACGAGCTGCGCTACGACACCGCCGCCAACGGCTGGCTGCTGCTGAGGGCGTGGGACTGATGGCGCCGCCGTTCCCGCACCTCAACGTGTGCTCGGCCTACTCCATGCGCTACGGCACCGCCTTCCCGCAGGCGCTCGCCGGCCGCGCCGCCGAGCACGGCATGGACATCCTGGCCCTGACCGACCGCGACGGGCTCTACGGCGCCGTCAAGCACGTCCAGGCGTGCGCCGACGCCGGGATCGCGCCGGTCGTCGGGGTCAACCTGGCGCTCGACGCCCCGCCGGCCGGTCCGGTGCCCGGCATGCGCGCCGAGCGGCCCCGCACCGGCCCCGAGGCCGAGGACCGCGTCACCGTGCTGGCCCGCGGCGAGGGCTGGTCGCGCCTGGCGCGCCTGGTGACGGCCGCCCACCGGGCCGGCGAGCGCGGCAGCCCGAAGGTGACCCGCGAGCTGATCGGCGCGTGGGCGGGCGGGCCGGGCGGCGAGCACGGGTTCGGGGCGGACGACGGGCTCGTGGTGCTGCTCGGCCCCCGTTCCGACGTGGGCCGCGCGGTGGCCGCGCGGCGCGACGAGCACGCGCGGACGCTGCTCGGCCTGTGGCGGGCGGCGGTGCCCGCCGTGGTGATCGAACTGGTCGACCAGTACGGCTTCCGCGACGCGACCACCGCCGTGCGCATGCTCGGCCTGGCCGAGTCCATGGGCGTGCCCGCCGTGCTCACCAACGCGGTGCGCTACCTCGACCCGGCCGACCACCAGGTGGGCGACGTGCTCGACGCGGCCCGCCAGCTCGTCCCCCTGCACCCGCGCCACCTCGACCGGACGACCTCGCACGCCTATCTCAAGAGCACCAAGGAGATGTGGCAGGTGGCGGCCAAGGTCTGCGGCGCCGACCGGACGCGGGTGGGGCGGCTGCTGCTCACCACCCGGCGGCTGGCCGAGGCGTGCGCGATGGACCCGCTGCGGCTGCTCGCGCTCCGCAACGACCCGCCCGACCTGCACCTGCCCGAGATCGGCAGGGACCCGGTGCCGCTGCTGCGCCACCGCGTCGAGGACGGCCTGCTCCGGCGCGGCCTCGGCCGCGACGCGGGCGCCCGGCGGCGGCTCGGCGAGGAGATGACGATCATCGAGCGCAAGCGCCTGTCCGGCTACTTCATCGCGGTGGCCGGCATCACCGACATGATCCGCGGCATGGGGGTGCGCTGCGCCATCCGCGGCTCGGGCGCCGGCAGCCTGGTCAACTACCTCATCGGCATCGGCGAGGTCAATCCGCTCGACCACGGCCTGCTCATGGAGCGGTTCCTGTCCGAGGGGCGCGTCGGGCTGCCCGACATCGACGTGGACGTCGAGTCCGCCCGCCGCCTCGACTGCTACAAGGCGATCTTCGAACGGTACGGCGAGGACCGCGTGGCCTGCGTGTCCATGATGGAGACCTATCGGGCGCGCAGCGCCATCCGCGACGTCGCCGGGGCGATGGGCCTGCCGCCGCACGAGATCGACACGATCGCCAAGGCGTTCCCGCACATCAGGGCCAGGCAGATCACCGCCTCGCTCGCCGACCTGCCCGAGCTGCGCGGCAGCCGGCTCGGCGACGCCGGGCTGGACCGGGTGTTCCGCCTCGCCGAGCGGCTCGACGGGCTGCCCCGGCACATCGCGCTGCACCCGTGCGGGGTGCTCGTCGGCAACTCCGGCCTCCTCGACCGGACGCCGGTCGAACGCAGCCTGCTGGAGTTCCCGATGTCGCAGTTCGACAAGGACGACGTGGAGGAGGCCGGGCTGCTCAAGCTGGACGTGCTGGGAGTGCGGATGCAGTCGGCGCTGGCGTACGCGCTGGGCGAGATCAAGCGCGTGGACGGCGTCACCGTCGAGCTGGACACCCAGCGCGGCGACGACCCGGGCGTCCAGTACGTCCCGCACGACGACCAGGAGACCTACGACATGGTCTGCGCGGCCCGGACGATCGGGTGCTTCCAGATCGAGTCGCCCGGTCAGCGGGAGCTGGTCGCCAAGCTGGAGCCGCGCAAGATGCACGACCTGATCGTGGACATCTCGCTGTTCCGGCCGGGGCCGGTCAACTCCGACATGATCACCCCGTACCTGGAGGCCAGGCAGGGGTGGCGGCAGCCGCACTACCCGCACGAGCGGCTGCGCGAGGCGCTGCGCGAGACGCACGGCGTCGTGGTGTTCCACGAGCAGGTCCTGAAGATCATCTCGGTGATGACCGGGCGCGACCTGTCCTTCGCCGAGCTGCTGCGGCGCACCCTCGGCACGCCGGAGGGACGCGAACGGGTGCGCAAGACGTTCGTGCCCCTGGCGCGGGCCAACGGCTTCGACGACGCGGCCGTGGACCGGGCCTGGCGGGTGCTGGACGCGTTCGGCGGGTTCGGGTTCTGCAAGGCGCACGCGGCGGCGTTCGCGCTGCCCACCTACCAGTCGGCGTGGCTGAAGCGGCACCACGCGGCGGCGTTCTTCGCGGGGGTGCTCACGCACGACCCCGGCATGTACCCCTCGCGGGTGATCATCGACGAGGCCAGGCAGTGCGGGGTCAAGATCCTGCCGCTCGACGTCAACAAGTCCGGCAAGGACTGGCGGGTGGAGCGGCTCGGGCCGCGCGTGCCGGTGCGGGTGCGGCCCGACCGCCTGGCCGGCGCACGACGGCGGGAGTTCCGGGCCGCGGACATCGGCAAGGGGTACGCGCTGCGGGTGCCGTTCTCGGCGGTCAAAGGGGTGAGCGAGGCCGAGGTCGAGCGGATGGTGGCCGGGCAGCCGTACACCTCGCTGGCCGACTTCTGGGACCGCGCCCGGCCCTCGCGGCCCGTCATCGAGCGGATCGTCCAGGTCGGCGGCCTCGACGCGCTGCACGACCTGCATCCCGGCGGGCCGCGCTGGAAGCCCGGCGAGCTGACCCGGCGCGACCTGATCGCGCGGATCGGCGCGCTCGAACGGTCGTCGGCGAGCGGCGTACGGGCCGGGCCGCGCGCCTCCAAGCGCTACACCCGCACCGCCACCCGAGCGGCGGAACCCCAGCCGTCGGCGCAGCTCCCGCTGGGCTTCACCGAGCACCTGCCGCCCGGCGAGCTGCCCGAGATGACCGAGGCCGAGATGGTCGAGGCCGAGCTGGAGATCCTCGGCATGGACGTCAGCCGGCACGTCATCAGCTTCCACGACGAGCTGCTCGACCTGCTCGGCGTGGTGCGCGCCCGCGACCTGCTGCGCATGCGCAACGGGTCCGAGGTGCTGGTGGCCGGGGTCAAGGTGGCCACGCAGACGCCCGCCGTGCGCTCGGGGCAGCGGGTCGTCTTCACCACCCTGGAGGACTCCACCGGGCCGATCGACCTGACCTTCTTCGAGTCGGTCCAGGGGCACTGCGCCGCGACCGTGTTCGGGGCGTGGCTCATGCTGGCCAAGGGGGTGGTGCGGCGCACCGGGGTGCGGGCGGTGTCGCTGCGGGCCCTCGACTGCTGGGACCTCGCCGACCTGGACGGGCTGTGGCGTTCGCAGGGCATCGACGCGGTCCGCGACCTGCTCCGCCGTACGCCGGGGGAGCAGACGGGCGTGGGCGGGCGGAGCATCGAGTATCCCAACGGCTTCCGGCTGTCGCCGTACGCCGACATCGCCCCGGCCGTCGTCAACCCGGCCCGCCGTCTCTGGCACGCCAGCCCCGGCAGCTCCGGCCCCACGGCCGCCTGACGGGTCACATGGGGTGGCTGAGAGAGGTGGAGTCGGGGGCGGGTTTGGCGGACAGAGGGCGGAGGGAGGCGAGGGGGGAGCGGGCGGCGCGCTGGAGCCGGGTCAGCTCGCGGACGGTGCCCGCGCAGAGGGCCGCGGCGACCGCCGCGCACAGCAGCTCGGGCGCCCCCACCCCGGTGAGGCCGCCGGACGCGGAGTCGAGCGGCAGCCGGATCGTGACCAGCGCGAGCGTGGCCAGCCAGCTCAGCCACCACCCGGCCAGCAGCGCCAGCCACCGGCCGCGCCGCCCCGCGGGCGGCCGGGCGCCGCGCCAGACCTCGTCGAGGAGCACCGCGGGCGCCACCAGGTTGACGCCGGGGATCAGCCAGGCCGCCGCCACCGGCGCGGTCGCCGCCGAGCGGTCGTTGGCCTGCCTGGCCCGGACGAGCCACGTCACGTACGCCGCCCCGGCCGCGACCGAGGTGCCCGCGACCAGCATGATCAGCACCGCGAACACGGTCACCGCGCCCACGACCGCCTCCGCCTCGGCCCCCTGGGGACGTCCGCCGAACGCGGCGAGCTGGGCGGCGAGCTGCCGCCCGCGCACCTGCTCGAAGATCACCAGAGCGGCGAGGGAGAGGACCTGCGCGGCGAGCGTGACGTAGACGGCGGAGGCGGCTCTGGTGGGCGGTGCCTGGGTGTGGCGCATGTTCTCTCCCCGGGCCTTGCGCTGCGGTTCTGATTCACTTTTTATCCCGCGGGCCCCGCCGTTAATCAGCTCACCACGCCGGATTCCCACGCCCAAGCAGCGATTTCGACCCGATTGCGCACGCCGAGTTTGGCGAAGATGCTGCCGAGGTGCGTCTTGACGGTCGACAGCGACACGAACAGCTCGGCCGCCACCTCCTGGTTGGTGCGCCCCCGCGCGATCAGCCGCACCACGTCCAGCTCGCGCTCGGTCAGCGGGTCGTTCATGGGCGGCGGCGCGGCCCGCCTCGGCTGGGCGAGGTGCTGCAGCAGCCGTACGGTGACCGACGGCGACACCAGCGCGTCCCCGGCCGCGGCCGCGCGCACCGCCTCGATGAGCAGCGTGGGCCCGCTGTCCTTGAGCAGGAACCCGGTCGCGCCGGAGCGCAGCGCGCCGTAGACGTACTCGTCGAGGTCGAACGTGGTGACGATGACCACCCGCAGCGGGTTCTCCACGCCGGGCCCGGCCAGGATCCTGGTCACCTCGATGCCGTCGAGCCTCGGCATCCTGATGTCCAGGAGGCACACGTCGGGCCGCAGCCGCCGCGCCTCCGCCACCGCCTCGGCGCCGTCGGCCACCGCGGCGACGACCTCCATGTCCGGTTGCGCGTCCAAAATCATCTGGAAGCCGGTACGTACCAGCTGCTGGTCGTCGGCGACGAGAACCCGAATAGTCACGACCCCAACTCTAAGGAGATCGGCCGTTCGGCCGAGACGGGATGGCCGCACGGCCGATCCGGCCCGTACGGGTCCGCCGCGAGGCTGGGACCCATGAACGACGTGCTTGTTGGACGGGCCCTGGTCAAGAGGTTCGGGCAGACGGTCGCCCTCGGCGGCGTGGACATCGCGGTGCGGGCCGGCGAGGCCGTGGCGATCATGGGGCCGAGCGGGTCGGGCAAGTCCACCCTGCTCCACTGCCTCGCGGGCATCATGCGGCCGGACGAGGGCGAGGTGCACCTGCTGGGGCAGCGCATCGACGCGATGGGGGAGCGCAAGCGCAGCGCGCTGCGGCGTACCCGGTTCGGCTTCGTCTTCCAGTTCGGGCAGCTCCTGCCCGAGCTGCCGGCCGAGGAGAACGTGGCCCTGCCGCTCATGCTGGGCGGCGTGTCCCGGCAGCAGGCGGTCAGGCAGGCGCGCGAGTGGTTCGCGCCGCTCGGGCTGCCGGGCATGGAGGCGCGGCGGCCGGGTGAGCTGTCCGGCGGGCAGGCGCAGCGGGTGGCCATCGCGCGGGCGCTGGTGACCAGGCCGGCGGTGGTGTTCGCGGACGAGCCGACCGGGGCGCTCGACCAGCGGACCGGGCAGGACACGATGCGGCTGCTGGTGGAGGCGACCCGGCACAACGACGCCTCGCTGATCGTCGTCACCCACGACCCGAACGTGGCCGCCTGGTGCGACCGCACCGTCGAGGTCCGCGACGGCCACCTCGTGACGATGAGCGGAGCGACGGCGTGAACCTGGATCTGACGTGGCGGCTGCTCAAGGGGGGCGGCCGCAAGGGGCTGCTGGGCGTCTGGCTGACGCTGGGGGCCGTCGCCGTGTCCACGGCGCTGCTGCTGTTCGCCGTGGCCGCGAACCTGGCCTTCGACGCCCGCGCCGAGCGCGGCGCCTGGCGCAACCCGGTTCCGGTCGCCAAGGACGCGGTCGCCGTCGAGGCGTCCCGGTTCGACTACGTACGCGACCGGGTGATCACCGTCGTGGACCTCGCCGCGCTCCGGCCCGACGCCGCGCCGCCGCCCGGCCTGCCGCGCTTCCCGAAGCCGGGGGAGACGTGGCTGTCGCCCGCGCTCGCGGAGCTGGCCCGCGAGCTGCCCCCCGCCGAGCTGGGCGACCGTTACCCGAACCGGGCGGGCGTCCTGGGGGACGAGGCCCTGGTGTACCCGGGGGAGCTGGTCGCGGTCGTCGGCCACGCGCCGGACGCGCCGGCGATGACCGCGGAGCGCAGCGACGACTGGCTCATGGGCAAGCCGCCGGTCAGGGTCGCGAGCCTGGCGGGGACGCCGAGCGAGGACGCGGAGGCGTACAAGGTGCTCGCGGTCATCGCGAGCGTGCTCATGGTGGTGCCGCTGCTGGTGTTCGGGGGCGCGGCGGCCCGGCTCACGGTGGCCAGGCGGGACACGCGGCTGGCCGCTCTCCGGCTGGTCGGCGCGACGCCCGGCCAGGTCGTGCGGATGACGGTGGCCGAGGCGGTGCTCGTGGCGCTGGCCGGGGCGTTGGCGGGCGCGGTGGCGTTCGCGCTGTCCGTGCCGCTGCTGACGCGGATCGAGATCCAGGGCGGCGCCTGGTTCGCGGGGGACCTGTTCCCCGGCCTCGCGGTGCTGGCCGGGGTGCTGGTGGCGGTGCCGCTGCTGGTGGGGCTGTCGGCGGTGGCGGGGCTGCGGCGGGTCGTGGTGAGCCCGCTCGGCGTGGCCAAGCGGGAGACGCCGCCCGGCATGCGTTTCGTCCGGGTGCTCGCGCTGGTCGTGGTGCTGGCCGCGTTCCCGATGCTGACCCAGGGGACCAGCGTGGCGATCGTGGCCGTGGCGCTGGGGCTCGCGTTCCTGTGCCTGAACCTGGCCGGGCCGTGGGTGGTGGGCCTCATCGGCCGGATCACGGCCGGTACGGCGCGTACCCCCGCGCGGCTGCTGGCCGGGCGCAGGCTGGTGGACGATCCGCGTTCGGCCTGGCGGACGGTGAGCGGGGTGGCGCTGACCGGGTTCGTGGCGGGCTTCCTCGGCCTGCTCAGCCCGGGCGCGTTCGCGGGGGACGACGGGCCGCTCCAGCTGCGTGTCCTCGCGCCCGCCGGGCAGGCGGAGCAGGTGGCCGGGCAGGCCCGCGAGCGGCTGGCGGCGGCGAAGGTGCCCGCCGCGGTCACGGTCGTCAAGCGGACCGTCGTCGCCGCGCCGTCGGGCTCGCCCGACGCCGCGGACGTGGACCGGGCGCGTACGGCGCTCGCCGGGCTCGTCCCCGGGCGCACCGCGACGACCGAGGCCGACGAGCGGAACTTCGGCGACCAGCTGCTGGCCGACGTGCGGGTGGGCACGATCGTGGTGCTGTCGGTGTCGTTCCTGGTGGCGATCGCGAGCGCGGGCATCACGGCCGCCTCGTCGATCCTCGACCGGCGGCAGACGTACGGGCTGCTACGCCTGGCCGGGACGCCGCTGGAGGTGCTGGACCGGGCCAGGCGGGCCGAGACGCTGATCCCGCTGGGCGTGATGGGCGGCGGCGCGATCCTGGTGGGGGCGTTCTGCGCGATGCCGTTCATGATCGGCGGGGTCAGCGTGGCCGGGGTCGTCACGCTGACGGTGTGCGTGGTGCTCGGGTTCGCCGGGGTGATCGGGGCGGGGGCGCTGAGCCGGCCGCTGCTGAGGTCGGTCACGGCCGACCCCGCGCCCCGACCGGACTGAACCGGCTAGCCCCGTTTTCCGCACGTTGAGGTAAGTGAAGATCGTTGGGCTTGCTGTGGTGATCGTAGCCGCGGTATGACCTGGCTGGTGAGACAGCGTGCGGAGTGGGGCCAGGCCAGTGTCGAGAAGATGCTCGGGGCGTTACCGGTCGCGGCCGGGTTCTGCTCGCGGTTGAGGATCCGGGAGTTGGTGGATGCGGCCTGTCCGGTGCGTGACACTGCGGAGTTGACCCATGGGCAGGTGATCGAGGTGCTGGTGGCCAACCGGCTGACCTCGCCCGCCCCGCTGGTGCATGTGCAGGACTGGGCCCGCGCCTGGGCGGTGGGTGAGGTATTCGGCGTCGAGCCGGGCCTGCTCAACGATGACCGCATCGGCCGCGCGCTGGATGCCATCGCCCCGCACCTGGACCAGTTGGCCGGGTCGGTCGGGCTGGCCGCGATCGAGGCGTTCGGCCTGGATGTGACCCGTTTGCATTGGGACATGACCTCGATCTCGCTGCACGGCGACTATGACGATGCCGAGCCCGGCTTCGCGCGGCCGCGCTTTGGCCACCCGAAGGACCGGCGGCCGGATCTGAAGCAGGTCCAGGCCGGGATCGCGGTCAGTTCCGATGGCGGCATCCCGGTCTTTCATCGTGCCTATGACGGCGCGGCCGGTGAGGTGGGGCAGGTCATCGGCGCGATGCAGGGCCTGCAGAAGCTGGCCGGCCCGCAGCGGATGCTGATGATCGGTGACTCCAAGCTGATCTCGTATGCCAACCTGGCCGCCATGGACGGTGCGGGTGTGTCCTTCGTCGCGCCGGCCTCCAAGCTCTACGTCAGCGCCGAGACGCTGGCCGGCCAGAAGATCGATGGTGCTGCCCGGGTGGACTACGTCGCCGCCCGGGACGCGGGCAAAGCCGCCGACCGGCGGGGCGTCTGGCACGTGCGCGAGGACGAAGATGACGTCATGACGCTGGCCGGGCCGCGTAAGAAGGACCCGGTGCTGAGGCTGCGCCGGATCTTCGTGCACTCCTCGGCCCGCGCCCAGGCCGCCGGGGCCGCCCGGGCCAAGAAGCTGGATCGGGCCCGCGATGATCTGGCCCGGCTGCAGCGCGGCCTGGGCAGCCGCCACTACCCGAGCGAGCATGCTGTGGCCGACCGCCTCGCCGCGATCGGCCGCGCCCGCCGCGTGACGGCCTACCTGACCGCGCGGACCGGCACCGACCCGGGCACCGGCAAACCCACCCCTGCCTGGCACTTCGACCAGCAGGTGATCGACGCCGAAGCCGCCACTGACGGCTGGTACGCCCTGCTCACCAACCTGCCGGCCGAGACCGCCGACGCCGAACAGGTGCTGCGCCACTACAAGGGTCAAGAAGCGGTCGAGCGCCGCTACCAGGCATTCAAGGGACCCTTGGCCGTTACCAGCCTGTACCTGAAGAACAACCGCCGCATCGCGGCGCTGATCACCGTCATCTGCCTGGCCCTGCTCATCTTCTGCCTGATCGAGCGCCAGGTCCGCCTCGCCCTGACCGCCCGCGGCCATGCCAAGGTGGACGGGCTGTATGCCGGCCGGCCCGCGATCCCCACCGGCAAGCTCATCCTGGACGCACTGGCCGGCATCCGACTGATCCCGGGCAACGGCCAGTCACCCCCGACCATCCCGCAACCCACCGACCTCCAACTCGATCTCCTGGACCTTCTCGACATCGATCCACGAGACCTACGCTGAAGATCACTCAGCTGCGGAAAACGGGGCTAGCCGAGGACCAGGTCGCGGACCAGTTTCAGTGTGGGCTCGTCGCGCGGGCCCATGACGAGCAGGCTCGTCACCGGGCTCTTGCGCCACAGCTCCAGGCGCTCCCTGATGCGGCCGGGCGGGCCGACGAGCGAGATGCCGTCGGCCAGCTCGTCGGGGATCGCCCGGAACGCCTCGTCCTTGCGCCCGGCCAGGTAGAGCGCCTGGATGTGCTCGGCGGCCTCGGCGTAGCCCATGCGGCCGATGATGTCGGCGTGGAAGTTGCGGTGCCGGGCGCCCATGCCGCCGATGTAGAGGGTGAGCATGAGCTTCACGCCGTCGAGTGCGGCCCGTACGTCGTCGGAGACCACGACGGTCACCATGGCCGCCACCTCGAAGCCCGCGGGGGCGCCGGCGAGCGCGCCGCCGTACATCTCCTCGATCTTCTCGGGGAAGGCGAACAGCGGCAGCCAGCCCTGGCCGATCTCGGCGGCCAGCGCGACGTTCTTGGGGCCCTCCGCGCCCAGGTAGACGGGGATGTCGGGGCGCAGTGGGTGGGTGATGAGCTTGAGCGGCTTGCCGAGGCCGTCCGGCAGCGGCAGCGGGTAGTGGGGGCCGTCGGCGGTGACCGGCTCCTCGCGGCGCCAGACCTTGCGCATGATCTCGACGTACTCGCGGGTCCTGGCGAGGGGCCTGGCGAACGGCTGGCCGTACCAGCCCTCGACGACCTGCGGGCCCGAGGCGCCCACGCCGAGCAGCAGCCGGCCGCCGGTCAGGTGGTCGAGGGTCATGGCCGTCATGGCGGTCGTCACCGGCGGCCTGGCCGACAACTGCGCGACCGACGTGCCGAGTTTGATGCGGCTGGTGCGCGCGCCGTACCAGGCGAGCGGGGTGAACGCGTCGCTGCCGTACGCCTCGGCCGTCCACACCGAGTCGTAGCCGAGGCGCTCGGCCGCCAGTACGGATGCGGTCGCGTCGTCGGCGTTGCGCTGCCAGTAGCCCAACTGGAGCCCGAGCTTCATATGACACCTCCGGAATTAAGTTCTATTACCCCCGTGCGGGGGCCGGGTGTCAATGGAGGATCCTCCGGGCAGTCACAGTCCGTGGTCAAAGGTCTCTGTCGCGTAGCCTGCGTCCTGCTCCTGCTGTTGCCCGCGGCCGAGCCCCTGGTGGCGGCGAGCGCGTCGCGGCCGAACATCGTCCTCATCGTCACCGACGACCTGGAGGCGGGCACGCTGGCGTACTTCCCCCAGATCACCCGGCAGCTGGTGCGCAAGGGGGCGACGTTCGACCGGTTCTTCGTGACGAACTCCTGGTGCTGCCCGTCGCGCGCGTCGATCCTGCGCTCCCAGTACGTCCACAGCCACGGCGTCCTCACCAACACCGCACCCGAGGGCGGCTTCGACCGGTTCCACACCCTCGGCCTGGAAAGCTCCACGGTCGGCACGTGGATGCAGGCGGCCGGCTACCGCACCGCGCTGATGGGCAAGTTCCTCAACCACTATCCGGGGCGCACCGCCACCGAGACGTACGTGCCGCCCGGCTGGGACGAGTGGGCCGTCCCGGTGACGAACCTCTACGAGGAGTACGGCTACCGGCTCAACGAGAACGGCGCGCTGACCGAGCACGGCTGGGGCCAGGAGGACTACCTGTCGGACGTGCTCGCCGAGAAGAGCCGGGAGTTCATCAAGAGCTCGGGCCGGCCGTTCTTCCTCTATCTGGCGCCCATCGCGCCGCACAACCCGGCCAATCCGGCCTGGCGGCACGAGGGCGCGTTCCCCCACGTGACCGCGCCCCGGACGCCGTCGTTCAACCAGGCCGACGTCAGCGCCGAGCCGCTGTGGCTGCGCGGCAGGCTCCCGCTGTCGCAGGAGCAGATCGACGCCGTGGACCGCCGCCACCGCGCCAGGCTTCGCGCCATGCTCGGCGTGGACGACCTGGTCGGCGCCGTCGTCGACGCGCTGCGCGACAGCGGGCACCTCGACGACACCTACATCATGTTCACCTCGGACAACGGCTTCCACCTAGGCACCCACCGGCTGCCGCAGGGCAAGACCACGCCGTACGAGGAGGCGATCAGGATCCCACTGGTGGTGCGCGGGCCCGGCATCCGGCCCGGGTCGAGGATCGGCCACATGGGCGCCACGGTCGACCTCGCGGCGACCGTGGCCGACCTGGGCGGGGCCATGCTGCCTCCGTTCGCCGAAGGGCGGTCGCTGAAGCCGCTGCTCAAAGGGTGCAAACCGCCGATATGGCGGCACAACGCGCTCATCGAGTTCCACCGGCCGGCCAACCGGTCGTCCGCGCGGCAGACGCCGGTGCCCGCCTACACCGCGCTGCGCACCGAGCACTACACCTACGTCCGCTACGTCACCGGCGAGAAGCAGCTCTACGACCTGCGGACGGATCCGTACGAGCTGCAGAACCTCGCGGCCACGGCCGACCCCAAGCTGCTGGCGAACCTGGACGTCCGGCTGGACACCATGGCGCGCTGCTCGGGCGCGGGCTGCCGCCAGGCCGACGTGCTTCATTGACATCCTCCCCCGCCTGAAGTGAAGGCGGGGGATTCCAACGGCGACTACCTCACGAGGAGGAGGTCACGTTGAGGTTCGCGGTTCGCAGGCCCGCCCAGCGGCGAGCCTCCCCGCGCAGCGACGGCATGCCCTGCCGCCGTGTCTCTGAGGTTCCCGGCCGCGTTGACGTCGGCGTGCGCCTGGTGCCCGCAGGCGACGCAGCGGAATCGAGATTGGCTCTTTCTCGACTCGGCCGCGCGGTGCCGGCAGGCGTTGCAGGTCTGCGACGTGTAACGCGGGTTGATCTTGTGGACGCGGCCGGGAGCCTTGTGCTCCAGCCGTTGCACGAGCCGGCCCCACCCGGCGGCGAGGATGCCCCGGTTCAGCCCGGCCTTCTGACGGACGCCACGGCCCGGCGCTTCGCCCGTCCCCCTGGCCGAGCGGGTCATGTGGGAGATCTTCAGGTCTTCGACGGCGATCACGTCGAACCGGCGGGCCAGGTCGGTCGAGGTCTTCTCCACCCAGTCCTTGCGCCGGTCGGCCTCACGCGCCCGCACCCTGGCGATGGCGGCCTTCACCCTGCCGCGCCGGTTCGACCCCCGCTCGGCGCGGGCCAGCCTGCGCAGCAGCCGCAGCAGGCGGGCCTTCTCCCCGGCGCGCAGGCCGGGGACGTTCAGCAGCTCGCCCGTGGACAGGGCGGCGCTCACCGCGACACCACGGTCCATGCCTACCGCCTCGCCCGTGCCGGGCGCGGGCACCGGCTCGGGGATCACGGCGAAGGCGACATGCCAGCGGCCCGCCGCATCGCGGGTGACCCGGTACGACTTCACGCCCGCAGGGACAGCGCGCGACCAGCGAAACCGCACCCAGCCCACCTTCGGGATCCTCACCTCGCCGATGTTGCGCGACAGCCGGCGCACGTCACCGGCCTTGACGGCGACGATCCGGAACCCTTCGCCCCGCCCCCGCCTGCGCCACGCCGGACGCTGGTGGGTCTTGCCGAAGAAGTTCGCCATGGCCTGCGCGAAGTCCTTCAAGGCCTGCTGCTGGACGACAACCGACCCGGCGCGCAGCCACGCGTTCTCCGCCCGCGCCTCGGTCAACTGGCGGCACTGCTCGGCGAAACCGGGAGCGCTCCTGCGGCCCGGCTTCCAGTGCGCGTGCTGCTCGACGGCGAGGTTCCACACGTAACGGGCGTGCCCGCAATGCTCCAGCAACACCCGCTCTTGAGCAGGCGAGGGCTGGAGCCGGTAGCGGGACACGCCGATCAACCTACCGACCACCACCGACAAAACCGGGAGACAGACGTGCCCGACCGTTCCGCGATTCCTCCCCGCCCTGAAGGGCCGGGCTCCCACGCTAAAGATGCGTGGTGAACAGCTCGGGGTAGGCGTCGGCGAGGTGCTCCGACACGGCCGCGGCGGCCTCGGCGGGGTCGCCCGCCTCGATCGCGGCCAGGATGCGGACGTGCCCGGCGCGCAGGATCGCGGTGTCGCCGAGGCGTTCGACCGCCTCGACCGAGAATTTGCGCATCGTGTCCCGGAGCGAGCGCATGACGGCGGAGACGAGCCGATTGCCGGAAGCGTCCGCGAGCGCGCAGTGGAAGGCGGTGTCGTGCTCGACGAACTCCTCGGCGGTGCGCGCCGCGTCCATGCCGGCGAGGGCGGCGGCCAGCGCCTCGGTGCCGGCGTGGCCGCCGCTCGGCTGCCCAGTGCCGGCACGGCCGGCGGCGGCGCGGGTGGCGGCCCACTGCTCGATCATGTGCCGGGTGTCGATGACCTCGCGCAGCTCCAGGGTGGCCAGGCCGAGGTGCAGCCGCAGCAGCCCGGTCATGGCCGAGTCGGGACGGGCGATGAGCACCGCGCCCGCGTCGGGGCCCCGTCCGACCTGGGAGGAGACCACGCCCAGCGTCTCCAGCACGCGCATGGCCTCGCGCACGGACGAGCGGCTGACGCCGAGCTGTTCGGCGAGTCGGCGCTCGGCGGGCAGGCGGTCACCGGCCGTGAGGCCGTCCTCGGCGATGCGCCGCTCGATCTGCGCGAGAACGTCCTCGAACGTGCGCGTGCGCTTCACCGGACCCCACCCGCTGCCGTCCACCCGGGCCTCCCTGCTATGGTCTGACCATATTGTGGTCAGACCATACTCTTCGAGAGGAGAGCGGTGCGAGTCGCCCTGTTCATCACGTGCGTGAACGACACGCTCTTCCCCGGCACGGGCAAGGCCGTGGTGTCCCTGCTGCGCAGGCTCGGCTGCGAGGTCGACTTCCCCGCCGCCCAGACGTGCTGCGGCCAGATGCACGTCAACACCGGCTACCGCGCGGAGGGGGTGCGCCTGGCCCGGCACTTCACCGAGGTCTTCGCCGGGTACGACGCCGTGGTGGCCCCGTCGGGGTCGTGCGCGGCCATGGTCCGCGAGCAGTACCCCAAGCTGGCCCGTCCGGGCAGCAAGGGGGCCGCGGCGATCGCGGAGGTCGCGCCCAGGGTGTATGAGCTGTCGGAGTTCCTGATCGACGTGCTCAAGGTCGAGGACGTGGGCGCGTACTTCCCGCACCGCGTCACCTACCACCCGACCTGCCACTCGCTGCGCGGCCTGCGCCTCGGCGACCGGCCCGCCCGGCTGCTGCGCAACGTACGCGGCCTGGAGCTGGTGCCGCTGCCCGGCGCGGAGGAGTGCTGCGGCTTCGGCGGCACGTTCGCGGTGAAGAACCCGGCGGTCTCGGCGGCGATGGGCGCCGACAAGACCCGCAACATCATGGACACCGGCGCCGAGGTGCTGTGCGCGGCCGACAACTCGTGCCTCATGCACATCGGCGGCACGCTGAGCCGCCAGAAGACCGGCGTGCGGACGATGCACCTGGCCGAGATCCTGGCGTCCACGGAGGAGAGCCAATGAGCGCGACATTCCTCGGCATGCCCGGAAATTTCCCGAAAAACTCGCAGAAGGCTGTCCAGGACTCTCAGCTCCGCTACAACCTCCGCAAAGCCACTCACACCATCCGCGGCAAGCGGGCCGGCGTCGTCGGCGAGCTGCCCGACTGGGCCGAGCTGCGCGCCGCCGGCAAGGCCATCAAGGACCACACGCTGCGCAACCTCGACCGCTACCTGGTCCAGCTCGAACGGGCCGTCCAGGACGCGGGCGGCACCGTCCACTGGGCGCGCGACGCCGCCGAGGCCAACCGCATCGTCACCGGCCTGGTCAAGGCCACCGGCGAGCGCGAGGTCGTCAAGGTCAAGTCGATGGCCACCCAGGAGATCGAGCTCAACCAGGCGCTGGCCGCCGAGGGCATCACCGCGTACGAGACCGACCTCGCCGAGCTGATCGTGCAGCTCGGCGACGACTTCCCCAGCCACATCCTGGTGCCCGCGATCCACCGCAACCGGTCGGAGATCCGCGAGATCTTCCTGGAGAAGATGCCGAAGACCCCGGAAGGGCTCACCGACGACCCGCCCGCGCTGGCCGAGGCCGCCCGGCTCCACCTGCGCGAACGGTTCCTGCGCAGCAAGGTCGCGATCTCCGGGGCCAACTTCATGGTGGCCGAGACCGGCACGCTGGTCGTGCTGGAGTCCGAGGGCAACGGCCGCATGTGCCTGACCCTGCCCGAGACGCTGATCAGCGTGGTGGGGATCGAGAAGCTCCTGCCCAGCTGGCGGGATCTGGAGGTGTTCCTCCAGCTCCTCCCCAGAAGCTCCACCGGTGAGCGGATGAACCCGTACACCAGCATGTGGACCGGCGCGGTCGAGGGCCAGGACTTCCACCTCGTGCTGCTCGACAACGGCCGCACCGGCGTGCTCGCCGACGAGGTCGGCCGTCAGGCGCTGCGCTGCATCCGCTGCTCGGCCTGCCTCAACGTGTGCCCGGTCTACGAGCGGGCGGGCGGCCACGCCTACGGCTCCGTCTACCCGGGCCCCATCGGCGCCATCCTCACGCCGCAGCTGCGCGGCATGGGCTCCGAGCTGGACGCCTCGCTGCCGTACGCCTCCAGCCTGTGCGGCGCCTGCTACGACGTCTGCCCGGTCGCCATCGACATCCCCGAGGTCCTGGTGGACCTGCGCGCCAAGGCCCCGCACGCGGCGGCGGAGAAGGCCGGCATGAAGGTCGCCGGCTGGATACTCGACGACCACCGGCGGCTGGCGGCGGCCCAGCGGCTCGCGTCCAAGGCGCGCGGGCTGGTGCCCAAGAAGCGGCTGCCCGGCCCGTTGTCGGCCTGGACCGAAACCCGGGACGTGCCGGAAATCCCGGAAGAATCATTCAGAGACTGGTGGGAGCGGAATGAGCGCGCGTGAGGAGATCCTCGCCCGGATCGCCAAGGCCGTGGCGGGCGCCGAGGACGTCGAGATCCCCCGCGACTACCGCACCGAGGCGGCGGCCGGCGACCTGGTCGAGCTGTTCGCCGAGCGGGTGGACGACTACCGCGCCGTCGTCCACGTCCTGCCGGCCGCCGAGGTGCCCGGCTGGATCGAGAAGCGCCTGGCCGGCCGCCGCATGATCGTCCCCGACGGCTTCGGCCTGGCGGGGCAGGAGAGCTGGCCCGACCTGCACACCGCCGACGGGGTCGTCACCGGCTGCGCCGTGGGCATCGCGGTGACCGGCACGATCGTCCTCGACCACGGCCCCGGCCAGGGCACCCGGGCCCAAACGCTGGTGCCCGACTACCACCTGTGCGTGGTGCGGGCCGACCAGATCGTCTCCTCGGTGCCCGAGGCCGTCGCCAGGCTCGACCCGGCCCGGCCGCTGACCTGGATCAGCGGCCCGTCGGCCACCAGCGACATCGAGCTCAACCGGGTCGAGGGCGTGCACGGCCCCCGCACCCTCGAAGTGGTCATCAGTACCTGAGCACCGCCGCCACGTCCTTGACGCCGTCCGTGAACCACAGCTCGGCGTCCGTCATCGCGGCGGCCCGCACCAGGGCGGCGTCCGCGCGCTCGCGCACGGGCTCGGTTACGCCCCAGTGCCGCAGCTCGCCCTGGTCGGTGTTGAGCTGGACGCCGCCCTCGCCGATCCAGATCGGCTCCGGCCGCTCACCGGGCAGCAGCAGCGCCTGCACCCGCCCGTCGCGCAGCGCCCGCGCCACCTGCGACAGGCCCACAGGACCGCCGCTCTCCTGGTGGCGCTCCAGCAGCTCGCCGCGGCGGCGGTCGAGCCAGTCGTCGAGCGTCTGCTCGACGTCCTCCTCGAACTGGCCGTGGTCGGAGCGGCTGCCGTGCTCGACCATCACCACCCGGTCGCTCGCCTTGGTGCCGAGGTGGTGCATCAGGAACGAACGGGACTTCGGCTCGCCGGCGATGATGATCAGCTCGGTGCCGAGGCGGCGTACCTGCTCGTCGATCTCGTGCGCGACCGCCTGCGCGTTCTGCTCCCAGGCGTTCTCGACGGACATCTCGTAGCGGCGCTGCGACCAGCCGCCCTGCGCGGTCTTCTGCAGCGGCCAGACCGCGGCCTGCACCGTGCGGCGGCGCGGCGCCCCGCTGCCGTACACGGTGAGCTCCGCCCCCGCGTGGTCCACGATGACCCGCAGGTGCGGCACGTTCTCGCCGCGCTCCAGCAGCATCGGCGCGATGTTCGGCAGTGGGGACCAGGTCGCCCGCTCGTACGGCGGCCGCGACAGCGGCTCGGCCAGCACCACCTCGCCGTGCGCGGCGAACAGCGCCTGCCCCGCGGCCGCCGCCTCGGCCCGCTCCGCCAGCGCCGCGACGGTCGCCGGGTCCGCCCCGTCGAGCGCGTCGCGCACGCTGTGCCAGTGCGTCTCACGCTCCGGGCCGGTCAGCGCCCCCAGATAGACGGAGGCGTACGGGCCCCGCCGCTCGTACAGCGGCCGGATGAAGTCGAGGCGCACCCGTCACCACCTCCGCTTCTCCACGCCGAGCCCGAGCGCCTCGCCCACGTCGGCCATGTTCGTGTACTCCCGCTCGGGGAGGGAGCGCACCATGTCCGTCACCCGGTCGGGAGCGTCCGCCTCCTCCGCCTGCCGGACCAGGTCCGCCTTCGACTTGGGCCAGTGGGTGTCGCTCAGCCACTTGGCCAGGTCGGCTCGGGCGTCCACGCTCTGCCCCGTCATGCCTTCCGGCACGCCGGGCTCGTGGCCGGGCGGGTACGACCGCATGGACTCCTCGCCTGGCGCCGGCATGGACTCGGGCTCCTTCCACTCCTCGGCGTGCGTGGTGCCGCCGCCGCGCATCATGCCCTCGGTCTCGTGCTTCTGCTGGTGGTCCAGACGGGGGCCGTGCTTGTCGCTCCCACGTTCCATATTCGCCTCACCTCTCTCTTCAGCGCCCCTACCCCCGCTTTCGTGGGCAAACATCGCCGCTGTGTACCCTGCCGTCCGTGTTCGATGCCGACATCACCATCGCGACGGCCCGCCTGACCCTGCGGCCGTTCGCCCCCCAGGACACCGCGCGGATCCGGTCGATCGTGGAGTCCGGCGCCGTCTTCCTGCCTCCCGGCGCGCCCGCCACGGCGTCCGGCGTCGAGCAGTGGCTCGACCGGGGCGTGCACGAGCTGCACAGGTCGGGCCAGGGCGTGCACCTCGCGATGATCGACGTGGACGGCCGCGTCGTGGGCGCCATCAGCCTCTTCAAGACCTCGTGGGAGTCCGGTACGACCGAGGTCGGCTACGGCGTGCACCCGCTGTACCGGGGCCGCGGCCTGGCCACCGAGGCCCTGCGCGGCCTCGCCGAGTGGGTCTTTGACAAAACCCGGCTGCGCCGGATCGACCTGACCGCCAACCTCGACAACCTGCCGTCGCTGCGCGTCGCCCAGAAAGCGGGCTTCACCTGGGAGGGCGTGCTGCGCGGCGCGGTGCTGGAGGACGACGGGCCGCACGACCTGGTCGTGTTCGGCCTGCTGCGGGGCGACGGCCGCGCCCCTGCCACCGTCCTGCCGCGCGCCGAGCTGCGCACGCCGCGCCTGCTCCTGCGCGCGCCCGAGCCCGCCGACGCGACCGACCTGGCCGCCACCGGGGCCGACCCGCTCACCCAGGCCAGGACCGGCGTCCCGCGCGGCTACACCGTCGAGCACGCGCTCGCCTTCATCGACCACGCCGAGCGGGTACGCGTCCGCGGCGCCGGCATCGCCTGGTCGGCCGTCGAGCAGGCGACCGGCCGCTTCGCCGTCAACGTGGACCTGCGCGACGTCGACTGGAGCCACCGCACCGCCGAGATCGGCTACATGACCGCCCCCTGGGCGCGCGGCAACGGCTACGCCGGCGAGGCGGTGCTCGCGGTCGCCCGCTGGCTGTTCGAGCGGCAGGGCTTCACCCGGCTCCAGCTCCGCGCCGCCGTGGACAACCCGCAGTCGCAGCGCGTCGCCGAGAAGGCCGGCTTCGTCCGCGAGGGCGTGGCCCGCTGCGCGCTCGCGGGGGAGGACCTGGTCGTCTTCAGCCTCGTGCCGTCCGACCTGGAGTCCGGCGCGTAGCCCCGAAGGCACGCCGTACTGGCTTTCGCAGTCCTTTGTGAAACCCGCCGGCAACCGTCACCCTTGAAGGGGAGGTGGAGGCACGATGATCACGGTTGTCGGCTGGGACGGGACGGAGCTGCCGCCCGCCGCGCTCGACCGGCTGCGCGAGGCCGCCCTTGTCGTGGGCCCCGACGCCCTGCTCGGCCGGCTCAGGCTCAACGCCGCGACCGTGGCCGACGGCGCGCTGCTCCAGGCGCTGGACGATCACCTCGAGAACGGCGACGGTCCCGCGGTCGTGATCGCGGAGGGCGACCCCGGCTTCTTCGGCGTCGTACGCACGCTCCGGGCGCACGGCCTCAAACCGGACGTCCTGCCCGCGACCTCGCTGGTCACCCGGGCCTTCGCCTGCGCCGGGCTCAACTGGGAGGACGCGCTGGTCGTCGCCCCCGCCGGCCCCCACCAGCTCGCCAGGGCGGTCAACGCCTGCCGCGCCCACCCCAAGGTCGCGCTGCTGGTCGCGCCCGGCGTCGGCCCCGCCGAGATCGCCCGCGAGCTGGCCCCCACCACGCCCCGCGCGCTCATCGTCTGCGAGGACCTCGGCGGGCCCGACCAGCGGGTCACGCACAGCCGCATGGGCGAGGCCACCACCCGGCCGTGGAAGGACCCCGACGTCGTCCTCGTCATCGACCCGCTCCACCAGGCCAAGGAGCCGGGCTGGGTGGCGGGGGCGCAGCCGGGGCCGGCCGAGTGGGCGCTGCCGTTCGAGGGGGGCGGGCTGCCGCCCGAGGTGCGGGCGTACGTGCTGGCCAAGCTCGGCCCCCGGCTCGGCGACCTCGTCTGGGACGTCGGCGCGGGCGTCGGCGAGATCGCCGTCGAGTGCGCCAGGCACGGCGCGGCCGTGGTCGCCGTCGAGCGCGAGGAGGCCAACTGCGCCCGGCTGCGCGCCAACGTGCTCGCCCACGGCGTCAAGGTCGCGCTCACCCGGGGCCAGGCCCCGCCTGCCCTGGAGCCCCTGCCCGACCCCGACGCGGTGTTCGTCGGCGGCGGCGGGGCCGACGTGGTGTCGGCCTGCGCCGCGCGCCGCCCGCGCTCGCTGGTGTGCGCGCTGCGCACCGTCGAGCAGGTCTCGGCCGTGCTCGACCGGCTGCGCGAGCACGGCTACCGGGGCACGGGCACCCAGATCATCGCCTCGGCGCTGACCGTCAACCCCGACGGGACGCACCGCCTGGCCGCCGCCGACCCCGTTTTCGTCGTCCACGCGACACCCGCGTACGGAACGTGACCTGTTCCCTACTGCCGCGCATCGGTTATCCTCGCGTGTCCTTGTCCAACGCCTCGGAGATTCCCTCACGATGAAGCCGCCGCTCCTGCTGATCGGGCAGGGCTCGCACGATGACGCCTACGCCGCGGAGTTCGGCAGGTTCGTACACCGGCTGCGCTGCCGCCTCGACCTGACGGCCGTCGACGTCTCCGGCGGCTACCTGGAGCGCGCCACGCCCCGGCTGAGCGACTCCGTCGCCTCCCTGGTCGCGAGGGGTCACCACCGTCTCGTCGCCCTGCCGCTCAGCCTCAGCAGGACGAGCGACGACCTCGGCGCCGCCATGGAACGCGAGCAGCGGCGCCACCCCACCCTCATGTACGACTACGGCCGCCCGCTCGGCCCCGACCCCCGCGTGCTGTCGCTGCTGGCCGAGCGGCTCACCGAGGCCGCCGCCGACCTGTCCAGGCCGCGCGCGCTGGAGCCCGCGGGCGCCCGCCCCCGGCTGCGCGCCGTGGACGCCCCCGTCGACGAGGACCTGCACGTCGAGCCGGGCGAGACCGGCATCGTGCTGGTCGGCGAGGGCTCGACCGACCCGGCGGCCAACGCCGAGATCCACCGCGTGTCCCGGCTGTTCTGGGAGACGCACGCCTACGACTTCATGACCGTCGAGACCGCGTTCGTCTCGGTCACGCCCCCCGGCGTGCCCGGCGGGCTCGAACGCTGCCGCCGTCTGGGGGCCAAGCGCGTGATCGTGGTGCCTTACCTGCTGTTCGCGGGCGGCATGCTGGAGCGCGTGTGGGCGCAGGCGCTGGCGTACGGCGCCGGCCACCCCGATCTCGACATCCGCTGCGCCGAGGTGATCGGCGACTGCGAGCCCCTGGCCGACGTCGTCATCGAGCGTTACGAGGAAGCACTCCAGCTCGTCCACTGAGCCCCCCAAGCCCTTTCTTCCCGGAGGTACGCCGTGCTGGCCGACACCCTCGCCGCGATCCGCGCCGCCGACCCGGTGGCGATCGCCGAGGCCCGAGCGTTCCAGGACCGTCTCACCAAGCCGCGCGGCTCGCTCGGCATGCTGGAGGACGTCGCGGTCCGTCTGGCGGGCGCGGCCGGCGTCTGCCCGCCGCCCCTGCCCGCCCCGGCCGCGCTGGCCATCTTCGCGGCCGACCACGGCGTGCACGCCGCGGGCGTCACGCCCTGGCCGCAGGAGGTCACCGTGCAGATGGTGGCCAACTTCCTGGCCGGCGGCGCGGTCGCCAACGCCTTCGCCGCCCAGGCCGGCGTCACGGTCACCGTCGTGGACGTCGGCGTCGCCGCCGACCTGCCCGACGCGCCCGCCCTGGTCAAGCGGAAGGTCGGCTACGGCACCGCCGACCTGTCGCGCGGGCCCGCCATGACCGTCGACCAGGCCGTCAGGGCCATGGAGGCGGGCATCGCGGTGGCCCGCGACCTGGTGGCGGGCGGGGCCCGCTGCCTGATCACCGGCGACATGGGCATCGCCAACACCACGGCCTCGGCCGCCCTGATCTCCGTCTTCACCGGCGCCGACCCTGCCGAGGTCACCGGCAGGGGCACCGGCATCGACGACGAGACGTACGAGCGGAAGGTCGGCATCGTCCGCGAGGCGCTGCGCGTGAACGGCCTCGACGCCGGCCCGCTCGGCTCCTCGGCGAGCGAGGCGCTGCGGGCGCTGGCCGCCGTCGGCGGGTTCGAGCACGCCGCGCTCGCCGGCTTCATTCTCGGCGGCGCGGCGGCCCGCGTGCCGGTGCTGCTCGACGGCGTGATCGCCGGGGCCGCGGCCCTGGTCGCCGCCGCCCTCGACCCGTCCGCGCTCGACCACTGCGTGGCCGGGCACCGCTCGGCCGAGCCCGGCCACGCCGCCGCGCTCGCCCGCCTCGGGCTGCGTCCCCTCGTGGACCTGGAGCTCCGGCTCGGCGAGGGCACCGGCGCGCTGCTGGCCCACCCCGTGCTGTGCGCGGCCGTACGGGTGATGCACGAGGTCGCGACGTTCGACTCGGCGGGGGTCACCGAGAAGCCCGTGTAAGGATGGTGCTCACTGGAGGTGAGCTCGTTGTCCCGATACGGCGCCATGTACGGCCCGGATTACACGTTCCTGGGGGTCGACCGCTGCGACCTGGGGGATCCCGCGTCCTACGAGGGCGCGGACGTCGTGATCCTGGGCGCCCCCTTCGACGGCGGCACCTCCCACCGGCCGGGCGCCAGGTTCGGCCCGCAGGCGCTGCGGCAGGCGTGCTACCTGCCGCACGACGGCTCACGTCCGAGCCTCGCGTTGCGCGTGGACGGGCTGAAGGACCTGCGGGTGCTCGACGCCGGTGATGTCGAGTGCTACTCGGGCGACGTCGAGGGCTCCTTGCAGGCCATCGAGGACGCCGTGCACCGCATCGCGGCCTCCGGCGCGGTGCCCCTGGTGCTGGGCGGCGACCACACGATCGCGCTGCCCGACGCGCGCGGCACGGCCAGGGCGCACCTCCCCGGCCGCACCTCGATGATCCACTTCGACGCGCACGCCGACACCGGCGACATCACCTTCGGCCACCTGTACGGCCACGGGCAGCCCATGCGGCGGCTCATCGAGTCCGGCGCCATCCGCGGCGACCGGTTTCTGCAGATCGGCCTGCGCGGCTACTGGCCCGAGCCTGAGACGCTGTCGTGGATGGCCGGGCAGCGGATGCGCTCGTACGAGATGACCGAGATCGTCGCCCGCGGGCTGGACGAGGTGCTGACGGAGGCGTCCGCGATCGCGCTGGACGAGTGCGACCAGATCTTCCTGTCGGTCGACATCGACGTCTGCGACCCCGGCCACGCGCCCGGCACCGGCACGCCCGAGCCCGGCGGCCTGACCGCCCGCCAGCTCCTCGACGCCGTACGCCGCCTCTGCTACGAGCTGCCCGTCGCCGGCATGGAGCTGGTCGAGGTCGCTCCGCCGTACGACCACGCGGACATCACCGCCTTCCTCGGCAACCGGGTCATCCTGGAGGCTCTGTCGGCGATGGCCAGACGCCGCAAGGACGACGAGGGCGGGCCGCGCTGGGATCCGCGTCAGCCGCTTCTCGACGGCCGTTGACTCGTGCCCGTTAACCTGTGCGCAGCAAATGACGGATGCGAAGCCGGTAGGTTTACCTCTTAACACAACCTGCGCGAACGGGAGATTTCCCTCATGGGCCCCTACCTCCTCGGCCTGCGGCTTTCCGGCCGCCGGGTGCTCGTCGTAGGCGGCGGCCGCGTCGCCCAGCGGCGGGTGCCCGCGCTCCTGGAGGCCGGTGCGGAGGTCACGGTCGTCTCGCCGAGCGTGACCCCGGCACTCGACGACCTCATCGCCGCCGGACGGATCACCTGGCACGCCCGGCCCTACGAGGTCGGCGACTGCGACGGCGCCTGGCTCGTCCAGGCGTGCGCCGACGACAGGTCCGTCAACACCGCGGTCGCCGCCGAGGCGGAGGCCAAGCGCGTGTGGTGCGTACGCGCCGACGACAAGGACGCCGCCGCCGCCTGGACCCCCGCCAGCGGGCGTGTCGGCGAGATCAGCGTGGCCGTCACGGCGGGCGGCGACCCCAGACGGGCCGCCGGCATCCGCGACGCCGTGGTCGAGGCCCTGCGCGACGGCACCGTCGACGCCCGCCGCAACCGCACCAAACCCGTCGGCGTCGCCCTCGTCGGCGGCGGTCCCGGCGATCCGGGGCTCATCACCGTACGCGGGCGGCAGCTCCTCGCGCAGGCCGACGTGGTCGTCGCCGACCGCCTCGCGCCGCGTGCCCTGCTCGACGAGCTCGCCCCCGACGTCGAGCTGATCGACGCCGCCAAGGTGCCCTACGGCCGCTCGCTGTCCCAGGAGACGATCAACGACATCCTCGTGGACCGCGCCAGACAGGGGAAGTTCGTGGTGCGGCTCAAGGGCGGCGACCCGTTCGTCTTCGGGCGGGGCGGCGAGGAGATGATCGCCTGCGCGGAGGCCGGCATCCCGGTTCTCGTCGTCCCCGGCATCACCAGCGCCGTCGCCGTCCCCGCGTCGGCCGGCGTGCCGGTGACGCACCGGGGGGTCAGCCAGGAGTTCCACGTCATATCGGTGCACGTGGCGCCCGACGACGAGCGCTCCACCGTCGACTGGCCCGGCCTGGCCCGTTCCCAGGGCACGCTGGTGCTCATGATGGCCGTCGAGCGGCTGGCGAAGGTGGCCGAGACGCTCGTTCGAGACGGACGTTCGCCGGATACTCCCGTAATGGTGGTGCAGGACGGTACCCTTCCGACGCAGCGGGCGGTCGTCGCTTCGCTTTCCACCGTGGCCGACCGCGTGTCGGCGGCTGGAATACGACCGCCGGCGATCGTCGTCGTCGGGGACGTCGTCAGGGTCGGCCAGGAGGTCGAGATGGTTCGAGCGGAGCGCCTGCCGTGAACACGGCCATGGATGACGGGCGGCCGGAGTCGCTGGGGGAGCAGACGCTGTCCTTCCCCTCGATCAGCGACGACGACACCTTCGACGCCTTCACCCCCTCCGGGGACACCAAGAAGAACCTCAAAGACACCCCGCGCGACCCGCGCCGCCCCCGCGACACCCAGGACCCCCGCGAGCGGCGACCTGGCGACGCCCAGGATCCCCGTGAACGACGGCCCGGCGATGCCCAGGATCCCCGTGAACGACGGCCCGGTGACGCTCAGGAGCGCCGCGAGCGGCGGCTCGGCGAGGCTGAGCACGTCCGCGAACTGCGCCGCGCCGGCGAACCGCCACAGGCCCGCGAGCCTCAGCCGGGCCGGGAGCCACGGCCCGCCAGCCAGCCTCAGTCGGGCCGGGAGCCGCTGCCTGCTCGCGAGCCGCAGGCGGGCCGGGAATCGCAGCCCGCTCGGGAGCCGCAGGCGGGCCGGGAGCCGCTGCCCACGCGCGAGCCGCAGCGGAGCCGCGAGCCGCTGCCCGTTCGCGAGCCGCGGCAGGGCCGCGAGCGGCGGCAGGTGGGAGAGCCCCAGCAGGGCCGCGAGCCGCAGCAGGCGCACGAGCCACTTCCGAGGCGTCGCCCCACGTCCCCCAATCGCCCTGCCTTCCCCGGCCACCCTGCCACGGGCGCCCCTGAGGGCCACGGCGCGCCGGGCGAGGTCAACCTGTTCGGCGCCCCCGCCAAGCCCGCCGACCGCGTTGACTTCTTCACCCCCCGCAAGCCCGCCGCCGGCACCTCCCCCGCCCCAGAGGACACCCCCTCAGCGGACCGACCCGCCCCCGGCCCTCAGGACCCCGCCCAGCCTGCCCCCGGCGCCCAGAGCCTTTTCCGGTCCGCCCCCACCAGACCCGCTCGCCCCGCCGCCGACGCCACCCCGGGCCGTCCCGCCGCTGCACCCTCCGGCGAACCCTCCCTCTTCGCCAGGCCCGCCGCACTGAACGTCCCACCCACCGGCGAGCCCTCCACCGCAACCCCCTCACCCACCGACGACCACCTCGCCCCCGAGCACCCGTACGCCCCCGAGCAGCCGACCGACGCCGAGCAGGGGACCGACGCCGAGCAGCCAACTGACGCTGACCGGCAGACTGACGCTGATCAGCTCAGCGACGTTGACCAGGTAGGCGACGCCGAGCAGACGCTCGCCGCCAAGCCCTCCGCCGACGAGCCGCCCGCCGTCGAAGCGCTTCCGCCCGCCACCGACCCCTCCGCCGACCACGACGCGAGCTCTCCAGAGGACCTGAACCCCTCAGAGGACCCGGACACCTCCACAGACCTCGCCCCCTCCGCGGAGCCCGACCTCTCCACCGAGCCCGCCCCCTCCGGCGAGGACTCCTCCGCAGACGCCGCCTCCACCGGGGACGTTGACGTCTCCGCCGGCCCGGACCTGGACCCATCGGCAGAACCGGACGACTCCGCGCCGGATCTCGCTCCGTCCACGGAGTCCCGCACCGCCGACGAGCCGGCCGACGACGAAGAGTCCACCTCCGTCCCCTCCACAGAAGCCGCACCCGCGGACGACACCTTGGCGGAGACCGCCTTCCTCCAGTCCGAGGCCACCACCCTCGACGAGGGCGAGGACGACGGCGAGGACGAAGACGAAGACGCGGAGAAGGCCGCGGAAGAGGAAGAGGAAGAGGACGCCGCCGCCGACGAGCAGCCCCCCGCCGACGGCACCCGTACCGAAGCCCTCCCCCCGGAGACCGTAGAAGCGCTCACCACCGCGCTCGACCAGCTCCGCGAGAGCATCACCGACATCCGCCTCGGCCTGGACCTCCCCGGCGTCAAAGACGCCAGGCAGGCCCGCACCGACCTCCTGGCCCAGCTCGACAACTACGTCCTGCCCAGGGTCCGCACCAGCACGGCCCCCGCCCTGATCGTGGTGGCCGGTTCCACCGGCGCGGGCAAGTCCACGCTGGTCAACAGCCTCGCCGAACGCAACGTCTCCCGCACCGGCATCCGCCGCCCGACCACCGGCACCCCCGTCCTGGTGTGTCATCCGGACGACCGCCAGTGGTTCGCCGAGGGCGAGCTGCTCGGCACCGTACAGCGTCTCGACCAGCCCGAGCCCACCGCCACCCGCGGCGGCGGCGCGGGCACGGGCACCAACGACGGCCTGGTCCTGGTCGCGACCGAGAAGCTGCCGCAGGGCGTGGCGCTGCTCGACACCCCCGACATCGACTCGGTCGTCGAGGAGCACCACGAGATCGCGCACCGCATGCTCGACGCCGCCGACCTGTGGATCTTCGTGACCACGGCGGCCCGCTACGCCGACGCCCCCGCATGGAGCCTGCTCAAGCTGGCCAAGGAGCGCGGCGCCCGGCTGGCGATCGTGCTGTCGCGGGTGCAGCCGAAGGCGATGGACGTCGTGCTGAAGCACTTCGTCCGCATGCTCACCGAATACGGTCTGGGCGACATCGACCGGTTCGTCATCCACGAGTCGGAGGTCACCGACGGCAGGCTGCCCGACAGCGAGGTCACCGACCTGCGCCTGTGGCTGGCCGAGCTGTCAGTTGACGAGGAGCGGCGCGCCCAGGCCGTCCGCGAGACGCTGAACGGCGTGCTCGACAGCTTCCGCACCCGCGTACCCGCGCTGGCCAAGCACCTGGAGGCGCAGGTCGCGTTCCGCGCGGAGCTGCGCAAGGACGTGGAGGCCGCGTTCTTCGGCGCGCTGAGCGACATCGACAAGGCGGCGAGGAGCGGTTCGCTGCTGCACGGCGAGGTGCTGGCCCGCTGGCAGGACTTCGCGGGCTCGGGCGACCTCATGCGCTCGCTGCAGCTCCGCCGGCGCGGCCGGGCGGCCAGGCAGGCGCCGGAGCGGGTGATCGCGTTCAGGGCGGCGATCCGCACCGGCCTGGAGTCGGTGATCGTCGCCGCCGCCAACCGCGCCACCGCCGAGGTCGTCGCGCGCTGGCGGCACCGCGCCGAGCTGGGCGGCAAGCTCGGCGAAGGGCTCGACGTCCCCTCCGACACGCTCGTACGCAACGCCGGCCGGGCCATCGCGTCCTGGCAGGATCACCTGGGCGAGCTCGTACGCACCGAAGGCGTGGCCAAGCGCTCGGTGTCGAAGATCGTGTCGTTCGACCCCGACGCGCTGGCCCTGATCTTCACGGTCGCCATGTTCAGCGGCGCGAACGGCGAGGGCGTGCCGCACCGCCTGGTCAACGCCCTGCTCGGCGCCGAGTCGCTGCGCGGCATCGGCGCGAAGGCGCTGAGCGACCTGCGGGCCAGGATCGGTATGTTGTTCGACGAGGAAGCCATGCGTTACGTGCAAGCGCTCGACTCCGCGGGCGTGCCCGACGAGTCCGCCGCGACCCGCCTCTACCAGGCGACGTACAACCTTGAGGTCGCCCGATGACCACCACGACCACCCCCAGGCCGGGGCTCGCCGCGCGGCTGACCGCGCTCACCAAGGTGGTCGAGGTGGGCGCGGGCCGGCTCGACAAGAAGCTGCTCGACGAGGCCACGGCGCTGCTGCAACGGGCCGGCGAACGCCTCAAGCTCTCCTCCGAGCACACCGTCGTCGCCCTCGCGGGCGGCACGGGCAGCGGCAAGTCGTCGTTGTTCAACGCCATCTCGGGGCTGGAGCTGTCGCCGACGGGCGTACGCCGGCCGACGACCGGCCGCACGCACGCCTGCGTGTGGGGGCTGGAGGGCTCGGCGCCGCTGCTCGACTGGCTGCAGATCCAGTGGCGGCACCGCTTCTCCCGGGCCAGCGCGCTCGACAAAGGCGACACCCAGCTCAACGGGCTCGTCCTGCTCGACCTGCCCGACCACGACTCGATCAGGGCGCTCACCGACACCGAGGCCGACCGGCTCATCGGCCTGGCCGACCTGGTCGTGTGGGTGCTCGACCCGCAGAAGTACGCCGACGCCTCGACGCACCGGCGCTACGTCACCGAGCTGGCGGGGCATGACGCGGTCACCGTGTTCGCGCTCAACCAGGCCGACAAGCTCGACACCGAGGAGCTGGCCGAGCTGCTCATCGACCTCAACGACCTGCTGCGCCGCGAGGGCGTCGAGCACCCGAGCGTGGTGCCGACCTCGGCGGTCACCGGGCGGGGCGTCGAGAGCCTGAAGAGCGTCATCGCCACCGCCGTCTCCCGCCGCCGCGCCGCGATCCAGAAGCTGGAGGCCGACCTGCAGCGGCTGGAGCAGCGCATCGCCGAGACCATGCCGCTCGGGGAGGCGCTGTCCGCGCCCGCCTCCGTGGACGAGGCCCGCCGCATGGGCCTGACGGACGCGCTGTGCGACGCTGTCGGCGTCCCGGCGGTGGGTGAGGCCATGGAGAACGTCTACGCCGAACGTTCCAGCAAGTGGGTGGGCTGGCCGTACCCGCGCTGGGCCGACAGGTTCCGCGCCGACCCGCTGAAGAGCCTGCGGCTCGAGGACGTCAGCGAGGAGATCCGCGGGATCACGACCGGCTCGGTGAGCGCCCAGTCGGCCGAGGTCGCCAACGCGGTGCACGCCCTGGCCGACGGTCTGTCCATGAACATGCACCCCGTGTGGCGCACGGCCGTACAGCAGGCGGCGAAGTCGCGTTCCAAGCAGTTGCCCAAGGCGCTGACCGAGGACCTGGCGGAGGTGGCGCCCCGCCTCGACCACGTGCCCGGCTGGTGGTGGGCGCTCAGGATCTGGCAGTACGTGCTGGTGGCGGCGTTCCTGGCGGGCGTGGTCTGGCTGGCGGCCGGGCTGCTCATGCCGGGCTCGCTGCCGCCGTCGCTGGAGCTGCTGGGCGACAGTGCGACGCTGCCGTGGGTGGGCCTCATGATGGCCTCGGTGCTGGGGCTGGGCGCTTTGTCCGGCATCGCGGCCCGCAACTTCGTGGAGCTGGGGGCCTCGCGGGAGCGCGAACGCCTCGAACGCGAGATGCGCCGTCGGGTCGCCGCCGTGTCGGCCACGATGGTCGTCGAGCCCGTGGAGCGCGAGCTGGCCCGCCACCACACGTTCTACACGGCCCTGCGCGACCTGTCCGCCTGACCTCCCGGCCGCGGGTGGGGGGCGTGAACGGGGGGCATGCGCCCTCCGCCCGTACGCCTCCATCCACAGAATCCCGTTCGCCCGCCCGCGGCCGTAGCCGTCTACGGCACCTTGTCACCAGGCCGCGGGCACCCCGCCCGCCGCCCGCAGCAGGGGAAGGCACAGGATGAACGACATCTACGTCACGCTCACCGGCAACGTCGCAGCAGAGCCCAGGCAATACACCTTCGAGGACGGCCTCAGGGTCACCTCGCTGAGGGTCCTCACCTCACATCGCTACTTCGACAAGAAGACCGGCCAGTGGACGGACGGCGACCGCGTCTGCTTCACGGTGCGCTGCTGGCGCGCCCTCGGCGACAACGTCGCCACGTCCGTACGGGCCGGGCAGCCCGTCGTGGTCTCCGGCAGGCTGCGCATCCGCGAGTTCGGCCCGGAGGGCGACCGCCGCTTCATGCCCGAGATCGAGGCCAGCGCCGTGGGCCACGACCTGCGCTGGGGCACCGGCGCCTTCACCAAGCCCGAGCGGGGCGGCGGCACGACCTCGATGAGCAAGGAGATGCGCGACCGCCTCGACGAGGAAACCCAGGACTGGGCCATGGCCACCCGCCCCGGCCGCGCCTCCTCGCCGACCGTACGCATTCTCGGGGCCCCCGACCAGGAGCAGCCCGAACCCTTGGACGACGACACTGAGACCCACCTGACGGAGGACCGAGCGGCAGCATAACCCCGACACCGCTGCGCCACGCGGGGCTGCCGCCCAGGCGAACCGCCACACCCCGACACACGAACAGCCCGGCAAACAACAGGACACCAACGCCACCCCGCCCCGTCCCGCCTCCCCGCCCTACGGACCGGGTCGGGCGGGCCGGGTGACTCTGCTGGGTTGGGCGGGCTGGGTTGGGCGGCCGGGTTGGGCCGGATGCGTTGGACTGGCTGCGTTTGGTCGGCTGGGTGAGCGGACCAGGTCGCGCAGGCCGGGCGAAGTCGTTCGCCTGACCCGTGGGTGTGAGCCGGCCCGCGCGAGAGCAGCGGGCCGCGGCGGCAGAAGGCGGCGAGTCTGTGATCGTCGCCCTCACCCCGGACCAGGCGAGCGCCCGACCAGGCGAGCAGTCCTGGCTCGGATCAGGCGAGCAGCTCTGGCTCCGATCAGGCGAGTAGTCCTGATCCGGACCAGGTGAGTAACCCTGGCCCGGATCAGGTGAGTGATCCTGATCCGGGCAAGCGGGCAACCGACCATCCAGGCAGGGACCGCCGCCGGAGGAGCGGGGGAGATGGGCGGGGAAAGCTGGGGGAGGGGGGCACCGGCCAGGCCCGTTACTTCACCCCGAGGGCGGCCGATGGCATGTTCACCAGCATTAGATCCCGAGAGAGCATCTATCAGGTCCAGATGACGCCCCGCACCATGGCTGCTCCTTTCCGGCACGGCCCGCTCGCGGAGTGAGCAGGCACGGTCCATGCCAACGTATAGGTTCCCATCGCACAACGCACACTCCGCAATTATTGTGTTACACATCGTTAGTTAGGGAGGAGACGAGATGGCGGCGACCAGTCACGCCTCGATCCAGCCTCGCGACGGTGTGTCAACACTGGTCGGCCGCTGGCCGTTGCTCGGGCAACGCCGCGCGCTCGTGATCTACCTGGCCGCGATGGTCGCTCTCGACCTCGTCGCGATCATGGTGTTCGCGGTAACACTGGAGTTCCGGTGGCCGGACGTGTACACCTTCGCCGCCCTCATGGGCTGCGGCGCGGTCTGCATCGAGGCGACCCGGCGGCTCGGGGTGCCGGCCGGAGTCTCACGCGACCTGCTGTCGGCCTGGTGGTTGCCGGTGGCGCTGCTCCTGCCACCGCTCTACGCGTTGTTCGCGCCGATCGTCCTGCACGCGCTCCTGCAGGTACGGGTCCGGGCGACCGTCCTCTACCGGCGGGTCACCAGCGCGGCCGCCATCGGCCTGGCGGGATGCACGGCTTCGGTGCTGTTCCATCGTTTCGTCGCGGAGCCGGGGCTGCTGTCGCAGGGCAGTGGGCCGCCGATCATCTTCGCGGTCGTGGCCGCCGTCCTCTTCGCGCTGCTCAACATCGCCCTCATCGCCATCGCAGCCCTGACCGCCGACCCGGACATGAGCTGGCGCGAGGTGCTCTGGGACAAAGAGAGCCTCCTGCTCGACATCGTCGAGCTGTGTCTGGGCATCTCCGTCGCGATCGTCTGCGGGCTCAACCTGGCCCTGCTCCTGCTCGCCCTGCCGCCTGTCGTCCTGCTGCAACGCAGTCTGCTGCACGCCCAGCTCCAGGCGGCGGCCCGTACGGACGCCAAGACCGGACTGCTCAACGCCGCCGCCTGGCATCGCGAGGCCGACATGGAGATCGTCCGGGCGCGACGCACCGGCGCGAGCCTGGCCCTTCTGATCATCGACATCGACCACTTCAAACGCGTCAACGACGCCCACGGGCACCTGGCCGGCGACCAGGTGCTCGTCGGTGTGGCGTCCACGTTGCGCGGTCAGCTCCGCGAGTACGACGTGGTGGGCCGCTTCGGCGGCGAGGAGTTCGTGGTGCTGCTGCCGGGCGCCGACTCCCATGAGGCCCGTCGCGTCGCCGAGCGCCTGCGCACCCGCATCCGCCACCTGGCCGTCCCCGCCGATGACACCCTGATCAGGGTCACCGTCTCGACCGGCGTGGCTCTGATGAACGTCCACGGCGACGATCTCATCGAGCTGCTGGCCGCCGCCGACCTGGCCCTCTACCGAGCCAAGGAGCTGGGCCGCGACCGCGTCTGCGTGTCCGTCATCCAACCGCAGCCCGGCTCCCTACCCGCCACCGAGCCCCCTCCGGAGCCCCACCTCCTCCCCGAGTCGCATCCGGAGTCTCATCTCCTCCCCGAGTCGCATCCGGAGCCCCACCTCCTCCCCGAGTCCTATCCGGAGCCCCGCCCTCTTCCCGAGCCCTATCCGGAGCTCCACCATCTTCCCGAGCCTCCTCCTCCGCACCCCGATAGCCCATCTCAGCCTCAGTCCTTGTCTCCGTCTCCGTTGTTGGATGCGTCTCCTTCCCAGGCTCTGTCTCGGTCGCAGCCCCAGCCCCAGCCCAAATCCGATCCCGAGCTCGCCCCTGGCCCCCGCCCCGACCTCGACGCCGGGCCCGACCTCGCCCCTCAGCTCGGTCTCGAGTCCCATCCTCGGCTCGGGCTCCATCCCGAGTCGCAAGTCGGGCCTCAGCCTCAGCCCTGGGCCCAGTCTCAGATCCAGGGTGAGTATCCGATTCCGGTCCAGCCCCAGGCCCACCAGGTTCAATCTGTTCCTGAGCCGGAGGTCTGAGAGGAGCGGTTGGAGGAGGACACTCGGAACCCGGCGGCCCAGAAGGCGGTCGCGTGGGTGTGGTGAGGAGGAGCGGCGGAAGCCTGGGTCAGGAGCCCCTAAGCTAGGGGGCATGCCGGAGTACATCTACACGCTGCAGCGCGTGCGTAAGGCGCACGGCGACAAGGTGGTCCTTGACGACGTCACGCTGTCGTTCCTGCCCGGAGCCAAGATCGGTGTTCTGGGGCCGAACGGCACCGGGAAGTCCACGCTGCTCCGGATGATGGCCGGCCTGGAGCAGCCGTCCAACGGTGACGCGCGGCTCATGCCGGGCTTCACGGTGGGCATGCTCCAGCAGGAGCCCCCGCTCAACGAGGAGAAGACGGTCCTCGGCAACGTGCAGGAGGGCGTCGCCGAGACGATGGCGATGCTCCAGCGCTTCAACGAGATCGCCGAGCAGATGGCCACCGACTACAGCGACGAGCTGATGGACGAGATGGGCAAGCTGCAGGACCAGTTGGAGCACCGCAACGCCTGGGATCTCGACAGCCAGCTCGAACAGGCGATGGACGCCCTGCGCTGCCCGCCGCCCGACGCCGACGTCACCACGCTGTCCGGTGGTGAGCGCCGCCGGGTCGCGCTGTGCAAGCTGCTGCTGGAGGCCCCCGACCTGCTGCTGCTCGACGAGCCCACCAACCACCTCGACGCCGAGAGCGTGCAGTGGCTGGAGCAGCACCTGGAGAAGTACGCCGGCACCGTGCTGGCCGTCACCCACGACCGCTACTTCCTGGACAACGTGGCGAACTGGATCCTGGAGCTCGACCGCGGCCGGGCCTACGCCTACGAGGGCAACTACTCGACCTACCTGGAGGCGAAGGCGCAGCGCCTCAAGGTCGAGGGGCAGAAGGACGTCAAGCGCAAGAAGCGCCTGGAGGACGAGCTGGAGTGGGTCCGCTCCAACCCGAAGGCCCGCCAGACCAAGAGCAAGGCCCGTCTCCAGCGGTACGAGGAGATGGCGGCCGAGGCTGACAAATACCGCAAGCTGGACTTCGACGAGATCCAGATCCCGCCGGGCCCGCGTCTCGGCACCACCGTCATCAGGGCCGAGGAGCTCACCAAGGGCTTCGACGACCGGCTGCTGATGGAGGGCCTGACGTTCGACCTGCCGCGCAACGGCATTGTCGGCATCATCGGTCCCAACGGCGTCGGCAAGACCACGCTGTTCCGGATGATCACCGGCGGTGAGACGCCCGACAAGGGGTCGATCACGATCGGCGACACGGTCAAGATCTCCTACGCGGACCAGAGCCGTGGCGGCATCGACCCGAACAAGAACGTCTGGGAGGTCGTCTCCGACGGGCTCGACCACATCAAGGTCGGCAACGTCGAGATGCCGTCGCGGGCCTACATCGCGGCGTTCGGGTTCAAGGGCCCCGACCAGCAGAAGAAGGCGGGGGTGCTGTCGGGCGGCGAGCGCAACCGGCTCAACCTGGCGCTCACCCTCAAGCAGGGCGGCAACGTGCTGCTGCTGGACGAGCCGACCAACGACCTCGACACCGAGACCCTGTCGTCGCTGGAGAACGCGCTGCTCGACTTCCCGGGCTGCGCGGTCATCACCTCGCACGACCGCTGGTTCCTCGACCGCATCGCCACGCACATCCTGGCGTGGGAGGAAGGGTCGAACTGGTTCTGGTTCGAGGGCAACTACGCCGACTACGAGAAGAACAAGATCGAGCGGCTGGGCGCGGACGCGGCACGCCCGCACCGGGTGACGTACCGCAAGCTGCACCGCGACTAAAAGCGGGTCGTACGTAAGGCGGCAGGCGCCGGTCCCCCATCGGGACCGGCGCCTGCCGTCATGAGGAGGCAGGTCAGCCTTCCGCCTTCACCGCCACCTTGACGGGGGTCCGGTCGGTACGCCGCCAGGGGCCGTTGAACATCAGGATCGCGGGGACGAACAGCACGAGGCAGCCGAGCGCCACGTACAGCCAGGTCTGCCAGCCGGTGGCCTCGACCACGCGCGGGATGACGAGCAGCCCGACCACCGCGATGCCCTTGGACAGGAAGCCGAACAGGCCCCACGCGGTGCCCTGCAGGCGCGGGTCGGCGTCCTCGGCGTCCTCGGAGTAGTTCGCCATCCACGGCGCGTACGCGACACCGAGCGAGCCGCCGAGCAGCGCGCCGACGACCATGAGCGTCCCAGAGGAGACGCCGGGCGAGCCGAGGAGCACGGCGAGGAAGGCGGTGACGAGCACGGCGGCGATCGTCCCGCCGAGGGTGAACGGCTTGCGGAGCTGGAGCCGGTCCGACAGGCGGCCGGTGATGATGAGCGTGATGAGGTTGAGGCTCCAGAACGCCGCCATGATCGTGGACGCCTCCGCGCTGCTCACGCCGAGGGCGCCGACCAGCATGGTCTGCCCGAACAGCGACAGCGTGATGTAGAGGACCAGCCACAGCGAGATGCCGACGACGTGCGCCCAGATGTTGGGCCGGGCGAACAGCGCCGAGATCCGGACCGGCCGCGTCACGTCCACGGCCTCGGTGGCGGCGCGTTCGGTGTGCTGGATCCTGGCCCGCAGCTCGGGGGAGAGGTCGGCGATGTTGAGCGCGATGACGATGGAGATGACCAGCGAGAAGCAGCCCATGATGACGAACTGCGAGCGCCAGGAGTCGTTGAAGATCGGCAGGGTCCAGCCGGCGACGGCGGCGGCCAGGAAGTTCGCGCCGACCGGCCCCCACGTCCAGAACCCGAACGCCTGCGCCCGGCCGAGCCGCGGGGAGAAGTCGCGGATCAGCGGAGCCGTGCTGGCCATCGCCACCCCGTCCACGAACGCCAGCACGATCCTGGCGATCAGCAGGTCGCGCGGGCTGTGCACGAGCGTCATGGCGAAGCAGCACACGGCGGTCAACGCCATGAGCGGGATGAGCAGCCGCACCCGCCCCACCCGGTCGGTGAGCCGGCCGCCGAGGATGGAGGCGATCGCGCCGGCCACGGCCGCCGCGCCGGACACGGCGCCGTACGTGGCCAGCGTCATGTCCAGGTCTTTCAGCAGCAGCGGGACGACGGGCGCGATCTGCCCTTCGTAGGAGCCGATGAGGATGGCCAGGACGGCCATGGTGAGGATCTTCATGCGCCGGGCGCCGGTCGGGTACTCGTCGAGCTCGCGGACGTAGGACAGCCTCATGGACGGCCTTTCTGATCGGGCTGGACCCCCGCCTAGTTCTAGAAGCTAGCTCTAGAATCGGTTTCTGCGATGCTGCTCCTCACACCGGGCCTCCGTCAAGGGTGAGTCGCGGTCCGCGCGCTAGAATGAAATTCTAGGATTCGACGGAGTAAGGGAGTCTCGCCTTGGACCTGGAACTCGACGGCCTTGAGGTGATCTTCGACCACACGGCCGTGGCCGCGCCGCGCATCAGGGACCTGCTGCCGATCTACGGCGACCTGCTCGGCGGCCGGCATCTGGGCGGCGGGGGCGACAACCGGGTCAGCGGCTACCGCACCCTGCAGCTCACGTACGCGAACGGCGGCAAGGTCGAGCTGATGGAGCCGCTGGCGGGCTCGTCCTTCTTCGACAGCTTCTTCGAGCTCACCCGGGGCCGGGGCGGCGTCCACCACCTGAACTTCCACGTCAACGACCTGGACGCGGCCGTCGCCCGGCTCACCGCCCGCGGCTTCCGCCTGCACGGGCTCAACCGGGCCGACGCGCGCTGGCAGGAGGTGTTCCTGCACCCCAAGGAGGCGCAGGGGGTGCTGATCCAGCTCGCCCAGCCGGGCTTCCGCGACCCGAACGAGCCGCGGCCGAGCCTGGAGGAGGTGCTCGCCGGGCGCGGCCGCAACGGCAACGGCATCCCCAGTCCCTGATCCGGCTTCGCGGGTCTTCCCTCTCTGGTCTCGCCAGATTTAGAGTGAGATTCTAGAACCAGATTGGGGAGGCCGATGAAGCCGGCACCTAAGCCCACACCCGACACCCAGCCGTTCTGGGACGGCACGGCCGCGGGAGAGCTCAGGATCCAGCGTTGCCAGACGTGCGCGCGCCACTACTTCTACCCGCGGCCGAGCTGCCCCCATTGCGGCAGTGACCAGGTCGAATGGGTCCGGGCCAGCGGCCGCGCGACCCTCTACTCGTACGTGATCAACCACCGCCCCGCCCCCGGCTTCGAGGACGAAGGACCGTACGCCATCGCGGTCGTCGAGCTGGAGGAGGGCGTACGCATGATGACCAACATCGTGGGCGTCGAGAACGTCCCCGAGAACCTGCCGCTGGACATGGAGCTGCGGGTGGTGTTCGAGCGGCGCGGCGAGGTGTCGGTGCCCCTCTTCGAGCCCGCCGCCACGGACGCTGGAGGCGCCCGATGAACGTCGTGATCGCCGGCGCCGCCGAGACCGACGAGGTCGGCCGCCTCCCGAACCACTCGACCCTCCAGCTCCACCTGGAGGCCGCCCGCAACGCGCTCGCCGACGCGGGGCTGACCAAGGACGACATCGACGGCGTCGCCACGGTCGGCACACCCGGCCCGATCCAGGTGGCCCACGCCCTCGGCATCACCCCCGCCTGGCTGGACGGCACGGGCGTGGGCGGCTCGTCGTTCCTGTTCCACGTACGGCACGCGGCGGCGGCCATCCGCGCCGGGCTGTGCCACACCGTGCTCATCACGCACGGCGAGTCGGGCCGCTCGCGGGTCGGGGCCGGCCGGTACGGCATGGGGCCGGACTCGCTGCTGGGCCAGTTCGAGGTGCCGTACGGCGTGGTCGGGCCGCCCACGTCGTTCACGATCACCGCGCTGCGCTACATGAAGGAGACCGGCCTCACCCACGAGCAGCTCGCCGAGGTGGCGGTGGCGCAGCGGCGCTGGTCGCACCTCAACCCGCGGGCGATGTTCCGCGATCTCATCACGGTCGAGGACGTGTTCGCCTCGCGGATGGTCGCCTACCCGTTCCACCTGCTGGAATGTTGCCTGGTCACGGACGGCGGCGGCGCCCTGGTCGTCACCTCCGCCGAGCGCGCCCGGCGCTCCCCGGTCCACCTGCTGGGCTCGGGGGAGTCGGCGGAGTCGCCGATCATCTCGCAGATGGAGGACTTCACCACCTCGAAGGCGTTCCGGCGGTCGGGGGAGGCGGCGTTCGCCGAGGCCAAGATCACGCACGAGGACGTCGACCACCTCATGGTGTACGACGCCTTCGCCCACGTGCCGATCTACGGCCTGGAGGATCTCGGGTTCGTGGGCCGGGGCGAGGCGGGGGCGTTCATCGCCGAGGGCCACACCTCGCCCGGCGGCCGGCTGCCCATGAACACCAACGGCGGCGGCCTGTCCTACACGCACACCGGCATGTACGGCATGTTCGCCATCCAGGAGGCGGTGCGCCAGCTCCGCGGCGAGGCGGCGGCGCAGGTGCCCGGGGTGGAGGTGAGCGTGGTGCTGGGCAACGGCGGCATGTTCGCCTCGGCCGCGACCCTCGTCCTCGCCAACCGCCTGCCCTGACGCGCCGAGCCGGCCGGGGGACCTCAAGCCCCCGGCCGGCCGGCGGTCAGTCGCGCCAGGTGACCAGCGCGTCCAGGGCCTCGACGCGGGAGCCGGTGACGAGGAGCGGGTTGATCTCCAGGGACTCCAGCCGTTCGCCGAGGCTCTCGGCGAACGCCGCGATCCGCGCCACCACCTCGGCCACCGCGCCGAGATCGGCGGGCTCGGCGCCCCGAGCCCCCTGCAGCAGCGCCGCGCCGCGCAGCTCCGACAGCGCCCGGCGGACCTCGGCGGCGTCCACCGGCAGCACGCGCAGCGCCGCGTCCCGCAGCACCTCGACCCACACCCCGCCGAGCCCGACGGCGAGCGTCAGCCCCCAGGTGGGATCGCGGACGATCCCGACCAGCAGCTCGATCCCGCCGCCGCGCTGCGGCTGCACGAGCACCCCGTCCGCGTCCGGCACCGCGGCCATGAGCTCGCCGTGGATCCGCCCGACCGCGGCGGCGTCCCGTACGTCCAGCCGGACCCCGCCGATGTCGCTCTTGTGGCCGAGCCCTTCGGCGGCCACCTTGAGCACGACGGGATAGCCGAAGCTCTCGGCCGCCGCGACCGCCTCGTCCGCGGTCCGGACGAGCGCCGACGGCACGACGGGCAGCCCGGCCGAGGCCAGCAGGGCGGCGGCCCGGTGCTCGGCCCACACCCCGGCCGCCCCTTCAGGAACGGCCACGGTGGCGGGCGGAGCCGCGGCGGGCCGGGACAGGGCGTGCTCCCGGGTCTCGGACCAGCGGACCGCGGCCGCGATGGCCTGGAGGCCGTGCTCGATCCCGCCCGCCACGTACGGATAGCCGGTCTCCCGCTGCACCTGCCGCCCGAACTCCGTGACGTCCGTCAGCACGTTGCTCACCACGACGACCGGCACCGGCGACTCGGCGATGCGCCGCGCGCTGGCCGCGTACAACGCGAAGACCGGCGCCGGGTCGGGCGGCGCGACCTTGGGCGGCTCGGACAGCAGCAGCACCACGTCGATGCCGGGATCGGCGGTGACCACCTCCAGCGCCCGCCCGAGCAGCGTCCGGTCGATGAGGACGTAGCCGGTGACGTCGAGCGGGTTCTGCACGGTGCCGAACGACGGCACGATCTCGGCCAGCTTGGCCACGGTGTCCGGCGCGAACGCCGGCAGCTCCAGCCCTTCGTCCTCGGCCCGGTCGGCGATGATCTCCGACGCGCCGCCGGAGGGCGTCACGACGCCGACCCGCCGGCCGGGCAGCGGCCCGGTCGCGGCCAGCAGCCCGGCCGTGATGATCAGATCCTCCAGCGAGCGCACCCGGATCACGCCGAGTTGCCGCAGGGCGGCGTCGATGACGTCGTCGTCGCCGACGAGCGCGCCCGTGTGGGCCTGCGCGGTACGCGAGGCCAGCGTGCTGCGCCCGATCTTCAGCGCCACGATGGGCTTGCCGGCCTCCAGCGCCCGCCGCGCCACCCGGGAGAACTCGGCAGGGTTCCTGATCGTCTCCAGGAACAGTGCGATCACCTTGGTCGCCGGATCGTCCACGAGGTAGTCGACCACGTCGGTGACCGTGACGACCGACTCGTTGCCCATCGAGGTGAGCAGGCTGACGCCGACGTTGCGGGCCAGCGCGAAGCCCAGCACCGAGCTGGCCAGCGCGCCGCTCTGCAGCACCACGCCGACCGAGCCGCGCAGCAGCGGCTCGGGGATGGGCAGCCCGTACGGGGTGATCCCGGCGGCGGCGTTGATGTAGCCGTTGCCGTTGGGCCCGAGGACGGTCAGGCCGTGCTCGCGGGCGAAGCCGGCGATCTCGGCCTCCATCCGCGCGCCCTCCTCGCCCGACTCGCCGAAGCCCGCCGTCAGCACCACGTAGTCGCGGATGCCGAGCTTGGCGCCCTCCTTGAGCACGCCGAGCACCGCCGGGGTCGGCACCATGACGTACGCGAGGTCGACGGGCTCGGGGATCTCGGTGAGGCTGCGGTGGGCGGGCTGCCCGTGCACCACGCCGCCGCGCGGGTTCACCAGGTGCACCGGCCCGGGGAACCCGTGCGTACGCAGGTTGAGCAGGGTGCTGACCGACCAGCCCGACTTGTCGGTGGCGCCGACCAGGGCGATCGAGCGCGGGTTGAACAGTGCGTGGACCGACATGCGATCACTCCCCGATGAGACCCAGCCGCGCGTGTCCCTTGATGAGGTTGCGGGCGATGGTGCGGCGCTGGATCTCGTCGGTGCCCTCGAAGATGCGCAGCAGCCGCAGCTCGCGGTACCACCGCTCGATCGGCAGCTCCTTCGTGTACCCCATACCCCCGTGGATCTGGAGCACCCGGTCGACGACCTGGTTGGCCATGACCGCGCCGTTGAGCTTGGCGATGGAGGAGGCGTGCCGGGCGTCCATGCCCTCCTGGACCCGCCAGGCCGCGTACAGCGTGAGCCACTTGGCGGCCTCGATCTCCACCTGGGAGTCGGCGATCATCCACTGGATGGCCTGGTACTCCGAGATCGCCTGCCCCATCGACTTGCGGATCTTGGCGTAGTCGACGGCCATCTGGAGCATGCGCTCGGCCGAGCCGATGGCGCGGGCGGGGATCATGTAGCGGCCCTGGCCGATCCACTGCATGGCCAGCTCGAAGCCCTTGCCCAGCTCGCCGAGGATGTTCTCCTCCGGCACCCGGACGTCCTGGAACACCAGCGACGCCGGGCCCCACTCGCCCATGGTCGGGATCGGCTCGGAGGTCCAGCCCATCTCCCTGTCCACCAGGAAGCAGGTGACGCCGTGCTCCTCAGCCACGGCGAACACCATGACGAAGTCGGCCTCGCTGCCGTTGGTGATGAAGGTCTTCTCGCCGTTGATGATCCACTCGCTGCCGTCGCGTACGGCCTTGGTGCGGATGTTGCGGGCGTCGGAGCCCGCGCCCGGCTCGGTGATCGCGAAGCAGGAGCGGCGCTCGCCCTCGATGGTGGGGATGAGGTAGCGGCGCTTCTGCTCCTCGGTGCCGGCGTAGAGGATGTTGTCGGCGGTGCCGCCGAAGGTGAACGGCACGAACGTACGGCCCAGCTCCATCGCGATGATCGCGGACATGACGGGACCGAGGGCGGCGCCGCCGTACTCCTCGGGGGTGTTGATGCCCCAGAACCCGGACTTCCTGGCCTTGGCGCGCAGCTCGACCAGTGTGTCGCGGTCGATCGCCGGCCGGCCTTCGCGCTCGTTGCGCAGGACCTCGGGCTCCAGCGGCATGACCTCTCTCTCGATGAAGGACCGTACGGTGTCGCGGATCTGCCGTTCCTCGGGGGTGAGTGAGAAGTCCACGGCCGCCTCCTGCCTGCGGAAATTTCTAGAATCTTTCTCTAGGAATACATTCGGGGCAAGGAGGTCCGGTGTCAAGAATCAGATTCTAGAATTTGGAGGCGCTAGCATGGCACGCATGGCACGCAAGTCGTCGTGGGAGTGGAGCCGCACCGCGCAGACCCGCAAGAGCATGCTGCAGGCGGCCCGTGAGGTCTTCAGCGAGCACGGCTTCGCCGAGGCCAACGTCTCCGAGGTGGTGGCCCGCGCCGGATCCAGCGTCGGCAGCCTCTATCACCACTTCGGCGGCAAGACCGAGCTGTTCCTCGCCCTCTACGAGGACCACCAGGCGGCGCACGAGCAGGCGTCGGCCGCCAGCGTGTCCAAGGCCAAGAAGGAGGGCGTGAGCGACCCGGTCGAGCTGCTGATCGCCGGGGCGCGCGCCTACCTCGCCGGGGCGTGGGAGCGCCGCGACCTGGTCCGGCTGTTCATCGACGGCGACGGGCCGCCCGGCTTCGAGCTGATCAGGCGCACCCGGGGCCGCGAGTGGGTCCGCCAGAACGCCGTGCTGCTCGGCGCCGGCGGCGACCCGCTCGACCGGTTCACCGTGGCCGTGCTGACCAGCATCATCGGCGAGGCCGCGCGCGAGGTCGCCACTTCCGACACCGAGGAGGAGGCGCAGGAGGTCATCGAGGCGGCGATGACGCTGATCCGCCGCCTCGACCCCCTGCGGGTCCTCGACGAGAGCTGAGCCCGGGGCTCAGGCGACGGTGGCCCGGCCGCGGTCGATGACCACCGTGCCGTCGTCCTTCGCCGTACGGAACAGCACGTCGGTCCCGTCCACCCAGATCGACACCGTCAGCGACTCGCCAGGGAAGACGGGACTGCTGAACCGGCCCGACATCGCTTTGAACCTGGCCGGGTCCGAGCCCGCGACCGCGTGCAGCAGCGCCCGCCCGGTCACCCCGTACGTGCACAGCCCGTGCAGGATCGGCCGGTCGAAGCCCGCCCGCGCGGCGAACTCCGGATCGCTGTGCAGCGGGTTGTAGTCGCCCGACAGCCGGTAGACCAGCGCCTGCTCGGGCCGCGTCGCGTAGGTGATCTTGTGGTCGGGAGCCCGGTCCGGCGCCCGCCAGTCGTCGCGCGGTCCGCGCTCGCCGCCGAAGCCGCCCTCGCCCCTGATGAACACCGAGCTCCGGCTGACGACGACCGGCTCGCCGGTCTCCAGGTCCACCGCCCGCGCCTCGGTCGTCACCAGCGCGCCGGAGCCCTTGTCGTAGATGCCGGTGACCGTGCTGGACGTGCGCACCCCGCCGGCCGGCGGCAGCTCGCGGAACAGCTCGAACGCCTGCTCGGCGTGGACCAGCATGGCCCGGTCGAAGTCGCCGAGCCGCCGCCCCGGCGACTGCGCGGCCAGCACCGCGAACGTCGGCAGCACCCGCTGGCCCTTCTCGGTCGCGAACTCCAGCTCCGACAGGCCCGCGCCGACGCCGAGCGCGTACAGCATGGTGTCCCTGGCCGTCCAGGTGCGCTCGTGCGCCGGCCCCTCCTGGCCGACCACGCCGTGGTCGAGCGGCATGTCAGTCCTCCCGTCCCGGGATGCGGCCGTTGGTGAGCGCGTTGGGCGCGGCCTTCTCGACCAGGCCGGGGATGACCGCGCCCAGCTCGGCCGGGTCCCACCGCGAGCCCTTGTCGACGCCGGGCCCCGCGTGCCAGCCCTCGGCCACGCTGATCGCGCCGCCGCGCACGTTGAACACCCGGCCGGTGATGCCGCGCGCCTCCGCGCTGGCCAGCCAGACCACCAGCGGCGCGATGTCCTCGGGGTCGGCGCCCTTGGCCCCGGAGGAAATGAGGTTCTCGGTCATGCGGGTGAGCGCGGCGGGGGCGACGGCGTTGACGGTGACGCCGTAACGCTCCAGCTCCCGCGCCGCGATGACGGTCAGGCCCGCGATGCCCGCCTTGGCCGCGCCGTAGTTGCCCTGCCCCGGGTTACCGTAGATGCCGGAGGACGAGGTCGTGTTGATGATCCGGGCATCCACCGGTTCGCCCGCCTTCGCCTTGCCCCGCCAGTAGGCGGCGGCGTGGCGCAGCGGCGCGAACGTCCCCCGCAGATGCACTCTGATGACGGCGTCCCACTCGTCGGCGGTCATGTTGACGAGCATCCGGTCCCGCAGGATGCCCGCGTTGTTGACCAGCACGTGCAGGTCGCCGAACCGCTCGATCGCGGCGCGCACCAGGCGTTCCGCGCCGTCGAAGTCGGAGACGTCCTCGCCGTTGACGATCGCCTCCCCGCCCATGGCCTCGATCTCGGCCACCACGTCCGCCGCGGCCCCGGACGAGCCGGTGCCGTCCACCTCCGCGCCCAGGTCGTTGACCACCACCTTGGCGCCCTGCCGGGCGAACTCCAGCGCGTGCCCGCGCCCGATGCCCCGCGCTCCGCCCGTGACGATGACCACGCGGCCCTCGACTATCCCGCTCATCCGACACCTCGATCCTTGACCGGCTGACGATGTGAATTGGATTCTAGTATTAAAATCTAGAAAGGACAGGGTTTCTCTTGACGCTCACGACCACCACTCCCATGGGCCAGGCCTGGCGAACGTTGTCGGTCGTGAGCCTCGCCAGCGTGCTGACCGGTCTCGGCGGCAGCTCGATGAACGTCGCGCTGCCCGAGATCGCCCGGCACACCGGGGCCGACGCCACCGCGGCCGGCTGGATCCTCCTGGGCTTCCAGTTGACCACGACCGTGCTCATGGTGGTATTAGGCAGGCTGGCCGACCTGTTCGGCCGCCGCCGGATGTACCTGCTCGGGCTGGGGATCTACACCTTCGCCGCCCTCCTCGCCGGCTTCTCGCCCAACGCCTGGGTGATCGTCGCGCTGCGCGTGGTGCAGGCCGCCGGGGCCGCCATGCTCCTCACCAACAGCGCCGCCCTCGTCAGCGACGCCTTCCCCCGCGAGCGGCTGGGCGAGGGCATGGGCGTGTACGTGGCCTCGTTCTCGATCGCCGGGCTCATCGGGCCGACGCTCGGCGGGTTCCTGGCCGAGAGCCTGGGCTGGCGGTGGGTGTTCTGGTTCAACGTGCCGATGGGCGTCGTGTGCCTGATCTGGGGTGCGCTCGTGCTGCGCGGCCCCGCGCCCGGCGACCGGGACCGCGGCCTCGACCTGCCCGGCAGCCTGCTCGTGCTGGTCACACTGGGCGGGCTGCTGCTGGCGCTGTCGGAGTTCACCCGGCTCGGCTGGAGCCACCCGGTCGTGGTGTCCGGGCTGGTGGCGGCCGTCGCCGGGCTGCCGCTCTTCCTGATCAGAGAGCGGCGGGCCGCGCACCCCGTGGTGGACCTGGGGCTCTTCCGCGACCGGGCGTTCGCCTTCGGGACGCTCGCCTCGTTCCTCAACGCCGTCGCCCGCATGGGCATGGTGTTCCTCGTCGCCCTCTACTTCCAGGCCGTACGCGGCGAGGACCCGGTGCAGGCCGGGCTCAAGGTGCTGCCGCTCGCGGTGGCCGCGATGACCGCCTCCGTGGTCTCCGGGTTCCTCCAGCGCCTGCTCACCGCCCGTACGCTGGCCGTCGGCGGCGCCGCCGCCACCACCTGCGGCCTGCTCGTCATGCTGGCCGTGATGTCCACCGACGTCCCCTATCCGGCCGTGGCGCTCGGGCTGGTGCTCATCGGGCTCGGCTCGGGGGTGTTCCTGCCCTCCAACACCACCGCCATCCTCGACGGCCTGCCCTCCGACCGGCTCGGCATCGTCAACGCCATGCGCCTCATGCTCCAGAACACCGGCAACGTCGTCGGCACCGCCCTGGTCCTGTCGATCCTCACCGCCCCGCTCCCGGCCGCCCTGCACCAGCAGGTCTTCGCCGGCACGCTCGGCCGGCTGTCGGGCGGCGCGGTCGAGCAGCTCGTCACCGGCTACCGCTACGCGCTCGCCGCCATGGCCGCGATCTCGGTGCTGACCGTGCTGGCCTGCCTGGCCCGGCGCAGGGCCACCTGACCGGGACCGGTACGGTGGCCGGGTGGTTGAACGCAACGGTCCCCGGCGACACGTCTACCTCCGCGCGGTGCGCTTCGGCGACGTCGACTCCCAAGGTCACGTCAACAACGTGCGCTTCCTCGACTACCTGGAGGACGCCCGCTTCGGCATGTTCGCCATCGACCCGCACAACGCGGGGGAGGAGCCGTTCGGCGGCCTGGTCGTCACCCGGCACGAGATCGACTACCGCCGCCCGCTCGGCTTCCGCCCCCAGCCGGTGCGCGTGGAGACCTGGGTGGAGGAGGTCCGCGCGGTGCGCTTCCGGCTGCGGTACGAGATCCGCGACGACGACGAGCTCTACGTCACGGCCACCTCCGTGATCGCCGCCTACGACGTCGAGCGGGCCGCCCCGCGCAGGCTCAGCGAGGCCGAGCTGGCCTACCTCAAGCGCTTCGCGTAATGAAGCGCTGGTGGATGCTGGCGCTGGGCGTCAACGCCCACGCCGGTGTCACTCTCGGGCTGTTCGGCTTACCGCTGGTCATGCCGGAGATCCAGCGCCACTTCGGGGTGTCGCTGCCGGTGGCCGGCATCATCGCCAACGCCTCCGCCGTCGGCATCCTCGCCGCCCTCGTCGCCTGGGGCGCGCTGGCCGACCGGCACGGCGAGCGGCTCGTGCTCGGCGCCGGCGTGGGCCTGGCGGCCGTGCTGTTCGCCGCCGCCTCCCGCGTCGAGAGCGTCTGGGGGGTGGCCGTGCTGCTCGCCCTGGCCGGCGCGGCGGGCTCGGCCGCGATGGTCGGCGGCGGGCGGATCGTGCTGCGCTGGTTCCGGCCGCCCGAGCGCGGCGTCGCCATGGGCGTGCGCCAGGTGTCCTTCACGCTGGGCATGGCGGTGAGCGCGTTCACGCTGCCGCCGGTCGCGGCGGCGTACGGGCTGCCCGGCGTGCTGCTCGTCTGCGCGGGCGTGAGCCTGCTGGCCGCGGTGCTGGCCGCGATCTTCCTGACCGAGCCGCCGCACGAGGCCGCCGGGCAGGGCGCGGCGCCGGCCGGCTCGCCGTACCGGCAGCCGGCGCTCTGGCGGGTGCACGCCACCAGCGCCCTGCACGTGGTGCCCCAGATCGTGGTCACCACGTACGGGGTGACCTGCCTGGTCGAGCTCTACGGCTGGGACGCCGTGTCGGCCGGCCGGCTGTTCGGCGTGGCGGCGATCGGCGGGGCCGCGGTGCGCGTCGCGGCCGGCCGTTGGTCGGACCGGGTCGGGCTGCGCATGCGGCCCCTGCTGCTGATCACCTTCGCCAACGTCGTCGTGCTGCTCCTGCTGGTCGCCGGGACGCTCACCCGCACCTGGCCGGGCCCCGTCATGCTGGCGCTGGCCGCCGTGATGACCGTGGCCGGCAACGGGCTCGCCTACCTCGCGGCGGGCGAGCTCGCCGGGCCCGCCTGGGCGGGGCGGGTGCTCGGCACCCACAACACCGTCCAGAACACCGTCTCCCTGGCCGCCATCCCGCTCACCGGCGTGCTCATGGAGAGCGCCGGGTTCTGGGCGGGCTTCGCCGCGGGGCTGGCGTGCACGCTGCTGTCGGTGCCGGTCGTGCCATGGCGGGGTGAGCGGGCCCGGCGGGGGTGAGGGCTACGCGGCCCGGCGCAGCCACACGGCCGTGTCGGCGGGCAGCAAGCCGCCCTTGACCGGGCCGCTCGCCAGGATCACCTCGTCGTGGGCGGGGAGGCGTACGGGGTGGGTGCCGCAGTTGACGGCGCAGATCAGCGGGCCGCGGGTGAAGAAAAGCGCACCTTCGGGAGAATCCAGCCACTCCAAGGTATAAGGAATTTCCTCCACCAGTTCGCGGCGCCGGGCCAGCGCCCGCCGGTAGAACTCCAGCGTCGAGTCGGCGTCGCCCTCCTGCTTCTCCACGCTCAGCTCCGCGAACTCCGGCGGCTGCGGCAGCCACGGCTCCACCGAGTCGGGGGAGAACCCGTGGGAGGGGGCGTCCACCGTCCACGGGATCGGCACCCGGCACCCGTCGCGCCCCGGCAGCTTGCCCTCCGACTGGAAGAACACCGGATCCTGACGGGCCTCGGCCGGCAGATCGGTGACCTCGGGCAGGCCCAGCTCCTCGCCCTGGTAGAGGTAGGCCGAGCCGGGCAGGGCCAGCATGGTCAGCAGCGCGGCCCGCGCCCGCGCCAGCCCCGTGCCGGGGTCGGCCGTGCCGTAGCGGGTGCGGTGGCGTACCACGTCGTGGTTGGACAGCACCCACGTCGCGTAGGGGACCGCGCCGAGCGTGTCGTCGATCACCTGCTTGAACGCCGTCGGCGACCAGGGCGCCTGCAGCCAGGCGAAGTTGAAGCTCTGCTGCAGCTCGTCGGGGCGCACGTAGAGCGCGAGGTCGTCGAGGCTGTCGGTCCAGACCTCGCCCACCGCCATGCGCTCGCCCGGATAGCTGTCGAGCAGCCGCCGCCAGTCGCGGTAGACGCCGTGCACCTCGGGCTGGCCCCACACCGGCGAGGCCGCCATGAACGACTGGTCGCCCACGTCGGGCAGGCCCTCCGCCTTGTAGAGGCCCATCGCCACGTCGATGCGGAACCCGTCGACGCCGCGGTCCAGCCAGAACCGCAGCACGTCGAGGAACTCCTCGTGCACCTCGGGGTTGCGCCAGTTGAAGTCGGGCTGGCCCGGGGCGAACAGGTGCAGGTAGTACTGGCCGTCGGGCACCTGCGTCCAGGCCGGGCCGCTGAAGGTGGACTGCCAGTTGTTGGTCGTGTCGCGGAAGATGTAGCGGTCGCGGCCCTCGCCCCGCAGCGCCGCCTGGAACCACGGATGCTGGTCGGAGCTGTGGTTGGGCACGATGTCGACCAGCACCCGCAGCCCCAGCTCGTGCGCCTCGGCCACCAGCGCGTCGAAGTCGGCCAGCGAGCCGAACAGCGGGTCCACGCCTCGGTAGTCGGCCACGTCGTAGCCGCCGTCGGCCATGGGGGAGGGGTAGAACGGGGTCAGCCAGATGGCGTCGATCCCCAGCCGCTTCAGGTAGGGCAGCCGCTGCCGCACCCCGGCCAGGTCGCCGACGCCGTCTCCCGAGGCGTCGGCGAAGCTGCGTACATAGATCTCGTAAACGACGGCGTCACGCCACCAGGGGATGTCCATGACGGCTCTCTGCCCCGTCAGGCGGGGGAGTTCACCAAGCTGTGGGCGGCGTAGACCAGATAGTCCCAGAGCCGGGTCTCCTGCTCCTCCGGCAGGTCGAGCGAGTCGACCGCGTCCCGCATGTGCCGCAGCCAGGCGTCCCGCTCGGGCTCGCCGATCACGAACGGCATGTGCCGCATCCGCAGCCGGGGATGCCCGCGCTGCTCGCTGTAGGTCTTGGGGCCGCCCCAGTACTGGACGAGGAAGCCCCGCAGCCGCTCCTCGGCGCCCGTCAGGTCGGGCTCGGGGTAGAGCGGCCGCAGGATCGGGTCGTCGGCGACCCCCTCGTAGAAACGGTGGACGAGGCGCCGGAAGGTCTCCTCGCCGCCTACGGCATCGTAGAAGGAGGTCTCAGTCACAGCATTAGCTTAGGCAATCGCGACCATGGGAATGCCCGCGGTGTCCATGGCCGTCTTGACCCGGAGCCGGAGCTCCCGCGCCACCTCGGCCTGCGCGGACGGCAGGGTCTTGACCGTGACGCGGAACACCATCGCGCTGTTGGACATCTGCTCCACGCCGAAGACCTGGGGCTGCTCGACCATCTTGCTCTCGCGCAGCTCGGAGTCGGCCCACATCTCCTCGGCGGTGTGCTCAAGCAGCACCTTCACGGTGACCACGTCGGCGTCATAGGCGACCGGGACGTCCACGAAGGCGCGCGACCAGCCCTGCGACTCGTTGCCGACTCGGGTGATCGTGCCGTTGCGCACGTACCAGACGCGGCCGTCGGAGTCGCGCAGGCGGGTCACCCGCAGGGTCACGGCCTCGACGGTGCCGACGGCGGCGCCCGCGTCGATCACGTCGCCGACGCCGTACTGGTCCTCCATCAGCATGAACAGGCCCGCGATGAAGTCCTTCACCAGCTCCTGGGCGCCGAAGCCGATGGCCACGCCGAGGATGCCGACGCTGGTCAGCACGGGCGCGATGGGGATGGTCAGCCGGTCGAGCACGGTCAGCGCCGCGGTGCCCAGGATGACGATCGAGGCGATGTACCTCAGCACCGAGCCCATGGTCTCGGCCCGCTGCTTGCGCCGCTCGTGCAGCAGCACGTCGATGCTGTCAGGGGGCGCGCCCTTGCGGAACCTGCTGGTGATCGAGCCGCCCGCGGCCGCCCGGTTGACCACCCGGGTGATCACCCGGTGGGCGATGTTGCGGATCACGAACGCGAACACCACGATCAGGACGATCGTGATGGCGGTCGCCACCAGCGGCGCCCAGGGCGCGTTGTCGAACACCCCCGCGAGCGTGGAGCAGAGCACCGTGTCGTTCTGGCAGACCGTGCTCACTCCGTTCGTGAGCGTGTCCAGGTCGGGCAGGACCGTGGACGTCGACGAGGGCTGTGGCGACGGTGTCACCAGCAGTAGCACTGGGTGGATCCCCCTCCGGAAGCGGTTCGATCGGCTTTGGACCGAGTTGATCTAGTTGATCTAGTTCGGATCCAAAATACCGCCGACCGAACCGCCCGCCGTCACATCACGCCGGGGAAGACGGGGACGCGGGCTCTCTGGGCCGCGGAGGGAGAGAGCCCACGCTCCGATGACGGACGGCTCGGAACGGGACACGCACCCGGAAGCATGTCCCGCGCCGGTTCCGGGAGGGATCCCCCGAACACCCGCCCCGGTGGGACGGGTGGCTTGGCCACGCGCACGGGTGCGAGCCGTGCGCGCGAGATCTGCCGCCCCCGAAAGGGCGGGAACCGGCGGAGTGACACAGGGCGCCTTCGGTCGGAGCCCTCCGCACCGGTCACCCCGCCGGCTCCGAGGAGCCGCCGTGGTCGCGGTGAGCCGTGATGGCCGCGTTCCATCCGGATCACCGCCGTCGTCACTCGCCCACGGCGGCGAGCACTCGGGCGACCTTCGTCGCCGCACCGGCCGGGTCGTCGGCCGTGTGCATCCGCTCGCCCCAGGACCAGCAGTACCACCAGTCCGGCATGTCGGAGATGGTGGCCGAGCGGCAGGTCACGTTCTCCGTCAGGCTGGTCGCCTTCGGGTTGATCACCCGTACGAACTGCCGGCCGCCCTGGGTCCGGACCACTCGGGCGAGCAACCCGCGGGCGCCGAGCTCCTTGACCAGACGTTCCAGCCGCTCGTAGTCGTCGTCCCCCACCGTGTCCTCCTAGGAATCGCTGCTGGTGGGCCAAAGATGGCTCAAGACGGCGGCGGGCGCAACGAGCGGAATCCGGCTACGGGGAGTTGCTTCTCCCTCATGGGATGTAAGAAACAGCCCCTGGGAGGACGATCCTTAACCGTAGGCTTGTCGCGGAGCGTTTCCTTCCAGTCTTCGTTGCTTCATAGTCATGGGTAGGCGCGCTGCGACTTGATGACTACGATCAGTCATCAGTTGCGGACCGGTCGAGACTTGCGGGAGAGGGGCCGGGATGTCCGGCAGGCAGCACAGGGAGACGGAGATCGCGCGGCGGATCCGGGCCAAGGGCCTCGCCGCGGGGCGCACTTCCGCCCAGATAGCCGACGAGATCCACGAAGCATGCGCGTCGCAGTTCAGCACGAGCCGGATCAAGGCGCATCGCCTGGCGCACGGCATCGCGCTGGCCGACGTGATCGAGCAGGTCAGGGCCCTGTTCGATCGAGATCAGAAACCAGCGCCGGGCATCGGCGAGACGCTGCTGTCCGCGTACGAGAGCGGGCTCAAGCGCCCGGGGCCCGAATACCTCCACTACCTCTGCACGGTCTACCGGGTCGAGCCCTCCTCGCTCGGCTTCGACGCGCCGTGCATCTGCGGGCACGGTCACCGCATGCCCGGCACCGTCAGCGGCGAGAACATCCCCCGCCCCCTGACGCTGGCCGAGCGCGACCTGGTGCTCCACCCGATGGTGATCGACCCGGAGACGGAGGAGGACGAGAACATCCTCCGCCGCACGCTGTTAAACCTGCTCAACACCGACACGAACCTCTCGGAGCAGCTCGACGGCCCCGTGCTCGGCGCGTGCGAGGGCATCAGGCGCCGCATGGACGAGACGCTCGTGGCGGCCACCGTCTCCGCCCAGATGCTCGACCAGTGGGAGGAGGCGACGGCCAGCTTCGGCCGCCAATACACCACGACGGCCCCGCTGCGGCTGCTGTGCGACGTGCTGCTGGAGCTGAGCGCGGTCCGTACGGCGATGTCCAGGCGCCAGCCCATCGACCTGACGGATCGGCTGTGCCGGATGGCCGCCCAGCTCTCCGGGCTGAGCGGCATGATCCTCATCAACCTCGGCGACCACCGCCTGGCCCGCTCGTTCTTCCGCACCGGGCGGGTGGCGGCCGACGAGACCGGCGACCGCGCGCTGCGGGCCTGGATCTGCGCCCGTGAGTCCCTCGTCCCTCTCTACTTCGGCGACGCCCGCGAGGCGCTGCACCTCGCGAAGAAGAGCCGCGACCTGGCCGGCAACACCCCGTGCGTCGCCCAGGCCATGGCTCCGGTCGTCGAGGCCAGGGCGCTGGCCATGATGTCGGGCATCGACAGCAAGAAGGAGGTCGTCGACCAGGCCAAGCGGGCGCTCGCCCGGGCCAGGAACGCCTTCAGCCACATGCAGGACGAGGACAAGGAAGACCTCGCCTTCGGCTACACCGAGAAGCAGCTCTACTTCTACCAGGGCGACGTGCTCACCAAGCTCGGCCAGACGCTGGAGGCCGAGGTGGTGCTCGACCAGGCGCTCAGCGCCTACGAGGACCACATCCTCGACCAGACGCTGATCCGGCTGGACCAGGCGCAGTGCCGGCTGATCGACGGCGACGTCGCCGAGGCGGTGTCCGTCGCGACCAAGGCGCTCCACCTGGTGGGCAACGAATACCTGACCGACTTCATCGTGCGCCCGGCCACGGCGCTGGAGCAGCTGATCGTGGCGCAGGACCCGCACGCGCCCGGTCTTGAGGAGTTCCGCGCCGCGCTGCGGCGCCCGAGGGCACAGATGAAAGGGGGCGGTGCGTGAAGCTGACCATCAGGCGCTATCGCTGGTCCGATCTCGACACCATTCTCACGCTGCACCAGATCTGCCTCGCCCAGGTGGGCCTGTTCCCCGGCGACGGCGTCTACTACGACGACGACTTCCCCCGCATCCAGGACCTCTACCTGGCCTGCGGCGGTGACTTCCTCGTCGGGGAGACCGGCGGGCGGGTCATCGCGATGGGCGGGCTGAGACCCGTCGACACCGTGACGGCCGAGGTCTGCCGGTTGCGCGTCCATCCCGAGTTCCAGCGGCGCGGCTTCGGCGCGGCCATGCTGCGCGCGCTCGAACAGCGCGCGGCGGAGCTCGGGTTCCGCAGCGTCAGAGGCGACACCACGCTCAACCAGGGTGCGGCGCTGTCGCTCTACCGGCGCCAGGGCTGGCGCGAGCTGTCCAGGGAGCGCGTGGGCGACCTGACCGTCGTCTACGGCGAGAAGCGCCTGGCTCCTCCCGCGGTCCTCGACGCGGCGTCCGGCGCGCTCTAGCCCGGCCCCCTCGCGTTTCCCCCTCCCGAGGCCATCCCCCTCCGGCCTCGTTCGGCGTGACCGTTCCGCCGATCCTCCCTGTTGTGGACAGGACGCGCCATTCCCGTGAAGCGGGATAAGTGAGGAGATGGGGCGACCCCCGGTGCGTGCGAGGTAGGGATGTACGAACCCGCGGGTGAGTGTCTTCACTCCAAGTGGTAGAGGAACCTGCCCGGCTCGCTGGCTGTACATCCACGGCTGCGAATAGTAGTGAGATGCTTCAGCCATGGCAGGTGTGCCCGCTCCCCGACCCCTCCTGGGAGCCGTGCTTCTGTTGTTCGTCAGCGCCGCTTGGGGGTCGGCGTTCCCGCTGATGAAAGACCTCATCCACCGGTTACCGGTCGAGGACCTCCTCGCCGAGCGCTATCTGCTCGCGGCGCTGACGCTCCTGCTGATCCGGCCGCGCTGCCTTCGGGGGCTGCCGCGCGAGACGTGGATCAACGGGGTCATCCTGGGGATCATGTTCGGCATCGGGCAGACCGCGCAGGCCGTGGCGCTGCACGGGCTGCCGTCGGCGGTGTCGGGGTTCGCCGTGGGGTGCAGCGTGGTGATCACGCCCATCCTGGCGCTCCTCATCCACAAGGCCCGGGTGCAGACCCGCATCTGGTACGGCGTCGTCTTCGCGCTCGCCGGGATGACCGCGTTCACGCTGATGCGCGGCGTCGAGGAGCACGAGATCTCGCTGATCGCGCTCGCGGCCACCCTCGCCGCGGCGGCGCTCTACTCCGGTCACACGCTCATGCTCGGGCATATCTCCAAGCAGCGGGCCTTCCAGCCGTACGCGCTGACCGCGATCCAGCTCGCCACCATCGGGCTGACCACGGGCCTCGCCGGCGCCAGGGACGGCATCACGCTCCCTTCGAGCGCGCCCGACTGGCTGCTGCTCGCGCACCTGTCGGTGGTGTCGTGCGCGCTGGGGTTCCTCGCCCGCTCCTACGGCCAGGCGCACGTGCCGGCCATCCCGAGCGCCGTCCTCATGTCGTCGCAGCCCGTTTTCGTGGCCCTCATCGCGGTGATCTGGTTCCACGAGCAGCTCGGCTGGAGCATGGTGGTGGGCGGCGGGCTCATGGCGGCCGCGATGCTGCTCGCCGTCCCCGCGCGGGCCACGCCGGACAAGCGGGCCGTCGCGCCGGACGAACGGGCCGCCCCGCCCGAGAAGGAGCGCGTGCCGGACCGACGCGAGCTTCTCGACCTGTCCCGCAGGGCCGCGAAGGTGCTGAAGGACCTCCGCGTCAAGCGCGAGGAGCCGGCGGCCCCCTGCGCCGGGCCGACCCCGATCATCGCCAAGAGCGCCTGCGTGGACACCGCCTCCTGCCCCTGGCACACCCGCTCGCTCAAGGGCGGCGGCGAGCCCAGCCTCGAACGCCTCATCGAGCGCGCCACCATCATCGTGCGCGCCAGGAACCTGCCCGGCCCCGGCTGCTGCCGATCGGTCACGCTCCTGGGCCGCTGCCTGTGTGAGTTGATGGAGGAGACCGAGCGCAATCGCATGGAGTCGATGCCTCGGTGGTTCGGCACCAAATAGGTTAGGGAAACCAGTCAAAAGGCAACTACTTCTTATCCCCGGCCCTCCGGCTTATCCACCGCGAACCTTGATATGCGTAGGGATGCCCTCCTGAAAGGGCATCACCCCCGCGCGAGTGGAGAGGCACGTCATGAAACGCATCGTCGTCCGCAAGCCTGGCCCCAAGAGGCTCGCCGGGACCTCCAGCGTCATCCACAAGGGGTGACCGGGTCCCACCTCAAGGTCGAGGGCGCACCGCCCGAGAGCTGGCAGGCCGCGCGGCTGCTGATGCCGATGATCGACGCGCACCGGCGGCCACGCGGCCCCTACACCGTCGCGGCGGCGCTGCTGCGCAGGCTGGTGCCCGAGACCCTCGAACGCTCGGCGGAGCTGGTGGCGGCCCACGACATCGAGATCCGGGCGGCGGCGCCCGAGCTGGCCGAGCTGGTCCCGGCCCGGCGGGTGACGATCGACGCCGCGCTGAGCGACGACGAACGCATCCTCGTGCCCGCGCCGCGCCGCACGCTGCGGCTGGCCAACGGCCTCGCCGAGTTCGTCCGCGCCGCCGTGCCGCCGGGGCGGGCGCTGGCCGTGTGCAACCTCGCCGAGGCCGACCCCACCGACCTCGAACTGCTCGACGTGCTGGCCCGCCGCCTACCGCCCGGCACGCTCACCCTGCTGCTCTGCACCGGCGGCCCCGAGCCGCCGCCCGACACGCGGGACGCCGCCGCGCTCTGGGCCGTCGTGGACCGCTCCATGCGCGAGGGCTTCCTGCACGCCGTCGCAGAACTGGGGGAGCGCGGTCTCGCCAGGACCGAGCCCGGCGGGGCCTCGTGGTGGGGCTTCGCGCAGCGCACCGCGACCGCGCTCGGCGGGCTCGGCCGTACCGCCGAGGCACGGGCGCTCTGGGACTGGGTGCGCGAGGTCAGCCAGGACCCGAAGATGCACGCGGCGGCGGCGTACGGCACCGCCATGCTGGACGCCCGCCACCCCGACCCCGCCCGTCGCGACCTCGGCCGCGCCCGGCGCTGGATCAACCTGGCCATCGCCGTCTCCTCCCTCCTGCCCGACCCCGCCGAACGGGCCTTCAAGCTCGGCTTCGACCGCAACGGCCTGGCCCTGGTCGAGCTGCGCGGGCAGCGGCCCGAGGCCGCGCTGGCGCTGGTGGAGTCGGCCATCGAGCTGGCCCGCGAGCTGGGGGAGCGGCATCCGCTGCACCGCATGGTGCTGCTGGCCAACCGGGCCCAGCTGCTCGCCGCGCTCGGCCGCGACAAGGAGGCCCTGGACGACTACGGGGCCGCCATCGCCCTCGACCCCGCCTTCCCCGACCACTACCTGGAGCGCGGCAACCTGCTGCTCAGGCTCGGCCGGCACGAGGAGGCGCTGGCCGACTACGAGCAGGCCATGCGGGCGGGGCCGCCGCTGCCGGAGGCGTACTACAACCGGGCCGAGCTGCGCGTGACGCGCGGCGACACCGAGGGCGCGCTCGCCGACCTCGCCCGGGTCGTCGAGCTCGACCCGGCTCACCTGGACGCCTCCATCAACCGGGCCGGGCTGCTGGCCGCCCTGGGACGCGACGAGGAGGCCGCGGCCGAGGTGGCCGCCGGGCTCGCCCGCGCGCCCGGCAACCCGCACCTGCTGACCGTGCTGGGGCAGCTGGAGACGTCGGCGGGCCGGTTCGACGCGGCCGCGGCGGCGCTGGACGAGGCCGTGTCGGCCGCGCCCGACCTGGCCGCGGCCTGGGGGAACCGGGGGGTGCTGCGGTACGCGACCGGCGACGTCGAAGGCGCGATCGAGGACCTGAGCCGGGCCATCGACCTCCAGCCCCAGCCCGAACTGTACGGCAACCGCGCCGTCGCGCTGCGCGCCCTGGGCCGCACGGAGGAGGCCGAGGCCGACGAGCGGCGCGCGAGCGCCTTCTCCTGAATCGGGCGGCCTTGCGGCGGATCTCCCCGGCCTTGGTTGCCCGCGCTCACCTGACGGGATTGGATGGAAGGATGATCACGGGCAGGCCGGACGCGCGACCGCGGGTGGCGGTGTCGAGCTGCCTGCTGGGCGAGCTGGTCAGATACAACGGCGGCCACAGCCGCGACCGCTTCCTCACCGACGCGCTCGACCCGTACGTCGACTGGATCCGCATCTGCCCCGAGATGGAGGCGGGCCTCGGCACGCCCCGCGAGACCCTGCGGCTGGAGGCCGCCGACGACGGCCCCCGGCTGAGGACCCGCGCCACCCACGTCGACCTGACCGACCGGATGCGCGCGCTCGCCGCCGAGCGGGCCGCCGCGCTCGACGTCGACGGGTACGTCTTCAAGGCCAAGAGCCCCACCTGCGGCATCCACGGCGTGCCCGTCTACCGCGCCGACGGGACGCCCGCCGACCGGCGCAACAGGGGCCTGTTCGCCGAGACGGTCATCGCGGCCCATCCGCTGCTGCCGGTCGAGGACGAAGGCCGCCTGCACGACGCGCTGCTGCGCGAGAGCTTCGTGGAGCGCGTGTTCGCGCACGCCCGGCTGCGGGCGCTGCTCGCCGGCGACTGGCGGCCCCGCGACCTGGTCGCCTTCCACGCCCGGCACAAGATGCAGCTCCTCGCCCACGACCCGCTCCGCTACCGGCAGGCCGGGCGGGTGGTCGCCGAGGCGGGCGTCCGGCCCCATGAGGAGGTGGCCGCCGCCTACGCCGCGCTCTTCCGCGAGGCGCTGGCGAGCAAGGCCACGCTGGGCAGGAACGTCAACGTGCTGCAGCACGCCATGGGCATGCTCGCCCTCGACCCGACCCGGCGCGCCGACCTGGCCGAGGTGATCGAGTCCTACCGGGCCGGCGTGGTGCCGCTGAGCGTCCCGACGACGCTGCTGCGCCACCACGCGCGGGGCGAGGCGGCCGATTACGTCCGCGACCAGACCTACTTCTCGCCCTACCCGGACGACCTGCGGCTCCGCAACCACGTGCCGGCTCTCGGATAGCTAGCCTCGGGGGATGGAGCACGTGAGCGCCCGTCCCGCCGCCCGCGTCGTCTGCCTCGACCGCGACGGCCGGGTGTTGCTGCTGCACTGGTACGACCGCGTCGCCCGGGCCGACCTGTGGGAACCGCCCGGGGGCGGCATCGACCCGGGGGAGACGGCGCTCGACGCCGCCCGCCGCGAGCTGACCGAGGAGACCGGGCTGCCCGGCTCGGCGGTGCTCGACCGGCACGTCGTGGTGGCCCGCGACTACGCCTGGCTGGGCGTCCGCTACGTCAAGGACGAGTCGTTCTACCTCGCCAGGTTCGCCGGGGCCCGGCCGGTCGTCAGGCCGGACGGGCTGACGGAGGAGGAGCGGGAGGCGTACCTCGGGTACGTGTGGGCCGAGGAGCTGCCCGCGGCGGGGCTGGAGCCGCCGGGCCTGGCAGAGGTCGTCCGCCGGCTCACGGACCAGTAGGCCGCCGGAGCTTCGCGCCGCCCAGCTCGGTCAGCGTCGTCGCCATCAGCCCGCGCAGCAGCGTGCCGGACAGCTGGTCGTGCACCTGCTCCACCGGCAGGCCCTTGCCCACCCGCTGCCGGTAGTCCTCGCGGGCGGCGGCGTCGGGGAAGGGCAGCGCGGTCATGCCGACGACGACGCTCACCCGGGTGCCGCCGCGCGGCAGCAGGGCGACCGCGTGGGTGCGCAGGCAGGTCTCGTCGGGGGCGCCGTACCAGCCGCACTTGACGGCCGCCTCGGCCGAGCCGAGCGCCTCCCGGACCCCGAACGTCTGCTCGCCCTCCACCTGCCGCATCCACTCCAGCACGTCGGCGGCCACCGGGTCGCCGGCCGCCGCGGACTGGGCGAGCACCGCGTACGCGGTCGCGACCTCCTCGGCGGCGACCTCGACCGAGCCGAAGCGCGAGGGGTCGCCGTTGGGCGGGGTCCAGGACACGCCCGTGCGCTCGCGGAGGTCGTCGAGGATGACGCCGGGCCCGACGCCGAGCCACAGGTTGAGCGTGTCGGCGTTGGAGGAGACCACGACCGCGGGCTCGGCGTGCCGGCGCCAGCGTTCCCGGTCGGGGATGCGGTCCGCGGCCACCCACGCGTAGAGGGGTTTCAGCAGCGACGCGCAGCGCAGCCGGGTCAAGCCGGCGCACGCGGACACCGTGCGGGGCGGCGGCCCGCCGTAGCCGCGCCGGATCCCGGCGGCCTGGGCCGCGGCGCTTTGGTCAAGGTCGTCGAGCAGGTCGTTGAACGCCACGCACCCCACCGTAGACCCTACGGGCGCTCTCCCCAGCGGCCTTCGTACCACTCCGCGCCCGGCGGCTCGCCGGGCAGCGGGGTGCGGCCGGGGGCGCGCAGGCCGTCGAGCGCGATGGCGAGCAGCCGCCGCTTGACGTGCTCCTGCGCGGGGTCGGGCGGGCCGGGCGCGGGGCGGCTGAACTGCTCGATGAGCAGGGAGAGGTCGAGGGCGGTCACGTCCCGCCTGAGCACGCCGGCCGCGTGCGCCCGCCCGACGAGCCGCCCGGCCAGCTCGGTGGCCCGGCGCGAGACGCGCCACATCTCGGGGGTGACCTCGATGGTGCCCGCGACGGGGGCGAGCGCGCCGGAGCGCAGGCCCACGCATTGCCGTACGTACCCCTCCAGGCCGGACCACGGGTCGTCGTCGGCGAGGGCCGTCTCGGCGGCCTCGGCGACGCGCTCCATGGCGATGAGGCACAGCCGCTGGAGCAGCTCCTCCTTGGTGCGGTAGCGGCGGTAGAGGCTGCCCATGCCCACGCCCGCCTGCCGGGCGATGGCCGAGACCGGCGCGTCGAACCCCTGCGTCGTGAACACCTCGTGCGCCGCCCGCAGCAGCCGCAGATCGTTGCGCGCCGCCTCGGCCTGCCTGCCGCGTCCGGACATGGTGACCACGATAGTCGCGGAGCGGTACGCTCCGATAAAGATTGCGGAGCGAATCGCTCCGATAACCGGAAGGGCTGGGACATGCGCGCGGTGGTCCTGAGGCGGTACGGCGGACCGGAGGAACTGGTCGCCGAGGAGGTGCCGGACCCGGTCGCCGGGCCGGGGCAGGTGCTGGTGCGGGTCACGGTGGCGGGCGTGACGTTCGTGGAGACGCAGGTGCGCGCCGACCGGGGCCCGCGGCGGGCCGAGCTGCCCGCCGTCCTCGGCAACGGGGTGGCGGGCACCGTGCTGGCGGTGGGGGAGGGCGTGGACCCTGCGTTGACCGGCACGCTCGTCGTCACCACGCTCGGCGGTCAGGGCGGCTACGCGGAGCTGGCGGTGGCCGGCGCCGAGGACGTCATCCCCGTTCCTGAGGGGCTGTCGCCCGAGCACGCCGTCGCGCTGCTGGCCGACGGGCGCACCGCGCTCGGCCTGGCACGCGCCGCCGCCCCTGCGCCGGGGGAGTGGGTGCTGGTGGAGGCGGCGGGCGGCGGCGTGGGCAGCCTGCTCGTGCAGCTCGCGAGCGCCGCCGGGGCCCGCGTGGTCGCGGCGGCCGGCTCCGCCGCCAAGCGCGAGCTGGCCGCCGGTTTGGGGGCCGAGCTGACCGTCGACTACACGCGGCCGGGCTGGGCCGGCGAGGTGCGCGCCGCGACGGGCGGGCTCGATCTCGTCTTCGACGGCGTCGGCGGCGACATCGGCGCGGCGGCGCAGGGGCTGCTGAAGGACGGCGGGCGGATCAGCGTGTACGGCATGGCGGGCGGCCCCATGACCACCCCCGACCCGCGCGTCAAGGCCGTCGCCTGGCCGGACACGGACCTGCGCGAGCTGTCACGGGCGGCGCTGGCCGAGGCCGCGGCCGGCCGTCTCCGCCCGGTGATCGGCGCGGTCGTCCCCCTGGCGTCCGCCGCGTCCGCCCACGCGGCCATCGAGGCCAGGACGGTCGTCGGCAAGACCCTGCTGGTCCCCTGAAGGCCGCCCCAAGAGGCGGTCTCTGAGACAGGGCCTTCAAAGGACCGCGGAGGAGCCATCGGCGGGCTGCGGACGCGGGCCGTCAACGGGCTGCGGGCGGGGACCTCAGCGGGCTGCGAACGGGGCCGTCAACGGGCTGCGGGCGGGGCCGTCAGCGGGCTGCGGGCGCGGGCCGTCAGAGGGGTGACCTGGCCAGGGTCAGGGCCAGGGCGAGTGGCGGCAGCGTGACCAGCGTCAGCGCCGCCGCCACCCGCCACCCCCGGTGGACCCGCGACTCGGTCACGAACGCCGCCACGACCCCCGCCCCCGCGAACGCCGCCCCCGCCGCCGCCAAGTCCGCCCACTGCGACGTCCACGACGGCAGCGCCTCCCCGGCCAGCCGGAACACCACCAGCGCCCCGGCGGCCACCAGCGCCACCCGCCGCGCGGGTCGTACGTCCACCCGCTCCAGCACCCGTACGGCCCCGGCCAGCAGCACCAGGCTGATCACCACGAGCAGCCCGACCGACGGCGCGAGGCACCCCCAGTCCGCGCAGCCCACGCCGAGCCAGGCGACGCGGACGGTGGCCCACCACAGCACCCCGAGGACGGCGCACACCGCGGCCGCCCGCCCCATTCGCCCCGCCATGACCTCCATGTTCTCATCCAGGGCCGGTGGGGGAGCCGCTCAGCGCTTCATGGCGCCGTCCGCGATGGCGTCCGCCGCCTCGCCGATCGCCACCCCGACGATCTCCAGCCGCCGCACCAGCTCCCGCTCCTTCATCTTCTCCGGGGTCAGCTCGTCGCCCGAGAAGATGCGCGAGATCTCGTACTGGTACATCCGCCGGATCGCCCCGCCCGCCTTCTTCGCCTCCAGCGCGTCCACCTCGACCGCCGACGGGCTCGCGGCCAGGTCGCGTACGGCCTGCTCCAGGGCGTCGATGCCGACGATCACCTGGTCGAGCATGGGCGTGAAGCGGATCTGCTCCGGCACCCGGTACAGATGGGACTCGCGCACGAAGTCCCGCAGCGAGTCCAGCACGTCGTCGATCGAGCGCGACAGCCGGAACAGGTCCTCCCTGTCGATCGGCGTGACGAGGGCGGACTGGAGCTCGTCCACGAGGCGGGCCCGCTCCTCGTCGCCCAGGTGCTCGATGGAGCGCATCCGCTCGTGCGCCCCCGTGCGCCCGACCTCGCCGCCGATCATGGCCATGGCCAGCCAGGCCCCCTCCTTGGTGGCTTCAAGCTGGCCGAGCAGCGCTTCGGTCACCCCGGCGTCCATGCGCCCGGAGATGAGATCCCTGATCCACCGCAGCCGCTTCACAACGCTCTCAGTCCTTTCACCGCCAGGGCCAGGACCCAGCCCGCCAGCGCGCTGGCCGGCAGGGTCAGCAGCCAGGCCGTCGCGATCTTCAACGCCGCGTACCAGCGCACCCGGCCGCTGCCCTGCGCGACGCCCGCGCCGATGAGGCCGCCCGCGATGGCCTGGGTCATGCTCACCGGCATCCCGGCCGCCGCGCAGCCGATGACCGCCAGCCCCGACGCCAGCTCGGCGGCGACGCCGTGCGGGGGCCTGGAGACGATGATCTCCCGGCTCAGCGTGCGGCCCGCCCTCGGCAACCCGTAGAGGACGCCGATCCCGAAGAGCACGGCCACCAGCGCCGTGTACGGGGCCGGCGCGTCGCGGAAGCCGATGGCGATCATGAAGAGCGCGAGCATCTTCTGGGCGTCGTTGGCGGCGTACGCGACGGTCTGCAGCAGGAAGCCCAGCCGGTGCCACCGCCCGAGCCCCCGCGAGCCCGTCACCAGCGCCAGCAGCCGGATCAGCACCCATGCCAGCAGCCCGCCGACGATCGGGGCGGCGACGCCGAAGGCGAGCACCTGCGCCACCGTCGCCCCCGACACCGGCAGCCCCCAGCCGAGGCCCGCCCCGGTGAGCCCGCCCACGACGGCGAGGGTGAGGCTGGTCGGGCGGCCCTTGACGCTGAGCGCGACGACCACGCCGAGCGCCGCGAGCACGGCCGCCGACGTCGCGATCCGCCCGCCGGGCGCGTCGAAGTGCGCCAGCCGGTCCACGAACGTCAACGCCACCTGGTAGGACAGCAGCGGCACGACCGCCACCATGAGGATCAGCCCGAGGATGCCCATCGCCGGCCGCACCGTGGGCAGCTTGAGCCCGGTGGCGAGCAGCGCGCCGCCGTCGTTGATCCCGGACACGATCGCGAACAGGGCGGCGACCACGACCAGGACGACGGCGTCCAAAGGCACGCGCTCCACCCCCGTCGGCTCAGGACGATGAGGCGGGACCCGGCCGAGTTACCCAAATCGTCCGCAATGCCGGATAACTACCCCATATTTGATCGCCCAGCGTGTCCCCGGCGACACTCCTCACGCCGGTACGCTCGACGTGACGCCCGATCCACGTCCCCACGACACTAAGCGCGAGAGTGACCGCATGACCAGCCCAGCCGAATACATCCTGACGCTCTCCTGCCCCGACCGCCCCGGCGTCGTGGCCGCCGTCTCCGGCCTGCTCGCCCGCCACGGGTGCAACATCATCGAGAGCCAGCAGTTCGGCGACCGGAAGGCGGAGCGCTTCTTCATGCGCGTGCAGTTCGCCGGAGGGCCGGCCGAGGACGACATCAGGGCGGCCTTCGCCGCGCTCGCCCCCGACTTCGCCATGGAGTTCACGGTCCGGGACGTCGCGCGCAAGCCGCGCGTGCTCATCATGGTCAGCAAGTTCGACCACTGCCTCAACGACCTGCTCTACCGGGTCAAGGCGCGGACGCTCGACATCGACGTGGTCGCCGTCGTCTCCAACCACCCCGACCTGCGCCCGCTCACGCAGTCGCACGGCATCGACTACCACCACCTGCCGGTCACCCCGGAGACCAAGCCCCGGCAGGAGGCCGAGGTGCTGGCGCTGGTCGAGCACTACCAGGTCGACCTCGTGGTGCTGGCCCGCTACATGCAGGTGCTCTCCCAGGACCTCTGCGAGAAGCTGGCCGGGCGGGCGATCAACATCCACCACTCGTTCCTGCCGTCGTTCAAGGGCGCCAAGCCCTACCACCAGGCGCACGACCGCGGCGTCAAGCTGATCGGCGCCACCGCCCACTACGTGACCTCCGACCTCGACGAGGGGCCGATCATCGAGCAGGAGGTGGCCAGGGTCAACCACAGCCACTCGCCCGAGGACCTCGCGGCCATCGGGCGCGACGTCGAGTGCGTGACGCTGGCGCGGGCCGTCAAGTGGCACGCCGAGCAGCGGGTGCTGCTCGACGGTCACAAGACGGTGGTCTTCCCGCGCTGAGCCCGCGCGGGGGTCAGGGCCGGTAGGTCCCGAACCACCAGGTGTTGCCCTCGGGGTCGGCGCAGCCGTACTCCCTGGACCCGTACGGCTGGTCCACCAGCCCCATGGTGACCCGGGCCCCCGCCGCCACCGCGCGGTCGTGGTGGGCGTCCACGTCGTCCACCGCGACGTAGATCCCCGGCCCGCCGGGCCGGCCCTGGCCGAGCATGATGATGTCGTCGCCTGCCAGCACTTCGACGTGGTAGACCACGCCCTCGTCGTTCTTGGACACCTCGTGCGCCCGGAAGCCGAACGCCTCCGTCAGGAAGTCGAGCGCCGCACCGCAGTCCTGGTAGCGGGCGAGCGCGTACACGGTTCGCATGGGCTCAGGATGCCGCGCGGCCGCCCCGGGGTCTTGGAGAAATCTGACCGGGCGTGACGCCGCCGAGCGCCCGGAACTCCCTGTTCAGGTGCGCCTGGTCGGAGAAGCCGCACTCGGCGGCCACCAGCGCGGGAGCCGCGCCCGAGCGCAGCAGCCGCGCCGCCCTCCCGAACCTGATCACCCGGGCCGCCCTCTTCGGCGGCAGCCCCACCTGGTCCTGGAACCGCGCCACCAGATGCCGGTGGCTCCAGCCGAGCGCGGCGGCGAGCTCGGGCGCGCGGACCCGCCCACCCGACTCCAGCAGCCGCGCCCACGCCCACGGCACCTCCGGCCCCACCTCGGGCCCCTGCCGGAGGCGGGCCAGCAGCAGCCGGTCGGCCAGCGCCAGCCGCTCCCGCCAGGACGGCGTGGCGGCCAGCCGCTCCACGACCGTCTCCGCCCACGACCCCAGCAGCTCGCCGGCCGGCAGGACGCGGTTGGTCAGGTGACGCATCGGCAGCCCGTGCAGCCGCCGGGCGCCGAACGGCGTGAGGAAAACCTGCACGCCCTCCGTCGGCCCCGCCGTGCGGGTGACGGTGAACCGGTCGCCCAGCCCGCCCGCGAACGCCGTGAGCCGCTGCCCGTCCACCTCCATCGGCGTGCCGAAGGCGAGGATGAGCACGGCACCGGGCATCGCCGGCTCCGCCCGCGTCACCGGCGCTCCGTGGCGCTCGCGGTAGGCGGTCAGGCGGGTGACGTAGGGGCGCAGGGCAGCGCTGGGGACGGCCTCGACCATGGCCAGCCCCAGCGCGCTCACCCCTCCGACTCTAGAGCCCGGTGTGGGCGGCGAGGAAGCTCAGCGTGTCGGCCGACAGGTCGACCGAGCGGCTGACCGAGCGGGCGCCGTGGCCCACCTCGGTCTCGTTGCGCAGCAGCACCGGCCGGTCGGAGGTCGTCGCGTGCTGCAGCGCCGCGCACATCTTCCAGGCGTGCAGCGGGTGCACCCGGGTGTCGGACTGGAAGACGGTGAACAGCGTCGCCGGGTATTCCACGCCCTCCTTGACGTGGTGGTACGGCGAGTAGCCCCAGAGCCAGCCGAACTGCTCGGGGTCGTCGGCGGAGCCGTACTCGACGTTCCAGGTCGCGCCCAGGCCGAACAGCTCGTACCTGACCATGTCGAGCAGCGGGGCCGAGCACACCACGGCGGCGTACAGGTCGGGCCGCTGGGTGAGCGCCGCGCCCACGAGCAGGCCGCCGTTGGAGCCGCCGGAGATGCCGAGCTGCCCGGCCGTGGTCACCCCGGTGGCGATCAGGTGCTCGGCCGCGGCGTGGAAGTCGTCGAAGACGTTCTGCTTGTTGCCCAGCATGCCGTCGCGGTGCCACTGCTCGCCCTCCTCGCCGCCGCCGCGCAGGTTGGCGATGGCGTAGACGCCGCCGGCCTCCACCCACGCGAGGATCGAGGCGGAGTAGCCGGGGGTCATGGAGATGCCGAAGCCGCCGTAGCCGTAGAGGATCGTCGGGCGGGGGCCGCTCGCCTCGCCGGGCGGCGAGATGACCAGCATCCGGACGTCGGTGCCGTCCGCGGAGCGGTAGACGACCTGCTCGGTGCGGACGTCCGGCACCTCCACGGCGCCCGGCGAGGCCGCCCACAGCGTGGTCTCGCCGGTGCGGGCGTCGTAGCGCTGGATGGTGGGCGGGGTGGTGTTGTCGGTGTAGCCGAACCAGGCTTCGTGGCCGCCCTCGGGGCGCTCGGCGATGCCGCCGATCGAGCCCAGGCCGGGCGTGGGCACCTCGCCGAGGCGCTCGCCGGTCTCCAGGTCGTGCAGGGTGAGCTCGCTGATCGCGTGGCGGGTCCAGCCCACCAGCAGCACCGGGCGCTCCAGGTCGTCGAGGATGGCGAAGTCGTTGAGCACCGCCTCGGGGTCCTCGGGGATCAGCTCGCGCCAGGTGTCGTAGCCGGGCTCGGCCGGGTCGGTGACGCACACCCGGCCGCGGGAGGCGTCGCGGTCGGTGTGGACGTACAGCCGGCCGTCGCGGCCGAAGACCAGCCCCGCCTGCGCGTCCACGCCCTCCTGGACGACCCTGAGGTCGGGCCGGTCGGCCGGGGACGCCGTCAGGTCGGCCACCCAGAGGTCGTTGCGCGGCGCGGTGCCCTCGTGCGCCGAGACCTGCAGCCAGCGGCCGTCGCGGGAGACCCCGACGCCGTAGTAGTTGGTCATCTTCAGCCCCTGGCCGAAGATCATGACGTCGTCCTCCGTGGAGGTGCCGACGCGGTGCAGGTAGACGCGGCGGTGGAACTGGCTCTCGTTCTCCGGCACCTCGGTGCTCGGCAGCCGGCGCACGTAGTAGAACGCCTCGCCGCCGGGCAGCCAGGCCACGGGGGAGTAGCGGCAGCGGTCGATCGGCCCCTCGACCCGGGCGCCCGTCGCCACGTCCATGATGTAGAGGACGGACTCCTCGTTGCCGCCCACCGAGATCTGGTAGGCCAGCAGCCGCCCCTCCTTGTCGGGCTGGACGGCGTCGAGCGTGGTCAGCCCGGACGGGTCGATGGCCATCGGGTCGATGAGCGCCCGCTCGGTGCCGTCGGCCTCGACGACGTAGTAGACCGCGTGCTCCTGGTCGGGCGTGCGGCGGCTGAAGAAGTAGCGCTCGCCGCGCCAGGCGGGCACGCCGACAGAACCGGACCGCAGCAGCTCGGCGATGCGGCTCTTGAACCGTTGCGGCCCCCTGCTCCGGCTGAACAGCTCGCTCTGCGCGAGCAGCCACCCCTTAGTCTCTGGACTGTCGGGATCCTCCAGCCATCGATAAGGGTCCGGTACGGGCGTTCCGTGCAGTTCGTCGATGATGTCTTCGCGACGCGCGGTCGGGTACGGCTCTCGGGTCATGCAGGGAACCCTACTGCCACGGAGCAGGCGTAAAACGCAGGTGAAGCGGGCATAAAACGTACCGTGCGTCCCTTTGGTCAGTCCGGTGAGTGGTTATGGGGTGGCGGGGACAGCGCTGCTAACGCCAGACTTGCTGACAGGACGGTGCCGTGGTGACCATCCGCTGGGCCGTCCGGCGGAGGTCCACGTGACGGAAGCACGAGTGCCCCAGGAGGGGCCGATAGCCGGGACATGCCACGGCATGTCCCCTCTCATACGCAAGCAGCGGGGAGAGGCCCGATGACGCGCCAGGTCCTGCTGCTGAACGCCACTTACGAGCCGCTCACCACGCTCTCCCTGCACCGCGCCGTCGTGCTGGTGCTCCGGGGCAAGGCCGACGTCGTGCACCGCGACGGCAGGGGCGCCGTGCTGCGCTCCGCCAGCTGCACGCTCGACGTGCCCTCGGTGATCAGGCTCCGCAGATATGTCCGCATCCCTTACCGGTCACGCATCCCCCTGACCAGGGCGGCGCTCATGCGCCGTGACAACTACCGCTGCGCCTACTGCGGGCAGCGGGCCGAGACCATCGACCACGTCATCCCGCGCTCGCGGGGCGGCACGCACACGTGGGAGAACTGCGTGGCGTCCTGCACCACCTGCAACCACAGCAAGGCCGACAAATACCTGGAAGAGCTGGGGTGGACGCTCCGCGTCCTCCCGGCGGTGCCGCGCGGGGCACACTGGCGGCTGATCGGCGCCTCCCTCGTCGGCGACCCCCAATGGGCGCCCTACCTGGAGGCGGCGGCCTGACCGCCTGCTTTGTCCGGGCAGGCCGGTGCCTGGCACCATGCCAGGCATGTGGACCTTCACCTCGGACCCCGAGGAGTACGCCGCGGTCGCCGAGCCCTTCCTGCTCGGCGACCCGGTGGGCAACACCGTCCCGCTGACCGTGCTGGCCGACCTGCGCGCCGGCACGCCGGCGAAGGACCCGCGATTCGGCTGGTGGACGGTGGGCGGGCAGGTGCGCGGGGCGGCCTTCCGCACGCCTCCTTACCCGATCGGGCTCGCCGTGATGCCGGTCGAGGCGGTCGCGCCCCTGGTCGAGGCGCTCGGCAGGGCCATCCCCGCGCTGGTCGGCCGGGTCGAGCTGACCGACGAGGTCGTCCGCCTGATGGGGCCGCCCGCGCGGACCGTCGCCGAGCGGCTCTACCGGCTCGGCACGCTGAGCGTCCCCGAGGTGCCGGGGCGGGGCAGGCTCGCCACGCCCGCCGACTTCCCGCTGCTGGTGAGCTGGTACCACGCCTTCGGCGAGGAGGCCGGGCTCGGCGAGGGCGACCCGGCCGAACGGGTGGCCCAGCGGCTCACCCGGCGCGAGCTGTTCGTGTGGGAGGACGGCGGCGCGCCGGTCGCCCTCGCGGCGCTGTCGCAGCCGGCGGGCGGGGTCTGCCGGATCGGGCCGGTCTACACGCCGCCCTCGCGCCGCCGGCGTGGCTACGGCTCCGCGGTCACCGCCCACGTCAGCCAGGTCGGGCTCGCGGAGCGGGGCGAGGAGGTCGTGCTCTTCACCGACCTGGCCAACCCCACCAGCAACGCCATCTACCAGGCCATCGGGTACGAGCCCGTGTCCGACTACGCGCACATCACCTACGCTTAGGCCATGCCGCGTTACGACTTCCGCTGCCGCGCGTGCGGCTCCACGTTCGAGGTGTCCCGCCCCATGTCGGCTTCCGACGCGCCGGCGTCCTGCCCCGAAGGCCACGACGACACGGTGAAGCTGCTGTCCACGGTCGCCATGACCGGCGGCGCCGCCGCACCCCGCCCGAGCGGTGGCGGCGGCGGTTGCTGCGGCGGGGGCTGCTGCTCCTCCTGACCCCGAAAGGCCGGGGTTGCTGTTTCCCCCTGACCCCTGATCCCGGGGCGGCGGTGCGCCGGCCGCCCCGGGCGTCCTGGCGCTAGGCCGCGCCGGCCCTGACCCGCTTGCGGCGCTGGAACGGCAGGAACCGGTCGGCCAGGTGCGGCCGCGCCGGCGTGAGCGTGGGCTCGACCGCGAGGATGCGGTCGAACCGGAAGGCCCTGATCCCGCGGCGCATCCGGCACACGCCGACGAGATACCAGTATTCGCGGTGCACCAGGCAGGTCACCGGCTCGACGTCGCGGACGGTGACGTTGCCCCCGGCGTCGCGGTAGTGCAGGCGGATCATGAGCCGGCTGGTGATGGCGTCGGCCATCAGCCTGGCCCGGGAGGCGATCTCCAGGGGCAGCGGCTCGGTCAGGGTGGTGAGCGTGGCGGCGATGACGTCGTCGTCGAGCTCCAGGTGCTGGAGCGCGTGCTGCAGGCCGCGCCGTGCGGTGACGGCCTGGGGTCCCGCGCCGAGGTGGGCGAGGGAGAGTGCGAGGGCGGCGATCTCGGCGGTCGTCAGCGGGCGAGTATCGTGCTTCACGACTGTCGTCATACCCAAAGAATACGGACCGCGACCGACATTTTTCGAAAACCTGTCCGGAAGGACAGGTGCCCGGACACGCGGAAGCGGCGGGTGGGAAACCCGCCGCTTCGGACGCCGGACTACTTCGACAGTTGTGACAGGTCCCGCGAGGCCCCCGTCGAGGCGGAGGTCGTCATCGCGGCGTAGGCCTGCAACGCCACGCTCACCGGCCGGTTGCGCTCGCGCGGCCGGTAGCCGCCCAGGTCGGCCAGCAGCCGCTCACGCCGCGCCGCCAGCTCCGCCTCGGGGACGCGCAGCTCCATCGACCGGCCGGGGATGTCGATCTCGATGAGGTCGCCGTCCTCGACCAGCGCGATCGTGCCGCCCTCGGCCGCCTCGGGGGAGGCGTGGCCGATGGACAGGCCCGAGGTGCCGCCGGAGAAGCGGCCGTCGGTGACCAGCGCGCACGCCTTGCCGAGGCCCTTGCCCTTGAGGAACGAGGTCGGGTAGAGCATCTCCTGCATGCCGGGGCCGCCCTTGGGGCCCTCGTAGCGGATGACGACGACGTCGCCCTCCTTGACCCGCCCGCCGAGGATGCCCTCGACGGCCTCCTCCTGCGACTCGAACACCACGGCGGGGCCGCTGAAGCGCCAGATCGACTCGTCCACGCCGGCGGTCTTCACCACCGCGCCGTCGCGCGAGATGTTGCCGTAGAGCACCGCGAGGCCGCCGTCGGCGGTGTAGGCGTGCTCCAGGTCGCGGACGCAGCCCTCGGCCCGGTCGAGGTCGAGGTCGTCCCAGCGGTTGTCCTGCGAGTACGCCTTGACCGTGCGCACGTTGCCGGGCGCGGCGTGCCAGAGCTCGACGGCCTCCGGCCGGACGGCGGGCGACTTGACGTCCCAGCCGGCCAGCAGGTCGGCCAGCGTGCCGCCGTTGACCGTGGGCACGTCGCGGTGCAGCAGCCCGGCCCGGTCGAGCTCGCCCAGGATGGCGGGGATGCCGCCGGCCCGGTGGACGTCCTCGACGTGGTATTTGCTGGTCGCCGGGGCGACCTTGCACAGGCACGGCACCCGCAGCGAGATCTCGTTGATCTCCTTGAGGCCGAAGTCGACCTCGGCCTCGCGGGCCGCGGCCAGGATGTGCAGGATCGTGTTGGTGGAGCCGCCCATGGCGACGTCGAGCGCCATGGCGTTCTCGAACGCCTCGCGGGTGGCGATCGAGCGCGGCAGCACCGACTCGTCGCCCTCCTCGTAGTAGCGGCGGGTGATCTCGACCAGCGTGCGGCCGGCGTCCTCGAAGAGCTGCTTGCGCGCCTTGTGCGTGGCCAGCGTGGTGCCGTTGCCGGGCAGCGCCAGGCCCATCGCCTCGGTCAGGCAGTTCATGGAGTTGGCGGTGAACATGCCGGAGCACGAGCCGCAGGTCGGGCAGGCGCTCTCCTCCATCGCCAGCAGCTCCTCATCGCTGACCGACTCGTCGGCGGAGGCGATCATCGGGTCGATGAGGTCGAGCTTGCGGCCAGGGGTCTTGCCTGCCTCCATCGGGCCGCCGGAGACGAAGACCGTCGGGATGTTGAGCCGGAAAGCGGCGAGCAGCATGCCCGGCGTGATCTTGTCGCAGTTGGAGACGCAGATGAGCGCGTCCGCGCAGTGCGCGTTGACCATGTACTCGACCGCGTCGGCGATCAGCTCGCGGGACGGCAGCGAGTAGAGCATGCCGCCGTGACCCATCGCGATGCCGTCGTCGACCGCGATCGTGTTGAACTCGCGGGGGATGGCGCCCGCCTCGCGCACCGCGCCGGCGACCACGTCGCCGACCTCGCGCAGGTGCACGTGACCGGGGACGAACTGCGTGAAGCTGTTGGCGATGGCCACGATCGGTTTGCCGAAATCGCTCCCGGCTACGCCGGTCGCCCGGAGCAGGGCCCGGGCACCGACCATGTTCCTGCCGTGAGTGACCGTACGTGACCTGAGGGCGGGCATCGCGCTTCTCCCATCGCTGTCGAGTCTTCACATGGTACGACCACCGCCCGGTGACTGAGACAAACCGTCCACGCTTCGGACGAGGCGACGACCCGGCGGGAGAGCGCGCGAAAGCGCCGCACGCCCGCCCGGGGAGGCGGCGTGCGGCGCTGCCGGTCGTCCGTCAGCCTTCGCCGTAGCGGGGAGGCAGCACCTTGCCGGCGATCTCGAAGATCTTCTCGATCTCGGCGTCGGTCAGCGCCCGCTCCCGCTTGGTGATCCACTTGCGGGCCCGGTCGCCCTGGTAGACGTCCACGCCCCGGATCGTCATGATCTTCCACGGCACGGGCGGCCCGTAGATCGCGAGCGAGGGCACGACGGGCACCTCGCGCCCGAACGACGCGCTGATCAGCTCGCTCGCCCTCGACGCCTCGAACTTGGCGTGGGTCAGCCGCTCCTTCTGGTCGAACGGCCCGTGGAAGAGCTTCTTGGCCATCTGCACGCGGACCGGGAGGCGCTTGTCCCACTTCTCGGAGTCGACGGCGTAGACGCCGGTCGGGCCGACCACGAGGTGGTCGATCTGCTGCTCGGTGTCGGGGATCGCGCGGGCGTGCAACGTGCGGTAGCCCAGGCGTTCCAGCTTGCGCAGTTGTGCCTCGGTGCGCCGCTCGGCCACGGAGGCGCGCCGCCAGGCGGGCACGGACGAATTGGAGCGTGCCCGGTAGGCCGCCTCCAGGATCGCCGCGACCACGCCCGCGGTCACGCCGATCCGCCAATCCTGCGCCAGGAAGCCCACCACGATCGCCGCGGCGACGCCCACCAGCAGGCGCGTGCGCCACCGGCGGAAACGCGGTTGTGCCAGCAGCTCGCGCACGGACGCGCGTGGCACGGGCGCGTACGTGGAGGTGGGCGCCGATGGCGTCGAGGCGGCGGTCCGCTCGCTCTCCGGCCGGTCGCTCACCCAGATCGGTGACGCGTTGTGACCGTCTTCTCGCTGGTTGTCGGTGTCCACGTGACTCACCGTAGCCCGGAAATCTTGCCGAATCCTAGTGTTGCCCTGTCCATAGTTTTATGGCCCAGCTCATCGTGTTCCACGCCCGTTTTCGGGGTATTAACTACGTTCTTCTCTAGAGAAGTGCCCCCTCACCCATGATCATAACTCCCGCCCCCGCCGGGGTCTGGCCGGACTCGCACACGAGGTTTACGTTCGTGGTGTGAACAGCGCGGCAGAGATCCTGCTCTATCTCTTCGGGGTGTCCTCAGGGCTGTTCGTGCTGATCAGCCTGCTGGTCATGCTGCCGGGACGCGGCGCGCAGCGGCGCGCGGAGGCGGGGCCGGTCTGGCTCGGCGGGCCGTTCCGCAGCGAGCGCGGCGTGAGCACGTCGGGGCTCGTCCTCGCCGACCGGGTGGCGCACTGGGCGGAGGTCCCCGAGAACGACTGGGTGTCAGCGGCCGAGACGGCGGAGCCGAGCCGGCACGTCGGCGGCGCCTCGGCCGGATGGTGAGGTGACGATGGGAGCACCGAGATGCGCGGACTGACCAGCGCCCAGGCCGACGACCTCCGCCAGGCCCTGCACACCGCCGAACGGCGGAGCGGGCTGCGCTTCGGGCTCTTCCTCGGCGCGCCCGCCGCCGGCGGCCGGCGGCACTTCGCCGAACGCCTGCACGCCGCGCTCGGCACGGAGTCCGCCGACGCCGTGGTGGTGCTGGTGGACCTGCACGGGCGCGGCATCGAGATCGTCACCGGCGAGCGCGCCCGCGCCCGCCTCGGCGACGCCGCCTGCCGGCTGACCGCGATGTCCATGGCCACGGCCTTCAGCGCCGGCGACCTGATCGGCGGCCTGCTGCACGGCATCAACGCCCTCGGCGAGCAGGCGACCGCCCGCCGCTGACGCGGGCGCGCGCGGAGGTCAGGCGGCCTCGTGCCGTTCGAGCAGCCGCACGACGTGCTCGCTGACGCCGTGCAGGAGCGTGGAGGGCTCGATGGCGGCGTCGGCGATGGCGGCGAACAGCGCGGGCAGCCCCGGCAGCGGGAACCCGTCGTCCTTGGAGGCGGCGGCGCCGATGGGGTTCTTGTCCAGCGCCAGGCGGCTGCGCTCCCAGGCGTCGAGCACCTCCTCCGGCGACGGCACCCCGAACCCGTGCCCCACGGGCGCGGCGTGCCGCAGCCGCACCAGCGGGGTCTCGGCGAAGGCCAGCGCCGTGCGGGCGCGCAGTTGCAGGTCGGCCCGGGGCTCGGGATCGATCCAGTCCATCGACGTGCAGGGGTTGCGGCAGGTGGCCACGCACACCGCCAGGGCGCCCGCGACCTGGCTGTGCTGCCGGTCGAAGTAGGCCCGCCAGCCCTCCGCCGGCTCCACCGACACCCGCAGGGTGCGGTTGGTGGCCGACTGCTCGGACTTGGTGTGGTCGCACTCCCGGTCGCCGATCACCCCGAACCTGCTCCCCGGCGCGCTCAGCCCGGCCGGCCAGCGGGCCGGATCGCCGGCGTGGCCGAGATGCGGCTCGAACGCCAGCAGCGGCAGGTATTCGCTGGCGATGTGCACGGCGGCGATCATCGGGCTCAGCTCCCGCCGGTGCCACCGCACCGCGATGGCCTCCAGCAGCAGCCCGTACGCCGGCCGCAGCGACTCCAGCGCCCCCCGCGGCTGCTCGCGCGGCGTCTGCGGCATGTGGCAGGCCCGGGCCCGGCGCCTCAGCTCGGCGGGCACCACCCTGGCCTCGGCCGCGAAGTCCTCCGCGTCGAGGGAGAGCAGCCGCTGCCCGAACTCGCACACCTCCGCGATCTCCGCCGCCGGCGCGAGCGCGCCGAGGTCGGCGAAGGCGTAGCGGCGGGCCAGGGCGATGAGCAGGTCACGAGTCGTCTCCACGGGACGACCTTCTCACGATCGCCGAGTGTTCGCGTACACCGGCAAAGCGCGCGGGCAGCCGATTCCGGGCACCCTGCTACGGGCAAACGGTCACGGGCACGGCTCGCGGACGCACTGGATGTCGCCCGGTGGGTCGCTCGGCGGCTCCGTCGCCGGCTCCTCCGGGCCGGATGACTGCGTGGGCTCGGAGGTGGGCTCCTTCGTCGGCTCCTTGCTCGGCTCGGGCGTGGTCGGGGCCGCCGTGGGCGTCTGCGTGGCCGACGCGGTCGGCGTGACCGTCACCGACGGGGTGGGCAGCGGGTCGGCGCCCTTCGTCGGCACGGCGGTCGGACTCTGCCGGACCGGAGGCACACTCTGCTGCCGGGAGGGGGCCGGGGTCTTGGGGCCGGTGGTGGCCGTGGTGTCGGTCACGCTGGTCGGCGTCACCGTGGCCTCGCTCGACGAGCGGTCCGGGCGCAGCCACACCGCTCCGGCGACGCCGGCCGACACCAGCACCGCGGCGGCGACGGTGAGCGCCACCCGCGCCGTCCGCCGCACACGCCGCTCGGGACGGGCGGGCAGGGTGCCGGCGGAGGCCCCGCCCGCGATGCCGCCTGCTGGTCCGCCTGCCGTCCCGGCCGTCGCGCCGGGATCGGTCCCGTGAACGCCGCCGCCCGGGAAAGCTCCCAGCCCTCCGGCCGCGACCGCACCCGCGACGCCGGTGCCCGGCGCCGCCGTGGGCCCCGTGTCGCCGGCCCCGTACGGCACGACGTCGGGGGCGGCCAGGGCCTGCCGGGCGGCCGCGGCCATGGCGGCGGCCGACTCCCAGCGCTGCTCGGGCGTCTTCTGCAGCGCCCGCGTCACCACGGCCCGCGGCCCTGCGGGCACCTCGCCGGGCAGCTCCGGCACCGGCGAGTTGAGGTGCTTGAAGATGATCTGCACGGGCGTTTCGCCCTGGAACGGCGGCCGCCCGGTCAGGCACTCGTACGCCACCACGCCGAGCGCGTAGACGTCGACCGCCGGCGTGACCTCGCTGGAGGTCGCCATCTCCGGCGCGCAGTAGCCCGCCGAGCACAACATCTGCCCGGTCGCCGTCAGGTGCCCCGCCGAGACCGAGTGCGCGATGCCGAAGTCGGTGAGCGCCACCCCGCCGCCCTCGCGGACCATGAGGTTGGCCGGCTTGACGTCGCGGTGCACGATGCCCTGGGCGTGCGCGGCGGCCAGCGCGTCGCCGACCTCGGCGACCAGCCGCATGGCGGCGGCCGGGTCGAGCGGGCCGCGGCGCAGCACCCGGTCGAGCGACTCGCCCCGCACGTGCTCCATGACGAGGAAGGTGACCTGGCGGCCGGAGATCTCGCAGGTGCCGTAGTCGTAGACGTCGACCACGCCGGGATGGGTGAGCGTGGCCATGGCCCTGGCTTCGTTCTGGAACCGCTGGGCGAAGGTGGCGTTCTCGGTCAGCGCGGGCGTCATCACCTTCACCGCGACCGAGCGGCCGAGCACCTTGTCCTCGGCACGCCAGACCTCGCCCATGCCGCCGCCGCCGAGGCGACCGGCCAGCACGTAGCGGTCGTTGAGCGTGGTCCCGGCGCCTAGCACGTAGTCGAATCTAACACCGGCTCTGAGGTGGCAGGACCAAGTCGGCGCGGGTGTCGGACGTCCCGCCCGTCCCCGCCCTCGCAGGTAGGGAACACTGACCTCACGGGTATGGTGCGCCGGGCGGAGCGGCACTCCGCCCGGCGCGCGGGATCAGGACGCCGCCGCGTCCTTCTCCTGGTTGCGCAGGGCGCGGCGGACGCCGTCGGCGCCCTCCAGGATCAGCCGGCGCAGCGCCTGCGGCGGCTGCTCGGCCGCGAGGTAGTCCTCGGCGGCCCGTACGGTCGCCTCCTCGATGAGCAGCGCGGGGAAGCAGCCCACCGCGAACGACGACGCCTGGTCGAACGTCCACTCCTTGTAGATGCGCCCGACCTCGGCGAAGTACTTCTCCCGGTACGGCGCGAGCAGCTCGGGGTGGTGCGGGTCCTGGAACCCGCCGATCGTGGCGCGCGCGATGTGGTTGGCGAGCTCGCCGCCCACGACGCGCTCCCACGCCGCCGCCTTGGCCTCGGCGGTCGGCAGCGCGGCCCGGCACTGGGCGGCCGAGCGCTCACCGGTCGCCGTGGGGTCGCGCTCCAGCTCGGCCGCGATGCCCGCCTCGTCGATCCGGCCGCCGACGACCAGCGCGTGCACCAGGCTCCAGCGCAGGTCGGCGTCCACGGTCAGCCCGTCGGGCACGGAGGTGCCGTCCAGGATGCCGGCCAGCAGGTCGAGGTCCTCGCCCGAGGTGGCCGCCGGCGCGAACGCGTGCAGGTAGGCGAGCTGGTGGTCCGAGCCGGGCGCGGCGGCGGCGAGCAGCGAGCGCAGCTCGTCGGCCAGCAGCCGCAGGCCCTCGGCCCGCCAGGCCGGGTCGGCGTACTGCTGGACGGCCTGGCGGGCCTGCCGCAGGATCGCCTGGAGCACGGTGAGGTCGGTGACCACGCTCGCGCCCGAGATGACCAGCCGGACGTAGTCGCGGGCCGGCATCTCGCCGTCGCGGGTCATGTCCCAGGCCGCCGACCAGCACAGCGCGCGCGGCAGCGAGTCGGTGAACGCGGCGATGCCGCCGTTCACCAGCGTCCGCAGCGAGTCGTCGTCGAGGCGGATCTTGGCGTAGGTGAGGTCGTCGTCGTTGATCAGCACCAGGTCGGGCCGCTCCGCGCCGACCAGCTCGGCCACGGGCGTCCGGGCGCCGACGACGTCCAGCTCGACCCGCTTGGTACGGGTCAGCGCGCCGTCCACCAGCGAGTACAGGCCGACGGCGATGCGGTGCGAGCGCAGCGTCGGATAGTCGGCGGGAGCCTCCTGCAGCACCTCGAAGCGGGTGAAACGGCCGTCCTCGACGTCGAACGACGGGCGCAGCGTGTTGACCCAGGCGGTCTCCAGCCAGTCCTTCGACCAGGCCGACAGGTCCCGGCCCGAGGTGCGCTCCAGCGCGTCGAGCAGGTCCTTCAGCTCGGTGTTGCCCCAGGCGTGGTCGGCGAAGTAGTCGCGCACGCCGGCGAGGAAGTTCTCCAGCCCCACGTACGCGACGAGCTGCTTGAGCACCGAGGCGCCCTTGGCGTACGTGATGCCGTCGAAGTTGACCTCGACCGCCTGCATGTCGGGGATGTCGGCGGCGATCGGGTGGGTGGAGGGGAGCTGGTCCTGACGGTAGGCCCAGGCCTTCTCCACGTTCGCGAACGTCGTCCAGGCGCCCCTGCCCCACCGCGTGGCCTCGGCCTGGCAGAGCACCGACATGTAGGTGGCGAACGACTCGTTGAGCCACAGGTCGTCCCACCAGCGCATGGTGACGAGGTCGCCGAACCACATGTGCGCCATCTCGTGCAGGATCGTCTCGGCGCGCCGCTCGACCAGGGCGTCGGTGACGCGGGAGCGGAAGACGTAGTCCTCCAGGAACGTCACGCAGCCCGCGTTCTCCATCGCGCCGGCGTTGAACTCGGGCACGAAGAGCTGGTCGTACTTGCCGAAGGGGTAGCGCACCCCGAACACCTTGTGGAAGAAGTCGAAGCCCTGCCGGGTGACCTCGAAGATGTTGTCGGCGTCGAGGTGCTCGGCGAGCGAGGCGCGGCAGTAGATGCCGAGCGGGATGCCGTCGTGCTCGGAGGTCGCCTTGTGGTACGGCCCGGCCACCAGCGCGGTGATGTAGGTGGACATGACCGGGGTGGTGTCGAACGTCCACCGCTTGGCCGCCTGCACGGTGCCGTGCCGCCCGGCCTGCTCGGGCAGGCTCTCGACGTTGGTCGCGGCGGCGTTGGAGACGACCTCCCAGTCGGCCGGGGCCAGCACGGTGAGCTGGAAGGTGGCCTTGAGGTCGGGCTGGTCGAAGCAGGCGTACATCCGGTGGGCGTCGGCCGTCTCGAACTGCGTGTGCAGGTAGACGCCCTGGTCGACCGGGTCGACGAAACGGTGCAGGCCCTCGCCGGTGCGCATGTAGGAGCAGTCGGCGTCCACGCGCAACTCGTTCGACTCGGCGATCGAGGGGAGCGGGAAGCGGCCCTTCTCCGCGTCGTAGGCGGACACGTCGAGGTCCTCGCCGTTCAGGGTCACCTGGCGGACGTGCGCGCCGTGCAGGTCGATGAAGGTGGACGAACCGGGGACCAGGCCGGAGAAGCGGACCGTGGTGACGCTTTCGAAGCGCTCCTCACCTTCCGTCAGATCGAGGGCGACCTCGTACGACTCGACCTTCAACAGCTTGGCGCGTTCGCGCGCTTCGTCCCTGGTCAGGTTGCCTGCCAAGTTCCGCTCCTTTTCAACCGCTTCGTCGGGGTTGTCGGTATCCTGTCACGGCGGGAATAGGATCCGAGCCACCCCAGGTTATGGCCCCACATGGCTGAGAAGATTCCCGTGGACCTCTGGTTCGATCCTTCCTGTCCCTTCGCATGGGTAACGTCACGGTGGCTGCTCGAAGTCGAGAAGGTTCGGCCCATCGAGCCCCGCTTCCGCTTCATGTCGCTCCACTACCTCAATGAGGGCAAGGACGTGCCCGCCGAATACAAGGAGCGGGCGCTCAAGGCGCACGGATCGGTCCGCGTCGTGGCGGCCGCCGCCGCCAAGCACGGCGAGGAGTACATCGGCCGGCTCTACACCGAGCTCGGCACCCGCCTGCACAACGAGGGCCTCGGCAAGGACCCGGAGAAGCTGCGCGAGATCAACGAGGCCGCCCTTGAGGCCGTGGGCCTCGACCCGCAGCTCGCCGACGCCATGGAGTCGGACGAGTGGGACGCCGGCATCCGCGCCTCGCACGACGAGGGCATCACGCTCGTCGGCCAGGAGGTCGGCACGCCGATCATCCGCGTCGGCGCCAACGCCTTCTTCGGGCCGGTCATCACCAGGATCATCAGGGGCGAGGACGCCGGTCGCCTGTGGGACGGCGTCGTCGCCGTGACGGAGTTCGACGACTTCTTCGAGCTGAAGCGCACGCGCACCCGCCGCCCGCAATTCGACTGAAAACCCGCTGTCAGCGCATTACGGATACCCCGCGGGGAGGAAAGACCCTGATCGCGGTGGAGAATCCTCATCCCCGGCTCAGTGAACCTCCCTCGCGAACGCCGGGACGCGCTGTCAGGATGGGGACATGCGTCAGCTGTACATCGGCGGCTCCTGGACCGCCTCAGCGTCCGACGAGTCCATAGAGGTCGTCAACCCGGCCACAGAAGAGGTCATCGACCACGTGCCCGCCGGCTCTCCCGACGATGTGGAGTCGGCCGTGGCCGCGGCGCGAAGAGCGTTCCCGTCCTGGTCGCGCAGCGCGCCGGCCGAACGCGGCAAGCTGCTCGCCGCCGCGGCCGAGCTGCTGAAGCAGCGCGCCGACGACGTCGCCGCGGCGATCGCCACCGACATGGGATCGCCGCTGGGCTTCGCGCTCAAGGTGCAGACCCTGATGCCCGCGGGGGTCCTCGCCTCCTTCGCCCACCTGGCCGAGAGCCATCCGCGCGAGCAGCGCGTCGGCTCCTCCCTGGTCGTCAAGGAGCCCATCGGGGTGGTCGCGGCCATCACGCCGTGGAACTACCCGCTGCACCAGATCGTCTGCAAGGTGGGCGCGGCGCTGGCCGCCGGGTGCACCGTCGTGCTCAAGCCGAGCGAGGTGGCGCCGCTGGCGGCGTACGAGCTGGCCGGCATCCTCGACGAGGTGGGCCTGCCACCGGGCGTGCTCAACCTCGTCAGCGGGCGCGGGCCGGTGGTCGGCGAGGCCATGGCCGCCCACCCCGAGGTCGACATGGTCTCCTTCACCGGCTCCACCGCCGCGGGCCGCCGGGTGGCCGCGCTCGCCGCCGAGACCGTCAAGCGGGTGGCGCTCGAACTCGGCGGCAAGTCCGCCAACATCATCCTCCCCGACGCCGACCTCAAGCTCGCCGTCAAGGTCGGCGTGGCCAACTGCTTCGTCAACGCCGGGCAGACCTGCTCGGCCTGGACCCGCATGCTCGTCCACCGCGACCAGTACGACGAGGCCGTCCGCCTGGCCGTCGAGGCCGCTCGCGGCTACACCGTCGGCGACCCCTTCGACGAGTCCACCCGGATCGGCCCGCTGGTCTCGCAGGTCCAGCGCGACCGGGTGGTCCGCTACATCAACCGCGGCCAGGAGGAGGGCGCCCGGCTGGTGGCCGGCGGCACCGAACGGCCGCACGAGCGCGGCTTCTACGTCGAGCCCACGGTGTTCGCGGGTGTCGAACCCGGCATGGCGATCGAGCAGGAGGAGATCTTCGGGCCGGTGCTGTCGGTGATCCCTTACACCACCGAGGACCAGGCCGTCTCCATCGCCAACGGCACCCGCTACGGCCTGGCCGGCGCGGTCTGGGCGGGCACCGAGGAGCGCGCCCTGGGGGTGGCCCGCCGCCTGCGCACCGGCCAGGTCGCCGTCAACGGCGGCCGGTTCAACCCGCTGGCCCCGTTCGGCGGCTACAAGCAGTCGGGCGTCGGCCGCGAGCTCGGCGAGTACGGCCTGGAGGAATACCTGGAGATCAAGTCGCTCCAGCTCTGACGCCCGCCGGCGGGCGGCTCAGACCAGCAGGCCCCCGCTGGCGATCAGGTTCTGGCCGGTGACCCACCGCCCGTCGGGCCCCGCCAGGAACGCCACCACCGAGGCGATGTCGTCCGGCCGCCCCAGCCGTCCGAGCGCCGTGAGCGCCTGCGTCCGCTCCAGCGCCTCGGGCGGGTTGGCGCCGCGCAGCATGTCGGTGTCCGTCGCGCCCGAGGAGACGACGTTGACGGTGATGCCGCGCCCGCCCAGCTCCCGCGCCGCCACCTTGGCGAACTGCTCGACCGCGCCCTTGCCGCCGCAGTAGAGCGCGAGCGTCGGGGCGGGCACCTGCGTGTTGAGCGAGGAGATCGTGACGATGCGCCCGCCGTCGCGCATCACCCCGGCGGCCCACCGCAGGGCGAGGAGGACGGCGCGCACGTTCACCGCGAACGAGCGCTCGAAGTCGTCGTCCGTGAGGTCCGCGAGCAGCTTCTGCCCGGTGGTGGTGGCCGCGTTGTTGACGAGGATGTCCACCCCGGGCAGCCGGGCCTCCGCCTCGGCGAACAGCCGCTCCAGATCCTCCTTGACGCCGAGGTCCGCCCGCACCGCCGTCGCGCCCGTCTCCTTCGCGACCCGCAGCGCGGCCTCCTCCGACCGCTCGTAGCAGAAGACGACCTCGGCGCCGTCCTGCCGCAACCGCTCCACGACGGCTCTGCCGATGCCACGGGAGCCACCCGTGACCAACGCGCCCTTGCCGGAAAGCCCCTTGCCGGAAAGCACAGTCATGCGGCCACGCTACGCCTCGGGGTCAGGCGCGCGACATGATCCCGCGGGCCTCGTCGCGCGGCAGGCGGTCGACGTACAGGCGGCCGTCGAGATGCTCGACCTCGTGCTGGAAGCAGCGCGCCAGCGAGCCGCGGGCGCGTACGCGCACCGGCCGCCTGAGCCGGTCCACGCCCTCCACGGTCACGCCCGCCGCGCGCGCGACGGGGGCGTAGATCGGCCGCCCGGTGCGCCGGTCGGGCACCGACAGGCAGCCCTCCTCGTCGGCGATCTCCTCCGGGTCGTCCACCGTCAGCACCGGGTTGATCACGTGGCCCTTGCGCCGGTTGATGTCGTAGACGAACAATCGCCGCGACACGCCGATCTGCGGGGCCGCCAGGCCCACCCCGTCGACCGCGTACATCGCCTCGAACATCTCCTCGATCAGGCGGCGCAGCTCGCGGTCGAAGTCCGTGACCGGCTCGGCGGGCGTGCGCAGCACGGGGTCGCCGATGACGCGGATCTCTCGCATGATCCCTGCCTTCGTAAGGGGTGGCGGACGGAAGTGATCCTTACTCTAGTGCGCGAGCCGCCACCCCGGGGCTGTGGAAGACTGGGCGGGTGCGTGTCTACATCGGTGCCGACCATGCCGGCTATGAGCTCAAGAACCACCTCGTGTCCTGGCTGAAGGACCACGGGCACGAGGTGACCGACTGCGGTCCCTTCGTCTACGACGCCGAGGACGACTATCCGGCGTTCGTGCTGCGCGCCGCCGAGGGCGTCGCGGGCGACCCGGCGAGCCTCGGCATCGTCATCGGCGGCTCGGGCAACGGCGAGCAGATCGCCGCCAACAAGGTGCGCGGCATCCGCGCGGCCCTGGCCTGGAGCGAGGACACCGCGCGCCTGGCCCGCGAGCACAACAACGCCAACGTCGTCAGCATCGGGGCGCGCATGCACTCCCTCGACGAGGCCACCCGCTTCGCCGAGGTGTTCCTGGGCACGCCCTTCTCCGGCAGCGAGCGCCACAGCCGGCGCATCGCGCAGCTGGCCTCGTACGAGACGATCGGCCAGCTCCCGCCGCTGCCCTGACTAGCTGTTCTGCCCTTTACGCCGGGTCTCGCGCTTCGGCATCTCGTCACGCAGGGGCCGCCGGTCGGCGGCCTCCTGCTGCTCCTTCGCCGGGCGCGACACGTCGCGGGCGCGCATGGCGATCGTCGCGGTGATCTGCAAGCTCTGCAAGGCCATGCCCCGAGCGTACGTCCGAAGCCCCGGCCCCTGGGAGTGGCGGCCCTGGAAGACCCGGCCCTAGAAGACCGGCCCTAGAAGACACGGCCCGCCCACGGCCTGGGGCTCCAGGACATCGCGGTGGCGAGGTCGCGCACCGCGCCCGGGGTGTGCTCGCGCAGCAGCCCCGCGCCGAGCATCGGGCCGAGCTGCCCGTCGCCCAGATACGCCGAGCCCAGGGCCGCCACCGGCACCGTGAGGTCCGGCTCGTCCTCGACCTGCTTGCACTCCGCGCCCGACGGGTCCGCGGTGAGCCGCCAGCGGCCGGCGTTCCACGGGCACACGTCGTCGTCCACCTCGATCACCAGGTCCACGGGGGCGGCGTAGGCGCGGGCGGCCAGTGCGCGGTCCACCTCGACCAGGCGTACCCACAGCTCGTCGCCGTAGGTCGCGCGGAGCTGGCGCGGGTCGGCCAGGAGCGTCTGCAGGGGGTCGTCCACCGGACGTCTGCCCGCCCGCAGCGTGGTCACGAGGTCCCGGTCCAGCAGGTGGCGCCACAGCAGCGCGTACGCCGCCGGATCGCTCGCCTCCAGCTCATGGAGCCGCACCTCGCCCTCGGGTACCCCGTTGTCGTCCCAGGACGACTTGATTCGGAACAACGCGTACCCGCGCACGCCCCCGTCGTCCTCCGCCAGTACGCAGCGCAGCGCGCCCATCCCGCCCCGGTCGGACTCGTCGTCGGCGAGGCTGCTGTTCCAGAAGGCGGCGTGCCGCTCGTAGCGGCCGGGCCGGGCGGTCACCACGGAGGCGAACAGGGCCTCCAATTCGTCCCGCACCTCGGCCGGCGGCGTCACCCTGATCCGCAACGACGGGTCCGCGGGCGCGTCCGGCACGAACGCCGCGGCACGCTTGGTGATGCGGAAGGACAGCTCGCTCGCGGCCCGGCCGTAGCCGAAGCGGCCGTAGATGCCCGACTCGGAGGCGTACAGCGCGGCCACAGCCTCCCCCCGCTCGCGGATGTCGGCGAGCTGGCGGCGCATCATCTGCGACAACACGCCGCGGCGCCGGTGCGAGGGCAGCACGCTCACGGACGTCACCCCGCCCACGGGCAACTGCCGCCCGCCGGGAAGCGTCATCCTGAGGCTGAGGGTGTCGGTGGTGCCCACCATGACCTCGCCGTCGAAGACGGCCAGCGTCCGGTCGAACTCGGTCTCGGCCTTGAACCGCTCGATCATCCCGGGCGGCGCGGTCCAGCCGAACCCTTCGTTCATGACGTTGACGTACGCCGTCCACTCGGATTCGGCGATCGGACGGATGGGGAAGCTCATCCGTCCACGGTAGGAGCGGGCAAAGGGGGAGAGCCACCGAATATCCGCACGTAATGATCAAGGCCTTGGTCAAGTGGACTGCCCAAACGGGATGCGGACCGATACAGTCAGGCCCATCATGAGTTCCCGTCCGGCGCCGCTGATCCCGCCACGGGTCCGCGCCGCGCTGGCGCGGGTGCCCTTCCTCGTGTCCATCGTCCGCTTCGTCCGCAGAGGGCCGCTCGCCCGCGACCGCAATCTGCTCATCACGCTCGCCGTGCTCGCGCTGCTCATCGGGGTGCTGGCCGGCCAGGTGTCCACCGAGTGGTTCTCGCCGTCCCTGCTCATCCTCGTCACCCTGGTCGGCGGGCTGCAGCTGCGCCTGCGCAGCCTGGTCGTGCTGCTCGTGGCGGTGGGCGCGGCGCTCGGCTACGTCGCGGTCACGCTCGGCGCGGGCAGTGTCGGGGTGGGACTCATGGTGACGATCGGGTTCACCACCGTGCTCGCCGTGCTCATGGCGCGCACCCGCGGCAAGCTCGGCGTGCAGGGGCTGCGCGGTGACGCGATGCTGCTGGAGCTGCGCGACCGGCTCAAGAGACAGGGCGAGCTGCCGCCGCTGCCCAAGGACTGGGGCGCCAAGGTGGTGCTCAAGCAGGCCGGCGGGTCCTCCTTCGGCGGGGACTTCCTCGTGTCCATGCGTGACGGCGACAGCGTCGAGATCGCCCTGGTCGACGTCTCCGGCAAGGGCGTGGACGCGGGCACCAGGGCGCTGCTGCTGTCGGGGACGTTCGGCGGCCTGCTCGGCTCGGTCGACGACTTCCTGCCCGCCTGCAACGCCTACCTGCACCGCCAGCGGGGCGACGAGGGCTTCGTGACCGCCGTGCACCTGCGCCTCGACCTCGCCACGGGCGACTACACGATCACCTCGGCCGGCCATCCGCCGGTGGTGAAGTTCGACGCCGGCACCGGGAGCTGGCAGGTCGCCGCGGCCAAGGGCGTCGTGCTCGGCGTGGTGCCCGACCTGCACTGCGAGCCCGACAGCGGCACCCTGCGCAAGGGCGACGCGCTGCTGCTGTTCACCGATGGGCTCATCGAGCAGCCCGGCCGCGACATCGACGCCGGGCTCGACCGGCTGCTCGGCGAGGCCGAGCGGCTGCTGCCCTCGGGGTTCCGCGACGGCGCCCGCGCGCTGGTCAACGCCATGGCCTCGGGGCACAACGACGACTGCGCGCTGGTGCTCATCTGGCGGCCGTGACCCTGACGTTCGACACGGGCCAGGTCGTGAGAAGGGCGTACTGTCAACGCCTGCCCAAAATGTCTGAGGCCCTTGAGGACCGGGGAAGTCGACTACCCTGAAGCTGTCTGGACCGTCCGCCTTGCCCTGGAGCGCGCATAGATGAACTGGCTCTATCTGGTGGGGATCATCCTCTTCCTGCTCGGGTTGATGTTCTCCATCGCGCTGCACGAGATCGGCCACCTCATCCCCGCCAAGCTCTTCGGGGTCAAGGTCACCCAGTACATGGTGGGCTTCGGCTCGACCGCCTGGTCCAGGCGCAGGGGCGAGACCGAGTACGGCATCAAGTGGATCCCGTTCGGCGGCTACATCCGCATGATCGGCATGCTGCCGCCGCGCCCCGGTGACGACCCGAACAAACTGCGCAACACCGCCACCGGCCCCTGGCAGGGCCTCATCGAGTCGGCCAGGGACGCCGCCCAGGAGGAGGTGCGGCCCGGCGACGAGGACCGCGTCTTCTACCGCAAGAAGTGGTGGCAGAAGATCATCATCATGTCCGGCGGGCCGCTGATGAACTTCGTGCTCGCGTTCGTCTTCTTCAGCATCCTGCTGGTCGGCATCGGCCTGCCCGCCTGGGCCCCGGTCGTCTCGCCCGAGACCTCCACCTGCGTGATCCCGGTCAGCGAGCAGCGCAAGACCTGCCAGGCCGGCGACCAGCCCACTCCCGCGGCGCAGGCCGGGCTCAAGCCCGGCGACCGGATGGTCACCTTCGACGGCCAGAAGATCACCACGTGGGAGGACGCCACCCGGCTCATCCGCTCCCACGGCCCCGGCCCGGTCGAGCTGGGCGTCGTACGCGACGGCAAGCCGCTGACGCTCGACGTCACCCTCATCGCCCAGGACCGCCCCAACCTCCAGGACCCGAGCAAGATCGACAAGAACGTCGGCTTCCTCGGCGTCCTGCCCACCGAGGTCATGCAGCGCCAGAGCATGGGCGCGGTCGTCGGCTACATGGGCGAGCTGACCGGCCGCGTGGCGGGCTCCCTGCTGAACCTGCCGGACAAGATGGTCGGCGTCTGGCACGCGGCCTTCTCTGGCGAGAAGCGCGACCCCGAGGGCCCGGTCGGCGTCGTGGGCGCGGGCCGCATGGGCGGCGAGATCCTGGCCAGCGACCTGACCAACGAGAAGAAGATCGCCATCTTCGTCAACCTGCTGGCCGGCTTCAACCTGGCGATCGGCATGTTCAACCTCATCCCGCTGCTGCCCCTGGACGGCGGGCACATCGCCGGCGGGATCTGGGAGGGCATCAAGCGGGCGTACGCGAAGATCATGCGACGGCCGGAGCCGAAGTACGTGGACATCGCGAAGGTGCTGCCGCTGACGTACGCGATCGCGCTCGTCATGATGGTGATGGCCGGGCTCCTGGTCTACGCCGACCTGGTCAACCCGCTCACCCTGACCGGCTGACCGGCGACCCTACTTCCCAGGCCGGCTGTTGGAGCAATGTGGCGGTCGCGCCAGGACCGTGAGTTCTGGACGCAGGAGGAAGACCCCGTCGAAGAGCAGTACGGCGTCTGGGGAAGCGGGCGCGGCCGCGGGGGACCACGGTGTGTCGGAACCTCCGATCTCCGACCGGGCCCAGCGAATCGAGCAGGACCCGGCACGATCGCGGGGGTCGAAGTAACAGCCTTCGGCCGACTACCGGCCGCGTCGATAGCGCTGCGCACGGGCGAAGAGGAAGTCGTCGACGGTCACGCGGATGGTGTCGCGGTCCTGCGCGCGCAGGACGACGGCGAGCTCATCGGCCGACGTGGTCCTACCGGCGGCGGGCGGCCCGCCGACGACGACCCGCAGCGGGTGCGCGGCCGCGACGGACCCGATCACCTCGACCAGCCGGCTGATGAGCTCGCCGCGGCCCGCTCAGCCCTCGTCCCCATACGAGTAGGGGGCGACCGACACCCCTTCGACGATCGACCGTTCGTCCTCCTCGTCCGCGTCAGGGTCCAGATCGAGAGCCCACAGAGATCCCATCGACCACACGGAGAAGCCGGCGTGGAAGGTGAACCCGATGTCCGAAGACGTGCCCGTGTGGCCCTTCGCGGCCAGCTCGGAAACCACCTCGTCCATGAACCGGTAGGTCAGCTGCACGCCGTCGAAGAACACCTCTTCCCCACCGTGGCCCGAGTAGGCGATCTCCACCAGCTCGACCCGGTCGTCCGGGTCGTAGTGGACGATCAACATGGGAGCGGTGTCGTAGACGTTCTTACTGCCGGGGCCATGCACCGGGGCCCCGATCCGGCCCTCAACCTCGGCTCGCTGGTCCCCGACCTTCACCAGGGCCACACCCGCGCCCGGAAGTATCTCCATGCGCCCATAGTCTGCCGACTGATGACCCGCGCCCGGACGCACAAGGCCCCTCCCGCATCGGAAGGGGCCTTGAACTGGTCGGGGCGACAGGATTTGAACCTGCGACTTCTTGCTCCCAAAGCAAGCGCGCTGCCAAGCTGCGCCACGCCCCGCTTCGCCGAGTGCGCATGCGCCCCGGGACTCCGGTACGCTTACGCTCTGACGACCGGATGAAGTCTAGACCAGAGTTCGACCGGTTCGCGCGGACGTAGCTCAATGGTAGAGCCCTAGTCTTCCAAACTAGCTACGCGGGTTCGATTCCCGTCGTCCGCTCCAAGCACGAAGGCCCAGGTCAGGGAGTTGATCCCGAGTCTGGGCCTTGCTGTTATCCGACCTTGTCTCTCTGACCGTGCCACTCACGCGCCGCTCGTCTCGTCGGCCTGACCGCCCCTTGCCACCCGCCGCGCTTCCCCGAGCGCCTGAGTGGACGGCCCCACCATGGCGAGCCGATCCTTGCGCCACCGTCGTACGTCTGCCTCTCGGATGCCGGTCAGACTGCGATTGCCGACAGCCGGGGCAAAGTGGTTCTTGAGCAAGCTCCGGTAGAGATCTTCCATCGTGGGCTTGATCACGCTGCCGGAGATCCACTGCTCGGCGTATGCGCCGAACGAGATCTTCACCAGCCAAAGATCAGCGTCATGGTACCTGCCGGAGGGAAGCGCTCGGATGCTGCCGAAGTGTCGTCGGGCACCGGCCATCATGCAGCCCTCCCTCGCCCTGCGGTGACCGGCTCAACCACGTTGCCGGCGAGGAAGGCTCCAAGGCGGCGGCCCTCCGCGCTGCGCGTGCGGCCTTGGGCCGTTCTCGCGCGGGAGCCGCGCGGGCTGAGGAAACAGGGGTCACCTATGATCAGCATGACGACAGGAGGCTCAGCGATCTTCCATCCGTTCGCGCTCTTCGTGCTCGTGATTCTGCTCGGCGGAGTTGCCCTGTTCGTTGTGATGAGCATCCAGCTCTGGAAGCTGTTCTGTGCAGGCGACGCCTGCGGCGGGGGCACTCGGCTCCGGGATGATCGCGAAAGCGGTCCAGCCTTCGAGTAGTCAGTGGCTGAGGGCCCGATCTTCCCGTCCGCCACGTCCCGGGCAGAGCCCAGCAGTCAGTCGCACGCGGCTGCCTGGCCTTTCCCTTCTCGTGATCGACACGTCCGCGCGGCGGGAGTAGCGTCGCCTCGTGACCTGGGTCGAGATCGTGCAGACGCTTGCCCTCGTGTCCGTGGCCATCACGCTGGTCATGAGAGCGCGGCGGCGCGGCAGGAATGCTCAGAACCACCGGCAGCTCCGTACGGGGATCATCCTGATGTTCGCCTGCTGGTTCGGCGCGATGCTGCTCGTGCGGATCACGGCCTGGACAGCCTGATCCGAGGTCGGCGGGGGGCGATCGTAAGCTGAGAAGGATGATGCGCGCGCGACCGATCTCCCGTGACGTCCTGGTCGAGGAGCTGGCCGAGCTGATCGCCGGCCGGCCGCGGGAGGCATGGGTGCGGGTGGCCGTGGACGGCGCCCCCGCGGCGCGGCCGGAGGCGCTGGCCGACGAGCTGGTCGCCCCGCTGCGGTTGCGCGGGAGGCCGGTGCTGCGGGTGTCCGCCGGCGACTTCCTGCGTCCGGCGTCGCTGCGGCTGGAGCACGGCAGGACCGATCCCGACGCCTTCTACGAGGACTGGCTGGACGTCAAGGCGTTGCGGCGGGAGGTGCTGGAGCCGCTGGACGCGGGCGGGTCGGGGCGGGTCCTGCCGGCGCTGTGGAACAGCAGCGTGGACCGCGCCTACCGGGCGCCGTACGAGGAGCTGCCGCCCGGCGGGGTGGCGCTGGTCGACGGGACGTTGCTGCTGGGGCACGGGCTGCCGTTCGACGTGAGCGTGCACGTGTGGCTGTCGCCGGGCGCGCTGAGCCGCGGCACGCCGGAGGAGGAGCGGTGGCGGCTGCCCGCGTACGAGCGCTACGAGCGCGAGGCCCGCCCCCAACGCTCGGCCGACGTCGTCGTCCGGGCCGACCACCCCGATCGGCCGGCGGTGTTGACCGGTAGCTGAGAGTTACTGGATTGCCGTGCGTAACGGGCGCAGACTGAAACAGTGATCCCGAGCAACTGGTACAACATCGTTCCCGACCTGCCCGCTCCTCCGCCGCCGCCGCTGCACCCGGCCACCCGCGAGCCCGTCGGGCCGGACGACCTGGCCCCGCTGTTCCCGATGGAGCTGATCGCGCAGGAGGTCAGCGCCGAGCGGTTCGTCCCGATCCCGCAGGAGGTCATGGAGGTCTACCGGCTCTGGCGGCCGACGCCGCTGATCCGGGCCCGCCGCCTGGAGCGGGCCCTCGGCACGCCGGCCAGGATCTACTACAAGTACGAGGGCGTCTCACCGGCCGGCTCCCACAAGCCGAACACCGCCGTCCCGCAGGCGTACTACAACGCCAAGGAAGGCGTCCGGCTGCTCACGAGCGAGACCGGCGCGGGGCAGTGGGGATCGTCGCTGGCCTTCGCCTGCGCCCAGTTCGATGTGGAATGCCAGATCTGGATGGTGCGCGCCTCCTACGACCAGAAGCCCTACCGCCGCTCGCTCATGCAGGTGTACGGGGCGACGGTGCACGCCAGCCCGTCCCCGGTGACCGGCGCGGGCAGCAAGGTCCTGGCCGACGATCCGGACTCGCCGGGCAGCCTCGGCATCGCGATCAGCGAGGCCGTCGAGGTGGCGGCCGCGACCCCCGACGCCCGTTACGCGCTCGGCTCGGTGCTCAACCACGTGCTCATGCACCAGACGCTCATCGGCGAGGAGGCACTGGAGCAGCTCCCCGAGCTGCCCGACCTGGTCATCGGCTGCACGGGCGGCGGCTCCAACTTCGCCGGGCTGATGTTCCCGTTCCTGCGCGAGAAGCTGGCGGGCCGCCTGGACACGGTGTTCCGCGCGGTCGAGCCGGCCGCGTGCCCCTCGTTCACCCGCGGCGTGTACGCCTACGACTTCGGCGACACCGCCGGCCTGACACCGCTGCTCAAGATGCACACGCTGGGCCACTCGTTCGTACCGGACCCGATCCACGCGGGCGGCCTGCGCTATCACGGCATGTCGCCGCTGCTGTCGCACATGTACGACCTGGGCCTGTTCGAGGCCGTCACCCGAGCCCAGAGCGAGTGCTTCGAGGCCGGCGTCCGCTTCGCCCGTACCGAGGGCATCGTGCCGGCCCCCGAGCCCACGCACGCGCTGGCCGAGACGATCGCGGAGGCGTTGCGCTGCAAGGAGAGCGGCGAGGAGAAGGTCATCCTGACCGCGCTGTGCGGCCACGGGCACTTCGACCTCGCGGCCTACGACCGGCACCTGGGCGGCGAGCTGGAGGACTACACGCTGCCGCAGGAGCGCATCGACCAGGCGCTCACGGAGCTGCCGACCTGACCTCGATCGCCGGGTGGCCGCAGGAGGCGGCCACCCGGCGGTTCCTAACGTGCGGTGGGGCGCTTGCCGTGGTTCGCCTTCTTCTTCTTGCGCGCCTTGCCTTTGCGTGCTCGCCTGGCCATGAAGCTCGCCTCCCGCGTTCGGGGTCCGGCATGGATCCCCACCGTCCTCCCACCGCGCCGACCAGGCAAGTGATCCACGCGAACTAACATTTCCCACCATTCTCATGTCATAATTTGGTGGAATCTGTTGGAAGGGGCAAGGGTGCTCGCACAGCAGCGTCAGCAGGCGATCCTCGAACGCGTACGCAGCAACGGCGGCGTACGCGTGGCCGACCTCGTACGCGAGCTCGGCGTCTCCGACATGACCATCCGCCGCGACCTCGAGGTGCTGGCCGAGCGCGGCCTGCTGGAGAAGGTGCACGGCGGCGCGACCGCACTCGGCCCCGGTTCGACCGAGGAGCCGGGCTTCACCGCCAAGTCCGCCCGCCAGCAGCCGGAGAAGCAGGCGATCGCGCGCCGCGCCGCGCAGCTCGTCCGGCCGGGCACCGCCGTCGCGCTGTCGGCGGGCACCACCACGTGGGCCCTCGCCCATCACCTGATCGCCGTGCCCGAGCTGACCGTGATCACCAACTCGGTCCCCGTCGCCGACGTCTTCCACCGCAACCCGCGTGCCGACCGCACGGTGGTGCTGACCGGCGGCGTCCGTACACCCTCGGACGCGCTGGTGGGCCCGGTCGCCGTGGCCGCGATCCGCCGCCTGCACGTGGACACGCTCTTCCTCGGCGTCCACGGCATGAGCGTCCGGGCCGGCTTCACCACGCCCAACCTGCTGGAGTCCGAGACCGACAGGGAGCTGGTGAGCGCCGCCGGCCGCCTGGTGGTGCCCGCCGACCACACCAAGTGGAACACGGTCGGCATCAGCACCATCGCCGAGCTGAGCGAGGCCGACGTGGTCATCAGCGACGCGGCGCTGCCCGAGGAAGCACGCACGGAGCTGGCCGACCGGGCCGGCGAACTCATCATCGCGGAAGAGGGCACGCTGTGAAGCGCACCATCACCCATCTGGCCGACGGCCGGGAGCTCATCTACTTCGACCGGAGGGACGACGCCGACCGGAGCGCGGTGGACCGGCGCGAGCTCGGCCCCCGGCCGGTGGCCTCCGAGCTGCGTTACGACCCGCTGACCGAGGAGTGGATCGCGATGGCGGGGCACCGCCAGACCCGTACGTTCCAGCCGAAGGGCACGGCGGCCGAGTGCCCGCTGTGCCCGTCGGCGCCCGGCCGCGACACGGAGATCCCGGCGTACGACTACGACGTCGTGGTGTTCGAGAACCGCTTCCCGTCCTTCTCCCGAAATTTCGGCACCTATGAGGATGTGGGCGGCCTGAGCGAGGTCCGTCCCGGCGCCGGCCGCTGCGAGGTCGTCTGCTTCACCTCCGACCACGACTCCAGCTTCTCCCGCCTCTCCGACGACCAGGTCGAGCTGGTCATGGAGGCATGGGCCGACCGCACCGCCGAGCTGTCCGCCGTCGAGGGCGTGGAGCAGGTGTTCTGCTTCGAGAACCGCGGCTCGGAGATCGGCATCACGCTCGCGCATCCGCACGGTCAGATCTACGCCTACCCGTACGTCACCCCGCGCACCAAGCTCAACCTCGGCGCGGCCTCCCGGCACAAGGGCCCCGGCAACCTGTTCGCCGACGTCCTCGCCGCCGAGCGCGCGGCGGGCACGCGGGTCGTGACCTCCAACGAGCACTGGACGGCGTTCGTGCCGGCCGCCGCGCGCTGGCCGTTCGAGGTGCACGTCTACCCGCACCGGCAGGTGCCGGACCTGCCGGCGCTGACGGAGGCGGAGCGGGCCGCGTTCGCGCCGCTCTACACCTCGGTGCTGCGGGCCTTCGACGGGCTGTTCGGGGTCGTGATGCCGTACATCGCGGCCTGGCACCAGGCGCCCGTGCGCGAGGGGCGGGACCTCGCCTACCTGCGGCTTGAGCTGTTCAGCATCAGGCGGGCGCCCGAGAAGCTGAAATATCTGGCGGGGTCGGAGTCGGCGATGGGCGCCTTCGTCAACGACGTGCTGCCGGAGGAGGCGGCACGCATGCTCCGATCACAACTCGATCACTAATAGATTTCTACTTAAGGTCGCATTACTTGTGATCTACCACTAATATCCCCATAAGCAACGGCCTCACCAGCCGTCGCACGCCTAATCCCGGGCGCGTCGCCCGGGAGCCGGGGACCCACCGCACCTGGGGTGAATCCACTTCGGTGGTAGGGACGCTCTCACGCCCGAACCCGTCAGCTAACCCGGCCGGCAGAGGGAGAGGAACCCTGTACGTGGCGGCTTCGTCCCCCGTGCCCTTCGCCGTCGGTCTCGTCACCGCCGCCGCCGTCCTCCTGTCGACGCCTTACCCTGCGCAGGCGGCCGCTGTGATGGCGGCCGCGCCCAAGCCGTCGGAGTCACAGCTCCGCGCCCAGCTCAAGCGGCTCAACACCAAGGTCGACAAGCTGATCGAGCAGTACAACCTCAAACGCGTCGAGCTGGCCAAGGCACAGGAGACCGCCGAGACCGCCAAGGAACGCCTGGCCACGGCCGAGCGCACGCTCGCCGCCTCCGAACAGCGCGTCGCCGAGCTCGCCCGCCTCCGCTACCAGAACGGCAACCCCCCGGTGCCGGGCTTCATGCTCGACGGGGCCAGCGCGGCCGTGCTCGACCAGCTCACCACCGAGCAGCAGGCGCTGGTGCAGGGCGTGGCAACGGCCCGCGACGAGAAGAAGAAGGCCGCCGCCGAGGCCGAGGCGCTGGCGGTCAAGATCCGCGCGGACGCGGCCGAGGTCGCCAAGCAGCGCGACGAGGCCGAGGACGTCATCGACGACATCAAGGACAAGCTGGCCGATCTGGTCCCGTACGGCACTGGCCGCAACTCCGACGGCAGCTGGGCCCCCGAGCTGCCGGCCGGCTCGGACAACATCACCGCGCGCACCCGGCTCATGCGCGAGCAGGTGACGAAGAACTTCGCGCTGCCGTTCTCGGTGGGCTGCTTCCGCTCCGGCTCCAGCGGTGAGCACCCGCTCGGCCGCGCCTGCGACTTCATGATGAGCTCGGGCGGCACCATGCCCAGCGCGGCCAACAACGCCCTGGGCGACCGCATCGCCGCCTGGGCCCTGCAGAACCAGAGCAAACTGGGCGTCAAGTACGTGATCTGGAAGCAGCGCATCAACTCGGGCTCCGGCTGGCGCGCGATGTCCGACCGCGGCAGCATCACCGAGAACCACTACGACCACGTCCACATCTCGATGAACTGAACGGAACATGGAAGACCCTCGCACCCCTCCGCCGCTGACCGGCGACGAGCGCACCGTGCTGAACAACTGGCTCGAATGGCATCGCGGCACCCTCGCGGTCAAGTGCGCCGGCCTGACCGACGAGCAGTTGCGCCTGCGCAGTGCCGAGCCCTCCGGAATGTCCCTGCTCGGCCTGGTACGGCACATGGCGAACGTCGAGCGCGCCTGGTTCCGCCGGGTGCTCGCCGGCGAGGACGTGCCGAAGCTGTGGGACAAGGACCGCGACAACGACGCCGACTTCAAGGAAGTGGACACCGCGTCGGTGGAGGAGGCGTTCGAGACCTGGCGGGACGAGATCGAGCGAGCCCGCGCCATCTCGGCCGCGCGGCCGCTCGACGCCGTGGGGGAGCGCAACGGCGGCGACTGCTCGCACCGCTGGATCCTCGTCCACATGATCGAGGAGTACGCCCGGCACAACGGCCACGCCGATCTCCTGCGCGAACGCATCGACGGCGCCACGGGGGAGTGATCAGAAGAAGGCGGTCACGGCTCGGTGCGGAAGAGCGCCCAGACGGCCTTGCCGCCGCGGGCCAGCCGGTCCCAGCCCCAGCTCTGGCTGTAGGTCTCGACGATGTAGAGGCCGCGGCCGTTCTCGGAGATGAAGTCGGGCTCCTTGCGCCGCGGCACCTCGTCGCTGGGGTCGGCCACGGCCAGCAGCACGTGGGGGCTGACCCGCATGAGCAGCAGCTCGATCTCGCGCCGGCCCGAGGAGCGCATCGCGTACCTGACCGCGTTCGTCACCAGCTCGGAGACCACGAGCGCGGCGTCGTCGCTCAGGTCGTGCAGCCCCCAGCCCCGGAGGGTGTTGCGGGTGACGTCCCTGGCGGTCTTCACCGAGTCGGCCTGGAAGGGCAACGGGCACGAGGTGGTGTACGGCTTGCCGCCACGACCAGTGAGCAACTGGTCGAAACCGACCTCGCGGGTTATCTGGAGGCAGTCGGCAGTGGCCAGAGGGTCCTCTACCATCCTGCCAATACCTCCCCGTAAAGCCTTGGTTAGTGCATGTTTGGCCCAATATGCACTAAGCCATCATGGGTCACGAGCGGCTGCGGCTGCAAGACCCAAATGCACGTGCAGCTGCAATGTGCAGCCGCAAGCGGCGTTTTCCCCGGTGGACAAGGCGAATCGGACACCTGGTTGGGACCTTGTCATAGCAGGCAATGTGGTGTCACTGTGTGGTGCGGACCTTGATAGGAGGCAAAGTGACGCAGAACCAGCCGGGTTCCGGGCCGACGGCGCTGCGCATCCTCCTGGGCTCCCAACTGCGCAAGCTCAGGGAAGCGAAGAACGTCACCCGCGAGGAGGCGGGCCACCTCATCCGTGGCTCAGAATCCAAGATCAGCCGCATGGAGCTGGGCCGGGTGGGGTTCAAAGAGCGTGACGTGGCCGACCTGCTGACCCTGTACGGGGTCGTCGACCAGCAGGCCCGCTCCGCCGTGCTCGACCTGGTCGCCACCGCCAACGAGCCGGGCTGGTGGCACCGGTTCAACGATGTCCTGCCCACGTGGTTCCAGGCGTACGTCGGCCTTGAGGAGGCCGCCACCAGGATCAGGACCTACGAGGTCCAGTTCGTGCCAGGACTGCTGCAGACCAAGGAGTACGCGAGGGCTGTGGTGACCGCCGGGACGGCGGGCATCGGAGCGGAGGAGATCGCCAGGAGGGTCGATCTCCGACTGGAGCGCCAGAGGATCTTCGAAAGGCCGGACGGGCCCGTCTTCTGGGCGGTGATCGACGAGGCGGCGCTACGCCGCCCGATCGGCGGCGCCGAGGTGATGAAGGCTCAACTGGAGCACCTCATCGACCTCATGCGCCAGCCGAGCATCACGATCCAGATCATGCCCTTCAGCTTCGGCGGGCACAGCGCGGAGGGCGGGGCGTTCAGCGTCCTGCGCTTCCCCGACCCCGACCTGCCCGACGTCGTGTACGTCGAGCAACTCGCCAGCGCCCTCTACCTGGACAAGCGCGAGGACGTCGACCGCTACACCGAGGTCATGGAGCGGCTCTGCGCCGTCAGCACCACTCCGGACGAGACGATCGAGCTGCTGAGGAAGATCGCGGACGAGTTCTGACGGCATGCGGACGTCGTTGTGACCGCCGGGACGTCGTTGTTGGGTATGCATCTGCCCTAGACTGGACCACCGGCGTTGGATGCCGCCGAGGCGGAGCATGCCCAACACCGCTCATGTGGGCGCGGCGCGTGAGCCGACCGAATGGACGCGCCCGCGATCACTCGTAGCTTGATCAAGGAGACCATTCCGTGAAGACCGCTGTCGAGGAGCTCAGCCCGACCCGGGTCAAGCTCACTGTCGAGGTGCCGTTCGACGAGCTGCGCCCGAGCATGGATGCGGCGTACAAGAAGGTCGCGCAGCAGGTGCGCGTCCCCGGGTTCCGGCCTGGCAAGGTTCCGGCCCGCATCATCGAGCAGCGCTTCGGCCGGGCGGTCGTCCTGGAGGAGACCCTCAACGACGCCGTGCCCAAGCTGTACGGCCAGGCCGTCGACGAGGCCGACGTGTTCCCGGTCAGCCAGCCTGACATCGAGGTCACGAAGATCGACGACGGTGAGCAGATCGAGTTCACCGCCGAGGTCGACGTCCGGCCCAACTTCGACGTGCCCGACTACCAGGGCATCGAGGTCACCGTCGACTCCGCCGAGGTCACCGACGAGGACGTCGACCGCCAGCTCGACGCGCTGCGCCAGCGCTTCGCGACGCTGACGGGCGTCGAGCGCGCCGCCACCGCGGGCGACTACGTCGTGATGGACCTGCGCGCCGAGATCGACGGCAAGAACATCGAGGAGCAGGCCGCCAGCGAGGTGTCCTACGAGGTCGGCGCGGGCTCCGTGCTCCAGGGCCTCGACGACGCCCTGGAGGGCATGTCCGCCGGCGACGAGAAGAGCTTCCAGACCGAGCTGGTCGGCGGCGAGAACGCCGGCGAGCAGGCTGACGTCATCATCAACGTCAAGTCGGTCAAGGAGAAGGTGCTGCCCGAGCTCGACGACGAGTTCGCCCAGCTCGCCAGCGAGTTCGACACGCTCGACGAGCTCAAGGCCAGCATCCGCGAGCAGGCCCGCCGCAACAAGCTGATCGACCAGGTCGTCCAGTCCCGCGAGAAGGCCCTCGACGCGGTGCTCGACCAGCTCGACCTCCCGCTGCCCGAAAGCGCGCTCAAGGCCGAGATCGACGCCCGCAAGCACAACCTCGACCACCAGGTGGCCGAGAGCGGGCTGAGCCGCGACGCCTTCTTCCGCCTCTACCAGACGACGGAGGAGGAGCGCTTCGCCGAGTTCGAGAAGAACTCCGCCCGCGCGCTCAAGGTCGGCTTCGTGCTCGACAAGGTCGCCAAGTCCGAGGAGCTGGGCGTCTCCGAGCAGGAGCTGACCAACTTCGTCGTGCGCCGCGCCATGGAGATGGGCGTCCAGCCCAACGAGCTGGCCAAGCACCTGGCCGACAACGACCAGCTCACGCTGGCCATGGTCGAGATCGTCCGCGACAAGGCCAAGTCCGTGATCGGTGACGCCGCCAAGGTCGTCGACACCGACGGCAACGAGGTCGACCTCAAGGCCATCTACACCGAGATCAACGGCGAGGCCCCCGTCGAGGAGGAGGCCGCCGCCGAGGACGGCACCACCGAGGACAAGGGCGAGGCGTAACCCTCACCCGCGCCCTCACCGGCGCTTCGCAGGAGCCCCCGGACCTCCCGTCCGGGGGCTCCGCCGTTTTTCCATGAGGCGCGGCCGCGACCGCTTCGGAGGGGCTGAGACGCCCGCCACAGGACGCAGCGCGCCCCGGCCCTCGTGACCCGCCGTCACGGCCCCTGGCGCGCGTCCCGCCGTCTCAGGGCGCTCCAGGGACATCCGCCCGCACTCCGCCGCAGCACGCTTCTCCCGCGCGGGCGCCGGGACATGCGCCGTCAGCGAACAGTCCGGCAGAGCGGGCATGACCTGTGGGCGGCGCGCGTTAAGGTCACAAGCAAAGCCAATCGATTACGACGCATCGGAAGGTGACGCTGTGACCAGCCCGCCGACCTTCTATCAGCCTGAGTCTCGAGGCCGTGAGAACGGCTCCGCCTTCCGGCTTGAGGACCAGCTTTACCAGCGCCTGCTCCGGGAGCGGATCATCGTGCTCGGGCAGGAGGTCAACGACGAGATCGCCAACCGCATCTGCGCTGAGCTGCTGCTGCTCGCGGCCGACGACCCCAACCGCGACATCACGCTCTACATCAACTCGCCGGGTGGCTCGGTGAGTGCCGGCATGGCCATCTACGACATGATGGAATACGTGCCGAACGACGTCTCCACCGTGGTCATGGGCATGGCGGCCTCCATGGGCCAGTTCCTGCTCACCGCGGGCGCCAGGGGCAAGCGCTACGCCCTGCCGCACGCGCGGGTCATGATGCACCAGCCGTCGGGCGGCATCGGCGGCACCGCCGCCGACATCGCCATCCAGGCCGAGCAGATGCTCTACGTGAAGAAGACGCTGGCCGAGCGGATCGCCTTCCACACGGGGCAGTCGCTGGACCAGATCGAGTCCGACTCCGACCGCGACCGTTGGTTCACCGCCGAGGAGGCCAAGGACTACGGCTTCATCGACCACGTGGTCCGCAGCGCGCGACAGGTGCCCTCGGCCGGGCCCGTCTCCTAGGGGGAGCTGACATGAACATCGAAAGCCGTTACGTTCTCCCCTCCTTCGTCGAGCGCACGTCGTACGGCGTGAAGGAGATGAACCCTTACAACAAGCTCTTCGAGGACCGCATCATCTTCCTCGGAGTGCAGATCGACGACGCGTCGGCCAACGACGTGATGGCCCAGCTGCTCACGCTGGAGTCGCTCGACCCCGACCGTGACATCAGCATCTACATCAACTCGCCGGGCGGTTCGTTCACCGCCATGACGGCGATCTACGACACGATGCAGTTCGTCCGGCCGGAGATCCAGACCGTCTGCCTCGGCCAGGCCGCCTCCGCCGCGGCCGTGCTGCTGGCGGGCGGCACCCCGGGCAAGCGCTTCGCGCTGCCGAACGCCCGGGTGCTGATCCACCAGCCGTCCACCGAGGGCGGCGGCCAGGGCAGCGACATCGAGATCCAGGCCCGCGAGATCCTCCGCATGCGCACGCTGCTGGAGGACATCGTGGCCAGGCACACCGGTAAGGCCTCCGCCGAAGTCCGTAAGGACATCGAACGCGACAAAATTCTCAACGCGGACGAGGCAAAGGCGTATGGTCTGATCGACGACATCATCCCGTCCAGGAAGAAGCGAGCTCAGGCCGTGGCTTCCTAGACGAGACGTGACGCACCGGAGCGCTGCCCAATAGGGCACGTTCCGGTGCGACTCGCCGCTAGGGGGCTCACTGAGGGCCCAGAAGACGGTAACGTCGAAACCTGAGCGGTTCGGCCAAGTCCGGAGGATGTCCGGAGACACTGCTCTCGCGAGAGCAGGGCGGTCCCACGCAAAGGAGTATCTGGGGTGGCACGCATCGGCGACGGGGGAGACCTGCTGAAGTGCTCTTTCTGCGGAAAGAGCCAGAAGCAAGTCAAGAAGCTCATTGCCGGTCCAGGCGTCTACATCTGCGATGAGTGCATCGATCTCTGCAACGAGATCATCGAGGAGGAGCTCTCGGAGTCCTCCGAGCTCAAGTGGGACAACCTGCCCAAGCCGAGGGAGATCTACGAGTTCCTCGACGCCTACGTCATCGGTCAGGACAAGGCGAAGAAGGCGCTCTCGGTGGCGGTCTACAACCACTACAAGCGGGTGCAGTCGGGCGACCGGGGCAGAGACGACGGCCTGGAGCTGGCCAAGAGCAACATCTTGTTGCTCGGGCCCACCGGCTCCGGCAAGACGCTGCTGGCGCAGACCCTGGCGAAGATGCTCAACGTGCCCTTCGCCATCGCCGACGCCACGGCCCTCACCGAGGCCGGCTACGTCGGCGAGGACGTCGAGAACATCCTGCTCAAGCTGATCCAGGCCGCCGACTACGACGTCAAGAAGGCCGAGACCGGCATCATCTACATCGACGAGGTCGACAAGATCGCCCGCAAGAGCGAAAACCCTTCGATCACGCGCGACGTCTCCGGCGAGGGTGTGCAGCAGGCGCTGCTCAAGATACTGGAGGGCACCACGGCATCGGTGCCTCCGCAGGGCGGCCGCAAGCACCCGCACCAGGAGTTCATCCAGATCGACACCACCAACGTGCTGTTCATCTGCGGCGGCGCGTTCGCGGGCCTCGAAAAGATCATCGAGTCGCGCATCGGCAAGAAGGGCATCGGCTTCAACGCGATCATCCGGTCCAAGGAAGAGATCGACACCGCCGACATCTTCTCCGACGTCATGCCGGAGGACCTGCTGAAGTTCGGCATGATCCCCGAGTTCGTCGGCCGGCTGCCGGTCATCACCTCGGTCCACAACCTCGACCGCGAGGCGCTCATCCAGATCCTCACCGAGCCGCGCAACGCGCTGGTGAAGCAATACCGCAAGCTCCTGGAGCTCGACGGCGTGGAGCTGGAGTTCACCGACGGCGCCCTGGAGGCCATCGCCGACCAGGCGATCCTGCGCGGCACCGGCGCCCGCGGCCTGCGCGCCATCCTGGAGGAGGTGCTCCAGTCCGTCATGTACGAAGTGCCCTCCCGCCAGGACGTCGCCCGCGTCGTCATCACCCGCGAGTCGGTGCTGGAGCACGCGATCCCGACGCTCGTCCCGCGCGACCAGCTCGCCGTCAAGCAGCAGCGCACGCCGCGCGAGAAGTCTGCCTGACCCGGCCCGCACCGTTCACGCCCGAGCGCCCCGTGGCAGCACGCCACGCGGGCGCTTTCGGCGCTTCGGACCCATTTCCAGCCCGCATTCGAGCAAGCGGGGCGTTTTCCGCTTGCCGCCCTCCCTAGAATTGGTCACTGTGACAACGCCAGAGCTGCCTACTCAATACACACCGGCCGACGTCGAGACCCGCAGCTACGAGCGCTGGGTATCCCGAGGCTACTTCGGCGCCGACCCGGGCAGCTCGCGCGAGCCGTACAGCATCGTCCTGCCCCCGCCCAACGTGACCGGCGTCCTGCACATCGGGCACGCGCTCGACCACTCCATCCAGGACGCGCTCACCCGCCGCGCCCGCATGCAGGGCCGCGAGACGTTGTGGGTGCCCGGCATGGACCACGCCGGCATCGCCACCCAGAACGTCGTGGAGCGGGAGCTGGCCAAGGAGGGCCTGTCCCGGCACGACCTCGGGCGCGAGGCGTTCGTCGAGCGGGTCTGGCAGTGGAAGGAGGAGTCCGGCGGCCGGATCCTCGGCCAGATGCGCAAGCTGGGCGACGGCGTCGACTGGTCGCGCGAGCGCTTCACCATGGACCCGGGCCTGTCGCGGGCCGTGCAGACCATCTTCAAGCGCCTGTTCGACGACGGCCTCATCTACCGCGCCGAGCGCATCATCAACTGGTGCCCGCGCTGCCACACCGCGCTGTCCGACATCGAGGTCGAGCACAGCGAGGACGAGGGCGAGCTCGTCTCGATCCGCTACTCCGACGACCTCGTGGTCGCCACCACCCGCGCCGAGACCATGCTCGGCGACACCGCCGTGGCGGTCCACCCCAGCGACGAGCGCTACACCCACCTGGTCGGCACCATGGTCGAGCTGCCGCTCACCGGCCGCATGATCCCGGTGGTCGCCGACGAGCACGTCGACCCGGCCTTCGGCACCGGCGCGGTCAAGGTCACCCCGGCCCACGACCCCAACGACTTCGAGATCGGGCGGCGCCACTCGCTGCCGTCCATCACCGTCATGGACGAGCGCGGCGTCATCACCGCGCACGGCCCGTTCGAAGGGCTCGACCGCTTCGAGGCCAGGCCCGCCGTCGTGGCCGCCTTGCGCGCCGAGGGCCGCATCGTCGCCGAGAAGCGCCCCTACCTGCACGCGGTCGGCCACTGCTCGCGCTGCAAGACCGTCGTCGAGCCGCGGCTGTCGCTGCAGTGGTTCGTCAACGTCTCGCCGCTGGCCAAGGCCGCCGGCGACGCCGTCCGTGACGGCCGCACCCGCATCCACCCGCCGGAGATGGCCAAGCGCTACTTCGACTGGGTGGACGACATGCACGACTGGTGCATCTCCCGCCAGCTCTGGTGGGGCCACCGCATCCCGGTCTGGTACGGCCCCGACGGCGAGGTCGTCTGCGTCGGCCCCGACGAGGACCCGCCCGCCGGCTACACCCAGGACTCCGACGTCCTCGACACCTGGTTCTCCTCCGGGCTGTGGCCGTTCTCCACGCTGGGCTGGCCCGACCACACGCCGGAGCTGGAGCGCTTCTACCCGACGTCCGTGCTCGTCACCGGTTACGACATCCTGTTCTTCTGGGTGGCCCGGATGATGATGTTCGGGCTCTACGCCATGGACGGCGAGCCGCCGTTCCGGGTCGTGGCGCTGCACGGCATGGTCCGCGACCAGTACGGCAAGAAGATGTCCAAGTCGTTCGGCAACGTCGTCGACCCGCTCGACTGGGTCGAGCGCTTCGGCGCCGACGCCACCCGCTTCACGCTCCTGCGCGGCGCCAACCCCGGCGCGGACGTCGCGGTGAGCGAGGAGTGGGCGGCCGGCTCCCGCAACTTCTGCAACAAGATCTGGAACGCCACCCGCTTCGCGCTCATGAACGGCGCTGCCGTCGGCTCGCTCGACGGCGCCGACCTGACCGCGGCCGACCGGTGGATCCTGTCACGGCTGCAGACCGTCATCGGCGCGGCCGACGCCGCACTGGAGGACTTCGAGTTCGCCAAGGCGGCCGACCTGCTCTACCACTTCGCGTGGGACGAGGTCTGCGACTGGTACCTCGAGCTGGCCAAGATCCAGCTCGGTGAGGGGCTCGACCACACGCGGCTGGTGCTCGGCAACGTCTTCGACGCGCTGCTGCGGATGCTGCACCCGCTGGTGCCGTTCGTGACGGAGGAGCTGTGGCGGGCGGTCACGGGCGGCGAGTCGATCGTCGTGGCCCCGTGGCCGGTGCCCGACCCTCGCTACGCCGACCCCGAGGCCGAGGCCGAGATCGTCGCGCTGCAGGACCTCGTGACGGAGGTCCGCCGGTTCCGCTCCGACCAGGGGCTCAAGCCGGGTCAGAAGGTCGCGGCCCGCCTTGGGCTGGCCGGCACGCCGCTTGCGGCGCAGGAGACGGCCGCGCGGGTGCTGCTGCGGCTGACCGAGCCCGGCGAGTCCTTCAACCCCACGGCGCGCCTGGAAGTGGGCGGGGTGAGCGTCGAGCTCGACACCGCCGGCGCCATCGACGTGGCAGCTGAGCGCAAGCGGCTGGAGAAGGATCTCGCCGCCGCGCGCAAGGAGGCGGCGCAGGTGGCCGCCAAGCTGGGCAACGAGCAGTTCATGGCCAAGGCGCCCGACAACGTGGTCGCCAAGGTCAGGGGCCGCGCCGAGCAGGCCGCGGCCGACATCGCGCGGCTTGAGGCACAGCTGGCCGCGCTGGGGGTTTGAACCTTCCGAACGCAGGGAAGGTCTATTCGTTACCGAAGAACGACCTTCCCTGCCCGTGAGGGCTGCTAGAGTTTTCTGTGTAGGGCGAGTACGCCCTGCCACTCCTCACAACGAACCCCGACATTCGGGCTGGGTCCGACCAGGCGGTTGGACAAGCGGCGAAAGTTGGAGTAAGTTACGAGGGTTGCCTCGACGAGGGGCAAGTCCGGAAGCTCCCGGAACGGGCGGTTTGACAAGAATCGTCCGGATCTGGTAAGCTGAAGAGGAAGCGAAGTGCGCCTCCGGCGCCGGGACTTGAGAAAGTGTCCGGTGAGGAAGTACGCGTCCGTTTCTTGAGAACTCAACAGTGTGTTAAAAGCCAGTGCATGTGCATCACACATGTATGACCCCGTCATTTTTGACGGATTCTTGCTTGGATGATTCATCCGAACAAGCCTTGAAAAGCATTGTTTGGAGAGTTTGATCCTGGCTCAGGACGAACGCTGGCGGCGTGCTTAACACATGCAAGTCGAGCGGAAAGGCCCTTCGGGGTACTCGAGCGGCGAACGGGTGAGTAACACGTGAGCAACCT
>NZ_JBGLOU010000025.1:0-115646 GCF_041402765.1 Nonomuraea sp. AD125B | reverse complement strand
GCCACCGTGCCGGGGTCGTGGCCGACGCCGCTGGTGTACGACGTGTGGCCGCTCAGGACGCGGGTCTCCTGGTGCAGCGTGGTGGCGGGGGCGTCGTCGCCGTCGCGCCGCGTGTACGTCACCCGCAGCCGCACCTGGCCGGTCCCGTCGGCGGCGATCCGCACCGACCCGCTCCGCCCGCTCCAGGCGGTGATCGTGGCCGCCCGCACGGCGGGATGCGGCCCGCCGGTGCCCGCCTGGCCGGGGGTGGGCCGCGCCGGCGCGGTCGCGGTTGCGGTGGTGGGCGGGGTGCGGCGCGGAGCGGCGGCGCTGGTCCGGCCCGGCGTGGCGGCGGGCGTGCGGGGCGCGGCCTCGCCGGTGGCGCGGGACGTGGGGCGTTTAGCGGGGCCGGGAGTGGGGCCGGTCGTGGCGTCGGCGGGTGAGGGCGCGGGCTCGGACTTCTCCTCCTCCGGCGGCGGCAGGAGGATCGCCCCCGGCCCGGTGGGCAACCGCCCGCCCGACAGCACGATCCCGATCGCCACCGCCATCACCAGCACGCCCGTCACCCACAGGTGCGGCGGGAGGCGCGGCATGCGCGCGAGCCGGTCGCGCAGGGCCACGGCCGCGCCGCCGCCGCTCGTGGCGCGATCCGTGCGCGCCAGCGGGAAGCGGAGAGCCATCAGCGTGGCCAGCTCGGCCAGGTGGCGGCGGCCGCGTTTCTCCCATTCCGGGCCGTAGCCGGCGACCGCGTCCTCCTCCAGCTCGGCGGCGAACGCGCGGGCGGAGGCGTACCGTACGGCCGGGTCCTTGGCCAGGCCGCGCCTGAGCAGGTCGCGCAGCGTGTCCGGCACCACCTCCAGGGGGATCGGCTCGGTCAGGTGCCGGTCCCTGGTGGCCGGCACGTCCAGCTCCTCCTGGCCGCCCTCCCCGGCGGCGCGGAACGGCGGCCGTCCCCTGACCGCCTCGAAGAGCGTGCAGGCGGCGGCGTACAGGTCGGCGGACGGACCGGCCTCGTGCCGGGTCCACAGCTCGGGCGACATGTACGCCGGGCTGCCCGCGGGCACGCCCGGCTCCTCGGCGTGCACCACGACGCCGAAGTCGGTGAGCTTGCTGGTGCCGTCGGCCTGGACGAGGACGTTCTCCGGCTTGACGTCGCGGTGCGGCACGCCCTTGTCGTGCGCGGCGGCGAGGGCCAGCAGGATGCCCTTGAGCACGGTGAGCGCGGCCTCCGGGGTCACGTGGCCGTGCTCGTCCAGCAGCGCGCGCAGGGTCACGCCGTCCACCAGCTCCATGACGAGCGCCGCGCGGTCCGGGGTCTCGACGTACTCGTAGAGGCGGACGATGTCGGGCTGGTCGAGCTCGACCAGGTGGTGGGTGTCCGACCGGAAGCGTTCCATGAACTCGGCGTCCCTGCGCAGCGTGGCGTTCAGGTACTTGATCGCCACATAGGCGCCGGTCGATTCGTACGTGGCGAGGAACACGCGGCCGGTGCGGCCCGCGCCGAGCTGGCGTACTTCGCGGTAACCAGGGACCAAGTCCTACCCCCATACGGCGGCCGTCTCTGGGTTCGACGGTCTCACCCGGGGTGTTGGTTGTCACGAGTGCGGCTATTTCGCCGTGAGTTAACCCCTTATGACGGGAGGTGGCGGTGATACTCTCATTGTGCCAAGCAAGCGCTCGGGTAAGTGAAGAGGGGTGGGCGGGTGGAGGGCGTGGCGGTGCTCGTGATGGAGATGCAGCGGGGCGTCGTCGGTGATCTCACGAAATTTCCGGACCTGCGGGCGGCGTGCGAGCGGCACGACGTCGTCCCCAACACCGCCCGGCTCCTCACGGCCGCCCGCGCCGCCGCGATCCCGGTCGTCCACTGCACGGCCGCCTTCCGCGCCGACCGGGCCGGCTCCCACACCGCGAACTGCCCCTTCATCGTCTCCCTCCTCAAGGACCCCGCCCACATGCTGGAGGGCACCCCGGCCGTCGAGGTGCTGCCCGAGCTGCGCGCCCCCGGCGACCTGGAGAGCCGCAGACACCACGGCTTCTCGCCGTTCACCGGCACCTCGCTCGACATGACGCTGCGCTCGCTCGGCGTCTCCACCGTGGTCGCCACCGGGGTCTCGCTCAACCTCGGCATCCCCGGGCTGGCGCTGGAGGCGGTCAACCTCGGCTACCGGGTCACGGTCGTCGCGGACGCGGTCGCGGGCATCCCTGAGGACTACGCGCGGGCCGTCCTGTGGAACACGATCAGCCTCCTCGCCACCCGCGCCACCGCCGCCGACCTCGCCGCGACGTGGAAGTGAGCGGCCCGATGGACGGCATGCGGCTCGACGGCAGGACCGCCGTCGTCACCGGGGGAGCGGGCGCGATCGGCGCGGCCATCGCCACCGACCTGGCCGCGCTCGGCGCCCGCGTCGTGCTCGCCGACGTGGACCTGCCCGGCGCGCGGCAGGCCGCCGCGACCCTGCCGGGCGCGCGGGCCGTCGCCCTGGACCTCACCGACCCGGAGTCGATCACGGCGTTCGTCCGCGTGGCCGGGGACGTGGACGTGCTCGTCCACAATGCCGGAGTCGCGGTGATCGGGCCGTTCGCGGAGAGCGACCCGGCCTCGTGGGACCTCATGTGGCAGGTCAACCTGCGCGGGCCCATGCTGCTGACCAAGCTGCTGCTGCCCGGGATGACGGTGAGGGGCTGGGGGCGGCTGGTGTTCGTCTCCAGCGACGGGGCGCGGGCCGGCTCCGGCGGCGAGGGCGCCTACGCGGCCACCAAGGCGGGCCTGTTCGGGCTGGCCAAGACGCTCGCCAGGGAGGCCGCCCGCGGCCAGGTCACCTCGAACGTGGTCTGCCCGGGACCGACGGACACGCCGATGCTGCGACGGGTCTCGGCGGCCGAGCCGGGGCTGGTCGACCGGATCGCCCGGGGCATCCCGCTGCGCCGCCTCGGCACGCCGCAGGACGTGTCCGGGCTGGTCGCCTTCCTCTGCACCGACCGGGCGGCGTACATCACCGGCCAGACGCTGTCCGTCAGCGGCGGCGTCACGATGCATTGACCGGCTCAGAGAGACTGGTACACCGCCTCCACGAGGCGGATGCCGCGCAGGTTGCCGGAGAGCGCGTTGGCCATCTTGTTCATGACGTACGCGATGCCGAGCCCGCGCTCGGGGTCGCCCAGGCCGATGGAACCGCCCGCGCCGCTGTGCCCGAACGCGCTCGCCGACGGCATCAGGAACGTCAGCGACGGCCGCATGTAGCCCAGCCCGAACGCCGTGTCCAGGAGCAGGACGCGGTCGGGGCCGTTCACCCGGGTGCGGGTGGCCTCGCGCAGCGTCCCGGGGCTGAGGATGTCGCCGGCGGCGAGGGAGCGGTAGAAGCCGGCCAGGCCCCTGGCCGTGGTCACCAGGCCGGCGGCCGGCCAGCCGGCGCGCAGGATGATCGGGTTGTTCGCGCCGCCCTGGACGCGGTGCATGGCGGGGTTGCCGAGGGCGCGGTTCATGAGGCTCTGGGGGTCGAGCGCGGCTCTGGTCATCGCGGCCAACACGTCATCGGGCCGCCCCTGCCCGTTGGGGGCCGCACCGCTCGCGTCCGGGCCCGCACCGGCCGCGCCTGCGCCCTGACCCGCGCCTGCGCCCCGGCCCGCGCCCGCACCTTGGCCCGCACCCCCGCTGGCGCCCCCGCCTGTGGCGGGGCCCTCGCCCGTGGGCGCGGCGCCGGCCTCGGTGACCTTGAGCCCCTGGGGCCGTTCGGCCGCCTTCAACCGGGCCGTCCTCGAGATCACGTCGTCCGGCGCGCCCACCCACATCTCCAGTCCGAGCGGCCCGGCGATCTCCGCCGCCACCAGCTCGCCCACCGACTTGCCGGTCACCCGCCGGACCACCTCGCCCACCAGGAACCCGTACGTCAGCGCGTGATAGCCGTGCGCCGTCCCCGGCTCCCACAGCGGCTCCTGCCCGGCGAGCCGGGCCGCGATGGCGGCCTGGTCCTCGAACTCCTCCACCGGCACCGGCTCCTCCAGCACCGGCAGCCCCGACTGGTGGGTGAGCAGGTGCTCGACGGTGATCGCCCCCTTGCCCCGCGCCGCGAACTCCGGCCACACCTCGGACACCGGCGCGCTCACGTCCACCAGCCCGCGCTCGGCGAGCCGCAGCAGCACGGTCGCGGTGACCGCCTTCGTGCAGGAGTAGGCGAAGGCGGGCGTGTCGCGCTCCCAGGGGCGTCCGGTGTTCCGGTCGGCGACGCCGTCCCACAGGTCCACGACCAGCTCGCCGTCCTGGTAGACGGCGAAGGCCGCGCCGAGCTCCTCCCCGTCGGCGAAGTGCCGTTCGAAGACCTCGCGTACGCGGGAGAAACGGGGATCGCAGTGCATCGGACCTCCACGGAAAGGGAGCGCTTACGTGGTTCACGAGCCTAACAACTGGGGACGATTCGGCCCAGACGATCAGCGCGGCACCCTGAACCTCCTCACCCCGTCCGTGGTGCTCGACGCCCTGCGCGCGGCCACGACCGGCGAGGTGCTGAGCCTGGCCCTGCCGATCCGCGGCGCGACCTCCTCGCCCGCGCCCACGACCGTGCCGCACCTGCGGGGCCGGCCGCTGCCGCAGCACTTCATGTCCGTGGACGGCGGCGACTACGCGGCCGGCGCGCGGCCGATCGGCGAGGGCCTCTGTGTGGCGGACGACGCCCTCGTCGTGACCCCGCACGGCACGACCACCCACATGGACGCCCTGTGCCACATGTGGTCCGGCGACCGGCTCTACAACGGCCATCCGGCGGCCCGCGTCCGCTCGTACGGCGCCACCCGGTGCGGCATCGAGCGGGTCGGCGGCGTGGTCGCCCGGGGGGTGCTGTTCGACGTGCCCCGGCGGCTCGGCCTCGACCACCTGCCCGCCGGGCACCGGATCGAGCCCGGCGAACTCGAGGAGATCGCCGTGCCGCGCCCCGGGGACGTGGCGGTGATCCGTACCGGCTGGCCGCAGGTGTGGGAGCGGTCGCCCGAGGAGTACTGGTCGGGCCAGCCGGGCCTGTCGGCGGCGGCCGGTCGCTGGCTCGCCGCCCACGACGTCGCCGCGGTGGCCGCCGACAACGCCGCGATCGGCGGCCTCGACGCGCGCGGCCTGGCGGGTGAGGGCCTGGCCGACGACCTGCACCTCATCCTGCTCCACCGGCACGGCATCCACCTGATCGAACTGCTGTGGCTGGAGGAGCTGGCGGCGACGGGCCGCACGGAGTTCGTGTTCGTGGCGGCCCCCCTGCGCGTCGAGGGCGGCACCGGCAGCCCGTTGACCCCGCTCGCGATCCTCTAGCTTCTCGGGACGAGCAAGTCCCCTATGCGTTCGCGAGCTGTCGGTGATGCACGGTTAGAGGCTCGATTTCAGTGGTGTCGTCGTCAACGACGAGCTCGACGCGGAATCGAACCCCCATTGCCGCGCCGAGGCGCAGCAGTGTCGCTATATCCGGAATGCCGCCACCACCCTCGATCCGAGACAGGGCGGGCTGGGACATCCCGGCGCGCTCCGCCACGACCTTCTGCGACAAACCTCTGCGCTTGCGGATCTCACGCAGCTGGTTGCCGAGCTCCAGGTCGCGGCCCGCCTGCTCGTATTCGGCGTGGGGCTGCGCATCCGCCTCCATCTCGCGCAGACGCTTCGCCTTGTAGGTTTCCCAGCGGCTGTGACCCATCATGCGCTCCTCTCGAACACGTGCGTGGTGGCTAGGTCGTGCTCTGCTTCACACCGCTTCTTGGCAGCGATTGCACGATCGATATCGGCGGTCTGCGTCCCATCCTGTGTCTTGCGGAAGACCGTCAGGATAACGATCACCTTGTCGGCCGGCTTCCAGAAGGTCACCGCCAGGTCGTGCGGTCAAGAGCAACACGCAGCTCGTGAACACCTTCGGCGTCCTTCAGCTTCTTCACATGATCCCCATCAGGGATGCCACCTGTGACGAGGTAGTCGTCCACGTTCCGCATGACCCGCTGGTAGAGCGGAAAAGAAAGGCCGTCCAGCCAAGACTCCACCTCCGGTTCCAGGTCGATCCCCCACTGAGACATACCATCAATAGTATATGCACTTGATGGTAACTCGTGGCGGTGGTGAACACCACGCCTGGCCCGCACTCACTCCTCGATCTTGGTTGTCGTGCCAGATCAGCCGTTACCAGATCCTTCAATCCCAGGTGACCGGGAGGCGGCCGACGCCGAACACCACCGCGTCCTGGCGGAGTGGGACCTCGGTGGCGGGGACGGCCAGTCGCAGGTCGGGGAAGCGCTCGAACAGGGCGCGGTAGCCGATGCGCAGCTCGTTCCTGGCGAGTTGCTGGCCGAGGCACTGGTGGACGCCGTGGCCGAAGGCCAGGTGGCGGCGGGCGTCCGGGCGGGCCGGGTCGAGCGTGTCCGGGGCGGTGAAGAAGGCCGGGTCGCGGTTGATCACGGGCAGCGACAGCGCCACCGTCTCGCCCTTCGCGACCCGTATGCCGGCCACCTCCACGTCCTCCAGCGCGGCCCGGCTGGGCGCGCCGAGGTGCAGGATCGACAGCCAGCGCAGCAGCTCCTCCTCCGCGCCCTCCTCGTACGTCAGGCCGGACGTGAGCAGGGCGAGGACGCCGAGGGCGAGCATGTTCGCGGTGGTCTCGTGCCCGGCGACGAGCAGGATCATCGCCACGTTGGCCAGCTCGTCGTCGGCGAGCTCCCCGGTCAGCCCGCTGATCAGGTCGTCGCCGGGCTCGGCCCGCTTGCGGCGCACCAGCTCGGCGAGGTAGGCGTGCAGGTCGGCGTTCGCGCCCGCGGCGTCCCCGTCGGGCGCGACCAGCTCGCGGCTGCGTTCCTGGAAGAAGTCGTGGTCGGCGTACGGTACGCCGAGCAGCTCGCAGATGACCATGGACGGGATCGGCAGCGCGTACGCGGTCACCAGGTCGGCGGGCGGCCCCGCCGCGGCCATGGCGTCGAGGTGGTCGGCCGCGATGCGCTCGATGCGCGGCTCCAGCAGGCGCATCCTGCGCACCGTGAACTGGCCGGTGAGCATCCGCCGGTAGCGGGTGTGCTCGGGCGGGTCGGTGGTGGCGAAGAAGCCCGGCGGCGCGGGGCGGCCGGACCCGGCGACGGCGACCGACGACCGTACGGCGGGGTGCTTGAGCTCCTGCCGGGCGCTGAACCGGGGGTCGCCGAGGACCACGCGGGCGGCGTCGAGCGTGGTGGCGAGCCAGCCGAGGTGGCCGTCGGCCATCTCCAGGCGGGTCATGGGCGGCAGGCCGCGGAGGGCGGGCGGGGGGTCGAGGGGGCGTCGCGGGTCACGTTCGACGGGAAGTCTGCGCATGATTGTGAGAGTAGACTCTCAAATCGGAGTTGACTAGCGGAAGTTGGAAATGGGCCGTGAGTGGACGTGCCGGGGCGAACCCTCCAGAATGCGATGCCATGAGCGACGGACCGGGCCTCCGGGAGCGGAAGAAGGCCAAGACCAGGGCCCTGATCCAGAAGGCGGCGCTGCGGCTGTTCCGCGAGCGGGGCTACGCGGAGACGACGGTCGAGCAGATCGCGGAGGCGGCCGAGGTCGCCCCCAGCACCGTGTTCCGCTATTTCCCGACGAAGGAGGATCTGGTGCTGGTGGACCAGTACCCGCCCTTCATCGAGGCGCTGCGGGCCGCGCCGCCCGAGCTCAACCCCGTCCAGGCCGTACGCGCCGCGATCGGCCAGGCGTTCGCGGCGCAGACGCCGGAGGAGCGCAACGACGGCCTGGAGCGTGAGCGGCTCATGTTCACCGTCCCCGAGCTGTGGACGGCGAGCATCGACAACATCCGCGGCGTCCTCGCCGGCCTGCGCGCCGAGCTGGCCGCGCGCGAGGGCCGCGGCCCCGACGACCCCGAGATCCGCAACGTCACCGGGGCGGTCTCGGGCGTGATGCTCGCGGTGTGGTTCGAGTGGGCCGCCGATCCCGCGCTCGACGCGCCCGCCGCGTTCGACCAGGCCCTCGCCCACCTGGAGGCGGGCCTGCCGGTCGCCCGTCAGGCGGGCGGCGAACCGGGATAGTTGCCGCCGCCGTGGGCGGCGTCGAGGGCGTCGTAGTCGGGGGTGAAGCCGCGCTTCGGGATCTCCGCGACGAACGCCACCTCCCGCGGCCTCTTGTACGCCGCGACCTGCGCCCTGACGTGCTCGATCAGCTCCTCGGCGGTCGCCGCGGCCCCCTCGCGCAGCGCCACGACGGCCTTGACCGCCTGGTGCCAGGCCGGGTCCGGGACGCCGATCACGGCGGCGTCCGCCACGGCCGGATGGGACTTGAGCGCACGCTCGACCTCCGCCGGGTAGACGTTCTCGGCGCCGGACTTGATCATGCGCAGTTTGGGGCCGATGAAGGTGATGGTGCCGTCGGGTTCGCGGCGGCCGAGGTCGCCGGTGTGGTGCCAGCCGTTCCGCAGTTTTTCCGCATTTAAGTCGGGCCGGGCGAGATATCCGGAGAAGAGGGTTTTGCCGCGGGCGCAGATCTCGCCCACCTCGCCCGCCGCCACCTCCACGTCGTCCGGCCCCATGATCCGCACCTGCGCCAGCGGCGACGGCCGCCCCGCGTACCCGGCCCCGCCCTCCGCCAGCCCGAGGAACGTCAGCATGCCGCCCACCTCGGTCTGCCCGTACCCGCCCATCTTCGACCGGCACCACGGCGAGTCGTCGACCGTGATCATCGCGTTCCACTCGTCGGAGGCGGCCACGAAGCGCAGCGAGGAGAGGTCGTACTTGCCGCCCGCGTTCGCCTTCACCACCGCGTCGATCATCGGCCCGAACAGGAACGCCTGCGTCACCCGCTCGGCGTCCACCAGCCGGCACACCTCCTCGGGGTCGAAGGCGGGGGTGAAGACGTTCGTGCCGCCGATCTGCAGCGTGGCCAGGCAGAACATCATCGTCCCGACGTGGAAGAGCGGCCCGTTGTTGAGGAAGGTGAAGCCCGGCTCCATCTGGCGTACGACGAGCAGCGACGTCGCGTGCGCCACCAGGGCGGCGCTGCTGAGCAGGGCCGCGTTCGGGCGCCCGTCGAAGGCGGCGGTGTAGAGCGCGAGGACCGGCTCGGTGTCGGCGACCTGCGGGAACTCCCGCTCCGTCCCGCCCGCCACCAGCTCCTCGTAGTCCGCCCCCGCCCGTACCCACCGGTCGTCGTGGTCGAGGGCGCCGACGGTGTCCGAGTGCTCCCAGACCACGGCCGCCGGGGCGAGATCCTGGAGCACGAAGCGCAGCTCGTCCGCCGACTGCCGCCAGTTCGCCGGGCAGAACACCGCTCCCAGGCGGCTGCACGCGAGCAGCAGCTCCAGGACGGCGTGGCTGTTCTGGCCGAGCCACAGCACCCGGTCGCCGGCGCCGACGCCGCGTCCGGCCAGCGCGCCGGCGAGCCGGGACACGCGGGCGTCCAGCTCGGGATAGGTGAGCCGGAGCTCCCCGTCCACCACGGCCGTCGTACCGGGGCGGCTGCGGGCGTGCTCGGCGAGTACGTCGGACAGGGACAGGCTGTGGATCATCGTCAGCCTCCGGGAGGGGGGTTACTTGAAGGCGGGCATGACCTCGGCGGCGAAGAAGCGCATGACCCGCTTCATGTCCGCGAGCGGCATCGGGCGGGTGCTGCCGAAGTCGCAGAGCAGGTTCGAGAACCCGGCGTCCCTGAGCAGCGTGATCTGCTCGACGACCCGCGCCGGGTCCCCGATGACCTCCAGCTGCTCCCACCGGAAGTCGGCCGAGACCGTGCCGCCCTTGAGATAGCGGTCCTGGTAGTACTCGAAGCCCTGGGCGGCCCGGCCGGTCCTTGGGTCGATGGGGGCGCTGCGGTCGTTGAAGATGCGCGAGCGGTCGAACGACGCCTCGAAGCGCTCCTGGTCCTCGCGGGCCCGTTCGAGGGTGGGGGCGACGTACACGCTGCGGGCCACCACCAGCTCGGCCCCCTCCGGATGTCCGGCCCGCGCCGCCGTCTCCCGCCACGTCTCGGCCGCCTTGACGACCTTCCTGAACGTCGCCGCCGGGTCGGCCAGGATGGGCAGGCCGCGCTCGGCGTACATGGTGACGGTCTCGGGGGAGACCGCCGCGACGTGCAGCGGCGGATGGGGGGCCTGCACGGGCCGGGGCACCAGCGACACTTCCGTCCCGGTCCGGTAGAACTTCCCCTCGTGCCGGTACGCCTCCCGCGTCCAGAGCCCGACGATCACCTCCAGCGCCTCGTTGAACCGGTCGCGCGCCTCGGCCAGATCGATCCCGAACCCCTCGAACTCGTAACTCTGGTAGCCGCGCCCGATGCCGAGCTCCAGCCGCCCGCCGGACAACACGTCCACCTGCGCGGCCTCCTCGGCCACGTGAACGGGGTTGTGCAGGGGCAGGACGACGATCCCGGTGCCGAGCCGCAGCCGCTCGGTGCGGGCGGCGGCGTGGGCGAGCATGGTGAACAGGTTGGGGACGACGCCGTAGTCGCGGAAGTGGTGCTCGGCCAGCCGTACCCCGTCGAAGCCCAGCTCCTCGGCCAGCTCGATGAGCTCCAGGTGGTAGTCGTAGACGTCCTTGAAGCTCTGGCCGTCGAAGCGGTGGAAGAGGTGGAAGGTCGAGAACTTCATGCGGCGGCCCCTCGGAGGTAAACCAAGCGCTCGCTTGGGAGCGTATCACGCTCGGGCCCAAAAGCACGGCCTTCCGCCCGGGGGCGCTTCGCGCGAAGAAGCTCCAGACAGCACCTCCCAGGGGGACTCCGCCCCCCTTCGACCCCCCTCGCAAGCGCCCGCCCGTTGCCCGATTACCGGGTTGACCGGCGGGAGCCCACCCCAAAGGACCTCGCTGACGCTCGGGCGTTCTGACAAGGGGATCGAGGCTCCGCCCCGATCCCTGGCGAGAGGGCCTGCCGGCCCCCTCGCGCTCCCCTGGAGGTTGACCGGTCTCCGGGGCCACCAGCGTTGCCTTGCTCGGCCGTGCCGCAGGAGATCGGCGGCGAGGAGGTATGGCGGGGTGTCTCAGCTACCGGCGGCGGGTGTGAAGCTTGTCTGGCTGACTTCTCCTGGCATGCTCACCGAAGGGAAGACGTCCACGCCGATGGCCAGGGCGTAGCGCCGGATGGTGGAGAAATGAGGGTTGCCCCCCAAGACGTTCGAAGCCGGACACCGCCGGCTGGCTGCGGCCCATGCGTTCCGCGACGTCGCTCTGTGTCAGACCGCGTTGCCGGCGAATGCCTACCAGCGTCTCGATCAGCCGCATATCCCGATCGATCGCGGCGTTCTCGCGCTGGACTTCGGGATCGTCAAGGTCGATGCCCAGAAGTTACGTGCTCACCATGCCGTCTGCGGGCGAAGTGGAGGCGGTACTAGTCGCTTCTGTGAGGATGGCCGACGGACCGTCCTGATCAGGAATTATGCGAAGTCCTTTGTCTGCCTTGAACCCTGTAGCCCAAATCCGCTGTCATCGGTGTGGGGGCAAATCCGCTTCGTCAGGCCCACCAGCCGCCTGGGTCTCGCGTAGCTCCATCGACCCATGGAGGCACCATGCGTGTCCGAGGAGAGATCGTCTTACTGGCGGCGTCATGCCTGATCGGGGCGACGCTCACCACGCTGCCCGCCCACGCCGGTCCCACCCCGCAGCCGCGCGCCGAACTCGTGCCCGCGCCCGACGACCCGGGCCCGCGAGGCCGCACCACGTACGAGGATCAGAACCTGTCCGCCGGGATCGAGCGCACCGCGGCGCCCGCCTGGACGTGCCATCTCTACGTCGGCGACCCCGAATTCGTCCGGCACAACGGCCGGTGGCACATCCAGGGCGTCGGCCGGCAATGGTGCACAGGGGCCGGCTACATCCCCCAGGGCCCGCGGCTCACCCTGCAGCGCTACTTGGGCGTCGGCATCTGGCGCAACGTGCACCGCACCTCCATCGCCTGGTCCCGCGGCCACTTCGCCGAGATCCAGTACATGTGGGCCTGCACCGGCACCGGCAGCGAGGAGTACCGCTGGGTCGTCGACGGGTTCGCCGAGGGCGTCCCCAGAAGCAGGAGGAACGCCTACTCGTTGCACTACCTGCGCGTCATCTGTTAGCCGTCGCTCACGTAAATGGCGGGTGCGCGTCGCCCCCGCCACACCATGATCGCCCAACCGCGTGGGGCTGCGATGATCCGCGCGGCCACCCGCAATTGGGCGATCCGCTCGGCCCGCAGGACGCGTACACGGATGAGGTGCCGCCCTCTCGGGCTCCAGTTCCTGATCCGGCTGCGCTCGTCGGCGTCGTAGCGGATGGCGAGGCGCGCTTCCTGCGTGTCAGGATCGGTGCCGGTGGCGCGGATCGCGGTCAGGCCCAGTGGGGTCCAGCCGGTGTCGTACTCGTACACGGCCCATTCCAGAGCGTCGTCGTGGGCGAACAGCACAGCCGCTACGTCGCTGTCGATGACATCCCGGGACAAGGGGATGAGGTCGCTGTCATGCGGAGCGTCCAGGCCCTGCTCGATGACCAGAAGCCCTTGCCGGGCCAGCGCCGGATGCAACTCTGGCATGGCCCGACGGTATGTCCCTCACGTCGGGCACGTCGAGAGCCAAGTAGATCCGTGCGGCTGCGCCGCCCATCACGGATGAGACGCGCGTGCCCGTAGCGGCGTCTCCACGGGACCGAAGTCGCCGGTCGTCGGCTTGAGGGCCGCTGCGTAATGCTCAGGGCCGGCCTTGATCCGGGCGGTCGCCCGCCAGCCCGCGATGATCTCCTGGACCGTGGCATCCAAGATCTGTTGTGACGTCGGCTTGTGTAGCGCTTGCTCAAGTTCCAGGGTGAACACTCGCATGTCGTCCGCCGTCAGGTGACGTATCCACGGAAACCGTTCGGTCGCGACCTGGCTGCGGCTACGCGCTCTCCGGTCCGTGGTGCCCATGCCGGTGACTGTACGACAGGACACGTGCCGGAAGCGCCCGTTTGCGGGAAACGAAGGCCCTTTCAGCAGGTCGCTCAAAGGGCCTTCGGCCGGCTGTCGGAGGTCAGAAGTCGAATTCGCCGCCTTTGACGCCCGAGACGAAGGCTCGGAAGACGCTGCCCCGTACGACCCAAGGGGTCAGCTCCGGTCGCTCGGTGTCCCGGATACCGATGCGGTCGCCGCTCAGTGAGGCAACTTCGATGCAGTCGCCGCCATCCGCACCGCTGAAGGAGGCTTTCCGCCATTGTGCGTTCCGGAGTTCCACGGCCAGTTCGTCATCGATTCTCATGCATCACCATCTTCTCGCGTATCGCTTCGGCGGTCTCGTTGACAGGTCGGGCGTATGACCGGATGGCATCGAATCTGAGACTAACTCTGCGGACCCGGTCAGCGCGATCCGTCATCTCGCCGTCGGCGGCGGTGTCGAGATATACCACGTCCGGGCCGTTGGGCTGCTGGGCGATCACAAATCCGCCCAGAAAACCGATCGTTGGTACGGCCTCCATCGGGACGACTTGCAGGGTGATGCAGGGATGCGTCAGGAGCGTCAGAAGATGCTCAAGTTGTCCATGCATCACCTCTGCGCCGCCGATGGGGCGAGCGAGAACACTCTCGTCGATCACTGCCGCATACAAAGGAGGCTCAGGACGTTCGAACACCAACTGCCTGGCGAGCCGGCCCTCGACGATCTCCTCTACTCGCTGTTCGGTTATGCCCGGTTGCCCGCGCAGGATCGCGCGCGCGTAGTTTCCGGTTTGCAGGAGCCCTGGCACCACGAGTGGTTGCCATGTCCGCAGATTGTGGGCGTTCGCTTCGATTTTGGGCCACTGACGAAACCAGTTCGGTCCCGTTTTGAGCACCAGGGGGAGGAGGCGGAGCAGATCGCCTTGCAGGCCGAGAAGTGCTTCCACCTGCTCGGTGAAGTCCCACTGCGGTGTGCGTTTGGCGTTCTCGATCTGGCTGACGAGACTCTTGCTGACGTGCGCGTAGTCCGCGATCGCCTCCTGGGTTACTCCCTTTTCCTCCCTCAGCCTCCTCAATTCGGCGCCGAAAAGGGCGAGAGGACTCGCTCCTGGGTCCAGTTGGCTGACGCCCATAGGCGCATCACCGGTCCGTTCACAAGTACACACACATCAGTGAACTCGATGTGTGCAGCAAGTGTGTTACTAGCCGACTACTAAAAGTAGCTCTTGTGGGCCAACCTGTGGAGAGTCCTTCGATGAGAAGTTGCTCGGCCGGGGTTCACAGCGCGATGAACGCTGGTGACTTGAGCGCAAGGTTCATGAGAGGTGGTGAGATGAATGTCGACGAATGTCGTTTTTCTGGCTTTTCCGGATGTGTACAGATGAAAATTCGTGACACTGACCCGCGCTGCCGAATCGTCGCGGCGTGCTCGGGAAACGGTGGCCCAATGGTTGACGGACGGCCCTCAGGAGGTCCGGGACGATGCCGCGCTGGTGGTCTCGGAACTGGTGACGAACGCGGTCCGGCACGTCCCCGGTGGCGTTCGTCGTGACTGGGTGGACGTGCAGCTCGGTTTCGGGCGGGGCTTTGTGCGACTGGAAGTCACAGACCCCGGTGTCGACACGTCGGCGCCCTGCGTCGGCGAAGAAGATCTCATGGCGCAGTCGGGACGGGGTCTTCGTCTCGTGGCGTCTGGCGTGCGCCGGAGCGGGCGATCTCTGATGTACGGCTGGAAGCCGTACATCTCGCATGGCCGGTTGCGGGTGGTCGAGGCGTCGAGTTGTGAGACGTACGTCCTGTGTTACGAGGAGGGCACCTTCTTCGTCAGACGGCGGACCACTGGCCAGGAGAGTTATGAGGAGGCCGCCAGAGGAACCTTCGCCCTGGCATCCGCGGCCTGGATATCCTTGACCGCCACCTACTGTCCCTCATGCCGATGAGCGTGTCACGCAAGTTCCAGGGCGACCCTGCCCTAGGCGGATGCGCCGCCCATCGTCCCAGGCGGGCAGACGTCTCTCGTAGGGGGCCGACGGGTCGAACATCAAGGTCACGCCCATCTGTCGCAGCACGTGGAGACTGTTCTGGAAGGCGAGGTGCCTGGCGAGGGCGGGTTTGAGCATGGGGACGGCGACGATTGGCACGCCGTAGCCGGTCAGCTCGCACAGCAGGCCGGTCGCGAAGTTGTCCGTGATCCCCAATGCCCACTTGTTGATCGTGTTGAAGGTCATCGGCGCCGCTATGACCGCGTCGGCTTTGGACAGTTCGTTGCCCTCTCCCGGCATCCGGAACTCGCTGCGTACCGGCTCTCCCGTCTGCTGCTCAAGGCGTGCCCGATCGAGGAAGCGCAGGCCCAGGGGAGTGGAGACGACGAAGACCCGCCAGCGGGCGGCCTGTGCCCCCGCCACGAGGTCGGTGACCGGGCCGGCGTGAGATGGGGCAGCGCTGGTGACGACGTACAACACGCGCACGCCCGCCAGCCTAGAAGGGCTTCGCCGCTCGGGCCCGGTGAGTGAGCATCTGCTCATGCTCCTGGGAAGAGCATGCCCGCCGCCTCGCCACTGCGGTCGCTCCGCATGGTTCGCAGTGGCGTGAGGGGGTCGCGCGTACGCGGCTGCACCCGTTCGTGCCTCGCTGGTGGGCGAGCACGCCGGAGGGGTGGAGGTTGCGGGTCGGCGACGACGGTCGAGTGCCGCAGAGGCACAGAGGCGTTACGGATAGCGATGTTCAATCGGGTGTCTGAGGGGTATCCTTTTTATGCCGCCCCCTGTGAGGGGGAGAGGAAGTGAGCCCGGGCTTACCGCCGGAATTGACGGGAACCCGGGCTTTGCGCTGTCGGCGCTAATCGCAGCTGATGCGCTCGACCAGGTGATCTCCCGACAGGAGATCCTCCAGAGTCCGGTCGCCCGTCTCGGCTCTCGCGAAGATGCCCGCCACCACGTCGGGAAGCCAGAGGAGTTCTTCGACCAGTGGGCTGGTCCACTCGACATGGAGGTCCTGAGGCAGTGCTTCGCGGGCGCGTAGCGCGTTGACCATGTCGAGGCCCTCCTTGTTGCCTTCAGTGCTCCGCCGCTCCATGACGACGCGCGACACATCACGACATGCGAGATGCCAGAGCAGCCGTTCCAGGCACTTGCGCCGCGCTCGTCGCTGTTTCGCCGGCATGAGGCGGGTGCCGATGACAATGACCGTGTTCGGGCGGAGGGCCGCCACAGCGTGGGTGATCTCGAGACGGCGTTTCGGCCGTTCGTCGCGCCAATGCAGCCGGGGTTGCTTCCCCAGCAGCAGAGCGCGCAGCGCGGCTCGGTGCTGGTCCGCATACTCGCAGGGCACGATGACAGCGGCCAGTACATAGAGTCCATCGTGGATCCGCATGGACTCGTCCACGTATGCATGTGACTCCATGTACATGAGTGGAAACTTTACGGTGTCTCCGCAAGGGGAAGAGGAACTTTTGGTGGAGCGCATCGTCCGTCACATCAAGGCCTTGTAGAGCCGGAGGTCACCTTGGGGTGGCTGGACGGCGACCATCGGTGGCGAGGGCTGCCAGAATCGGGGGAGTGTCCCCTGATGCGCGGCTGCGCGCGACCTTCGACGTGGCGGCCGAGATCTACCAGGACGCCCGCCCCGACTACCCCCGCGAGCTCTACGCCGACCTGCTCATGATCACCGGGCTCAGGCCGCCCGCGCGGCTGCTCGAAGTGGGGTGCGGGCCGGGGAAGGCGACGGTGCCGCTGGCGCGGATGGGCTTCCCCGTCACGGCGGTCGAGCTCGGGCCCGCGCTGGCGCGGGAGGCACGGCGGCGGCTGGCCGGGTTCGCCGGGGTGTCGGTGGTGACGTCGGCCTTCGAGGAGTGGGAGCCGCCGGCGGGGGACCGGTTCGACCTGGTGTACGCGGCCACGGCGTGGAAGTGGGTGGATCCGGCGGTCAAGTACGACAAAGCCGCCCGGCTGCTCGCCACCGGCGGCCACCTGGCCGTGTGGAACGCCGACCACGCGCTGCCCGTCGGCTTCGACCCGTTCTTCGCCGAGATCCAGAAGGTGTACGAGGAGATCGGCGAGGGCCACCCCGGCCCGTGGCCGCCGCCGGAGGACGAAGTCGATCCCACCGCCGCCGAGTTCGCCGCCTCCGGGCGGTTCACGGTCGTGGCGGCGCGGCGCTACCTGTGGGCGCTGCGTTACACGGCCGACGCCTATCTCGCGCTGCTCGACACGTTCTCCGGTCATATCGCCATGGAGCCGGACAAGCGGGCGCACCTCTACGGGGAGGTCCGCCGCCTGCTCGCCGCCCGTCCGGACGGGCGGCTCACCCGCCATTGGTCGGCCGTCCTGACGGTCGGCCGCCGGTCCTGACCGGTTGCGGACGCGGCGGTGCTCGCCGGGCCCCGGGGCGTGGCAAGCTGGACCAGACGGCCGCAATGAGGAGATCGACGATGACTGACCCAGCCCTACGGCGCACCCCGCTGACCCCGGACGAGCGCGTCCGCGCCGAGGCGGGCTTCGTCCCGCTGGTGACCGAGCATCTGCGGGCGAGCGGCCGGTTCAGGATCACCGCCGACAGCCCGGAGATGGTCGATCTGTGGCAGACGGTCGCCCGCCAGGCGGGCGAGGCGCTGCGGCGGCCGGTGGTGAGCTACGCCAACGGCCGCGACATCGTGATCATGTTCGGTGGCGAGCCGTCGAACATGCCGGTGAGCGTGACCGCTCAGAACGAGCCGTGACCGCTCAGAACGAGCCGTAACCCGGCTTGCCCGCCGGCCTGTAGACGTTGAGCACGCAGCCGCTCTCGCCCCTCACCGATTCGACCAGCCGCAGCGCCGTCGGCACCCGGCCCGGCTCGAACAGCCGCTTCCCGCTGCCGAGGACGACCGGGAACGTGTACAGCCGCAGCTCGTCGATCAGCCCCCGGTCCAGCAGCGCCTGGGCGAGCAGGCCGCTGCCGTGGATCTGCAGCTCCCGGCCGGGCTGGGCGCGCAGCGCGGCGATGTCGTCCAGCGAGCGGACGATCGTCGTGTTGTGCCAGTCCGCGCTGCGCAGAGTGGTCGAGACGACGTACTTCGGCAGCGCGTTGAGCGGCCCGGCGATCGGGTTGTCCGGGTCGGTGACGGCCGGCCAGTAGCCGGCGAAGATGTCGTACGTCCGCCGGCCCAGCAGGAACGCGTCCGCCTCGCCGAACCAGCGGGTGATGTGCGACCCCATCTCCTCGTCGGCGTAGGGGAACTGCCAGCCGCCGTGCTCGAAGCCGCCGCTCCTGTCCTCCTCGGGGCCGCCGGGCCCCTGCATGACCCCGTCCATCGTCAGGAACGTCGCCAGGGTGATCTTCATGTCGTTCTCCCTTCGAGGTGTTCAAGAGAGAAGACCAGTGCGGACACGAAAACTCATCGCCCGCGCCGAGATCAGGCCGTCGGCACCGGCTCCCGGAGCGGCAGGCGCACCTCGAACCACGTCTCGCCGGGCACCGAGCGCACCTTGATCTCGCCGCCGTGCCGGCCGGCCACGATGCGGTAGGAGATGTCGAGGCCGAGCCCGGTGCCCTCGCCCACGCTCTTGGTCGTGAAGAACGGCTCGAAGATGCGGTCCAGGATCGCCTCGGGCACCCCGTGGCCGGTGTCGCCGATCTCGACGATCGCCTCGTCCTCGTCGTGCGCCGTGCGTACGGTCAGCGTGCCGACCTCGCCCATCGCGTCGAGGGCGTTGTGGATGAGGTTCGTCCACACCTGGTTGAGCTCACCCGCGTAGCAGGGGATGGGCGGCAGCGTGCGGTCGTAGTCGGTGACCACCGTGATGCCGGGCGGGATCTTGCCACGGAAGATGGCGAGCGTGCTGTCGAGCAGCTCGTGCACGTCCACGTTCTGGAACGGCGCCCGGTCCATCTGGGAGTACTGCTTCGCCGAGCGGATCAGCGTGGTGATGCGCTCGGTCGCCTCGCCCACCTCGCTCAGCATCTGCGAGATCTCGACCGCCTCGGCGAGCCAGCGGACCGCCGCCGGGGCGTGCTCCTCGCCCACCTTGCCGCGGATCTTCTCCAGGTCCTTGAGCGAGAACTCGGCCTGGACCAGCGCGGGAGCGAGATCCCAGGCGTCCTCCACACCCAGCTCGTCCAGCGCCTCGCCGAGCTCGTCCTCGGCGTCGGAGATCTCCAGCGGCGAACGCTGCGGCTGCTTGCCCAGCTTGCTCGTGCACGCCTCCTGCGCCTCGATGAGCGCCCTCAGCTTCTCCGGCGGGATGCCGTCCTCGGCGAGCTGGGCGAGCTGCAGCCGGGAGTTCTTGATGAGCTGGCGCAGCTCGCCGACGGCGCGTACGGCCGCCGCTGCCGGGTTGTTCAGCTCGTGGGTGAGGCCCGCGGTGATGGTGCCGAGCGCGGTCAGCCGCTGCCGCCGGTCGATGATTTCGCGCTGCATGCGCCCGCCCGACAGCATGCCGTCGAGCAGGTGCATCGCCATCGGGAACCATTCAGCCACGATGTAGGCGAACTTCTTGGCGGGCAGGATGAACATCCGCGACGGGGCGGTGGCGCGCAGCGTGTGCTGGTAGGTCTGGGGGGCGCGGTCGCCGAGGTAGGCGCTGGTGGCGCCGCCGTACACGCCGGGCTGGGAGACGCGCGGCATGGCGACGGTGCCGGCGCTGACCGTCTCGCTGATCATCTGGATCTCGCCCTCGATCAGCACGGCGAAGCAGTCGGCCGGCTCGCCCTGCCGGACGATGTCCTCGTCCGCCGCGAACGTGGCCATCCGGCCGCTGGCGGCGAGCTTGGCGAGCTGGGCGTCGGTCAGCCGCTCGAACAGGAAGAGCTTGCGCAGCTCGTCGATGTCGACGCGGGTGTCTGTCTCGGTCATTGCTTCTCCAGGTAGCGGTGCACGAGCGCGACGGCCATCGCGCCCTCCCCGACGGCGGAGGCCACCCTCTTGATCGACTCGGCGCGTACGTCGCCCGCCGCGAACACCCCGGGCACGTTCGTCTCCAGGTAGTAGGGCTCGCGCCGCAGCGGCCAGTTGCGCGGCCGCCGGCCGCCCTGGACCAGGTCGGGCCCGGTCAGCACGAACCCGCGCGGGTCGCGCTCGACCGTGTCGCCCAGCCACGAGGTGAACGGCTCCGCGCCGATGAACACGAACAGCCACTGGGCGTCGACCGTGCGCTGCTCGCCCCTGGTCGACAGCGTCAGCCGCTCCAGGTGCCCGTCGCCGCCGCCGCCGGCGACCTCCGTCTCCAGGTGCACCTCGATGTTGGGGATCGCGGCGATCTGCTCGATGAGGTAGTGGGACATGGACTTCTCCAAACCATCACCCCTCACCAACAAATGAACTTTGCTCGCGAATCCCGCCAGGTAGACGGCCGCCTGCCCGGCCGAGTTGGCCGCGCCCACGATGTGCACCTCGGCGTCGGAACAGGCGGGCGCCTCGGTGAGCGCCGCGCCGTAGAAGACGCCCCGGCCGACGAACTCGTCCAGGCCCGGCGCGTCCAGCCGCCGGTAGGTGACACCGGTGGCCAGGATGACCGCGTGCGCGGCGATCTCGCCGCCGTCCTTGAAGCCGACCACCCGGGCCTGGCCGCGCGGCTCCAGCAGGGTCACCTTGCGCGCGGTCAGCAGCTCGGCCCCGAACTTCAGCGCCTGCCGCCGCGCCCGGTCGGCGAGCTGCTGGCCGGAGACGCCGTCGGGGAAGCCCAGGTAGTTCTCGATCCTGGAGCTCTGGCCCGCCTGGCCGCCCGAGGAGTGCGACTCGACGAGCACGGTGTTGAGCCCTTCCGAGGCGCCGTAGACGGCCGCGCCCAGCCCGGCGGGGCCGCCGCCGACCACGATCAGGTCGTAGAAGTCGGTGGCCGGGGTGGTGGACAGGCCGACGGTCGTGGCCAGCGTGGCCTGGTCGGGCGACTCCAGCGTGGTGCCGTCGGTGGTGACCACCAGCGGCAGGTGGCAGCCCTCGCCGGCCGCCTTCACGAGCTGCGCGCCCTCCGGGTCCTCGGCGAGCATCCACTGGTAGGGCACGTGGTTGCGGGCCAGGAAGTCACGCACCCGGTACGACTGCGCCGACCACCGGTCGCCCACCACCCGCAGCTCCGAGCGCTCGATCCGGTCGGTGCGCAGCCACGCGTCGAGCTGCCCGTCGATGACCGGGTAGAACTTCTCCTCCGGCGGGTCCCACGGCTTGAGCAGGTAGTGGTCGAGGTCCACGACGTTGATCGCCTGGATGGCCGCCTCGGTGTCGGCGTAGGCGGTCAGCAGCACCCGCCGCGCGTACGGGTACATGTCCATGGCGGCTTCAAGGAACTGCACGCCGTTCATCTGCGGCATGCGGTAGTCGGCCAGGATGGCCGCCACGTCGTCGCCGCGCAGCCGCATCTCCTTGACCGCCTCGATGCCGTCGCGCGCGGTCTCGGCACGGACGATGCGGTATTCCTGGCCGTAGCGGCGCCGCAGGTCGCGCGCCACGGCCCGCGAGACGCCCGGGTCGTCGTCCACCGTCACGATGACCGGCTTGTCCATGCCTATGCCTCTCCCCTTTGGTCCCTGGAACGGCCCCTATGGGAAGCATGTCATGCGCGGGCGGCCAGGCGGGAATTCGCTCAGGTCACCGCTTCTATGATGGGCGGATGGGCACCCGCGAGCGCATCGTCGACGCCGCCGAGCAGGTCGTTCGCGAGTTCGGCATCGTGGGCGCGACCACCAAGCGCATCGCGGCGGCGGCCGGCTGCTCCGAGGCGCTGCTCTACAAGCACTTCCCCGGCAAGGAGTCGCTGCTGCTCGCGGTGCTGCTGGAGCGGCTGCCCGCGCTCGGCCCCGCGCTCACCCGGCTGCGGCTCGCGGCCGGCACCGGCGACGTGGCCGACCATCTCACCGCGTTCACGCTGGCCGCGCTGGAGTTCTACACGCGGGCGGCGGGCATCGCCGTGGGAGTGCTGGCCGACCCCTCGCTCACGGAGGGCTTCCGCGCCATGCTCGCCAGGAGCGGGTCGGGCCCGCACGTGCCGATCCTGGCGCTCGCCGACGTGATCGCCGGCGAGCAGGACCGCGACCGGATCGACAGGAAGATCGACGCGGGCGCGGCGGCGTCCATGCTGATGGGCGCCTGCTTCCACCGGGCCAACCTGTCCTACTACGTCGACCCGCCGGAGGATGACGCCGCTTGGGCCGCCGCGATCGTCCGCACGCTGCTCAGGCGCTGACCCGGGCCCAGACGCTGACCCGTACTCAGGCGCTGACCCGGCCTCAGGCGATGACCCGGCTCTCGCCGCCGTCGACCAGCAGCGACACGCCGTTCACGAACGAGGCCCGCTCGCTGGCCAGGAACGCCACGACGTCCCCCACCTCCTCGGGCCGCCCGATCCGGCCGACCGGCACCGCCCTGCCGCGTTCGGCGAGGTTCTCCTCGCCGCCCGACGTCTCGCGCAGCCGGTCGGTGTCGATCGGGCCCGGCAGCACGTTGTTGACCAGCACGCCGTCACCGGCGACCTCGCGGGCGAGGGTGCGCACCACCCCGGCCACGGCCGAGCGGGTGGCGTTGGACAGGGCGAGGCCGTCCAGCGCCTCGCGCACCGACCGGCTGGTGATCGTCACGATCCGGCCCCAGCCGCGCGAGCGCATCTCCGGCAGCACGGCGTGGATCAGGCGTACGGTGCCGAGCAGGTTGCGCTGGACGGCGACGTCCCAGTCGGCGAGGCTCGCGTCGGTGAAGCGGCCGGGCGGCGGGCCGCCCGCGTTGGCGACCAGGATGTCCACCGGGCCGAGCACGTCGCGAGTTTCCTCGACGACGCGCCGCGCGGCCGACGGGTCCTCCACGTCGGCCAGCACGGCGTGCACGACCTTGCCGAACTCCTGGAGTTCCACCACCGCGTCCGCGAGCCGTTCGGGGGTGCGGCCGACGACGCAGACGTCGCAGCCCTCGCGCGCGAGGCTCTTGGCCGTGGCGAGTCCGATGCCCGCGCTGCCTCCGGTGACCAGGGCGACCTTGCCCGAGATGCCGAGATCCATGGGCTGACTATAGATCGTCCTGATCGGCCGGGCGGACGCGGGCGAGTTTGTCCGGGTTGAGGACGCTGTACATGCCGTGGATCCGGCCGTCCCTGATCTCGATCATGGTGAGCTGCTCGGTCCCGGCGAACCGCGTCCAGAGGGCCGGCCCGCCGTTGACGTCCAGCAGGCGGGCGTCGCTGTACTCGTAGCGGCTGATCAGGCCGCCCAGGAAGGCCACCACCTTGCGCCGGCCGAGGATCGGGCGCAGCGCGGCGCGTACCTTGCCGCCGCCGTCGTTCCAGGCCACGACGTCCTCGTGGAACAGGTCCTTCAGCGCGTCGAGGTCGCCGCCGGTCGCCGCCGCGACGAACCTGCGCAGCAGCCGCGTGTGGTCCTCCGCCGAGGGCGTGAACCGGTCGCGGCCCTCGGCCAGCCGCACCGAGGCCCGGCGGTGGAGCTGGCGGGCGTTGGCCACCGAGACCTCGACGATCTCGGCGATCTGGTCGTAGGGCAGCTCGAACGCCTCCCGCAGCACGAACACCGCCCGCTCCGGCGGCGACAGCCGCTCCATCAGGTGCAGCGTCGCGAAGGAGACGGTGTCGCGCAGCTCGGCGGTGTCCAGGGGCCCCGCCTCGCCCGTGGCGACCGGCTCGGGCAGCCACGGCCCGGTGTACGCCTCCCGTTTCACCCGCGCCGAGCGGAGCTGGTCCAGCGCCAGCCGCGACACCACGGTCATCAGGAACGCCCGCGGCTCCCTGACCTGGTCCCGGTCGGCGCCCTGCCAGCGCAGCCAGGCCTCCTGCACCACGTCCTCGGCGTCCCACATGCTGCCGAGCAGGCGGTAGGCGAGCCCGAGCAGCGTCGGCCGGTGCTGCTCGAAATCCAAGTCGGCGTCCGTACGTGTCTCCACGGCTGGCATCATGCCGTCTCCCCCTGGAGGGCCGAATGCCGGGGCTGCCGGTTCCCGGGGTGGCCATGCCGCCACAACCGTGATGAGCTGGGAGAGTGGCAAGAAACCTGATCCTGTCGGGAGGCGTGTTCCACGACTTCGCCGCCACATCGGCCGCGTTGGCGGAGCTGCTGACCGAGGTGGGGATCGACTCCGAGATCACCGAGGACATCGCGGGCGCGCTCAGCGAGCCGCCGGAGGTCCAGCTCATCACGGTCAACGCACTGCGCTGGCGGATGGGCCAGGACCGCTTCGCCGACCTGCGCCCCCAGTGGCGCTTCGAGCTGCCGGCCGAGGCCCGCACCGCGATCCTCGACCATCTCGACCGGGGCGGCGGGCTGCTGTGCATGCACGCGGCGTCCATCTGCTTCGACGACTGGCAGGGCTGGCCGCGCGTGCTCGGCGGCCACTGGACCTGGCCCAAGTCGCACCATCCGCCGCTCGGCTGGACGAGCGTGCGCGTCCACGGCGCGCACCCGGTGGTGGCGGGCCTGCGCGACTTCGACGTGGTGGACGAGGTCTACAGCGACCTCGACATCCTGCCCGACGTCGAGCCGCTGGCCTCGGCGAACGGCCAGCCGCTGGTGTGGGCGCGGCCGGTGCGGCGCGGCCGGGTGTTCTACGACGCGCTCGGCCACGACACCCGCTCCTACGACAACGAGGTGCACAGGACGATGCTCAAACGGGCCGCGCTCTGGCTGCTCAAGCGGCCGGTCACGGTGTCGGAGTAGCCGCCCAGCCGCGCCAGCGGGTCACCTCGACCACGACGGCGGGCCCGGCGGGGCGGCGGTCGCGGTACTGCGGATATTTCGCCGTCAGCGCGTCCAGCGCCGCCTCGCGCTCCGGGCCGGCCGCGACGACCCTGGCGAGGCCGTCGGCGCGGACCCACCACAGCAGCGACCAGTCCTCGTCGTAGTGGTCGGCCAGCAGGGTGACGCGCGGCTCGGCGCGGATGTCGGCCAGCCGGCGCAGGTTGGTGGTCGTCTTCGGCTTGTGGTCGACGGCGCTCACCACGCGCTCCCCGGCCACGGCGAACACGACGGGCACCAGGCGCGGCCCGCCGTCGCCGCGCACCGTGGCCAGCCGCGCCACCCGCGCCGCGGCGAACCGGCGCCGCGCCTCCTCCTCGTCCACGCCCCCATTCTCCCGTCCGAGGCGGCCGGCGTCCGGAACCTACAAGACTGCACGTCGCGGCCCCGGGCACGATGGGCCCATGAACGTGAACCTCGACCTGATCCCCGGCTTTCTCGCGACCCACGCACGGCTGCTCGACCGCAGACGGTACGCGTCGCTCATGGGCGGCGGCGAGGCGGGCGTGCTGGCCGCGCTGGAGGGCTACCGCAACCCGGACGGCGGCTACGGGTGGGGGCTGGAGCCCGACCTGCGCTCGCCGGAGAGCCAGCCGGGCGCCGCGCTGCACGCCTTCGAGGTGTTCGAGGAGGTCGCGCCGCGCACGTCCCCGGCGGCCGTGGCGCTCTGCGACTACCTGGAGTCGGTGACGCTGCCGGACGGCGGGCTGCCGTTCGCGCTGCCGCTGACCGTGGCCGACGGCACCGCGCCCTGGTGGGCGGGCGCCGATCCGGGCGTGTCGGCCCTGCAGACCACCGCCGTGACGGCGGCGGCCGCGCACCGGGTGGCCACCCACGACCCGGCCGTGGCCGCCCACCCTTGGCTGCTGCGGGCCACCCGCTACTGCCTGGACGCGATCCAGGCGCTGGAGGAGCGGCCGCACGCGTACGTGCTGTCGTTCGCCGTCGGCTTCCTCGACGCCGTGCACGACACCGAGCCCCGCGCGGCCGACCTGCTGAAGCGGCTGGCCGGGCACATCCCGGCGGACGGCCGGGTGCCCGTGGAGGGCGGCACGGCGGACGAGGCGCTGCGGCCGCTCGACTTCGCGCCGTTCCCCGGGCGGCCGGTCCGCGAGCTGTTCGCGCCCGAGGTGATCGCCGCCGACCTCGTACGCCTGGCGGAGGGCCAGCAGGACGACGGCGGCTGGACGGTGGACTACGCGCGGATCTCGCCCGCCGGGTTCCTGGAGTGGCGGGGCGCGGCCACGGTGCGGGCGGTGCGGATCCTGCGGGTCAACGGCCTGCTCTAGAGGGTTACGTCAGCCGGCGGGCCGACTCAGACTCCTGGGCCATGCGGCGCAGCGCGTCGAACGCCTTGCCGTACAGCACCGAGCCCAGCACCAGCGCCTCCACGGCGGCGTCGCGCGGCCCGTCGAAGGCGATGGTGTCCATCTCGACCTCGGTGACCAGCTTGCGCGCGGCCTCGACGTAGGGCCGCAGGTCGACGCGCAGGCCGAGCTGGCGCATCCGGACCAGCGTCTGGGCCAGCTCGTCGCGGGTCGGGGCCTCCGGGTGGATGCGCCAGCCGAGGTCGTCGATGAGGGCGTCCACGTCGGCGCGGGCGGCGCGCCACTCCTCGCCGGGCTCCGGCTCGACCGTGGGGCCGAGGGCGTAGTGGGCGGTGCCGAGCATCTGGTGGATGGGCAGCGACTCGTCGTCCACGGCGTCGATGATCTTCTTGATCGAGGACACCGGCAGCTTGCCCACCTCCAGCAGCGCTCGGACGAGGCGGAGCCTGCGCAGGTGGGAGTCGTCGTACTCGGCGCGGGTCGCCGCCGTCTGCTCGCCCTGGTGCAGCAGCCCCTCGCGCAGGTAGTACTTGATCGTGGGGATGGCGACGCCGGAGCGGGAGCTGAGTTCGGAGATGCGCATCACAGGATGATAGCGCTATTGGATATTAGTGCTATCCAGTGCGGGCGACGTGCCGGGCGGCGCTGACCAGCTCGGGGACGTCCGCCTGCCGGTTCCACAGGAAGACCACCTCCAGCGGCGGCACGTCCTCCTTCACCGGCAGGAACGTCAGGGTGTCCGGCACCGGCGTCCCCTCGTGCACGCAGAGCGTATAGCCGGCGCCGCGCTCGATCATCGTGATCGCCAGGTCGTGGGTCGCGGCGGCCGGGCCGAGCCGCGGATGCAGCCGATTCCGGACGAAGCCCTCCAGGAACCGGCGTGCGCCCGCCACCGCGTCCGACTCGGGCATCACCAGCGGCTCGGCGGCGAGGTCCGCCAGCGACACCGCGTCCGCCCCGGCGAGCGGGTGGTCGCGGTGCATGAGCGCGCGCACGGGGAACCGGTGGACCAGCATCCTGGCCACGCCGCGCGGCAGCGAGCCGGGGGCGTACCCGAGGCCGGCCTGCAGGGTGCCGTCCACGATGGAGACGATCTGCTCGGCGGTGCTCATGGGGGCCACGCGCAGCCGCAGGCCGTGGAGCTGCGACAGCACGCGGGCGACCACGTCGGCCAGGCCGTCGGCGACGCCGAGGCGGGCGTCCCTGCCGCCGCTCCTGGCCGCCGCCACGGCCCGTTCGAAGGCGTCCACCGCGACCGTGGCCTGGGCGAGGAACGCCTCGCCCGCCTCGGTGAGCTGCACGCCGCTGGAGGAGCGGCTGAACAGCTCGACGCCGATCTCCTTCTCCAGCGCCCGGAGCTGCTCCGACAGCGTGGGCTGGGCGATGTGCAGCGCGGCGGCGGCGCGGCGCAGGCTGCCCGCGCGTGCGATGGCCATGGCGTACCGGACGTAGCGTAGATCCATCGCTCACCTCGGGGTGATCATGATGGGCTGTCGGAAGATCGCACCTCCGTATTACAAGACGGGACAGCTCCCGTGAAGACGCTCAGTCACCACGGGAGCGTGACCTGGCCGGGAGGCGGGCGGTACGGGCTGGTGGCGGGCGGTGCGGGCGCGGCCGGGCGGCCAGGGGGAGCGGGCTTCGGGCGGGCCGAGGACGGGGTTGCGGCCGGCCGATAGGCGCTTGCCTAGCAAGCGCTTGGCCGGATAGCGTGGGCGGGTGGGAACGCAGGCGTTCGCCGGGCGGGCCGCCGTGGCCGGGATCGGGATGACGGCGCTGACCCGGCGCTCCGGGCGCGCCGAGCTGGAGCTCGCCGTCGAGGCGTGCCGCGCCGCCTGCGCCGACGCCGGCCTGCGGCCCGGCGACGTGGACGCGATGCTCAGCTACCACCTCGGCGACTCCGCGCCCGTCGTCCAGATCGCCCGCGCCCTCGGCGTCGAACGGCTCGGCTGGCACAACGACATCGCCGGCGGCGGCACGCAGGCGGCCTCGATCCTGGGCGACGCGGCCATGCTGATCCACGCCGGGCTGGCCAGGCACGTGCTCGTCTACCGCGCGCTCAACGGCCGGTCCGGCCGGCGCATGAACACCGTCTCCACCGGCCCTCAAGAGCGGCTCACGTACGGGCTCGCCGGGCCGATCCCGCTGTTCGCCCTGGCCGCCACCCGCTACCTGCACGACAGCGGCCTGACCGAGGAGCACCTGCACGCCGTCGTCGCCCAGTCCAGGGAGAACGCCAGGGACAACCCCCGGGCGCTGCGCCGGGAGCCGCTGGATCTCGCGGGGTACCTCGCCCGCCCGTACGTCGCCACGCCGCTGCGCACCGTGGACTGCTGCCAGGAGACCGACGGGGCCTGCGCGCTGCTGGTGAGCGGCGAGCTGGACGGGCCGCGGGTGCGGGCGGTCGTGCGCGGGGGCGGGCCGGGCTGCTCGTCCATGGACCGGGCGGCCGACGTGAGCGCGATCTTCTCGGCGTACGTGGCCCCCATGCTCTGGGACGCCTCCGGCCTGCGGCCCGCGGACGTGGACGTGATGCTGCCGTACGACGCGTACTCGTGGCTGGTGCCCAGGCAGCTGGAGGACTTCGGGCTGGTCGCCCGTGAGGAGCTGGGGGAGTACCTGCTGGAGCGCCGCCACGCCTGGGTCAACCCGCACGGCGGCCTGCTGTCCGAGGGGTACGTGCACGGGCTCAACAACGTGGCCCAGGCCGTCAGGGAGCTGCGGGCGGGCCGGCACGAGGTGGCCCTGGTGACCGGCTTCGGCGGCAGCTACGGCAGCGCCGCCCTCCTCACCGCGTGAGGTCGCCGCCCGGAGTGACATGTCAAAAATTATCGCCCGAACACCTTGACGGCACCAGATGCTGTGCATAATTTTCACGGCGTGGAACTTCTCACCCGCATCCAGGCCGAGCGCCCCGATCTGCCCGACGCCCTCCGCAAGGTGGCCGAGACCATCCTCGCCGCCCCCGCCGAGGCCGCCCGGCTGACGATCGTCGACCTCGCCGAGCGGAGCGGGACCTCCACGGCGACCATCACCCGCTTCTGCCGCGCGCTCGGCTTCGCCGGTTACGCCGAACTGCGCGTCGCCGTCGCCACCGAGACCGGCCGGCAGGCGCGGCAGACCTGGCAGACCGACATCGGCCAGGAGATCCTCCCCGACGACAGCCTCGACAAGGTGCTCGGCGTGGTGTCCGGCAACGACATCCGCCTGATCCAGGAGACCGCCGGCCAGCTCGACCTCGCCGTGGTGGAGAAGGTGGCGCAGGCCGTGGCGCGGGCGGGGCGGGTGCTGCTGTTCGGGGTGTCGAGCAGCGCGGCCGTGGCCAGCGAGATGGAGTACCGGCTGCAGCGCATGCGGGTGCCGACCTGGAGCAGGTCCGACGCCCACAGCGCGCTGACCGACGCCGCGCTGCTCGGCCAGGGCGACGTGGCGATCGGCATCTCGCACAGCGGGCGCACCCGCGAGGTCATCGAGGTGCTGGCCGAGGCGGGCAGCCACGGCGCGATCACCGTGGCGGTCACCTCGCAGCCGCGCTCGCCGCTCGCGGAGGTGGCCGAGCTGGTGCTGACCACGGCCAGCCGGGCGACGAGCTTCAGGTCGGAGGGGTTCGCCGCGATCCACTCGCAGCTCCTCGTGCTCGACGTCGTGTACGTGTCGGTCGCGCAGCGCACGTACGAGCGCACCAAGCAGGCCTTCGACGTCACCGTCCGCGCTGTCGCCGGACACCGCCTACCGGAAGGGGATTCATGACGATAGATCCGGAACAATACGCCGCGCAGGTCGCCGCCCTCGTCCACGAGCTTCCCGCCGACCCCGAGCTCGACCGCGCCGCCGACCTCTTCACCAAGGCGCTGACCGCGGGCGGCGTCATCCAGGCGTTCGGCTCGGGACACTCCGAGGCCGTCGCCATGGAGATCGCCGGCCGGGCCGGCGGCCTCGTCCCCACCAACCGGCTCGCGCTCAGGGACATCGTCCTCCACGGCGACGCCCCCCGCGCCGAGCTGGACCGCTACGACCTCGAACGCGACCCCGCCGTCGCCCGCACGATCCTCGACCTCGCTCCCGTGCAGCCGCACGACCTGTTCGTCCTCATCTCCAACTCGGGCGTCAACGGCGTGGTGGTCGAGCTCGCCACGCTGGTCAAGGAGCGCGGCCACGACCTGGTCGCGATCACCTCGCGCGCCCACACCGAAGCCGTCCCGTCCCGGCACCCCTCGGGCCGGCGGCTCGCCGACCTCGCCGACGTCGTCCTCGACAACCGTGCCCCGTACGGCGACGCCGTGCTCCCCCTTCCCGGCGGCGGCGCCGTCGGGGCCGTCTCCACCATCACCTCGGCGCTGCTGGCCCAGCTCGTCGTGACCCGCACCGTGCGCAACCTGCTCGACGCGGGCGAGACCCCGCCGGTGTACCTCTCCGCGAACGTCCCGGAGGGCGACGCCCACAACCTCACGCTCGAAGCGCGCTACGCCGGCCGCATCCGACGCGGCGCCTGATCACCAGCCTGGTCGACCCAGCCTGATCACCCTGCTCCTCCTGGCCTCGCCACGGGGCCAGTCCGGCATGCAAGGAGACACCCCCCAATGTCCAGAAAAGTCGCCCAAATCGCTCTCTCCTTAGCCCTCCCGCTCGTCCTCCTCGTCGGCGCCCTCGTCACCCCGGCCGGCGCCGCCCAGGCCGTACGCCTCCAGTACCGCACCAGCGCCCCCGGCGCGACCACGGCCCAGGCCGAGCCCTGGTTCAAGCTCTTCAACGACGGCACCACCACCATCCCGCTCAACCAGGTCGTCATCCGCTACTACCTGACGGGCACCGAGACCTACCGCTTCGCCTGCTCCTGGGCCGTGGTGGGCTGTTCGACGGTGACCGGCAGGTTCGTCCGCCAGTCGGGCGCGGACCAGTATCTGGAGGTCGGCTTCACCTCGGGCGCCCTCGCCCCCGGCGCCGACACCGGCGACCTGCAACTGCGCTTCTACCGCGCCGACTGGCAGTCGTTCACGCAGAGCGACGACTACTCCTACGGTCCCGGCACCGCGTACGCGAACTGGGACAAGGTGACCGTCCACGTCAACGGCGCACTCGCCTGGGGCAAGCCCCACGGCACCGAGCCGACACCCACCATCACGCCGACCGGCCCCGGCTCGACAGGGGTGCTGTTCGACGACTTCACCTACTCGGGCCCGTCCGACCCGCTGCTCGCCCAGCGCGGCTGGACCGTACGCTCCAGCTCCGGCGGCCCCGGCGTGCCCGGCGCGACCTGGTCGCCGTCGGCCGTCTCGTTCCCCGGCGGCCTGCTGACCCTCGACTCCACCACGAACGGCACCGCCTCCGGCACCGTGCAGGCCGAGCTGTCCACCGCGAACCGCAAGTTCTTCGAGGGCACCTACGGCGCCCGCGTCCGCTTCACCGACGCGCCCACCAGCGGCCCCGACGGCGAGCACGTCGTGCAGACGTTCTTCACCATCACCCCGCTCCGCTTCAACCTGGACCCCGACTACGGCGAGCTGGACTTCGAGTACCTCCCCAACGGCGGCTGGGGCGAGCCGTCGAACATCCTCTACACCACGAGCTGGGAGACCTACCAGGGCGAGCCCTGGCAGGCCGTGAACACCCACACCGAGGAGCGGGCGAGCTTCGCGGGCTGGCACGACCTGGTCATCCAGGTCTCCGGCGGCCGGATCCGCTACTACGTGGACGGCCGGCTGTTCGCCGACCACGGGGACATCTACTACCCCGAGACCCCGATGTGGATCATGTTCAACCAGTGGTTCATCGATCTCCAGGCGGCCACCGGCACGCGTACGTACCGCCAGCAGGTCGACTGGCTCTACTACAGCAAGAACGAGGTCGTCCCGCCCGCCGACGTGGTGAGCAGGGTCGGCGCCCTGCGCGCCGCCGGCACCGCCTTCCGCGACACCGTTCCCAACTCCTAAGAGGAAGCGCCATGAACAACCGCATCCTGGCGCTGGCGGCCGTGTTCGCGCTGACCGCCTGCGGAGCCACGGAGCAGCCCCGGAACGACGCGGGCCCGGTCAAGCTGACCGTCTGGATCATGGACGGCAGCGTCACGCAGGACCTGCTGAAGTCGTTCGAGACCGAGTACGAGGCCGCACACCAGGGCATCGACCTCGACCTGCAGATCCAGGCGTGGGACGGCATCGGCGAGCGCGTCACCGCCGCCCTGGCCAGCACCGACGCCCCCGACGTGATCGAGGTCGGCAACACCCAGGTCGCCCAGTACTCCGCCAGCGGCGGCGTCACCGACCTGACCGCCAAGATCGCCGAGCTGAAGGGCGAGGACTGGCTGCCCGGCCTGGCCCAGCCGGGCAACGTCGACGGCCACCAGTACGGCATCCCGTGGTACGCCGCCAACCGCGTCGTCGTCTACAACAAGGACCTCTGGGCCAAGGCCGGCGTCAAGGAGCCGCCGAAGACCCGCGACGAGTGGCTGGAGGTCACCGCCAAGCTCGACCGGGGCGGCGACCAGGGCATCTACCTGACCGGCCAGACCTGGTACGCCCTGGCCGGCTTCGTCTGGGACGAGGGCGGCGACCTGGCCGTCCAGGAGGGCGGCAAGTGGAAGGGCGCCCTCGACACCCCGCAGGCCCTCGCCGGCATGGACTTCTACCGGCGGCTCCAGGCGCTCGGCAAGGGCCCGAAGGACGCCGACGAGGCCAACCCGCCGCAGCACGAGGTGTTCGCGCAGGGCAAGGTCGCCCAGATCATCGCCGTGCCCGGCATCGCGGCCCGCGTGCTGGAGGTCGAGCCGAAACTGGCCGGCAAGATGGGCTTCTTCCCCATCCCCGGCAAGACGGCCGACAAGCCGGGCACGGTCTTCACGGGCGGCTCCGACCTCATCGTCCCGGCCGCGTCCAAGCGGCAGGAGGAGGCGTACGAGCTGGTCAAGGCCCTGGCCGGGGAGAAGTTCCAGACCGAGCTGGCCAAGGCGATGAGCTTCGTGCCGAACCGCACCTCGCTGGCCGGCGTCCTCGCCGGCGACGAGGGCACGGCGGCCATGGCCGCGGCGGCCGCGGGCGGCCGCGCCACCCCCAACACCCCCAACTGGGCCGCCGTCGAGGCCACCTCGGTGATCAAGCAGTACATGACCGCCGTGCTCACCGGCGCCGACCCCGCGACGGAGGCGAAGAAGGTCTCGGCGGCCATCACCACGACCCTGAACAGCGGATCCTGATGCGGGAGCGCACTTCCTCGCTCTGGCCCTACCTGCTCATCGCGCCCGCGGTGGCAGGCGGGGCCTTCCTGCTGCTGTATCCGCTGCTCAAGGCGGCGGTGATCTCGTTCCAGCACTTCCGGATGGGCGAGCTGATCCGGGGCGGCGCGACCCTCGCGGGCCTGGACAACTACGCCGAGCTGCTGGCCGGCGAGGAGTTCTGGCGGGTGCTGTGGCGCACCGTGGCCTGGACGGCGATCAACGTCGTGCTCATCGTGACGCTGTCCACGGGCGTGGCCCTCATGCTGGTACGGCTGGGCCGCGGCCTGCGCCTCGCCCTGATGAGCGCGCTCGCCCTCGCCTGGGCCACGCCGATCATCGCGGCCACGACCGTGTTCCAGTGGCTGTTCCAGTCGGAGCTGGGCGTGGTCAACTGGCTGCTGGTCACGCTCGGGTTCGACTCCTTCCGCGGCTACACCTGGTTCGCCGACGGCACGGCCACGTTCGCGGTGCTGGTGATCCTCGTGGTGTGGCAGTCGGTGCCGTTCGCCGCGCTCACCCTCTACGCCGGGCTCACCACGATCCCGTCCGAGCTGTACGAGTCGGCGCGGATCGACGGCGGCAGCGGCCCGCAGATCTTCATGAAGGTCACCCTGCCGATGCTCAGGCAGCTCTTCGCGCTGGTCGCCTCGCTGGAGGTGATCTGGGTGGCCAAGTGCTTCCCGCAGATCTGGGTGCTCAGCCAGGGCGGCCCGGACGGCGCCACCACGACCCTGCCGGTGTACGCGTTCAAGGTCGCCCGCGTGCTGCACCGCTACGACCTCGGCTCGGCGGTCGCCATGCTCACGGTGGTGCTGCTCGCCGTGGCCCTGGTCAGCAACCTGCGAAGGATGGTGCGCCAATGAGGCGGCTCCTGCTCAACATAGCGGCGCTGGCGGTGCTCGCCACGACGATCTTCCCGGTCTACTGGATGTTCCTGACCGCGTTCAAGCCGACCAGGGACATCCAGTCGGCCACCCCCACGTTCTGGCCGGCGCACCCGACCCTGGAGCACTTCGTCACCGCGATCGAGGCGCCGGGCTTCTGGGTCTACTGGCGCAACAGCCTCGTGGTGACGGGGGCGGCGGTGCTGATCGCGCTGGTGGTGGCGTTGCTGGCGGCGTTCGCGGTGGCGCGGATGCGGTGGCGGGGGCGCTCGGCGTTCGTGGTCGCGGTGTTCGCCGCGCAGATGGCGCCGTGGGAGGCGCTGCTGGTGCCGGTGTTCATCATCGCCCGCGACAGCGAGCTGCTGGACTCGCTGGCCATGCTGACCGGCGTCTACTTCATGATCACGCTGCCGTTCACGATCGTGACGCTGCGCGGGTTCCTCGCCGCCATCCCGGCGGAGCTGGAGGAGGCGGCGCAGGTGGACGGCTGCTCGCGGCTGGTGGCCTTCCGCCGGGTGATCTTCCCGCTGCTCGCGCCGGGGCTGATGGCGACCTCGCTGTTCGGCTTCATCACGGCCTGGAACGAGTTCGCCTTCGTCAACGTGCTCATCATCAAGGACCAGGACAAGCGGACGCTGCCGGTGTGGCTGTCGTCCTTCCGCGACGTCTTCGGCACCGACTGGGGCGCCACGATGGCGGCGGCGAGCCTGTTCGCGCTGCCCGCGCTGCTGCTCTTCCTGTTCCTGCAGCGGCGGGTGGGCACCGGGATGACGGCGGGGGCGGTCAAGGGCTGAAATAGGGGCGAAATGCCGGTGCGGTCGGCGACATGTAGAGGGTGTCCCGCCACCGACCCCGAGGAGGCCGGCCATGGGAACCGCCCGTGGATGATGACCGGAAGATCCGGTTCGAGGCCGTCTACAGACAGACGTACGACCGCATCCTGGGCTACGCCGTCCGCCGTTGCGACTCCCCCGAGGACGCCGCGGACGTGGTGGCCGAGACCTTCGCCATCGCCTGGCGGCGCGTGGACGCGCTGCCGCCAGGCGAGGAGGCCCGGTTGTGGCTCTACGGCGTCGCCAGGAACGTGCTGGCCAACCACCGCCGCGGCGAGCACCGCCGCCACGCCCATGCGGTGGCGTTCGACGCCGGTCTCGCCGAGCTGTACGCCCGCACCCCCTCGCCCGCCCACGACCTGCCCGCCGACCTGGAGGCGGTCGCTCAGGCGCTCGCCGTGCTGTCGGACGACGACCGCGAGCTGATCTCGCTGGTCGCCTGGGAGGGGCTGGACCACGGCGAGATCGCCGCCGTCCTGGGCTGCTCGCGCAACGCCGTGCGCATCCGGCTGCACCGGGCGCGCCGGCGGCTGACCAAGGCACTGGCCGCGGCCGGCGTTCCCGCAGGCCGCATCGTCATGGAGAGCGTATGAACGAGTTGACGCGCCTCGCGCGGGTGCGCGACGAGGAGCTGACCGGGCAGTCGTCCACCGAGGGGGCGCGGGCCCTGCTCGCCGCGATCACCGCCGGGCAGGTGGAGCCCGCTCCGGCCCGCCGTGCCCGCCGGCTAGGGACACCCGCCAGGCGGCTCCTGGCGGGGGCCGCCGCCACCGCCGTGCTCGCCGCCGGGGCGGTGCTCGGCCCGGGCCTGCTCGCCGGTCCCGGCGGCACCGCCGTCTACGCCAGCACCGAGCTGGACATCACCAGGGAGGGCGGCGAGTGGGTGGCCCGCGTCAAGGACGCCTACGCCCAGTACGACGCCTACACCCGGGGGTTCGCCGCCGTGGGCCTCGACGTGCACCTGCAGATCGTGCCGGCCGGGCCGAGCCGGGCCGGTGGCGTGGTGCAGATGGGGGTGGCGAGCGCGGGCGGCGCCACGCGAGGGAGCACGGCGATGAGGACCGACAGCGAGCCGTCGGGATGCGTCGTGGGGCGGGCTGGCTGTGTGCTGGTGATCAGGCTGCCGGTCACGTTCGAGGGGCGGGCCTGGGTCAAGCTCGGCCGGTCCGCGCGGCCGGGGGAGGCGTACGAGGCTCCGGGACGCGCGGACGCCAAGGGCGAGCCCCTGGAGGGCGTCGCGATCGGCGGGCGGACCGTGGGCGAGGTGAGCGCGGCGGCGCGGGCCCGTGGCCTGGAGGTCGTCTACCAGCTCATCACGCCGCGCCCGCACGGCGGTTTCTCGGCGCGGCCGGGAGAGGAGGCGTCGGGGGTGGGACCCGGCTGGTACGTCTGGGACGCCGAGTCCATCCGCGACGGCGCGGTCCGCCTCCTGGTGACGAAGGAGCACCTGGCGAGGAACCCGGTCCGCGGCGACGCGTTCCCTACGGAGTGAGCCCGGTGAAGGCGCCGGGGTGCCCTACGGAGTGAGCCCGGTGAAGGCGCCGGGGTGCCCTACGGGCTGAGCCCGGTGAAGACGGCGTGGCGCGCCTTCGCCGCGTCGCCCAGCAGGGGGCGGGCCGCCAGCCAGGCGGCCGCGCCGGCCGCGTCGCGGGCCGTGCCGACCGGCACGCCGGGCAGCCGCGCGGTCACGGCCGCGCGCACCGGGCCCTCGCTGGTCAGCACGCTGCCGGCGAGCACCACCGGGCCGGAGACGTGCACCCGGCGCAGCGTCGCGGCCAGCCGGTCGGCGGCGTCCTCGACGATCGTGACGGCCATCGGGTCGCCCGCCGCGGCGGCCCGGCTGACCAGCGCGGCGAGGGTGGCCAGCCGCATGTGGTCGGCCTGCGCCAGCCGGACGATCCGCGCGGCGACCGCGCGCGGCGTGTCCGGCCGCTCGGCGCCGAGGAAGTCGCGCGCGACCAGGGACACGAGCCGCTCCGCCGGGTCGTCCACGGCCGTGACCGGCAGGCCGCGGTCGAAGGCGTCGACCACGGCCATCGCCGCCGCGCGCCCGATCCAGAACCCGGAGCCCGCGTCGGCCAGCAGCCAGCCCATCGCGTCGGCGACGGCGTCGAGCCGGAACCCGGTGATCCTGGCCGCCGCCGCGCCGGTGCCGGACAGCAGCAGCGCCCCGTCGGGCTCGGCCGAGCCGGCGACGTACCCGATGAGCAGGTCGCCCTCGCACTGCGGCCCCTCGGCGACGCCGTGGTCGGCCCAGACCTTCGCCAGCTCCGGCGTCAGCTCGGGCACGTGCCCGGCGACCCCGGCCAGCGAGGCCGCCACCCGCCCGCTGTCGAGCCCGTCGAGCGCGGCCGACAGCGCGTCCCGGATGGCGGCCACCGCCTTGGCCATCCCGTGGGCGGTGGGGTTGCCCGCGCCGGCCCGCGCGTAGCCCACCCGTGTGCCGTCCAGCGTGTGCACGGCGACCCGGGTGGAGGTGGCTCCGGCGTCCACGCCGATCACCAGCGCTTCGCCCACTCCCGATTTCGTCACGGTCCGAGTCTGGGGGTTGACTACGCCGGTTAGCAAGAATAATTTTCGCCGCAAGGCCGGGTATTCGGAAGGAATATTCGTGACTTCAGGTGCGCTCGGACGCGTCGAGACAGAACTACCCGGTTTGCCGGAGGCGTTACGCCGGGTCGGCGAGGTGATACTCGGCGACCCCGCCGAGGCCGCGCGATCGACGATCATCGCGCTGGCCGAGCGGGCCGGCAGCTCGCCCGCGACCGTGACCAGGTTCTGCCGGGCCTTCGGCTTCTCCGGCTACGCCGAGCTGCGCGTGGCGCTCGCCACCGAGACCGGCCGGGCCGCCCAGGCGGGCTGGGGTGCGGGCGTGGGCCACGAGATCGGTCCCGACGACCCGCTCGACAGCGCCATCGAGGTCATGGCCGCCGCCGACACCCGCCTCATCCAGGACACCGCCGCCCAGCTCGACCTGGACACCGTGGCCAGGGTCGCCGACGCGATCGTGGCGGCTCCCCGGGTGCTCCTGGTCGGCGTCTCCACCAGCGGCGACGTCGCCAGGATGCTGGAGGGGCGGCTGCGCAGGATCGGCGTCCCCGGCTGGAGCGCGGGCGACGCCCACGTGGCCCTGGCCGAGGCGGCGCTGCTCAAGGAGGGCGACGTGGCGGTCGGCGTCAGCCACCGGGGCCGCACCCGCGAGGTCATGGAGGCGCTGGCCGAGGCGGGCAGCCACGGCGCGCTGACGGTCGCGGTCACCTCCTTCCCGCGCAGCCCGCTGGCCGAGCTGGCCGACCTGGTGCTGACCACCGCCAGCAGGGAGACGACGTTCCGGCTGGGCGGGCTGGCCGCCGTCCACTCGCAGGTCTTCGTGCTGGACGCCGTGTACGTGGCCGTCGCCCAGCGCACCTACGAGCGTACGAACGAGGCGTTCGAGCGCACGATCAGCGCCGTGGAGAGTCACCGGGTGGAGAGAGGCTGAATGTCGTACGTCAACGAGGTCCTGGAGCTGGCCCGGCGGGTCGCCGAGAGCCAGGCGGAGCCCGTCAGGCGCGCGGCCGCGCTGCTGGTGGCCGCGCTCAGGGCCGGCGGGGTGGTCCAGGCGTTCGGCTCGGGACACTCCGAGGCCATCGCCATGGAGATCGCCGGACGGGCCGGCGGCCTCGTCCCGAGCAACCGCCTCTCGCCCCGCGACCTGGTCCTGTACGGCGGCCACCCGCCGGGCGTGCTCACGCCCGAGCTGGAACGCGACCCCGCCGTCGCGCACGAGATCTACGCCCTCGCGCCGGTCGCGCCGGAGGACGTGTTCGTGCTGATCTCCAGCTCCGGCATCAACGGCGCGGTCGTCGAGCTGGCCAGGCTCGTCAAGGACCGCGGCCACCCCCTCATCGCCCTGACCTCGGTCGCGCACAGCACCGGGATGACCTCGCGCCACCCGTCAGGGGCCAAGCTCATGGACCTGGCCGACGTCGTGCTGGACAACGGCGCGCCGTACGGTGACGCGATCCTCGACCTGCCCGGCGGCGGCAGCTACGGCGCGGTGTCCACGATCACCTCGGCGCTGCTGGCGCAGCTGGTGGTCACCGAGGCGGTGGACGAGCTCGTCGCGCTGGGGGAGACGCCCCCGGTCTACCTGTCCGTGAACGTGACGGGCGGTGACGAGCACAACAAGGCCCTGGAGAGCCGCTACCAGGGCCGCATCAGACGCGGAGCGTGACGATCCGCGAATCGTAGGAAGTCAGGAGTAGTCGTTATGCCCACCCCCCATATCAGCAGGCGTGAACTCCTCCGTGGCGCGGCCCTCGTGCCCGTGGCCGGCGCGCTCGCCGCGTGCGCCACCCCCGCCGCGAAGCCCGCGGCGTCCGGCTCGGCCGCGCCGGTCGCGACCAGCGCCGCCAACCCGTTCGGCGTGGACGGCAAGAAGCCGCTGGAGGTGTGGATCTTCGACGGCGGCTTCGGCCAGGACTACGCCAAGAACATCCACCAGCCGCTGTTCGCCGCCAAGTACCCCGGCGCGCAGATCAAGCACAACGCGACCAAGGAGATCACCAAGGTCCTCCAGCCGCGCTTCGCCGGCGGCAACCCGCCCGACGTGATCGACAACTCCGGCGCCAACGCCATGGACTTCGGCGCGCTCGCCCAGGACTCCCAGCTCCAGGACCTCACGCCGCTGCTCGACGCGCCGAGCTGGGACGACCCCAACGTCAAGGTCCGCGACACGATCGACCAGGCCGTCATCGACCTCGGCACCTACGACGGCACCTTCAGCGTGCTCGGCTACGTCAACTACATCTTCGGCATCTGGTACTCCCAGAAGGCGTTCCGCGACAACGGCTGGGAGGCGCCCAAGACCTGGGACGAGTTCCTCAAGCTCTGCGAGACCATCAAGAAGTCCGGCAAGATGGCGCCCTTCACCTACGCCGGCAAGTTCCCCCAATACCTGTACGAGCCGCTGCTCACCACGGCCGCCAAGATCGGCGGCAACGAGGTCCTGGTCAACATCGACAACCTGGAGGACGGCGCCTGGACCAGCGAGGCCATGAAGACCGCGGCCACCGCCTGGGCCGAGATCGGCGCCAAATACCTCATGGAGGGCACCCCGGGCCTCGACCACGTCCAGACCCAGACCGCCCAGAACAAGTACAAGGTCGCCATGCTGCCCTCCGGCTCCTGGCTGGAAAACGAGCAGAAGACCACGACCCCGGCCGACTTCGAGTACGGCATGTTCCCCATCCCCGACATCACCGGCTCCGACGCGATGCCGTACGGCACCCTGCACAGCCAGCCGAGTGAGAACTTCATCGTCCCGTCCAAGTCGCCCAACCCGCAGGGCGGCATGGAGTACCTGCGCGCCATGCTGTCGAAGAAGGCGGCCGGCGACTTCAGCGAGCTGGTCAAGACGGTCTCGGTGGTCAAGGGCGCGGGCGACGGCCGTCAGCTCTCCCCGGGCGCGGCCAGCGCCACCAAGGCGTTCGCCGACGCCGGCCAGAACGTCGTCTACTACCGCTGGCAGACCTGGTACGCCCAGCTCAAGGACGAGGCCGTCGCCGCCACCGGCGAACTCATGACCGGCGGGCTCAAGCCGGAGGCCTACCTGGAGCGCCTGCAGAAGAAGGCCGACGAGCTCAAGAAGGACTCCTCGATCAAGAAGTACAAGCGCTGATGCTGTTCAACAGATATCGCCGAGGGCTGTTCATCACCGCGTTCCTGGCAGCCCCGGTGATTCTCTACCTGGTCTACGTGATCTCGCCGTACGCCCAGGCGTTCTACATCGCGATGACCGACTGGCGGGGCGTGACGGCCACGCCCGCCTTCATCGGCCTGGACAACTTCGTCCGGCTCTTCGGCGACGAGATCTTCTGGAAGGCCGTCACGCACAACGCGGCCCTGCTGGTGCTGCTGCCGCTGAGCACGATCGTCATCGCGCTGTTCTTCGCCTTCCTGCTCAACGTGGGCGGCGCGCAGGGCGTGACCGGCATCCGCGGGTCGAAGTTCTACCGGGTGGTGTTCTTCTTCCCGCAGGTGCTGGCCGTCGCCGTGGTGGCGGTGCTGTTCCAGCAGGTGTTCCGGCCGGACGGCAGCGGCATGCTCAACGGCCCGCTCATGGCGCTCGGCATGAAACCGATCGGGTTCCTGTCGGACCCGGACGTGGCGTTCTGGTCGGTGCTCGGCGTCATGGTGTGGCAGGCCGTCGGCTTCTACGTCGTGCTGTTCTCGGCGGGCCTGGCGAGCATCCCGCGTGACATGTTCGAGGCGGCGCAGATCGACGGCGCCGGCCGGGTCAGCCTCTTCTTCCGCATCACGCTCCCGCTGCTCTGGGACACCCTCCAGGTCGCCTGGGTCTACCTCGGCATCCTCGCCCTGGACGTGTTCGCGATCGTGTGGGTGATGACCGACCAGCACGGCGGCCCCGACTGGTCGACCACCGTCATGGCCGCCGAGATCTACCGCAACGCCTTCCAGTACTTCCGCTTCGGCTACGCCTCCGCGCTCGGCGTGATGATGTTCGTCTTCATCGTCGGGTTCTCCGTCCTGTCGCTGCGCCTGTCCAGGCGCGAACGAATCGAGTACTAGAGATGAGCACGACGACTTGGACGGTGGCGAACTCGCGCAGACTCGCCCGCGCGGAGCGCAGGCGGCGGCTCGGGCCGCTCAGCGTGCTCACGCACGTGGCGCTGCTGGTCTGGACGCTGCTGGTGATCGTGCCGATGGTGTGGACGTTCCTGGCCTCGGTCAAGAGCGAGGACGAGATCTTCGGCGACGCCTGGTCGCTGCCCGCCGCCCTGCGCTGGGACAACTTCGGGCGGGCCTGGGAGCAGGCGCACATCGGGCAGTACATGCTCAACAGCGTGGTCGTGGTGGCGTTCAGCACGTTCGGCACGATGCTCGTCGGGTCGATGGCGGCGTACGTGCTGGCCCGCTATCCCTTCCGCGGCAACCGGGCGATCTACCTGCTGTTCGTGTCCGGCCTGGCCTTCCCCGTCTACCTGGCGCTGACGCCGCTGTTCTTCGTCGTCCAGAACATGGGGAACCTGCCGGTCGTCGGGCCGTTCATCGGCCTCAACACGCACGCGGGGCTCGTGCTGGTGTACATCGCGTACTCGATGCCGTTCACCGTCTTCTTCCTGTCGGCCTTCTTCCGCACGCTGCCGGCGGCGGTGGGGGAGGCGGCCATGGTGGACGGGGCCTCGCACACGCGGGTGTTCTTCCAGATCATGCTGCCGATGGCGCGGCCGGGCATCGTCAGCATCACGATCTTCAACGTGCTGGGCCAGTGGAACCAGTACCAGCTCCCGCTGGTGCTGCTCCAGGAGCGGGACAAGTGGGTGCTCACCCAGGGCATCGCCGACATCTCGACCGCCGCCGGCTACGACCAGGACTGGTCGGCCCTGTTCGCCGCGCTGACCCTGGCCATCCTGCCGATGCTGGTCGTCTACACGGTCTTCCAGCGCCAGATCCAGGCTGGTTTGACGGCAGGTGCGGTGAAATAGGCCGGTCTGCGGGCAAATCGCTCGCGCGCCCGGCCCGTCCGGATCTAGGGTGCGGGGTGTGACTGGCGACATCCGCGCGTTGCTGGCCCGCCACCTCCCCGGCTACGAGGTCGGCTCCGTCCGCCCGCTCGGCCGGGGCCTCGACCACACCGTGCACGAGGTCAACGGCGAGCTGCTGATCAGGCTGCCCAAGACGGCCGACCCCGAGGCGCTCCGGCAGGAGGTGGACCTCCTGGCGGCCGTCGCCGGGCTGTCGCCGCTCCCGGTGCCCGAGGTCGTCTTCGCCGACGCCGAGGTGGGCGCCCTCGCCTACCGCAAGCTGCCCGGCGAGCCGCTCAACACGTCCCCGATGGAGCGGCCCGAACGGCTCGCCGAGCCGCTCGGGCGCTTCCTCGCGGCCCTGCACGCCGCCGACACCACCCGACTGGGCGAGCTCGCCCCGCTCGACCTCTACCCGGCCGCGACCCTGCTGGAGGAGGCCGAGCTCGACTACCGCGACGTCGAGCGGCACGTCCCCGGGGACCAGCGTCCCCTGGTCGAGCGGTTCCTGGCCGAGGAGCCGCCGGGCGAGCCCCGCTCGCTGCGCTTCTGCCACAACGACCTGGGCGCTGAGCACATCCTGGTGGACCCGGCCACGGGCGCGGTGACCGGCGTCATCGACTGGAGCGACGCCGCCGTCACCGATCCCGCGCACGACTTCGCCCGCCTCTACCGCGACCTCGGCCCCGAGGTCTTCGAGCTGCTCGTCGCCCACTACCCCGGCTCCCTGGACGAGGACGACCGCGCCCGCGTGCGCTTCTACGCCCGCTGCGCGCTGATCGAGGACCTCGCCTACGGCCTCAGCACCGGCCCCCGCCACTACGCCGACGCCGCCCTCGCCCATCTGCCCTGGACGTTCGCCTGACCCTCGCTCAGACCTCGGCGCGCAGGCGGCGGGCGGCCGCGACCACGTTGGCGAGCGCCGCCTCCACCTGCTCGTACGTCCGCGTCTTCAGCCCGCAGTCCGGGTTGACCCACACCCGGCCGGCCGGCAGCGCCCGCAACGTCCTGCGCAGCAGGTCCTCGACCTCCTCGGCCGAGGGCACCCGGGGCGAGTGGATGTCGTAGACGCCCGGCCCGAGCCCGCGCCCGAACCCCTCCACCGCGCCCAGGATGCGCGTCCCCGACCGGGCCGACTCGATGGTGGTCACGTCGGCGTCCAGCCCGTCGATCGCGGCCAGGATCTGGTCGGCGTCCGAATAGCACAGGTGCGTGTGGATCTGGGTGCTGTCGCCGACCCCCGACGTGGCCCTCCGGTACGCCGCCACCGCCCACTCCAGGTATTCCTCCTGGGCCGCCCGCCGCAGCGGCAGCAGCTCGCGCAGCGCCGGCTCGTCCACCTGGATGATCGGCACCCCGGCCGCCTCCAGGTCGGCCACCTCCTCCCTGACGGCCTCCGCGACCTGGAACACCACGTCGCGCAGCGGCAGGTCGTCGCGGCGGAACGACCAGGCCACGATCGTCACCGGCCCGGTCAGCATGCCCTTGACCGGCCGGTCCGTCAGCGACCGCGCGTACTCCGCCCACCGGACGGTGATCGGCGCCGGCCGGCGCACGTCGCCGTGCAGGATCGGCGGCCGGGTGCAGCGCGAGCCGTAGGACTGGACCCAGCCGTTCCTGGTGACCGCGAAGCCGTCGAGGCGCTCGGCGAAATACTGCACCATGTCGTTGCGCTCGGGCTCGCCGTGCACGAGCACGTCCAGGCCGAGCCGTTCCTGCAGCCGGATCGCCCGCTCGATCTCGGCGGCGACGCGCCGCTCGTAGGCGTCCTCGGCCAGGGTGCCCGCCGCGACGGCGGCGCGGGCCGCGCGCAGCTCCCCGGTCTGCGGGAACGAGCCGATCGTGGTGACCGGCAGCGGCGGCAGCCCGAGCCGCGCGGCCTGCGCCGCCGCCCGCACCGGGTACGGGGCCCGGCCCCCGGCGGGCGGCGGGTCCGCGAGCGCCACGGACGGGCCGCTCTCCTGGAAGCCGGCCGCGGGCAGGTCGTCCAGCGCCCCCGCGAGGGCCACGACCTCGGCCACCTTCTGGTCGGCGAAGGCGAGGCGGGCCCGCAGCCCCGGATCCAGCTCCGGCTCGTCCGCCACGTCGTGCGGCACGTGCAGCAGCGAGCACGACGTGCTCACCGCGACCCGCTCCGCCCCGGTCGCGGACAGGGCCGCCAGCGTGGCGAGCGCCCGCTCCGTCGGGGTCCGCCACACGTCCCGTCCGGACACCACGCCCGCGACCACGGTCTTGCCCGTGAGGTCGGCGGCGGGGACGCCGCCCCGCACCAGATCCAGGCCGATCGCCTCCACCGGCGTGGCCGCCAGCGCGGGCAGCGCCGCGCCCAGCTCCCCGAAGTACGACGCCACGAACAGCCGGGGCCGCGCCCGCACCGCGCCCAGCCGGTCGTAGGCGGCGCGCACGGCGGCCAGCTCCTCCGGCGTCCGGTCGGCCGCCAGCGCGGGCTCGTCGAGCTGCGCCCAGGCCACGCCCTCGGCGGCCAGCTCGCCCAGCAGCTCCTCGTAGAGGGGGAGCACGTCGTCCAGCCGGTCGAGCGCCCCGGCGAGCAGCACGAACGTCACCGGTCCCACGAACACGGGCCGGGTCTCGTAGCCGAGGGCGCGCGCCTCGCGGATCTCGCCGAGCGGCTTGGCGGCGTCCAGCTTGAGCGTGGTCTCCGGGCCGAGCTCGGGGACCAGGGAGTGGTAGTTCGTGTCGAACCACTTCGTCATCCGCAGCGGCGCGAGCCCGTCGGTGCCCCTGGCCATCGCGAAGTAGGGGTCGGCGGCCTCCCGGTAGCGCTCCGGCACCGCGCCCAGCAGCACCGCCGCGTCGAGCACGTGGTCGTACAGGGAGAACGTGTTGGACGGCAGCCCCTCCAGCCCCAGCCCGGCCAGCCGGTGCCAGGTCCGGGCGCGCAGCTCCGCCCCGGTCCGCTCCAGCTCGGCCCGCGTGCTGCGCCCGTCCCAGTACGACTCCAGCGCCCGCTTCAGCTCCCTGCGCGGCCCGATCCGCGGATATCCCAGCACGGTGGACGTCGGAAACGGCGTCATCTTGCCCTCGGCTTCCTCTTCTGCGTACGAGTGATCGCCGTGATCGTGCCGAGCCTGGGCCTGGTGGTGCACCATGGATCGATGCTGCTTATGCTCAGGGAGATCCACTGCTTCACGCGGGTCGCCGCCAGGCTGAGCTTCTCGGCCGCCGCCGCCGACCTGGGCATGTCGCAGCCGGCGATGAGCCAGGCCATCACCCGGCTGGAGCGCGCCTCCGGGGTCCGCCTCTTCGAGCGTTCGGCCCGCGAGGTACGCCTCACCGCCGCGGGCAAGGCCCTGCTGCCCTACGCCGAGCAGGCGCTGGAGTCGGTCGCCGCGTTCACCGCCGAGGCCGCCAGGCTCGCCCGCCCGATCATTCACCTGGCTTATCCACCGCTCGTCGGCACGCTCGCCGCCCGCGTCGTCCGCCGCCTGGCCGGGCGCACCCCGTCGATCGGGGTGGAGCTGCGGGCGGCCGGGCGTGCCGAGGCCGCGCGGGCGCTGGCGGCGGGCGAGGTCTCGGCGGCGATCCTGGCCACCCCGGCCCCGGCCGCGTTCGTCACGGCGGCCCGCTTCCACGTGACCGTCGACCACGTGGCGGTGCCGGCCGGGCACCGCCTGGCCGCCCGGCCCCGGCTGGCTCCTGACGACCTGGCGGGCCAGACCCTGCTCACCCCGTCCGCCCGCCCGTGGGCCGGGCTGCCCGGCCACGCGCGGCTGGTGCCCGACGACGACTTCGCCGCCGGGCTCGACCTGGTGGCGGCGGGCGCGGGCGTGCTGCCGATCCCGCAGCTCCTGGTCCGCGCCGTACGCAGGGACGACGTACGCTTCGTGCCGCTGGAGGCGGGGGAGCTGCGGATCACGTACGCGCTGGCGTGGTCGAGGGAACGGGTGACGCCCGAGCTCATGGCCCTGGTGCAGGCCGTCCAGGACGCCCTGTGGACCAGGTAGGGGGCCTGACCTCTCAGCCTTGCCGCACCTTGGCGTAGTGGCGGGCGGCGCGCGCCCGGTTGCCGCAGCCGGCTGAGCACCACTCGCGCCGCGTGGTGTCGCGGACGAAGTGCAGCACGCAGCCGGGGCCGTGGCAGGCGCGCAGCTCATGGCGGAGCGGCCCGGCGAACAGGACGACGGCCTCCTCGGCGAGCGCGGCGATCGCGGCCGCGACAGGGCGGCCCGCGGTGCGGACCGCCAGGTGGGGTTCCGGAGCAATGCGCAGCTCGTGCCAGCGCGGGGTGCGGCTCGCGTGACGGTTCAGTGCCTCGACGGCGGCGGGGTCGGGGTCACGGCCGTCGACGGCCGCGACGGCGAGGGCCCGGACGGCGTCCCTGACCTCCCTGGCGGCGTGCAGGTCGCCGTCGCTCACCTCGCGCAGGTCGGCGTCGGTGAGCGGGACCGCCAGGCGCGGGCGCAGGTCGCGCAGCCACGCGGCCAGGTGCTCGATGCTCTGCAGGCCGTCCTTGGGGCGGCCCCGCACCGCGTACGAGGTGTTGGCGAGTTCGATCGGCGGCGGTTCGCCGAGGAGCGGGGCGCCGCCGCCTGCGAGGTGAGCCACTTCCACTTTTCTAACGCTACCGGCGAGTTGACACCATGAGAAATCGTCTGCGATATTTCTAACGCTTGAAGCGGCAGTCAGCCGTTAGAAATCGCGCTCACTCTGGAGATTCCTCATGACCACGCCGGCCCTGCAGACCGGGCACGTCGCCCTGAACGTGACCGACCTGGCACGTTCCACCGCCTTCTACCGCCAGGTCTTCGGCTTCGACACCCTGGCCGAGCAGACCGACGGCGAGCGGAGGTTCGCCTTCCTCGGCCGCGACGGCAGCCTCGTCCTGACGCTGTGGCAGCAGAGCGGCGGCGCCTTCTCCGCGGATCGCCCCGGACTGCACCATCTGTCGTTCCAGGTGCCCGACATCGAGGCGGTCCGCCGCCACGAGGCCGTCCTGCGTGACCTCGGCGTGCGGTTCGCCTACGACGGGGTCGTCCCGCACGGCGAGGGCGCGTCCTCCGGCGGCGTCTTCTTCACCGACCCGGACGGCATCCGCCTGGAGATCTACGCGCCGACCGGCGCCGAGACCGCAGCGGCCCCCGTCCAGGGCGCCCCCACCTGCGGCTTCTTCTAGGAGTTCACGTGTTCCATCGAGGCGAGCACGCCGTGCAGCGCCGCGCCGGTCTCACCGCCGACGACTGGGGGTCGGCGGGCGTGGGCACGACCGTCCCCCAGGTGGCCGCGGATTTCCTGGGGCAGCAGCGCCTGGTGGTCGTCGCGGCCGCGGACGAGACGGGCGCCGCGTGGGCCGGCGCGCTCGCCGGCCCGCCGGGGTTCGTCACCGCGCCCGACGACCGCACCGTCGTCGCCGACCGCCTGCCCGGAGAACCGCTCGCCGGCCTCTTCGGCGCCGAACGGCCGGTCGGCCTGATCGCGATCGAGCCGGCCACCCGGAGGCGGATGCGGGTCAACGGCCGCGCCCACGACGACGGCGGCCGCCTGGTGCTCCACACCGAGCAGGTGTATGCGAACTGCCCGAAGTACATCCAGACCCGCGCCTACGTCGCCGACGCCCCCTCGACCGGAAGGTCGGTGCTCGTCAGCGACGCGCTCGCCGCCGAGCACCGGCGGTGGATCGCCGAAGCCGACACGTTCTTCGTGGCCACGTACGCGGCCGGGCTGGGCGTGGACGCCTCCCACCGGGGCGGCAACCCCGGTTTCGTCACCGTGACCGGCGACCGGCGGCTGACCTGGCCCGACTACGCCGGCAACGCGATGTACATGACGTTGGGCAACCTCGCAATCGAACCGCGCTGCGGGCTGCTCTTCCTCGACTGGGAGAACGGCCACACCCTGCATCTGACCGGCCGCGCCCGCGTGGACTGGGACACCGGCAGGGCGGCCGCCGTGCCGGGCGCGCAGCGCCTGGTCGACTTCGACGTCGAGAAGGTCGTCCACATCGCCGGCGACGTCCCCCAACGGTGGTCGTTCGGCAAGTACTCCCGCTTCAACCCCAGCTGAGAGGCGACCATGCACGTCCGTGTCGACAGGACCCTGTGCCAGACCCACGCCCAATGCGTCTTCGCCGCCCCGGAGGTGTTCGCCCTCGACGACGATGACGAGCTGGTGTACGACGCCGCACCGGCCGACGTGTCGTGGCCCGCCGTCGAGCAGGCCGCCCGGGCGTGCCCCGTACAGGCCGTCCTCCTGGACGGGGACTGACCCGTGCGCCGCGTCAGCCGCCGACGCCGCCCTCCGGGCCCTCCTCCATCACGGGCCCGCCGGGGACGACCTCGCAGGGCGCCACCGGGCCGGTCGCGACCCGGTAGCGGGCGCTGAACATGCGGTTCTCTCCCTGTTCCTCGTACCACATGGTGTAGACGAACGTCTGCCCCGGCCCGATCTGCTCCGGATGCAGCCTCCAGTAGTCGTCCTCGCCTTCGGCCGGCGGGTCGCTGGTGAGCAGGGCGGGGTTGTCGGGAAGGTACGTGCCCCGGGGCTCCCTGCAGTCCTGGCCGGTGGGCAGGAAGGTGACGTCCGCCTGAACGCCGAGGTCGTGCAACCGGCGTTCGATCACCTCGGGATGCCGGTAGTCCGTGATGTAGAGCTTGATGGACCCGTCAGGTTCGCGGATCACCGCGTTCGCCGGGACGGCGCCCTGGCCCAGCGTCACGGGGACGCCGACCGCCAGGGCGGCGGCGACCGCGGTCGCCAGGACGGCGAGGCCCAGCCGGCGACGGCGCGAGCGCACCGGCTGTTCGATCACGGTCATCAGATGGGCCTTCCTGAGCGCGTGCCGGGCCGCGGGAAGGTCGCGTTCCGCCGGTGGCCGGAGGTCGGTCACAGCTCCTCTCCCTTCTTGCGGAGCGCCGAGAGACGCTCACTCCATCCGTGTCCGGGCCGTGGCCGGGGTTCCTTCTCCAGGAGGTCCTTCAGGCGGCTCCGCGCCCGCGACAGCCGCGACCGCACGGTGCCCACCGGGACCCCCAGGGCCACGGCCGCTTCCTCGTAGGTCAGCTCCGACCAGACGCACAGGGCCAGGACCTCGCGGTCCGCCTGCGGCAGCCGGTCCACCAGCGCCAGGATCGCGCGCATCCGGCGCTCGCCGTCGAGCCGTCCGGCGACGTCCTCGGCCGGGTCGGGCTCGTACGCCTGGGCGGGAAGCCGTTCCAGCGCCGCCCGGTGGCGGCGCAGCGACCGGTGCCGGTTGCGCAGCACGTTGTTGGCCACGCCGAGCAGCCAGGGGAGCGCGCTCTCGCGATGGATCCGCACCTCGCCGCGCCGCCGCCACGCCTCCAGGAACACCACCGAGGTGAGGTCCTCGGCTGCCGACCAGTCCGCGGTGCGGCGGAAGCAGTGGTTGTAGACGTCGCGCGCGTACCTGTCGAACAAGGCGCCGAAGGCCTCGCCGCTCCCTTCGGCCGCGCGGGACCATAATTCGAGATCAGTGCTCACGACTCGTCCGTGTCCGCACGCCGGCGCGGGTTCCGTGCGATCGGCGTCAGAGGACGGTGATGCCCCGGGCGGCGAGGATGGCGTTGGCCTGGGTCTGGTTGATCACCGCGCCCGCGAAGGCGCGCAGCTTGGCGTCGTCGGGCTGTCCGAGGTCGGCGCCCCGCAGGTCGGCCTTGGCGAACGTGGTGCCGAGCAGCCGGGTGCCGATGAAGCGGCAGTCGCTGAAGGTGGCGCCGGTGAAGTCGCAGCCCGACAGGTCGGCGTCGTCGAAGCGCACGCCCTCGACCAGCTCGCCCCGCAGCGAGCAGCCGCCGAGGTTGGCGAGGGTGAGGTTGGAGCGGGACAGCCGGAAGCCGGTGCCGCGCGAGGCGGTCAGCGAGGCGCCGATCATGCGGCAGCCGGTGAAGGAGGCGTCGGTGAGCAGCGCCCCGGCGAACTGGGCCGAGGACAGGTCGACGTCGGTGAAGGCGGCGTCGATGAGGTCGGCGTCGTTGAAGCGGACCCGCATCCCGCCTCCGCCGGTGAACACCGCCCCGTCGAGGTCGGCCCGGCGGAAGTCGGTCTGGTCGAGCACGCACGCCTCGAAGACGGCCCCGCCCAGCGAGGCGCCCCACAGGTCGGTCTCGGTGAGGTCGCAGCCGCGGAAGACGTGCGGCTCGCCGGGCGGCAGCCGCTCGCTCAGCGCCTTGCGTGAGAGGTCCTCGCCGTCGAACTCCACGGCTCAGAGCCTACCGGTCAGCACCTCCGCCGCCGCCTGGCCGCAGACCCGGGCCGAGCCGTACGTGGCGACGTGCGCCGCGCCGAGGTCCGCCCGCGCGGGCAGGCCCATCTCGACCACGACCGCGTCCGGGCGGGCGCTCAGCAGGTGCCGCAGCGCCTCGCCCTGCCAGGCGTAGCGGTGCGCGTCGCGGACCGCGATCACCAGCGGGCGGCCGGTCGCCGCGCCGAGCAGGCGCTCCAGCGCCGGGCCCGTCGCCTCGGCGGCGGTCAGCCTGGCGACGGTGGTGCCGGGCAGCAGGCGCGACAGCGGCTCGCCGACGCCCCACGGGGTGTTCTTGTCGATGGCGAGGTTCATCTCGGGCGCCAGCTCCACGACGGACGCCGGGCCGGACAGCGGCAGCACCGGGGCGGCGGAGCGGCGGGTCACCCGCACGGCCCGCCGCGCCGCGACCAGCCCAAGCCCACCGTCCCCTGAGTCGGTCCCGGTCGCCGTAGAGCCGCCCGTAGAGCTGCCCGTAGAGCCGCCCGAGGAGGCGGCGGCCCAGGTCGCCAGCTCGCGGACCCGGCGTGCGGCGTCGGCCAGCCGCTCCTCGGGCAGCAGTCCGTCGGCCACGGCGGCGGCGATGGCGTCGCGGATCTCCACGGCCGTCCCCTCGTCGGCCCGCTCGCCGCCCACGCAGATCGCGTCCGCCCCGGCGGCGATGGCGCGGGCGGCGGCGCCCCCGATGCCGTACGCCTCCGACACCGCCGCCATCTCGATGCCGTCCGTGATGATCACGCCGTCGAAGCCCAGCTCCTCGCGGAGCAGCCCGGTGAGCACCTTGGGGCTGAGCGTGGCGGGCAGCTCGGCGTCGTACGCCGGCACCAGCAGATGCCCCGTCATCACCGTCCTGACGCCCTCCTTGATCGCCTCGCGGAAGGGCAGCAGCGCGTCCTCGAAGCCGTCCCCGGCGACCACGGGCACGCCGTGGTGCGAGTCCACGGAGGTGTCGCCGTGCCCGGGGAAGTGCTTGGCGCAGGCCGCCACGCCCGCCGACTGGAGGCCCCGGACGAACGCCCGGGTGTGCCGGGCGACCAGCTCGGGCTCCGCGCCGAACGCCCGCAGCCCGATGACCGGGTTGTCCGGGTTGGAGTTGACGTCGGCGGACGGCGCGAAGTCGACGGTGATCCCGGCCCGCGCCAGGTCCGCGCCGAGGTCGCGGGCGACGGCCTCGGTCAGGGCCACGTCGTCCACGACGCCGAGCGCGTACGCGCCGGGCCGGCTGCTGCCGCCGGCCACCTCCAGGCGGGTGACCTCGCCCGACTCCTCGTCGACGCCGACGAGCACCAGGGGGTTCTCGGCGCGCAGCGCGGCCGTGAGCGCGGCGAGCTGGCCGGGGTCCGCGATGTTGCGCGTGAACAGCGCCACCCCCGCCAGCCCCTCGCCGAGCCTGCGGCGGATCCAGTCGGGTGGCGTCCGCCCGGCGAAGCCCGGGAAGAGGACGGCGTCGGCGAGGCGCAGCAGGTCACCGCTCTGTGGCATGCCTCCGAATCTAATAGGAAAGTTTCTTATTTGCTAGAGGCATCTTGTGACGTCAGGCGTTCGATGACGGTGACGTTCGCCTGGCCACCGCCCTCGCACATCGTCTGCAGGCCGTACCTGCCGCCGGTCCGCTCCAGCTCGTGCAGCAGCTTGACGGCGAGCACCGCGCCGGTCGCCCCGAGCGGATGGCCGAGGGCGATCGCGCCGCCGTTCGGGTTGACCCGGGCGGGATCGGCCCCGGTCTCCTTGATCCAGGCCAGCACGACCGGGGCGAACGCCTCGTTGACCTCGATGGCGTCGAAGTCGTCGATGGACATGCCGGTCCTGCCGAGCGCGTGCGCGGTGGCCGGGATCGGCGCGGTCAGCATCGTGATCGGGTCGTCCCCGCGCGCCGAGAGGTGGTGGACGCGGGCGCGCGGGGTGAGGCCGTGGTCGCGTACCGCGCGGGGGGAGGCGATGAGCAGGGCGGCGGCCCCGTCGGAGATCTGCGAGGCGAGCGCGGCGGTCAGCCGGCCGCCGGGGACGAGGGGCTTCAGCGCGGCCATCCGCTCCGGCGTGGTGTCCCGGCGCGGGCCCTCGTCGTCGGTCACGCCGTCGCAGGGGGCGATCTCCCGCCGGAAACATCCGGCGTCGATGGCGCGCAGGGCCCTGCGGTGCGACTCGTACGCGTACCGCTCCATCTCCTCGCGCGACAGGTCCCACCGCTCGGCGATCCGCTCCGCGCCGGTGAACTGGGAGACCTCCTGGGCGCCGTACCTGGCGGCCCAGCCCTTGGAGCCGGTGAACGGGTCCGCGTGCCCGAGCGGCTGCCCGGCGAGCATGGCCGAGGAGATCGGGATCATGCTCATGTTCTGCACGCCGCCCGCCACGACCAGGTCGCTCGTGCCCGACAGCACGGCCTGGGCGGCGAAGTGCAGCGCCTGCTGGGCCGAGCCGCACTGGCGGTCCACGGTGACGCCGGGCACCTCCTCGGGCAGCCCGGCGGCCAGCCAGCAGGTACGGGCCACGTCCCCCGCCTGCGGTCCGACGGTGTCCACGCAGCCGAAGATGACGTCCTCGACGGCCGAGGGGTCGGCGTCCACGCCGCTCATCAGCTCCTTGAGCACGTGGGCGCCGAGGTCGGCGGGATGGGTGCGGGCCAGGCCGCCGTTCCTGCGCCCGACGGGGCTGCGGACGGCGCCGACGATGTACGCCTCTCTCATCCCGGCATCCTAACAAGCGCTTGGTAAAGCGCGGAATGCCGGATGAGCTGCGCTCGTAGCGTGAACAAGCGATTGTGCGAGGGCTCATAATGGTGACGTGACCACGCGAAAGAACTCCGGCACCACCACCACATCGGCGAAGCGCCAGCGGGCCGCATCAGGCTCGGCCTCCGAGCGCCGCGACCACCTCGTCAAGCTCGCCGCGGAGCTCTTCGCGCGCAAGGGCTTCCAGGCCACGACCGTACGCGAGATCGCCGACGAGGCCGGCATCCTCTCCGGAAGTCTCTACCACCACTTCGACTCCAAGGAGACGATCGTCGACGAGGTGCTCTCCACCTTCCTCGACGACCTCATCGCCCGCTACCGCGCCGCCGTCGACACCACCGCCGACCCGCGCACGGTGCTGTCGGAGATGGTCCGCATCGGCTTCGGCACCCTGGAGCCCCACCGGGCCGCCATCACCGTCATGCAGAACGACTGGAACTACCTGCGCCAGTTCGAGCGCTTCAACTACCTCGTCAAGGCCGAGGACGAGGTCGAGCAGATCTGGGTCACCCAGATCAAGGCCGGCCAGGCCGCCGGGCAGTTCCGCGCCGACGTCGACCCCAAGCTCACCTACCGGATGATCCGCGACACCATCTGGGTGGCCGTCCGCTGGTTCCGCCCGGGGGGCAGGCTCAACACCAACGGCCTGGCCGAGCACTACATCACGGTGTTGTTCGACGGCCTCGCCACCGGCGAGCGGACGACCCAGCCCCAGGGATGAGCCTCGGCAAAGCGGTCCGGATGGCCCTCCAGGAGGCGGCCGAGCCGGACAAGGCGGAGACGATGCGGGCCTACATGAAGTCGCCCATGCCGTTCCTCGGCGTGCAGGCGGTGCCGCGGCGGGCCACGCTCCGGCGCGTCTTCGCCGAGCACCGCATCGACAGCGCCCCCGAGTGGCGGCGCGCGGTGCTCGCGCTGTGGCGCGAGGCGGAATACCGCGAGGAGCGCTACGCCGCCGTGGACCTGTCCGGTCACCACTACTACCGGCGCTTCCAGACCCTCTACACCGTCCCGATGTACGAGGAGATGATCGTCACCGGCGCCTGGTGGGACCTCGTGGACGAGCTGGCCACCCACCGCGTCGGCGCCCTGCTCGCCGCCTACCCCGACTCGATGCGCCCCCTCATGCTGGAGTGGGCGCACGACGCCGACCTGTGGAAGCGCCGCACCGCGATCCTCTGCCAGAACCGCTTCAGGGCCCGCACCGACACCGCCCTGCTGTACGCCTGCATCGAGCCCAGCCTGTCGGACAACGACTTCTTCGCCCGCAAGGCGATCGGCTGGGCGTTACGCGAATACGCCAAGACCAACCCGGCCGAGGTCGTCCGCTACGTCCGCGCCAAGGGCCTGTCGGGCCTGAGCCGCCGCGAGGCGCTCAAGAACGTCCCAGACGGCCTAGCACCTCCGCCGCCTCGGCCATGATCCGCTCCACCAGCTCCTGACACGTCGGCAGGTCGTCGATGACGCCCACGACCTGCCCCGACGCCATCACCCCGAGGTCCGCCCTGCCCTCCACCATGGCCGCGCGCAGCAACATCGGCGTGTTGGCCGCCTGCAGCACCTGCGCCCAGGTCAGCTCCCTGCCGCGGCGCATCCGGCGGCCCTCGCGCAGCATCGCCGCCCAGGACAGGCCCGACAGCCGCTTGAACCGGGCCCCGTTCAGCACCGCGCGGGCCAGGCGCAGGCGTTCCAGCCCGGCCACGAACGGCGTGGCGAGCACCCGGTGCGGCACCCCGTCCACCTTGGTGGTCACCACGGTCTCGCGGGCGGCCAGATAGACCTTCTTCACCTCGTCCGGCACCGGCGAGTCGGCGGTCAGCAGGAAACGGGTGCCCATGGCGACGCCGCAGGCCCCGTACGCCAGCGCCGCCACCAGGCCGCGCCCGTCGAAGAAGCCGCCCGCCGCGATCACCGGGATGTCCACCGCGTCCACCACCTGGGGCAGCAGCAGGGTGGTGGCGAGCGGCCCCGTGTGGCCGCCGCCCTCGCCGCCCTGCACGATGACGGCGTCCACACCCCACGCGGCCACCTTCTCGGCATGCCGGCGCGCGCCCACCGACGGGATCGTGACCACGCCCGCGTCCTTGAGCCGGGCGATCAGGTCCCGCCGGGGCGCCTGCGCGAAGGAGGCCACCCGCACGCCCTCGCGCACCAGCACCTCGACCCGCTCGGCCGCGTCGTCGGCGTCGGAGCGCAGGTTGACGCCGAACGGCTGGTCCGTACGCTCCTTGACGCGGCGGATGGCCGCGGTCATCTCCTCGACCGACAGGGTGGCCGCGCCGATGACGCCCAGCGCGCCGGCCCGCGAGGCGGCCGCCGCGAGCCGGGCGCCCGCGACGTACCCCATGCCGGTCTGCACGATCGGATGCCGGCAGCCCACCAGGGCGGTCAGCGCGGTCCTCACGCCGCGACCTCGCGCTCGCGGGCCCGGCCGGGGTCGAGCCGGTCGAGCACGTCCAGCTCCGCGGCGGTCGGCTCCCGCGTCACCGGCACCTCGGCGGGCACGGTCAGCTCGAAGCCGGTCGCGGCCACCACGTCGGCCACACTCACCCCCGGGTGCACCGACGCCAGCCGCATCGACCCGTCCGGGGTGGCGAAGTCGAGCACGGCGAGGTTCGTCACCACGCGGCGCAGGTCGTACGCGCCCCGGTCGGTGCCGAGCCCGCTCACCACGTCCACCCGCGGCACGAACACGCGCGGCGTGTGCCGGGGGATCCAGTAGCTCGTCGGGTCGCACCGGGTGTTGCCGGGCGCGCCGCGCACGCCGAGGAGCTGCGCCTTCGGCCGGGCCCAGTCGCCGATGCAGGAGATGTTGGTGTTGCCGTGCCGGTCGATCTGGCTCGCGCCGAGCATGACGTGCCGGCGGCCGTTCAGCACCAGCCACAGGTGGTCGCGGAACGGCAGCCACCCCTCCACGACCTCCGGAGGCCGCCCCAGGGCGGGCACGTCGCCGGTGAGCAGGCAGACGCCGTCGTGGGTGAGCAGATCGGGCTCGAACGTCAGCCGCGCCAGCCGCGCCGCCAGCACCGTGACCGCCCCGCCGATCCCGGCCGCGAGGATCTCGCCGTCGCCGCGGAACGCCTCCGCGCAGGCCAGCACGCACACGTCAGCCCTGCTCGTCATCACGCCCTGTCTCCATGTAGCGCCGTCTCCACGTAGCGCCGCTGCCGCTCCTCGTCGCGCCCGTAGTCCGGCTCGCACGCGGTGAACCCGGCCCCGCCGGGCGCCTCCACCACGCCGGTCACCATGGACCGGCTGATCAGCAGCGACTGCACCGGCCCCTCCTTCAGCAGGTCGGCGGTGTCGACCAGGCGCTCGCAGGAGACGTAGCAGCGGGCCGCGGCCTTGGCGTAGAGGTCGTCGAAGTAGGGGTCGGGTCCGAGATACTGGGCGTTGCCCCGGGCGTCGGCCCGGTTGAGGTGCACCAGCGCCACGTCCAGGGTGAGCGCGGGCACCGCCACCAGCTCCTCCCCGTCCCCGTACGGCGAGTACACCGTCCGCAGCTCGGGGTTGACCCGTAGCACGTCCGAGCCGAGACCGGCCCGCGTCGGCAGGAACGGCAGCCGGTGCGCCGCCGCCAGCAGGCCGAACATGAACATGCCCTCGTCGTACTCGGTGAACTCGATCTCCCCGGCCTGCCGGGCGCGGCGGAAATGCGGCTCCAGCGGGATGGAGTCGAGCGTGACGAACGGGGCCACCACCCGGCGCACCTTCCCGGCCGCGCACAGCATGCCGACGTCGGGCCCGCCGTAGGAGACGACGGTCAGGTCACGGACGGGAGAGCGGAGCACGGCGGCCACCAGGGCCATCGGCTTGCGCCGCGACCCCCAGCCGCCGATGCCGACGGTCATGCCGCTCTCCAGCCCGGCCGCGACCTGCTCGGCGGTCATCACCTTCGTCCCGGTCCCCTGCGTCCCGGTCGCCTTCGGGCGGGTCACCGGAACCGCTCCCTGTGCCGCTCGCCCGCGCCCATCAGGTTGAGCTCGAAGGTGAACCCCTGCTCGAAGCGGTAGCTGCGCCGGACGTCCACCGGGTCGATGCCGTTGAGCGACTCCTTGGCGCGGCGGACGACGTACGGGTCCTTGGCCGCGATCTGCCCCGCCACCTCCAGCGCCGCCTCGCGCAGCTTGTCGCGCGGCGCGACCTCCAGCACCGAGCCGAACGCGTGCAGCTCGGCCGCCGTGACGTTCCTGCACGTGTAGACCATGGCCCGCATCAGGTGCTGCGGCACCAGCCGGGCGAGGTGGGTGGCCGCGCCGAGCGCGCCCCTGTCCACCTCGGGCAGCCCGAAGTAGGCGTCCTCGGCGGCCACCACGACGTCGGCGTTGCCGGCCAGGCCGACCCCGCCGCCCAGGCAGTGCCCGTGAACGGCGGCGATCACCGGGACCGCGCACTCGTAGACGGCGGCGAAGGCGGCGTAGCAGGCCCGGTTGACGGCGACCAGCGCCTCGTGGCCGGGGGAGTCCCGCAGCTCCTTGATGTCCACCCCGGCGTTGAAGCCGCGTCCCTCGGCGCGCAGCACGACCACCCGGGTCGCGGGGTCGTCCCCGGCCGCCCGCAGGGTCGTGGCCAGCTTTTCCCAGGCTCGTACGGTCAGCGCGTTCACCGGGGGGACGTCCATGACGACCTCGGCGACCGGCCCGGCCCGCAGCGTGATCCCCATCCCGCCGCCCCACCTCCTGGTTGCACCTAACGCTTGCTTGGTACGGTAGCACCCGTGACCGTCACTTACGACTACACCGGCAGGTCCGTCCTGGTGACCGGCGGCACCAAGGGCATCGGCCTCGGCGTCGCACGGGCCTTCGCGCGGGCCGGTGCCGACGTCACCGTGTGCGCCCGCCACCCGCCCGAGCGGGCGGAGTTCCGGTTCGTCCCCGCCGACGTGCGCGAGCCGGAGGACGTCGAGCGGCTGATGGCCGGGTTCGGGCGGCTCGACGTGGTGGTCAACAACGCGGGCGGATCACCGTACGCGCCGCTCGCGGGCACCTCGCCGCGCCTGCACGCCCGGGTCATCGAGCTCAACCTGACGGCCCCCCTCCTGGTCGCGCAGTACGCCCGGCCCCTGCTGGCGGCCACGCGCGGGGCCGTGGTGATGATCGGCAGCGCGAGCGGCACCCGCCCCTCGCCCGGCACCTCCGCCTACGGCGCCGCCAAGGCGGGCCTGCACCACCTGGCCCGCTGCCTGGCCGCCGAGTGGGCGCCCGAGGTTCGGGTGAACACGGTCGTGGTGGGCCTGGCCGCGACCGAGGCCGCCGCCACCGGCCACTACGGCGACCAGGGCGGTGATCAGGGTCTGGGGGCTGCGATCCCGGCCGGCCGCCTCGCCACCCCCGCCGACGTGGCGGAGGCGTGCCTGTGGCTCGCCGCCCCCGGCTACGTGACGGGCGCCGAGGTACGGGTGGACGGCGGCGGCGAGATCCCCCTCTGGCGTAACCTCGCGGAGAACGAGGCCGAGGGGGAGCGCTCATGATGCGACATCCGCGTTTCAGCGCCGCTGACATCGCCGTCACGATCTACGCGGCCGTCATCGTGGCGGCCGGGGCGGTCTCCCTCGTCGGCCTGCTCATGGGCAAGGACAGCGTCGTGCTGTGGCCGCTGGCGCTGGTCAGCCTTCCCCTGAGCATCCTCTGGAGCGAGCTGGCCGCCTTCGGCGCGGTGCCCGACGAGCTGTGGTGGCTGGTCCCGTACCTGGCGTGGGCGACCCTGCTCCTCACGGGCCTCGCGCAACCCGCCGTCGTCTGGGGGCTGCTGCGCCGCGCACGCCGGCGTGAGCGGTCCCCGCGAGGATGATCAGCGCATGGCGGAGCGCGCCGTGGGGCGCAGCCGGAGCCGCTGGGGCGCCGCCGTCAGCCGCGACTCCACCAGCGGCAGGTCCACGGCCGCGAGGTCCGGCACGTCCGAGTCCCGCTCCCACCGGGCGAACCACACCAGGACGTTCTCCCCGCTCCGCACCGGCAGCCGGGGGAAGGTGTTCTCGGCGTGCTCGGTGACGAACGACGCGACCGGCGGCGCCCCGGCCTCCGTCAGCGCGGGCGCGACCACGGTGGCGAAATGCGCGGCGAGGTCGCCGTCCACGGGGTAGATCGTGGCGACGTACGCGGCCGGAGGCGGCGCGACGGCCCCCACCGGCGGCCGTGACCCCGGGGCGGGCTCGGTGAGCGCCCGCAGCAGCAGCACGTCGTCGGAGTCGAGCATCGTGGCGTTGGCCTCCTCCCGGTGGGCGAGCCACACCGGCCCCGAGTAGAAGGTCTCCAGTGCCGCCTTCCTCGCCGCCATGTCGGGAAAGCCGCGCAGCCAGGTGAAGGTGTCGGGCGCGTCCGGATCGCGGAAGGTGCCGGACACGCGCATGCCGGCGGCCTCCTGCGGCTCGACGAACTCCCGCTCGAACAGCTCGATGAGGGCGTCGCGCCGCCCGGGGCGCAGGGTGTAGCGCCGCAGTTCGTAGATCGTCATGGCAGGCGACGGTAGGGCCGGGTCACTGACAGCCCCATGTCAGTGTCCCCTCCGCCCCGAACAAAATTCTGACTACTTTCAGCTACTCTTCGGCAACTGTGAGTTATAGGGTCGCCAGGAGAACGCTTCCCCCAACGGCGAAGGAGCCGAGTTGATCCGAAGATGGTGCGCCGCCGCGGCAGTGGTGACAGCGGTCGCCGGCGGCGCTTTCCTTGCTCTCACCGCGGCTGTCCCCGCGCACGCCGACGTCTGGCCCGGCGGCTGGTCCTGGGTCAGGAACAGCAGCGCCAACAGCGACTCCTCCCAGTCCGGCAACACCTTCGGCGACGTCGCCACGGCCAACCGCGGCCAGGGCGCCTCGACGAACGTCAACAACGTCAACGGCATCGCCTCGACGGCCGCGCACGGCGGCATCGTCGTCACCTACGTCTTCGACTGATCGAAAGGACCTCCACCCGATGAAGAAGCTCTGCGTGACCGGTGTCCTCGTGGCGGCCGCGGCGGGTGCCGCCTTCCTGTCGGCCCCCGCCCACGCCGACACCAACGCCGGCAACGCCAGCAGGAACACCAACGCCTCCCAGTCCGGCAACAACTTCGGCAACGTGGGCAACCGCAACGTCGCCGGCGCGAGCGCCACCAGCGTCAACGCCGTCAACGGCAACGCCGTGACGACGGCCCACCGCAGCGGCGCCTACGTCGACGACGTCGTCGACTGGTAGTCGGCGCTCACCCCGTCACGCACGAGCCAGGCCGGAAACGGCCTGGCTCGTGCCGTATTAGCATCTCTGGGTGACTATCTGTGCGTATGCCACTTTTGACGGCCTGGACAGCGACGACGAGCTCGACCTGGTCCTCGCGGCCTGGCGCGCGGCCGGCGTCGAGGGCCGCGCCGAGCGCTGGGACGACCCCGCCGCCGACTGGAGCGCCTACGACGCGGTCGTCGTCCGCTCGGTGTGGGACTACGTGCCCCGGCGCGCGGGGTTCCTGGCCTGGGCCCGCCACGTGGAGTCGGTCAGCCGGCTGCTCAACCCGGCCGCCGTGATCGCCGCCAACACCGACAAGACCTACCTGCGCGACCTGCCGTCGGTGCCCACGCACTGGTCGTCCGAGGACCTGCCGCACTGGCCCGAATACGTCGTCAAGCCCGCGATCTCGGCGGGCGCCCGCGACACCGTACGCACCCGCGACCGCGGCGAGGCCGTCGCCTTGGCCGCCGCGCTGGAGGCCGACGGGCGCACGCCGATGGTGCAGCCCTACCTCGACATGGTGGAGACCGAGGGCGAGACCTCGCTGCTCTACTTCAACCGCCGCCTCAGCCACGCCGTGCGCCGCAACCCGATGCTGGCGGGCGGCGCCGCCGACGCCTCGCTGGCCGAGGCCCGCACGCCCGCCGCCGACCAGGTCGAGCTGGCCGAGCGGGTGCTCGCCACGGTGCAGGGCCCGCTGCTGTACGCCCGCGTGGACCTGGTCCGGCTGCCCGGCGGCGAGCCCGCGGTCATCGAGCTGGAGCTGACCGAGCCCTACCTGTTCCTGCGCCACGACCCCGGCGCTCCGCAGGCGTTCGCCAAGGCCCTGGTCGAGCTGCTGTAGTCAGGCGGTGTGGTCAGGCGGTGTGGTCAGGCGGTGCAGTCAGGCGGTGATCCCGCCGTCCACCGGGATGACCGTCCCCGTCAGGTACGCCCCCGCCCGCGAAGCCAGGAAGATCGCCGTGCCCGCCATGTCGTCGGGCCGGCCGATGCGCCCGAGCGGCACACTGGTCTCGATGGACTCCCGGGTGCCGGGGTCGTCGAGGGCGAAGGCCATCATCTTCGACTCGAACGGCCCCGGCGCGATGGCGTTGACCGTGATGTGCTCCTTCGCCAGGTGCCGGGCCAGATGCCGGGTGAGCATGTGCACCGCCGACTTGGTGGAGGAGTAGGCGTACGTCGGCAGCACCGGCACCCGGATGCCGTCCACCGAGCCCACGTTGATCACCCGGGCCGGGTCGTCAGGCCCTGCGGCCTGCCTGAGCTGCGGCAGGAACCGCTGGGTCAGCGCGAACACGCCCTTGACGTTGATGTTCCAGAGCTTGTCGAAGGCGGACTCGGGATATTCCTCCAGCGGCGCGCCCCAGGTCGCGCCAGCGTTGTTGATCAGCACGTGCAGCGGCCCGTCCACGGCCGCGGCGAGGCTCTCGCGCCCCTCGGCCGTGGACAGGTCGGCGGGCACGGCCCGGCAGCCCAGTTCGGCGGCCGTCTTCTCGACCTCGGCCGTCTTGCGCGCCGAGATGTAGACGTTCGCGCCCGCCGCCACGAAACCCGCCGCGATCATCCGGCCGATGCCCCGCGAGCCGCCGGTCACCACGACCGTCTTGCCTTCCACCGAGAACAGAGTCATGTTCCGGAGCATGCCATACCGGCCGGTCGGTTCACACCCCGGGCAGGAGGCCGTTGCGGAACACGTCCACGAACCGCTGGTGGTCGCCGCGGGCCTGGGCGCCGTACCGGTGGGCGAACTCCACGAGCATCGCCGTGAACCCCGCCCTGTCCTCGCCGATCACCGCCACGATCGCCTCCTCCGTCGAGAAGTCGACCAGGTCGTGGCTGGACTCGTCGTCGGCCACCGAGTGCATGCGCGCCACCGCGCGCCCGAGGTCGCGCATGATCGAGCGCAGCTCGCCCGGCTCGTTGACGTCGTCCCAGTCCAGGTCCGCCGAGTACGGCGACACCTCGGCGACGAGCTGCCCGATCCCGTACAGCGTGGTGTAACCGAGCCACGGATCGGCGTACGCCTGCAGCGCCCGCTGCGACTCGGCCGTGCGGTGCCCCTGGTGCAGGAAGTACGACGCCACCTTCTCGTCGGCGACGTGCCGGGCCACCGCCGGCGCCGCCGCCTGCTTCATGTAGAGGATCACGTCGTTCTCCAGCGCCTGCGAGCGCCCCTCCAGCAGCAGGTTGTACGACGGCAGCCCCGCCGACCCGATGCCCACGCCCTTGCGCAGCGCCACGTCCTTGACCACGTGCTCGACCGCCCGCTCGGCCGACGCGTCGTGGCCGGGCAGCGTCGTCAGGTAACCGGCGAACGCGGCCAGCACCGCCTCCCGCGTGTCCCCGTCCACCGGCTCTCGCCCGTCCATGAGCGCGAAGCGGCGGTCGTAGTCGTCGATCACGGTCTCCACGTCCAGCAGCGCCACCCGCGTGCTGAGCCGGGCGGTCTGGAGCACCCGGTGCAGCACGCCCGTGGTGGTGCCCAGGGTGAGCGAGCCGATCGCGTCGTCGCCGCCCGCCGCGATCGCGGTCAGCTCCTCCACGTACGCGCCCGCGAAGTCGGCCACCAGCCCGCCGATCGCCTCGTCCGACAGCGCCTTGGCGTAGCCGAGCAGCGCCACGCTGGCCGCGAAGCGCTTGAGGTCCCAGACGTACGGCCCCACGTACGCCTCGTCGAAGTCGTTGACGTTGAACACCAGCTCGCCGGAGGCGTTCATGTACGTGCCGAAGTTCTCGGCGTGCAGGTCGCCGTGGATCCAGACGCGCCCGGTCGGCTCGTCGAGATAGGCGTCGTCGGCGTACGGGCCGGTCATGTCCGCGTAGAACAGGCACGCGCTGCCCCGGTAGAAGGCGAACGGCGAGGCCGCCATCTTGCGGAACTTGCGGCGGAAGGCGGCCGGATCGCGGGCGATCGAGTCGCCGAACTCGGTCATGAGGACGTCGAGCAGGAAGGTGGTGCGTGAGCCCATGCCACGGACGGTAACCCCGCGAGCCCCTCGCCGCCTACCCCGGGCTCAGGGATGCTGCGACGACACCGACACGACCTCGCCCGTCATGTACGAGGAGTAGTCGCTGGCCAGGAAGACGATCACGTTGGCCACCTCCCACGGCTCCGCCGACCGCCCGAACGCCTCCCGTGCCGCCAGCTCCGCCAGCAGCTCCTCGCCGGTGACCTTGGCCAGGAACGGGTGCACCGCCAGCGACGGCGCCACGGCGTTGACCCGCACCCCGTGCTCGGCCGCCTCCAGCGCCACGCACCGGGTGAGCGCCATCACCCCGGCCTTGGCCGCGGCGTAGTGCGCCTGGCCGCGCTGCGCCCGCCAGCCGACCACGGAGGCGTTGTTGACGATGACGCCCGAGCCCTGGGCGTACATCTGCCGCAGGGCGGCCCTGGTGCAGCGCATGGTGCCGTTGAGCGTGACGTCGAGGACCGCGTGCCACTGCTCGTCGGTCATCCCGGCCAGCTGCGCCGTGCCGCCGAGCCCGGCGTTGTTGACCACCACGTCGAGCCGGCCGTGCGCCTCGGCCACCGCGTCGAACAGCGCCAGCACCTGCGGCTCGGACGTCACGTCGCACGGCACGGCGAGCGGCCTGACGCCGGTGAGGTCGGTCAGCGCGTCGGCGGCGGCGGCGAGGCGGCGCTCGTGCCGGTCGGACAGGACGATCGTGGCGCCCTCCTCGGCGCAGCGGCGCGCGGTCGCGTAGCCGATGCCCGCGCCCGCGGCGGCCGTCACCAGCGTCACCTTGCCGTCGAGCAGTCCGTGTGCCTTGGGGGGCGGCGGGAGCATCGGTTCTCCAATCAGCGGGGGAGCCCCAGGGTGCGCTCGGCGATGATGTTGCGCTGGATCTCGCTGGAGCCGGCGTAGATCGTGTCGGCCCGGCTGAACAGGTAGAGCCGCTGGAGCTCGTTCAGCTCGCCCACCGGCCCGGCCTTCACCAGTCCGGCCTTCCCCTGGACGGCCTGGGCCAGCTCGCCGAGCCGCCGGTGCCACTCCGACCAGTACAGCTTGGCGATCGACGCCTCGGGCCCCGGGTCAGGGCCCAGCATGCGCAGCGCGTTGAGCCGCATGACCTCCAGCTCCAGCCAGGCCCGTACCAGCCGGTCGCGCAGGACCGGGTCGCCGGCGGCGCCGGTCCGGCGGGCGGTCTCGACGACCGCGGCCAGCTCGCGGCGGAAGCCGAGCTGCTGGCCGAGCGTGGACGCGCCGCGCTCGTGCCGCAGGGTGGCCATCGCGACCCGCCAGCCGTCGCCGGGCGCGCCCAGCACGTTCCCCGCCGCGGTGCGCGCGCCGTCGAAGAACACCTCGTTGAACTCCGACGTCCCGGTGAGCTGGGTGATCGGCCGGACCGTGACGCCCCGCCCGCGCATCGGGACCAGCAGGTACGACAGCCCGTGATGCCGCCGCGACCCCGGCTCGGTGCGGCACAGGACGAAGCACCAGTCGGCGACGTGCGCGAGGGACGTCCACACCTTCTGCCCGGTGACCACCCAGTCGCCGCCCTCCAGCCGGGCGCTGGTCCGGACGGCGGCGAGGTCGGAGCCGGCGTCCGGCTCGGAGTAGCCCTGGCACCACAGCTCCTCGCCCCGGCGGATCGGGGGCAGGAAGCGCTCCTTCTGCTCCTCGCTGCCGAACTCCAGGACGGTGGGGCCGACCAGGGTCTCGCCGATGTGGCCGACCCTGGCGGGGGCGTCGGCCCGCGCGTACTCCTCGTGGAAGGCCATCTGGTCGGCGAGGGAGGCGGCGCGGCCGCCGTACCGTCCGGGCCAGCCGAGGCAGGTCCAGCCGTGCGCGCCGAGGTGCCGCTCCCATGCCAGGCGCAGGTCGTGGCCCTCGTGCTCGCGGCCGGGGCCGCCGAGGCCGCGGGCCGCGGCGAACTCGCCGCGGAGCGCCTCCTCCAGCCAGGCCCGCGCCTGCTCGCGGAAGCCGGGGGTCTCCCCAGGGATCAACGGAAGCCGCCGTAGCCGCCCTGGAAGAACACCAGCGGGCCGCCGTCGGCGTGCGTGTCGAGCTGCAGCACCCTGGCCACCACGATGGTGTGGTCGCCGGCCGGGTGCTCGGCCTCGACCACGCAGTCGAGCCAGGCGAGTGCGCCCTCCAGCACCGGGTTGCCGCCGGGTGAGCCGGTCCACTCCAGCCCGGCGAACTTGTCGCCGCCACGCGACGCCAGCTGCGCGCACACCTCCCGCTGGTGCTCGGCGAGGACGTTCACGGTGACGACGCGGGCGCCGCGCACCCGTGGCCAGCTCGTGCTGGTGTGGGCCACGCAGAAGGCGACGAGCGGCGGGTCGAGCGAGACCGAGGTGAAGGAGTTGGCGGCCAGGCCGCAGGGTTGCCCGTCGCGGGGGTCGAGCGCGGTGATCGCCACCACGCCGGTGGCGAAGCGGCCGAGGACCTGCCGGAAGCGGCGGCTGTCGAGGTGGCCGTTCGCGGGGGTCGGTCCCGTCGGCATGGTGGCTCCGTTGCGAATCCTGCGCTGAGGTGGCGTCGGAAGGCCGCGACAGCTCTCCGGCGCGACGAGCCGGGCAGCGTGTGTGCTCATGGGGGTCCGCCTCCTAGTCCACCGGCTGCGCCCTACTATACCAAGCGCTTGCTTGGACGGTAGGGGGAAGCCGGAAAAGGTGTCAAGTTGCCCGGCCGGACGCGCGGGAGCCCGCGTTGACATGCGCGAAACGTCCGGCCTACCGTGCTGGTTGTGGCCAAGCGCTTGCTTGAATTCCGGAACGCGACGGCGATCGCCGGCGTCGGATACACCCCCTTCACCAAGAACTCCGGGGTCAGCACGCTGACCCTGGCCTGCCGCGCGGTGCTGGCCGCCCTCGCCGACGCCGGGCTCACCGCGGACGACGTGGACGGCCTCGCCACCCACCGCGTCGGCGACTCGGCCCCGCCGACCCTGGTCGGCCCCGCGCTCGGCCTCGCCGACCTGTCCTGGCACCTCGACCAGTTCGGCGGGGGCAGCGTCTCGCACGCCGTCGTCGGCCAGGCCGCGCTGGCGGTCGCGACAGGGATGGCCGAGACCGTCGTCTGCTACCGGGCCATCAACGCCCGCTCCGAGTTCCGCATGGGCGGCACCGGGCGCGCCCTGCCGGTCAGCCCCGAAGTGCAGTACCAGGCCCCGTACGGCTACGTCGCCCCGCCCCAGCAGTACGCCATGTACGCCCGAGCCCACATGCTCAGGTACGGCACCACCGCCGAGCACTTCGGGACGCTCGCGGTCACCCAGCGCGCCAACGCCGCCAAGAACCCCCGCGCCCTCATGCGCACGCCCATCACCCTGGACGACTACCTCACCAGCCGGTGGATCGCCGAGCCGTTCCGGCTGCTGGACTGCTGCCTGGAGACCGACGGCGCCTGCGCCGTGGTGGTCACCACCGCCGAACGCGCCCGCGAGCTGCGCCGCCCGCCGGTGCTGATCTCCGCGGCGGCCTGGGGCGGCGGCCAGTCCCACCTGTCGGGAGGCGACCCGACGGTCACGGCCGCCGCCGGGCTGGCCCCGCGCCTGTACGCCCAGGCCGGCCTCGGGCCCGAGGACGTGGACGTGGCCGAGATCTACGACTGCTTCACGTACTCGGTGATCGTCCAACTGGAGGACTACGGGTTCTGCCCCAAGGGGGAGGGCGGCCCGTACGTCGCCTCCGGGGCCACCGCGCTCGACGGCCCCCTGCCGGTCAACACGCACGGCGGCTTCCTGTCCGAGGGCTACGTGCATGGCGTCAACCACATCGCCGAGGCGGTGTCCCAGCTCCGGGGGGAGGCGGGGGACCGGCAGGTGCCGGGCGCGGAGGTGGCGCTGTCCACGGCGCAACCGGGATACATCCTCCCGGCCACGTCGGCGCTGATCCTCAGGAGGGCGTGATGACCGTCCACCGGCCCGAGCCGGACCGGGACTCGCGCGAGTGGTGGGAGCGATTGGCCCGGGGCGAGTTCGCGGTCCAGCGGTGCGCGGGCTGCGGCACGGACCGCTTCCCCGCGCGGGCGTTCTGCCCGGTGTGCCGGAGCGAGGAGTGGCGGTGGCGGGCGGTGCCGCCCGAGGGCCGGGTGGAGAGCTGGATCGTCAGCCGTCAGCCGTTCGTGCCGGGGCTCGCGACGCCGTACGTGGTCGTCATGGTGGGCCTCGCGGCGGTGCCTGGCTGCCTGGTGCACGGGAACTGGCGGGGAGGGCGGGAGCCCCGGGGCGGGGAGCGGGTGCGCGGGGTGTTCAGGCGCGTGGACGCGGACCTGACGCTCGTGGACTGGGAGCCGGCCGGATAAGGAACCCGTTCGGTGTGGATCCGTCCCCACCGACCCCACGAGTCCCACAAGGCAGAAGCCGCCCCACGGCCCGCGCGAGAAGGTCGATGATGAGTCTGTAGACGTCAGCGCGGACGATACGGACGGGACGGCGCACGTGAGCGGAACCGGCTCGGCGGCGGCGGGGCGGCCACAGGCCGCGCTCGCGCCTGCCGCCCGACCGGCCGTCCGGCTGTGCCCCCGGGCACGGCCGCCGCCTTGGGCGGCGGTGGGTCGAGAGGTTGTTGCGTTCCACATGACGGTCCCCCCTCAAGAGGAAAGCGCGCCCTGGCGGGCGTGGGGGACCCGCCAGGACGCGCTTCCTGCCCCGTGAGCGGCGGCGCCAGGACTCCGGCGAGGGATGGAGTCCTAGGCCGCGAGATCGCTCGCGGAGTCGATGGGGGAGTGTGAAGGCTCCTGCTGCCGGCAACGTGCGGCGATGCGTCGAGCTGCACCGACCGGGTCATCGATGGAGCGCGTGACGGGGGCGCCACCCTCCTCAACTGCGACTAAGGATCCGTCTTCGCGCTCCGCGGTCAGCTCAGTGGACGCCGAGTGCACGGACGCGCCATGCCGGTTGCTCTGGTAGGTGTGGGTGAAACCCTGGCGCGGCAACGCGTAACGCAGTAAACGTGTTGCTTCGCCAAGGTCTTTCCAGGGCAGGTACGACTCACCCGTGCTGACCGGCGGCATTGGCCTTCACCCCCTCACCGGCCTTTAGATGGATTTGTACCAACGAATGGATGATGGGCCGATCGAGGGGGTTCGGTCAAGGGGTTGTGGCCTGCTAGAACCAGATCGTCTAAATTGTTGGAACAAAAGGGGTGAAAGTGGCAAGGTCGGTGCTGTATCAGCAGGTGGCTGCGGAGTTGCGTCGAGCCATCTACTCGGGTGTCCTCGGCCCCGGGGCGCAGCTTCCGACCGAGGCACAACTCATGGAAGACCATGGGGTGAGCAGGAACACCGTCAGACTGGCCCTCGGAGAGCTCGTCAACGAGGGGCTCGTCACGCGCACGCCGCGACGCGGAACCGTGGTCAGGGACCGGCGGCCGCTGCTCATCTATCCCCAGCGCGAGCTTGAGCCGCGCTCGCGCGGTGAACTGCGCGAGGCATTCGCCTACGCCGTGGCGCAGGAGGGCCGCGAGCCGAGCCAGTACATCGAGGTGCTGACGGTGTCTCCCGTCGAGGAGATCGCCAGCAGGCTGGAGTTGGCCGACGGGGAGTTGGCCGTGGTGAGACGCCGTCTGAGGTTCGTGGACGGACAGCCGTACAACACCAACGACTCCTACTTCCCGCGTGATCTCGTGGCCGACTCCGAGATCGCCAGGCCCGGCGACATCGCCCGAGGGGCGAACCGGGTGCTGGAGGAGCTGGGTCACGCCCAGGTGCGCGTCGTCGACGACATCTGGGCGCGCATGCCCAACCAGGAGGAGGCCGAACGCCTCCAGCTAGAACTCGGCACACCAGTAATGGTCTACGTCCGAGTGGGGTACGACGGGGCCGACATGCCTGTGCGTGTCGCCGTGTCGGTGTTGCCAGCCGACAAACATTTGATCAGATACGAGCTCGATAGCCGCTAGAGAGCTCGTAAGAAGGGGTGATCCCGCCGGCCGGGTGCAGCGAGAATTAGCCGCCTCGCTGGCCTGGGGGAGTCGTGCATACTCCCTCAAATCGCCTTAAGTCCCATATATCGGATATATCGGCTTAAGGCACCAAATCACCCTTACGCGACAACGCGTCATCACTGTGCGCGTGCGCGTGAACGCCCAATGCAACGGGAGTTTTACTATGCACACCAACACGCTGCTTCACCCGCTCGCCCTCCGCCGTGCCGAGCCCGGCGACCTTCCCGGCGTTCTGCGGCTGTTCGCCGACACCTCTGAATGGCTGCACCGGCAGGGGGTGCGGCAGTGGCCCCGCCAGGGCTTCGGGCCTGAGCGGATCATGCCGCTGATCGAGGAGCGCGTGCTCTACCTGCTCGACGACGAACTGCGCTATCTCGACCCGGACCTCGCGGCGCCTCCTGTGGCCACCATAGCCCTCGACGGGCACGCCGACCCGGAGTTCTGGACACCCGCCGACGAACCCGGGGCGGCGCTGTACGTCCACAAGCTGGCCGTGGCCCGGCCGTGGTCCGGCAGCGGCCTCGGCGACGCCCTCCTGGACTGGGCCGGGGCCGCCGCCTTCGCGGCGGGGCTGCCGTACGTGCGGCTCGACTGCGCCAAGGCCAACCCGCGCCTGCAGCACTACTACCGCAGCCGCGGCTTCCAGCACGTCCGCACGGTGGACCTGCCGCACCGCGCCAGCGGCGCCCTCTTCCAGCGCCGGTCGGAGGATCTCGTCACGATGGCCTTCCGCGACCTGACCCTCGCCGAGCTGATCACCGCCGCCTGACCGCCCGGCCGCCCGGCCTCCCCTCGTGGAGGCCGGGCCACCCGGGGTTCTGCGCAGGTGGGAGGCCAGTTTGGGGCGCAACGGTACAGAGCGCCATATAACCTCTGCAGCATGACCGGATCCCTGCTCGAGGTGATCGCGCTCGACGTACGCGACGCCGTGGCCGCCGAACAGGGCGGAGCCGACCGGCTGGAGGTCGTCGCCGACATGGCGGCCGACGGGCTGACCCCCTCACCGGAGACGGTCGCCGCGATCGCGGCCGAGTGCCCGCTCCCGCAGATGGTGATGCTCCGCCGCGACGCCACCTTCACCGCCGGCCCGGAGACGCTCGACCGGCTGGCCCGCGACGCCAAGGCGCTGGCCCAGGCCGGGGCCGCCGGGTTCGTGTTCGGCTTCCTCGACGGCGCGGGAGCGGTCGACCTGGCCGCCACCGAGGCCCTGATCCACGCCGTGTCCCCCCTGCCGTGGACGTTCCACCGCGCCGTGGACCACGCGGCCGACGTCCACGCGGCCTGGCGCGCGGTGCGGCTGCTGCCCAACCTGGCGACCGTGCTCACCTCGGGCGCCCCCACCGGGGTCGGCGACGGCCTGGGAGTGCTGCGCTCGCGCGCGGAGGCGGGCGACGGCTCGATCATCCTGGCCGGCGGCGGCCTGCGCCCGCCCCACGTGCCGATGCTCCTCGACCAGGGCATCCGCGCCTTCCACATCGGCTCGGCGGCCCGGGCGAGCTGGTCCGACCCCGTGGAGTGGCGCCTGGTCCGCCGCTGGCGCTCTTTGATCGAACGCGACTGACGCCGCTTCACGGGGACCCGCCGGATGCCCCTGTACGGCCCTGGTCCGCCGCCTGCGGCCCGATCGGCCCCTTCGGCTGCCTCGGGGTGAGGGGAGGCCGGAGCGCCCGGCGTGCCGTCGTCAGGGCAGTGCGGCGTCGGCCCTGCGCAGTGCCGCGGCGAGGGTGCGGATCGTGGCGGGCTCGTCCATGACCCCGCCCCCGGCCTCCCGCCGCTCCTCCCACGCCCGCACCCGCTCCCGATAGGCGTCGTAGTCGGCGAGGTGGAAGGCGTACACGGTGGCGAAGCGGCTGACCAGATGCGACGGGTGCATGTCCCAGCCCTGGTGGAAGCCGTGCCGCAGCGAGTGCCGTACGAGCTCGGCGTGCCGCCGCCACAGCGCGTGCACGTCCCCGGCCCGCCCGGAGGCGGGCGAGGCGGCGAGCGAGCCGTCGGAGAGCTCCACGCCCGTGCCCGCGAACGCCGTCTGCATGACGTGCCGGGCGTGGTCGCAGGCCGGATGGTCGAGCCGCTGCTCGTGCGGCGGCAGCCCGAGCGCGGCCGTGTAGTCGAACACCCCGAAGTGCGCCGCCGCGAGCCGCCCGTCCAGCGCCTCGGCCAGCTCGGCCCGCAGGAACGGCAGCGTCTGCGGCGCCTCCACCTGCATCTCGAACCGCAGCCGCGTCCCCAGCCCGGCCTCCAGACAGGCCAGCACCTCCGCGAACTGCCGCAGGTAGTCCTCCATGAGCACCTTGGGGAACGTCACCGTGAACCCGCCCGGCAGCTCGCCGGTCCGCTTCGTCACCCCGCGCACGAGCCCGGCGAGCGTCCTGATCGAGCGCTCGGGGTCGCCGTCGGCGAACGACTTCACCCGCGGCCCCCAGCGACGCGGCAGCGCGCCCGCGGCGTGCAGCGCGGCCACGGCCTCGGCCGCCTGCTCGACGTGCCCGTCCTCGACCGCGTCCGGCCGGACGCCGTAGCCGTCCTCGAAGTCGATCCGCAGGTCCTCGACGGGCTCGCGGCCGAGCTTGACCAGCAGCTTGGCGTGCACGGCCGCGGCCAGGGCGTGCGGGACGTCGAACACCTCGGCCAGCTCGCCCGGCCCGGCCAGATGGGCGTGGACCAGCCCCAGGGCCTCGTCCCGCCACGCGTCCACGGTCGCGGCCGAGAACCGGTCGGCGGGCACGTACACGGTGTGGACCGGCTGCCGGCCGGAGAGGCCGGGGAAGCGCGCCCGCTGGGCGCGGTAGGTCGCGGCGAACCCCGCCGGGACCGGCGGGTCAGGGACGGCAGGCACGGAGCATGGCCTCCAGCCCGACGAGCTTGACCCGGTCGCCGCGGCCGAGCGACTTGGCCAGCTCGGTCTCGGCCGCCTCGATCGCCTGCCACTCGTCGTACGTGATCGGCCGCACGCCCCGCTCAGCCAGCAGCGCGTCGATCGTGGCCGTCGCGGGCGCCCGTTCGCGGCCCTCCAGGTCGGCCAGCAGGGTGCGCACGGTCTCGGCGGCGTCGGACTTGTTCGTGCCGATGACGCCGGTGGGGCCGCGTTTGAGCCAGCCCGCGACGTATTCGCGCTCACGCACCCGCCCCGCCTGGTTGGGCACGGTCATGGTGTCCTCGGAGAACGGCACCCCCGGCAGCGGCACGCTCTGATAGCCCACCGACCGCAGCACCATGCCGACCGGCAGCGTCTCGAACTCGCCCGTGCCGACCACGCGCCCCTCCGGCGACAGCCGGGTGCGCTCCAGGCGCAGCCCCTCGACCCGCTCGGCGCCGAGGATCTCCACCGGCCGCAGCCAGAAGCGCACGTCGAGGCGGCGGGCCCGGCCGACCGGCTCGCGGGCCGCCCACGACCTGATGACGTCCACGTTGCCCTGCACCTGACGGGAGAAGCCCGAGCCGAGCACCTGGGCCTCGTCGGGCCGCACCACGACGTCGGCGTTGTCCAGCTCGCCCAGCTCGCGCAGCTCCTTGAGGGTGAACTTGGCGTGCTCGGGCCCGCGCCTGCCGATCATGTGGATGGCCTTGACCTGGCTCTCGGACAGCCGCTGGAGCACGTCGTGGGGCACGTCGGTGCGGCTCAGCTCGTCGGCGGTCTTGGCGAGGATGCGTACGACGTCGACGGCCACGTTCCCGACGCCGATCACCGCGACCTCGGGGCTGTCGAGCGTGAAGCGCGAGGGGTCCACGTCGGGATGGCCGCAGTACCAGTTGACGAAGTCGGTGGCGGCCACGCTGCCCGGCAGGTCCTCGCCGGGGATGCCGAGCCGCCGGTCCACCATCGCGCCCGTGCAGTAGACCACGGCGTCGTAGTGCCGCAGCAGGTCGGCGACCGACAGGTGCTCGCCCAGCGTGACGCCGCCGAGGAAGCGCACCTCGGGCAGCTCCAGCACTCGTTTCAGGTAGTTCGCGATCGACTTGATCGAGGTGTGGTCGGGGGCGACCCCGTATCTCACCAGCCCGTACGGGGTGGGCAGGCGTTCGAGCACGTCCACCCGCGCCGCTCCGGCCGACTGCTTGACCAGCGCCTCGGCCGTGTAGATGCCGGCGGGTCCCGATCCGATGACCGCCACACGCAACGCCACGCTGCCTCCTCAGAGCCGGCCGCCCGGGGCCCTCACCAGGCCCCATTAGACGTAACCGGCCGGTGTGATCGATGTATCCCCGATCGCCGGCGCGGGCGAACCCCATTTCGGCGAGAACAGCTTGATCCGTGCTCCTGCCAACGTAACCGCTCACGCCCGCCGCCGGGCGGAGAAACACCCCGCGCGGCTACCCGGACGCCCGCTCCCGCAGCGCCCGCTTGTCGATCTTGCCGTTGACGTTCGCCGGCAGGGCGTCCACGACCACCACCCGCTTCGGGACCTTGTAGTCGGACATGTTGGCCCGCGCCCAGGCGATCAGCTCCTCGGGGACCACCCGCGCGCCCGGCCTCGGCACCACGAACGCCACTCCGGCCTCGCCCGCCGACGCGTCCGGCACCCCGACCACGGCGACCTGGGCCGGCGACCCCTCGCGCAGCAGCAGCGACTCGACCTCGGCGGGCGAGACGTTGAAGCCGTTGACGATGTAGAGCTCCTTCAAGCGGTCCACGACGGCGAGGTTGCCCCGCTCATCCAGCACGCCGATGTCGCCGGTGTGCAGCCAGCCGTCGGCGTCCACGGCCTCGGCGGTCCGCTCGGGGTCGTCCCAGTAGCCGCGCATGACACCGTAGCCGCGCTGCAGGATCTCGCCGCGCTCGCCGGGCGCGACCTCCTTGCCGTCGCCGTCCACGATCCTGACCTCGATGCCGGGCACGGGCCTGCCGGTGGTCTCCGCGACGACCTCGATCGGGTCGCCGGCCCGGGTCATGGAGACGACCGTGCCCTCCATCAGCCCGTACGCGTTGATCATCCGTTCCAGCCCGACCCGCTCGACCAGCCGGGTGATCAGCGACGCGGGCACGGCGGCGGCGCCGCAGATGGCCACGCGCAGCGAGGAGACGTCCCAGGAGCCGCGTTCCAGCTCGTCCAGGATGCGGTGGAAGAGCGTGGGCGGCCCGGCGAGCACGGTGACCCGCTCGCGGGAGATCAGCGACATGAGCGCGTCCGGGCTGAAGGCCGGGATCGGCAGCATCGTGGCCCGGCGCAGCACGCAGGCCACGAGCCCGGCGTTCAGCCCGAACCCGTGACTGAACGGGGCGATCACCGGATAACGGTCGTGCTCGTCAAGGGTGACGATCTCCGACCAGTCCCAGTAGCCGCGCAGGACCTGGGAGTGGTCCAGCATGACGCCCTTGGGCGTGCCCGTGGTGCCGGAGGTGGACATGATCTCGCACAGGTCGCCGGGCCGGACGGCGAGCGCCCGCTCCTCGGCCTCGCGTACGGGCACCCGCTCCCCGAGCGCGCGCAGCTCCGCGGCCGGCGGGACGATCGTGTGCCGCAGGCCGGGCAGCGGCGGGAGCAGCCCGGCGAGCCCGGCGCCCGCAGGGCCGTCACCCGTGATCAGCACCTTCGCGCCGGTCCTCGTGACGACCTCGGCGGCCTCGATGCCCTTGAAGCGCGGCGACAGCGGCACGACGACCGCGCCCGCGTCCCAGACGCCGAGCACGTGCTCCACCCAGTACGCCGAGTTCACCCCCCACAGCGCCACCCGGTCGCCGGGCTCGACGCCGAGCGCGACGAGGCCGCGGGCGACCGCCGAGGCGGCCTCGCGCAGCCCGGCGAGCGTGCCGTGCCCGCCGCGCCCGGCCACGACCGTGTCGCCGGGGTGCCGTTCGGCCTGGTCGCGCAGCATGCGGGGGAGTGTCCCCCAGTTCGGCATCGGTGCTCCGCCCATCGGTGCCCCGCTCATCGGTGCCATGCCCACCCCTAGGTGACGAGCGCCCGGTCCCTGCCCAGATGGTGGCCGCGCAGGTCGGTCACCCTGCCCGGCCGCGGCCCCTCGGCCGCCTCCGGGGCGATCTCCACACTGATCGAGACCGGCGTCAGCGCCCGCACGGCCTCCTGGATCCGCGAGCGCCACATGGGGTTGCCGACGAGGCTCTCGCGGCCGAACGTCACGGTGAGCACGGCGGAGTCCAGCGTGCCGGGACGGCTGATCGTCAGGTCCCAGCCGGCCACGCCGTCGATCTTCGCGAGCGCCTTCTCCAGGCGGGGCAGCGCCAGCCACACGCCTCTGACCAGCACGTGCTCGCCCACCGTGTGGGCGGGGGCGGAGAGTCCTCCGCCGCGTACGACGTGGCCGGTCCTCAGCGTCGCGTCGCCGAGCGTGGCGTGCCCGCGCGGGGTGACGACCAGCTCGGCCACGGGGGCGCCGGGGTCGGCGGGGGCGTCCTTGGCCAGGGCGGCCAGGCCCAGCAGGTCGTCCGCGAGCGGCGTGAGCGGGTCCTCCTCGGCGGCCCGCCAGGCCAGCGCGGTGCCGCCGAACGGGCTCGCGTACACCTCGGTGACCCGCGCGCCGAACTCGCCGGCGAGGTGCCTCAGCGTGCTCCTGGAGGCGATCTCGCCGGTCAGGACGATGTGGGCGAGCCCGAGGTCCAGCGGGTCCAGCAGGAACTCCAGGTGCAGGCGGGCCAGGAGGTCCATCGCGCCGGTCGGCGTGGTGACCAGCGTCGTGGCCCGCAGCGCCGACAGGGCGTGGTGCAGCCGCATGCGCCCGCGCGGCCCGAGCCCGGCGGCGGCCTGGGCGACCTCGGCCGCGGCCGCGGCCCACAGGGAGCCGGCCGGCTCGGCGAGGGCCACCGCGACCCGGTCCCGCTCGCCCACGCCGGCCGCGCGCAGGGCCGCCGCGGTCAGCCCGGCGGCGGCCCGCCGGTCCTCGGGGCCGAGCGGGAAGGCGCAGGACGCGTCGGGGGAGACCAGCAGGAGCCCGGCGGCCGAGCCCGCGGCGGCGCCGAGGTCGTCCCGCGTCAGCCACCGGCCCATCAGCGCACCACCTCGGTCATGAACAGCGTCATCGACTCGCACACCCGCTCGTGCGCGAGCCCGCCGACCTGGGCCTGGATGATGAGGTCGGTCGCCCCGGCCTCGGCGATCCTGGCCAGGGCCTTGCGCGAGCCCGCCACGTCGTCCACCACGACCATGAGGTGCTCGCGCAGCGTGGCCATCGCCTCCTCGGGCGGCAGCCCGGCGGCGAGCTGGCCGAGCACGCGGTGGGTGGCGTGGCGGGCGTCGTAGTAGTCGGGCGGGGTGACCAGGTTGACCTGGCGGCGGATGTACCACAGGACGGGGTCGGCGGCCGTGGCCGTCGCGGCCTCGCGGGTGGGGGCGACGTACCAGGGGATCATGAGGGCGACCCGGCGGGTGTCGGGGTCGAAGCCGTGCTCGGCCAGGCACTCGCGGTAGCGCGCGATGTCGGCGGCCACGTCGTCGATGCCCTTGAGCATGGTCATGCCGAGCAGGTTGTAGCCGTGCCTGGCGGCGGCGAGGTAGCCGTCCAGCGAGGTGGAGGCCACCCACACCGGCGGGTGCGGGTGCTGGGCCGGGCGCGGGTAGACGGCGACGTCGGGGATCTCGAAGAACTCGGTCGAGCGGCTGACCGGCTCGCCGTCGGCGTTCCAGATCGCGAGCACGGCCTCCAGCGAGTCCTCCCAGATCCGCCGGGACTGCTCGAACGGCCGCTGGAACGCCTGGTACTCCAGGGGCGAGGCGCCGCGGCCGGTGCCGAACTCGACCCGGCCGCCGCTGAGCACGTCCAGGGTGGCGACGCGCTCGGCCGTGCGGATCGGCGACTGGAACGGCAGCAGCACCACGCCGAGCCCCAGGTGGATGCGCTCGGTCCGCTGGGAGATGGCCGCGAGGACCAGGTCGGGGGCCGAGGAGTGGGAGAAGCCCCTGGTGAAGTGGTGCTCCACGAACCAGGCGGTGTCGAACCCCAGCCGGTCGCCCAGCACGACCTGCTCGACCACGTTGTGGAACGCCTGCTGCTCGACGTCGCGGGTGCGGCCGCGGACCTCCAGCTCGTACCCCAGGCTGATCCGTAGGGACGTCATCGCGCCTCCGGCACAGTAGGAAACCAAGCGCTCGCTTGGTAGAGCGTATCAGCGGCGGGGACTTGCGGGAAGGGCGCGGGCGCGATCAGAGTGGATGCTCGTGAAGCGAAAGCACGCGCTGAGACGGCCGAAGGACGCCGAAGATCCCGGCCTCGACGGTGGCGACCTCTCGCTCACGAGCGCCCGCCGCTACGAGGCGTTCGGACGGGTCATGGCGGCGCTGGCGTCCGAGGCCGACTTCATGGAGTCGTGCCGCGACCTGACCTGGTGGCGCGGGGGCGACCACACCTGGCACATCGAGTGGCGCGACGGGCCCTACGCCTCCGAGGTGGCCGGCCTGCTGGCCGAGCGGGTCGTCGACCCGGACCACGAAGGGCCGCTCGTCACCGAGGCCGGTCCCGGCGGGGCCGCCACGGCGGTCCTCGACGTGATGGGCGTCCGCGTCGAGCTGCGCGCCATCGACCCCATGGGACGCGCCCGCACCCACGCCCGACCCGGCCTATGGCGGCTCGCCGAGGCGCTCGACACCACCCGCCGCACCAACACCCGCCACCCCTGGGAAGAGCTGCTCGGCGGCTGAGCCCGGGCTCACTGGCCGAAGACCACCGGGGCGAGGCGGGCGCGGTGCGCCTGGGGCGGGCCGAAGAGCTGGGCGTCGGAGGTGGCCCGCTTGAAGTAGCGATGCGCGGGATGCTCCCAGGTGATCCCGATCCCTCCGTGGACCTGGATGTTCTCGCCCGCCGCCGCCAGGTACGCCTCCGTGCAGTACGACCCCGCGACCGCCGCCGCCACCTCATCCTCGGCCGCCGCGCGGGCCGCCGACCGGGCCGACTCCACCAGCAGCAGCACGTCCGCCAGCTTGTGCTTGACCGCCTGGAAGGCCCCGATCGGCCGGCCGAACTGCACCCGCGTCCGCGCGTACGCGACCGCCATGTCCAGGCACCGCTGCGCCCCGCCCACCTGCTCGGCGGCGAGGGCCGCGATCCCGAGGTCGCGCACCCGCCCCGCCGACGTCCCGTCGCCGAGCCGCCGTACGGGCACGTCCTCGAAGGTCAGCCGCTCCAGCGGCCGGCTCTCGTCCATCGTCAGGTACGCCTCCCGCCGCGTCGGCACGGCCTCCACGAGCTGCCCGCCCGCGTAGAGCAGCACCAGCTCGCCCGCGAGGACGTACGGCGCCACCCCGCTGAGCCGCCCGCCCGCCAGCCGCAGCTCCGCGTCCCCCGGCAGCACCACGGTCGCGGTCGTGCCGCCGTCGGCGACGGCCTTCAGCAGGTCGCCGGCCCCGCAGGCGGTCGCGGCGGTCACCGCCATGACCGCGGTCTGCAGGAAGGGGTGCGGCGAGAGCGCGCCTCCCATCTCCTCGGCCACGGCGGCCAGCTCGGCGGGGCCGCAGCCCGCGCCCCCGTGCTCCTCGGGCACGAGCAGCCCGGCCACCCCCACGTCCCGCGCGAGCTCCGCCCAGGACGCGCCGGGGCGGGCGGCGAGGTGTTCGCGGACGAGGGCGCCGAGCTCTTCGGGAAGCGACACGCCGCCATGCTAACCAAGCACTTGCTTGAGTTGGTAGAGGAATGACCGATTTTTGCCTTTTGTGTAGGTTCACATAATCTGAAACAGGTCAATTCCGGAAGGTTCTGGGGGAGGGGTTGACCTGGGGAAAGGGACATGAACAACACCACGATCGACTACGCCGACTTCGCCGAATACGACCGGCGTCAACGCGGCATCGAGCGCCATCTGGTCGCGGCCTTCCTCGGAGGACTGGTCGTCGGCCTCGTCGGCGTGCTCATCTCCGGTCGTGGCCCCCTCTGGATCGGCCAGCTCTACGAGCCCTACGCCTACCTCGCCCTGTCGCTGGCCGTCGGCGCGACGGCCACGGGGTTCGGATGGGCGCTGGTGACCACGTTCCTGGCGGCGGTCTCGACCCTGGTCGCGGCCATGGGCGCGAGCGCCTTCCGTGGCGACCTGGCCCTCGCCGACCTCGGCGGCGGCGGCGCGGCCGGGCTCAACTGGGTCCTCGCCCTGCTCGTGGGGCTCGGCCTGCTGGCCTACGTCACCCGCAGGGACGACAGGTGGGGCGACCTGGCCGCGGGCGGCGTCGGCGCGGCGCTCATCGCCGACGTCGTGGACCGCGCCACGCCGGGCTTCATCGGCGTCGAGGGCTCCTTCTGGCCGGGCCCGGCCCTGCTGGTCGGCGTGCTGTCGGTCGTCCTGGTGCTCGCGCTGCGCAGGAACGCCCGCTCCCGCCTGCGCGCCCTCGCCCTCTCCACGCTCTTCTCCGGGCTGTTCACGGTGTGGCTCGCGGTGTTCGTGACGGGCTGGCTCCCGGCCCTCGCCTGAGTGCCGGGGACTTAAGCCCGAGCGGACGGCCGCGTCGAGTCGATAGCCTGTAAGCCTTCACATCCGGGTTCGAGCAAGGAGTAGCCGTGTTGCTGCGCATGTCGTCGTTGTTTCTTCGCACCCTGCGGGACGACCCGGCAGACGCGGAAGTGCCGAGCCACAAGCTGCTGGTCCGCGCCGGTTATGTCCGCCGCGTGGCCCCCGGCATCTACTCCTGGCTGCCGCTCGGCAAACTGGTGCTGGAGAACGTCACCAGGATCGTCCGCGAGGAGATGAACCGGATGGGCGCCCAGGAGGTGCTCTTCCCCGCCCTGCTGCCCCGCGAATACTACGAGGCCACCGGCCGCTGGACCGAATACGGCGACACGCTCTTCCGCCTCCAGGACCGCAAGGGCGCCGACTACCTCCTCGGCCCCACGCACGAGGAGCTCTTCACCGACATGGTCAAGGGCGAGTACTCCTCTTACAAGGACTATCCGGTCACGCTCTACCAGATCCAGACGAAATACCGCGATGAGGCCCGTCCCCGGGCCGGCATCCTGCGCGGCCGGGAGTTCCTGATGAAGGACTCCTACTCCTTCGACCTCGACGACGACGGCCTCAAGCACTCCTACGAGCAGCACCGCGAGGCCTACATCCGCACCTTCGACCGGCTCGGCATCAACTACAAGATCGTCTTCGCCCAGTCGGGCGCCATGGGCGGCTCGGCCTCCGAGGAGTTCCTGGCCCCCACGCCCACCGGCGAGGACACCTTCGTGGCCTGCCACTCCTGCGGCTACGCCGCCAACGCCGAGGCCGTCACCACGACCGCGCCCGCCGCCCGCGCCTACGACGACCTGCCCCCGCTCGCCGTCATGGACACGCCCGACACCCCGACCATCGAGTCGCTGGTGTCGTACGTCAACGAGCACCACGGCCTCTCCGTCACCGCCGCCGACACCCTGAAGAACGTCGTCGTCAAGGTCACCACCCCCGGCTCCGACAAGACCGAGACGCTCGTCATCGGCGTCCCCGGCGACCGCGAGGTCGACTTCAAGCGCCTGGAGGCCGCGCTCGCCCCCGGCGAGCCCGCCATCTTCGAGGCCGGCGACTTCGCCAAGCACCCCGGCCTCGTCCGCGGCTACATCGGCCCGCAGATCCTGCGCGAGCTCGGCATCCGCTACCTCGTCGACCCGCGCGTGGCCACCGGCACCTCCTGGGTGACCGGCGCCAACGAGCCCGGCAAGCACGCCGCCAACGTCGTCGCGGGCCGCGACTTCACCCCCGACGGCACCATCGAGGCCGCCGAGATCCGCGCCGGCGACCCCTGCCCCCGCTGCGGCGCCGAGCTGTCCATCGACCGCGGCATCGAGATCGGCCACATCTTCCAGCTCGGCCGCAAATACGCCGACGCCGCCGGCCTCGACGCCCTCGGTCCCGACGGCAAGCCCATCCGCATCACCATGGGCTCCTACGGCATCGGCGTCTCGCGCGCCGTCGCCGTCATCGCCGAGCAGGCCCACGACCAGCTCGGCCTGGTGTGGCCGCGCGAGGTGGCGCCCGCCGACGTGCACATCGTCGGCACCGGCAAGGACAACCAGGTGGAGGCCGCCCTGGAGCTGGCCGGCGAGCTGGAGTCGCGCGGCCTGCGCGTGCTCGTGGACGACCGGCCGCAGGTCTCGCCCGGCGTCAAGTTCAAGGACGCCGAGTTGCTGGGCGTCCCGACCATCGTGGTCATCGGCCGCGGCCTCGCCCAGGGCGTCATCGAGCTGCGCGACCGCGTGAGCGGCGAGAAGGCGGAGATCCCCCTCGCCGAGGCCGCCGACCGCATCGTCGCGACCGCCACCGCCTGACCGTCGCCGTGAGGTGCCCTGCCGGTCAGGGCACCTCTCAGCTGCCGCCCTGGGCGGTGGGCGTGGCGGGCGCGGGAGCCGTCGGCATGCCGGGGAACGCGGCCGGCTGGGCCGGGCGGAAGGCGTACGAACGGGTGACGGCCTGCTGCATGGCCAGGGCGGCGAACCTGCGCAGCGCGGCGTCCTCGGCCGCCACCAGTTCGAGATAGGCGGCCGTCACCCCGCCTTCGAGGTGTTCCGCCAGCCTGGCCGCCAGCTTCGCGTCCGAGGGGAAGAACGGCAGCGCGTACGACGCCTCCGCCTCCACCGGCTTGCCGCCGCGCGCCGTGATGAGCGAGCGGACCTGGTCGCGCCGCGCCCGATGGGCGTCGTAGGCCGCGCTCATCCGCTCCCTGAGCTCCCCCGACGTCCGCGCCCCCAGCAGCCCGTACGCGAACAGCGCGGCGTGCTCGGCCGCCAGCGCCTTGCGCAGCTTCTCCAGATCGTCCCCGTGCACCGCCACCCCCTTCACCGCGACCCCGTTCACAGCGACCCCGTTCACAGCGACTTCGGCAGGGCGACGACGTGCGCGGCCTCGCAGGCGCCGATGCTGGCGATGAGCTGCGCCATCCCGGGGGAGATGCCCGCGAGCTGCTTGGGCCGCAGCGCCGCCGCCTTACGCTCCAGCTCGCGCAGCCGCGACAGCGACGGCTTGTCCGGTTCGGCCGAGCCGGAGGGAGCGGGCGAGCCCGAGGGGGCGGGGGAGCCGGACGGGCCAGGGGCGGAGGAGCCGAGGCCGGTGACGTGCTTGCGCAGCTCGTCCAGGTGCGCCTGGTGACGATCGCGGAAGGGCGCGAGCCGCTCCCCGCCGTCCGCGATCGCCGCCGAGTAGAGCGCGATCGTCCGCTCCTTCTCCGCGATCAACTGCTTCACGAGAACCGTCTCGGGCGAGTCGGGGGCGGGCGTGGCCGGCTGCCGGGCCGGCCCGGAGGCGCTGCAGCCGGCGAGCGCGGCCACTCCGCCCGCCAGCAGGCCACGACGGGAGAGGTGACGCGGGCGCACGAGCGGGAACCTCCTGTTGTCACTGACGCAGATAGCATCGTACGGTCTGAGCCCGCGAACGCCGCCAGGCGACGCTCCGCCATTCGGCCGTGACGAGTGGCGCTCTTTCTGTGCCCTCGTACGGATAGGGTGTCAACTGTCGTCGCTGGCCCGAGCGGCCGGGCGACGGGGAGCCAGTGGCGAGGTCCGCCCGGCTGAGACTTGACAATAGGGGAGGTCGATATGGGCAGCGCATCACCCCGCGACCACCTGATGAAGCTCCTGGAGCCCGTGGTCAGCGCGGAGGGCCTCGATCTGGAGGACATCACGGTCACCCAGGCGGGCAGGAGACGCGTGCTGCGCGTGATCGTCGACCGCGACGGCGGCGTGAGCCTCGACGACATCGCCGACGTGAGCCAGGCCGTCTCCGAGGCGCTGGACGACGACGACGCGATGGGGCAGGCGGCGTACACGCTGGAGGTCTCCTCGCCGGGCGTCGACCGCCCCCTCACCGAGCCGCGCCACTGGCGTCGCGCGGCCAGGCGTCTGGTGAAGGCGGAGCTGCGCGACGGCAGCGTGGTGGAGGGCCGGATCACGGCCGCGGACGACGCCGGCGTCGATCTCGACGTCGAGGGCGCGCCGCGCCGGCTTGAGTACGAGGACCTGGCCCGCGGACGGGTGCAGGTGGAGTTCCGCCGCATCGACGACGTCGACGGCGACGAAGGCTAAGGGGGAGCCGCCGTGGACATCGACATGAGCGTCCTGCGCAGCCTCGAACGGGAGAAGGACATCTCCTTCGACCTGGTGGTCAAGGCGATCGAGGACGCGTTGCTGATCGCGTACTTCCGGACCGAGGGCGCGGCCTCGAAGGCGCGGGCCGAGCTCGACCGCGCCAGCGGTCACGTCACGATCTGGGCCGCGGAGCTCGGCGACGAGGGCGAGGTGGTCAGGGAGTTCGACGACACCCCTGGCAACTTCAGCAGGATCGCCGCCACCACCGCCAAGCAGGTCATCCTGCAGCAGCTCCGCGACGCCGAGGACGAGATCAACTTCGGCGAGTTCGCCAGCCGTGAGGGCGAGCTGGTCTCGGGCGTCATCCAGCAGGGCAAGGACCCTCGCGTGGTGCTGGTCGACCTCGGCAAGATCGAGGCCGTCCTGCCGCACGCCGAGCAGGTGCCCGGCGAGGACTACGTGCACGGCGAGCGCATCCGCGCCTACGTCGTGCAGGTGAAGAAGGGCCACAAGGGCCCCTCCGTCACCCTCTCGCGCACGCACCCCGGCCTGGTGAAGAAGCTGTTCGCGCTGGAGGTGCCGGAGATCGCCGACGGCACCGTGGAGATCGCCGCCGTGGCCCGCGAGGCCGGCCACCGCACCAAGATCGCGGTACGGTCGCGCAAGCCCGGCGTCAACGCCAAGGGCGCCTGCATCGGCCCGATGGGCTCGCGGGTGCGCAACGTGATGACCGAGCTCCACGGCGAGAAGATCGACATCATCGACTGGTCCGAAGATCCCGCCGAGTTCGTGGGGAATGCCCTGTCTCCCGCGCGTGTTTCCCATGTCGAGGTTCTCGATCTCGACGGCCGGGTCGCGCGGGTGACCGTGCCCGACTACCAGCTTTCCCTGGCCATCGGCAAAGAGGGGCAGAACGCCCGGCTCGCGGCGAGGCTCACGGGCTGGCGGATCGACATCCGGCCTGACACCCAGGCGGAGGATGCCGCCGGTTCCGTAGATGCGTCAAAGCGGTAAGCTGGAATATGGTGGCCGTAGGGGTCCTCAGCGCACGTGTGTGGGCTGCAGGGTTCGCACGGCCAAGTCCGAGCTGCTCCGCCTGGTGCTGGTCGGAGACCACGTGGTCCCCGACCTGCGAGGACGGCTTCCAGGCCGAGGTGCGTCGCTGCATCCGGCCTTGAGCTGTCTGGAGCTCGCCGAGCGGCGGCGGGCGTTCCTGCGCGCGTTTCGCGTGCCGGGTCCGCTCGACGTCTCGCCCGTGCGGGCACACCTGGAGGAGAACCCCATGTCATGTAGGACGCCGAGTTGATGGGCGGAGTCAGATTGCTATGAGCGCCTGATGAGCACGCGGCGATGAAGACGTCAAGGTAGCGACGGTCCGGACGGCACAGCCAGCCTCCCGGGCCGAGTAAGGGAGTGCAGTGGCGAAGGTCCGGGTATACGAGCTCGCTAAGGAGTTCGGCGTCGAGAGCAAGGTCGTCATGGCCAAGCTCCAGGAGATGGGGGAGTTCGTCCGTTCGGCGTCCTCCACCATCGAGGCGCCGGTGGTCCGCAGGCTCACCGAAGCTCTGGGCGCATCGAAGGGTGGGCCCTCCAGGGGCGGCGGACAGCCGTCCAACAGGCCGCAGCCGCCAAGGGCTGCGCACCGGCCGGCCGAAGGCCAGGCCGGCAACGGCACGGGGCAGGCTCCGGTGCCTGCTCCTCCGCGTCCGGGCCCGCGGCCCGGTCCGCGTCCGGGTCCGCAGAGCGGCCCGCAGGTTCCTCAGGCTCCGCAGGGGCCCCAGGGTCCGCAGGGCCCGCAAGGCCCTCAGGGCGGACAGCCCCGCCCGCCGGTTCCCATGCCTCACCAGCAGCAGCCGCAGGCCGCGCGCGGTGAGGCGTCCCAGGCTCCGCAGGCGCGCTTCGAGAGCGGCGCTCCGGCTCGGCCGACCCCGGGTCCGCGTCCCGGCCCGGCTCCGCGCCCGGCTCCCGGCCCCAAGCCGGGTCCGCGTCCCGCCCAGCAGGGCGGTGGCGGTGCGCAGGCGCCGCGTCCCGGCGCGCCCGCAGGCGGCGGCCCGCGTCCCGGCCCCAAGCCGGGCCCGCGCGGCCCGCGTCCCGGCAACAACCCGTTCTCGTCCAACGCCAGCGGCATGGGCCAGGCGCCCCGGCCGCCGCGTCCGGGCGGCGGCCAGCGTGACGGGGGCCCCGGCCCGCGTGGCGACCGCCGTGACGGCCCGCCGCGCGACGGCGCGATGCCGCGTCCCCCGCAGGGCCGCGGCGGCGACCGGCCCACTCCCGGCCCGCGTCCCGGTCCGCCCCCCGGCGGTCCGCGTCCGGGTCCCGGCGCCGGTGGCGCCGGTGGTCCGCGTCCCGGTGGTCCGCGTCCCAACCCGATGATGATGCCGCAAGGCCGTCCTGCCGGTCCCGGCGCGGGCCGTCCCGGCGGTGGCCCTGGTGGCGGCGGCGGTCGTCCCGGTGGCGGCGGTGGCCGTCCAGGTGGTGGCGGCGGTCGTCCCGGCGGCGGCGGGTTCGCCGGCCGTCCCGGCGGCGGTGGCGCGGGTCCGCGCACCGGCACCGGTGGTCCCGGTGGCGGCGGCGGTGGCTTCGGCGGCCGTCCCGGCGGCGGTGGCCGTGGTCGTGGCGGCGGCACCGCTGGTGCCTTCGGCCGTCCCGGTGGCCGTCCGGCCCGCGGGCGCAAGTCGAAGCGGCAGAGGCGCCAGGAGTTCGACAACATGTCGGCGCCGTCGATCGGCGGCGTGCAGGTCGCGCGCGGCAACGGCGCGACGATCCGCCTCCCGCGTGGCGCGTCGCTGTCCGACTTCGCCGACCGCATCGGCGCCAACCCCGCCTCGCTCGTGCAGATCATGCTGCACCTCGGCGAGATGGTGACCGCCACGCAGTCGGTCAACGAGGAGACGCTGCAGCTGCTCGGCGCCGAGCTCGACTACGACATCCAGGTCGTGAGCCCGGAGGAGGAGGACCGCGAGCTTCTCGAGGCCTTCGACATCGAGTTCGGCGAGAACGAGGGCGACGAGGACGACCTCGCCGCGCGTCCGCCGGTCGTGACCGTCATGGGTCACGTCGACCACGGTAAGACCAAGCTGCTCGACGCCATCCGCAACACGAACGTGGTGGCGCGCGAGGCGGGTGGCATCACCCAGCACATCGGTGCTTACCAGGTCGCCGCCGAGCACGAGGGCGAAGAGCGCAAGATCACCTTCATCGACACCCCGGGTCACGAGGCGTTCACCGCCATGCGTGCCCGAGGCGCGAAGTCGACCGACATCGCGGTGCTGGTGGTCGCGGCCGACGACGGCGTCAAGCCGCAGACGATCGAGGCGCTCAACCACGCCCAGGCGGCCGACGTGCCGGTCGTGGTCGCGGTCAACAAGGTCGACAAGGAGGGGGCCGACCCCAACAAGGTGCGGGCCCAGCTCACCGAATACGGCCTGGTCGCCGAGGAATACGGCGGCAGCACGCTGTTCGTCGACATCTCGGCGAAGAACGGCACCGGCATCGAGAACCTCCTCGAGGCGATCCTGCTGACCGCCGACGCCGAGCTCGACCTGCGGGCCAACCCGACGATGGACGCCCAGGGCATCGCCATCGAGGCGCACCTCGACAAGGGCCGCGGCCCGGTCGCGACCGTCCTGGTCCAGCGCGGCACGCTGCGCGTCGGCGACTCGATCGTCTGTGGCGAGGCCTTCGGCCGCGTCCGGGCGATGCTCGACGACACCGGCGAGCCGGTCGACGAGGCCACGCCGTCGCGTCCGGTCCTGGTGATGGGTCTGACGGCCGTGCCGAGCGCCGGTGACAACTTCATCGTCGTCACCGACGACCGGATGGCCCGGCAGATCGCCCAGCAGCGCGCGGCGCGCAAGCGCAGCGCCGAGATGGCGAAGTCGAGCCGTCGCCGCACCCTCGAGGAGCTGTTCAGCGACCTCGAGAAGGGCCGCGTCGACGAGCTCAAGCTCATCATCAAGGGTGACGTGTCCGGTTCGGTGGAGGCCCTGGAAGACGCCCTGCTCAAGATCGACGTCGGCGACGAGGTCAGGCTCCGTGTCCTGCACCGCGCGGTCGGCGCCATCACCGAGTACGACGTCAACCTGGCGGTCGCCGACGACAACGCGGTCATCATCGGCTTCAACGTGCGGCCCGAGCCGCGGGCACGCGACCTGGCCGAGCGCGAGGGCGTCGACATCCGCTACTACTCGGTCATCTACCAGGCGATCGAGGAGATCGAGGCGGCCCTCAAGGGCATGCTCAAGCCGGAGTTCGAAGAGGTCCAGATGGGCACCGCCGAAGTCCGCGAGGTCTTCAAGGTGCCGAAGATCGGCAACATCGCCGGTGCTCTGGTCCGCTCCGGTCTGATCGTCCGCAACAGCAAGGCCAGGGTGATCCGCGATGGCGTCGTCATCGCCGACAACCTGACCGTCTCGTCCCTGCGTCGCTTCAAGGATGACGCGACCGAGGTCCGCGAGGGCTTCGAGTGCGGCATCGGTGTCGGCTACAACGACATCAGGATCGACGACGTGATCGAGACGTTCGAGATGCGGGAGAAGCCGCGCGTGTGACACGCGGCCGGGCGCCCGGCGGGACCTCCGCCGGGCGCCTCTCGCGCGCCCCGGCCTGCTCCCCACCGCAGCAGGTCGGGCGCGCGCTCAGCACACCAGGCCAAGCGGTGGTGACCAACGATGTATGTGGGTGCTCTGACCCTGGACATCCTGCTCGGCGACGTACGCTCGCTGAAGCAGAAGCGCTCCGTCGTACGGCCGCTGATCGCCGAGCTGCGACGCCGTTACCCCGCCATCGCGGTCGCCGAGACCGGGTGCCACGATCTTCATCGCAGAGCCGAGGTCGGCATAGCGGTGCTTTCCGCCTCCGCGGGTAACTGCAAAGAGGTGATGGACGCCTGCGAGCGGATGGTGGCCTTCCGTCCGGAGATCGAGCTGCTGTCGGCCAGGCAGCGTCTGTACCACGACGAGGATTGAACGACTAGCACGGCCAGATCGTGCGTGAGGGGGAGCCAACATGGTGGATGCCGCACGAGCGCGCAAGCTCGCCGACCGCATCCAGCAGATCGTCGCCGAGATGCTGGAGCGACGGATCAAGGACCCGCGTCTCGGCTTCGTCACCGTGACCGACACGCGCGTCACCGCTGACCTGCGCGAGGCGACGGTCTTCTACACGGTCTTCGGCTCCGAGGCCGAGCGGGCCGACAGCGCGGCCGCCCTGGAGAGCGCCAAGGGGATCATCCGTTCCGAGGTGGGCCGCCAGACCGGTGTGCGCTTCGCCCCGACGCTGACGTTCAAGCACGACCCGCTGCCCGACAGCGCCCGCCACTTGGACGACCTCATCAACGCGGCGCGGGCGCGCGACGCCGAGGTGGCCAGGCAGGCGCAGGGCGCCTCCTACGCCGGCGAGCCCGACCCCTACCGCAAGCCCGAGGAGGAGGACGACGACGAACTCGCCGACCTCCAGGGGAGCGAGCGCGCGGCCGGGGACGACCAGGCGTGACGCCGGACGTACGCGACCGGGCCGAGCGGCCGCCGCGGGCCCGGGCGGGCGCGGGCCACGGCATCCCCGAGAGCGCGTGGAAGCGCGCGCTGCGGCTGATCGACTCGGCCGACGAGATCGGGCTGGCCTGCCACGTCACGCCCGACGGCGACGCGCTCGGCTCCATGCTGGCCGTGGCGTTCACGCTGCGCGCGATGGGCAAGCGGGTGCGGGCGTCGTTCGGCGACCGGCACTTCGCGGTGCCGCGCCTGCTGCGGTTCCTGCCGGGGCAGGAGATGCTGGTGCCGCCGGCCGAGTTCCCTGCCGCGCCCGAGCTGGTGATCACCTTCGACTCCTCGACGTTCGAGCGGCTGGGGCTGCTCAGCGGCAACACCGCGCGGGCGGCCGAGGTCATCGTGGTCGACCACCATCCGGCCGGCGCCGGGTTCGGCACGCTGGGGCTCATCGACGCCCACGCGGCCGCCACGGCGATGCTGGCCGAGCAGCTCATCTACCGGCTCGGCGGGCGGCTCGACCGCGACATCGCCACGTGCCTCTACGCCGGCCTGGTCACCGACACCGGCTCGTTCCGCTACTCCTCCACGACGCCCGCCGTGCACGAGATGGCGGCCCGGCTGGTGGCGACCGGGCTGCGCACCGACGAGATCGCCCGCGAGCTGTGGGACCGCTCGCCGTTCGGCTACCTCAAGGTGCTGGCGGCGGCGCTCGACCGGGTGCGGCTGGAGGACGGCCTGGTCTGGACGTACGTCACGCGGGTCGACCGGGCCGCGCACGGCCTCCCGTACGCCGAGATCGAGGGCATCATCGACGTCGTGCGCCGCACCGACGAGGCCGAGGTGGCGGTCGTGCTCAAGGAGGACGACGAGGGCGCCTGGCAGGTGTCCACCAGATCCAAGGGCGCCGTCGACGTGGGCGCCGCGTGCGCGGCCCTGGGCGGCGGCGGCCATCACAACGCGGCCGGCTACACCTCGCACGACGGCGTCGAGGACACCATGGCCGCACTCAGGAGAGAGCTGGGAAAGGCGTAGATGGCCGAGAGCGGTCTGATCATCGTCGACAAGCCGGGCGAGTGGACCTCGCACGACGTGGTGGCCAGGATGCGGCGCCTCGCGGGCACCCGCCGCGTGGGCCACGCCGGCACGCTCGACCCCATGGCGACGGGCGTGCTGGTGGTCGGCGTGGAGAAGGCCACCCGGCTGCTCGGCCACCTGACGCTGACCGAGAAGGTGTACGAGGCCACCATCAGGCTCGGCGTCACCACCAACACCGACGACGCCGAGGGCGAGGTCACCGCGACCGCCTCGGCGGCCGGCGTCACCGCCGAGGAGATCCGCAAGGGCGTCGAGGCGCTGACGGGCGCCATCATGCAGGTGCCGCCGCAGGTCAGCGCCATCAAGGTCAACGGGCAGCGGGCCTACAAGAAGGCCCGCGCGGGCGAGGAGGTCGAGCTGGCCGCCCGGCCCGTCACGGTGCGGGCCTTCGACGTGCTCGGCGTGCACGCCCACGACGACGTGGTGGACGTGGACGCCGTCGTCACCTGCTCCAGCGGCACCTACATCCGCTCGCTGGCCCGCGACCTCGGGGCCGGGCTCGGCGTAGGCGGCCACCTGACGCGGCTGCGCCGCACCCGCGTCGGCCCGTACGACCTGTCGCTGGCCAGGACGCTCGACGAGCTCGCCGAGCGGTGTGTGATCCTGCCCATCGGGGAGGCGGTCGCCGCGGCGTTCCCGCGCCGGGACGTCACCGCCGAGGAGGCGAGGATCATCGGCCACGGCGGCCGGCTGCCCGCGGCCGGGCTGGGGGAGGGGCCGATCGGCGTGTTCGGCCCGGACGGCACGCTGCTGGCGCTGGTCGAGGAGCAGGGCCGCACGGCCAGGCCGCTCGCGGTCTTCGTCTAGGTCGGCTGCGTCTAGGCGGGCTTGCTCGCGACGATGACGTCGCGCACGATCGCCTGGTCCACCCAGTGCTCGAAGTCGGGGTAGTCCACGACCTCCAGGCCGGCGGCGGTCAGGACGGCGGCGAGCTCCTCGCGCTTGCCGCCGTAGGTGTTCCAGGCGATGCCCATGGCCCCGCCGGGCCGCAGCAGCTCCGCCCAGATCGGCACCGCCCGGCGCAGCAGCTCCAGCGGGCTGCGCGACAGCCCCGAGCCGCCCTTGCTGCCGTGCTGGACGCCGTAGGGCGCGTCGGTCACCACCAGGTCGAACGAGTGCGGCTTGAAGAACTCCCTGCTGCGCAGCGTGTCGCCGTTGACCACGGCGAGGTGCTGCACGTCGCCGGCCTTGACCGCCTCCTTCGACGTCCCGAACGTGACGTTGAGCCGCCGCCCGGCGAGCGCCCGCTCCCGGCGCACCGGCACGGTCTCGGCGGTGTGCTTGAGCCGCTTGTTGCGCAGCCAGGTCTTGATGAATCCCGTGTAGGCCTCGAAGTCCTTGGCGTCGACGTCGAGGCCGTAGGCGTCGTAGCCGTACATGAGGGCCTGGTTGAGCGTGGTCCCCCGGCCGCAGAGCGGGTCGAACACCGACAGCCGCTCGCCGAGGCCCTTGCCCGAGGCCAGCGCGGTGACGTTGAGCAGCAGCTTGGTGAAGTGCTCGTTGGTCTTGCCGGCGTATTTCTGGATGGTGATGAGGTCGCTGCTCAGCCGGTCGAGCGGCCGTACGGGCAGCGGGCGCAGCAGCGGCTCCTCGCCCTCACCTTCGACGCCGAAGAGCGCGTAGACCGACGACAGGTTGGACAGCAGCGCCACGTCCCGCTCCGCCAGCGGCGCGGCCGTCTCGAACGTCACGTAGGGGACGCCGCCGAACACGTGCTCCTCGCTCCCGGAGAGCTCCGCCCGCAGTCCGCGCGCGCCGAAGACGGCCAGCTCGCTCCTCGTCAGCCGGACGGAGCTGTCGGCGTAGACCCGGTTGAACGCAGGCAGGATCAGAAGCGCGTATCGAGGCATGATGGCCGAGTGTAGCCCCCTCGATTGGAGGTCACGGCCAGGCGCGTGGCAGGCTTGTGTGGTTCGATCCGCGACGAGCGAATGGGGTCCGGCGTGCAGGGTTCGGGTAGGTCTGTCGTCACCGTCGGCGTGTACGACGGAGTGCACCGGGGCCACCAGCGTGTCCTCGGGCGGGCCGTCGCCGTCGCGCGCGAGCGGGGGCTGCCCGCCGTGGCCGTCACCTTCGAGCCGCATCCCGACGAGGTCGTGCGCCCCGGCACGCACCCGGCCCGGCTGACCGGTCCCCGGCGGCGCGCCGAGCTGCTGCGCGCGCTCGGCGTGGACGAGGTCGAGGTCCTGCCGTTCACGCTGGAGCTGTCGCGCGCCGACGCGGCCGAGTTCGCGCGGACGGTGCTGGCCGAGCGGCTGCGGGCGGCGGCCGTGATCGTGGGGGAGGGGTTCACCTTCGGGCGGGACGCCGGCGGCGATGTCGAGACATTGCGGGCGCTGGGCGACAAGTACGACTTCACGGTGGAGGTCCTGCCCCCGGTGGCCGGGGTGTCCTCGACCGCCGTCCGCGAGCACATCGTGGCAGGGGACGTCGAGGGCGCGGCGGCGCTGCTCGGCCGGCCGCACCGGGTGGAGGGCGTGGTCGTGCGCGGCTACCAGCGCGGCCGTCAGCTCGGCTTCCCCACCGCCAACGTCGAGACGCCCCCGCACACCGCGATCCCGGCCGACGGCGTCTACGCCGGCTGGCTGGAGTGCGTGCCCGTGGCCAACCTGCCCGCCCTTTACCCCGGCGAGCGGTGGCCCGCGGCCATCTCGGTCGGCACCAACCCGACGTTCGAGGGGGTGCCGCGCACGGTGGAGGCGTACGCGCTGGACCGCGACGACCTGGAGCTCTACGGCGCGCACGTGGCGGTCGACTTCGCCGCCCGGCTGCGCGGCAACACCCGCTTCGAGTCGATCGAGGCGCTGATCGAGCAGATCCAGGCCGACGTCGAGGCCGCCCGCCGGCTGACCGCGTGAGGCCCCGGCGCGGCGCTCGCCCGAGCACCGCGCGTGGGATGGTAACCTTGCATGTCGGCTCTGTGACGGCAGCGCTTTCGCGCCTTCGCCCACGTCGGCCATTCTCGCGGCGACTGTAGGCACGCACGGTCGTTCGCGCTTTTGTCACATCCACGCGTGTCCGTAGTCAGAAGGAGAGCCGTGTCCCTCGACACCGCTGCCAAGAAGAACATCATCAGCGAGTACGCCACCGCCGAAGGCGACACCGGCTCGCCCGAGGTGCAGATCGCGCTGCTCAGCAAGCGCATCAGCGAGCTGACCGAGCACCTCAAGACCCACAAGCACGACCACCACAGCCGCCGCGGCCTGCTGCTGCTCGTCGGCCGCCGCCGTCGTCTGCTGAAGTACCTGCAGAAGGTCGACATCCAGCGCTACCGGACGCTCATCGAGCGCCTCGGTCTGCGCCGATAACATGGAAAGGGAGCGGCGCAGGCCGCTCCCTTCTTCATATGGGTAGAGCAACGGCGTGAGGCGCGTGGCGAGATGAAATCAGCCCCGCGCCTGACGTACAACTGAAGATCCGAGACACACAGCCCCCGCGTCCGCTCAGCACCATGCGACCCGCGACGCCTGCGGGCCGGTCCTCGGTAGTGGCTTCCGGTAAGAACGCACGTGACCGGGCGCTTCGATCGAAGACCGGCGCTGCACCTAACGAGGGTGCCGGTGAAAAGGGCGCGGGAGACCGACCACAAGGAGGTCCCCCGTGGAGGGTGTCCACACCGCTGAAGCCGTCATCGACAACGGCTCTTTCGGCACGCGCACGATCCGGTTCGAGACCGGTCGTCTGGCGCGGCAGGCGGCCGGTTCCGCGGTCGCCTATCTCGACAACGAGACCATGGTCCTGTCGGCCACCACGGCTTCCAAGACCCCCAAGGAGCAGTTCGACTTCTTCCCGCTGACGGTGGACGTCGAGGAGCGCATGTACGCGGCGGGCCGCATCCCCGGCTCGTTCTTCCGCCGTGAGGGCCGGCCGTCCGAGGACGCCATCCTCACCTGCCGCCTCATCGACCGGCCGCTGCGCCCGTCGTTCGTCAAGGGCCTGCGCAACGAGGTGCAGGTCGTCGCCACCGTCATGGCGCTGCACCCCGACCACCTCTACGACGTGGTCGCCATCAACGCCGCGTCGCTGTCCACGCAGCTCGCCGGGCTGCCGTTCTCCGGCCCGATCGGCGGCGTGCGCGTCGCGCTGATCGACGGCCAGTGGGTGGCCTTCCCGACGCACCCCGAGCTGGAGCGGGCCACGTTCGACATGGTCGTGGCCGGCCGGGTGCTGGCCGACGGCGACGTCGCCATCATGATGGTCGAGGCCGAGTCCACCAAGGACACGCTCAAGCTGGTCTCCGAGGGCGCGGTCGCGCCCACCGAGGAGGCCGTGGCGCAGGGCCTGGAGGCCGCGAAGCCGTTCATCAAGGTGCTGTGCGAGGCGCAGTCGCGCATCGCGCAGGTCGCGGCCAAGGAGACGGCCGAATACCCGGTCTTCCTGGACTACCAGGACGACACCTACGCCGCCGTCGAGGCCGCGATCAAGACCGAGCTGGCCGCCGCGCTCACCATCGCCGGCAAGCAGGAGCGCGAGAACGAGCTCGACAAGGTCAAGGCGCTGGCCGCGGAGAAGCTGCTGCCCGAGTTCGAGGGCCGCGAGAAGGAAATCAGCGCCGCCTTCCGCGCCGTGATGAAGAAGCTCATGCGCGCCCGCGTCATCAGCGAGGGCGTACGCATCGACGGCCGCGGCACCAAGGACATCCGCGAGCTGTCGGCCGAGGTCCACGTGGTGCCGCGGGTGCACGGCTCGGCGCTGTTCGAGCGTGGCGAGACCCAGATCATGGGCATCACCACCCTCAACATGCTGCGCATGGAGCAGGTCATCGACACGCTCAACCCCGACCGCACCAAGCGCTACATGCACAACTACAACTTCCCGCCCTACTCCACCGGCGAGACCGGCCGCGTGGGCTCGCCCAAGCGGCGCGAGATCGGCCACGGCGCGCTGGCCGAGCGGGCGCTGATCCCCGTGCTGCCCACGCGCGAGGAGTTCCCCTACGCCATCCGCCAGGTCTCCGAGGCGCTCGGCTCCAACGGCTCGACCTCGATGGGCTCGGTCTGCGCCTCGACGATGTCGCTGCTGGACGCCGGCGTGCCGCTCAAGGAGATGGTCGCGGGCATCGCGATGGGCCTGATCGGCGAGGGCGACGACTACGTCACCCTGACCGACATCCTCGGCGCCGAGGACGCCATGGGCGACATGGACTTCAAGGTCGCCGGCACCCGTGACGTCATCACCGCCCTGCAGCTCGACACCAAGCTCGACGGCATCCCCGCCTCCGTGCTGGCCGCCGCGCTCAAGCAGGCCAAGGGCGCCCGCCTGGCGATCCTCGACGTCATGCAGGAGGCCATCGACCGGCCGGCCGAGATGAACCCGACCGCGCCGCGCATCATCACGATCAAGGTCCCGGTCGACAAGATCGGCGAGGTCATCGGCCCGAAGGGCAAGATGATCAACCAGATCCAGGACGACACGGGCGCCGAGATCACCATCGAGGACGACGGCACGATCTACATCGGCGCCACCGACGGCCCGTCCGCCGAGGCCGCCCGGTCGGCGATCAACGCCATCGCCAACCCGCACATGCCGGAGGTCGGCGAGCGCTACCTGGGCACGGTCGTCAAGATCGCCGCCTTCGGCGCGTTCGTCTCGCTCATGCCCGGCAAGGACGGCCTGCTGCACGTCTCGCAGATCCGCAAGCTGCACGGCGGCAAGCGGATCGAGAACGTCGAGGACGTCATGGGCGTCGGCGAGAAGATCCAGGTCGAGATCGCCGAGATCGACGGCCGGGGCAAGCTGTCCCTGGTGCCGGTCGAGGTCATCGAGAAGGAGGCCGCCGAGCGCGAGGCCAAGGCCGCCACGGCCGGCGAGGGCGACGAGGGCGAGGCCCCGCAGGCCGACGCCGACGCCGCGCCCGCCGAGGAGCGTTCGGAGCGCCCGCGCCGCACCCGCACCCGCGTGCGCACCCGCGGCTCGGCCAACGGCGAGGGGGACGACCGCAACTCGTGAACACCACCACGCTGCACCCCGGTAAGGACGGAGCCGGGGAAGTCAAGCGCACCGTCCTCCCCGGTGGGCTGCGTGTGGTGACCGAGACCATGCCGACCGTGCGTAGCGTCGCGGTCGGCATGTGGGTCGGCATCGGCTCGCGGGACGAGGCCCCCGAGCACATGGGCGCCACCCACTTCCTCGAACACCTGCTGTTCAAGGGCACCCCCACGCGGGACGCGATGGAGATCTCGGCCTCCGTCGAGGGCATCGGCGGCGAGATCAACGCCTTCACCGCGAAGGAGTACACCTGCTACTACGCGCGGGTGCTCGACGAGGACCTGTCGATCGCGGTCGACGTCCTCGCCGACGTGGTGACCAGCTCGCTGGTGACCGAGGACGACGTGGAGTCCGAGCGCGGCGTGATCCTGGAGGAGATCGCCATGCACGACGACGACCCGTCGGACGTCGTGCACGAGCAGTTCGCGGCGGCGCTCTACGGCGACTCGCCGATCGGCCGGCCTATCCTCGGCACGGTCGAGTCGATCAACGCGCTCGGGCGCGAGCGCATCGCCGAGTACTACCACCGCTACTACCGGCCGCGCCGGACCGTCGTCTCCGTCGCCGGCAACGTCCGGCACGAGGAGGTCGTCGAGCTGGTCGCGCGGGCGTACGAGCGGGCCGGCGCGCTGAGCGGCCCCGCCGAGTACGAACCGCCGCGCACCAGCGGCCCCGGCGCCGGGCCGCGTCCCGGCGTCCGGGTGCTCGACCGGCCCACCGAGCAGGCCAACCTGGTGCTCGGCACCACCGGCCTGTCCCGCACCGACGACCGCCGCTTCGCGCTGGGCGTGCTCAACGCGGCGCTCGGCGGCGGCATGTCGTCGCGGCTGTTCCAGGAGATCAGGGAGAAGCGCGGGCTGGCGTACTCCGCCTACAGCTACACCTCCGCCTACGCCGACACCGGGCAGTTCGGCATCTACGTCGGCTGCCTGCCGACGAAGATCGACGACGTGCTCAAGATCTGCCGGGACGAGGTGGCCCGGGTGGTCGCCGAAGGGCTGAGCGAGGAGGAGATCGGGCGCGGCAAGGGCCAGATGCGCGGCGGCCTCGTGCTCGGGCTGGAGGACACCGGCTCGCGCATGTCCAGGATCGGCAAGAACGAGCTCGTCTACGAGGAGCTCATGTCGGTGGACGAGGTGCTGGCGCGCATCGAGGCGGTCACCTCCGAGGAAATCGACGAGATCGCCCGCGACGTGCTCAACCGGCCGCTCACGCTCGCCGTGATCGGCCCCTACGGTGACAAGGACTTCACCGAAGCGATCCGCTGAACGGCGGCCTGACGGCGGCTTGACGGCGGTGGACGGCCCTCGCGCCCGGCGCGGGGGCCGTTCGCGTGCCTTGGGATAGGGTTGCCCTGTGATCAGGGTAGGTGTGCTGGGCGCGCTCGGGCGCGTGGGCGTCGAGGTGTGCAAGGCGGTCGAGGCGGCTCCCGACATGGAGCTGGTGGCCGCGCTGGACAAGGGCGATCCCCTCGAAGGGCTCACGGGCGCGGAGGTGGTGGTCGACTTCACCCATCCCGACGTCGTCATGGACAACCTCGAATGGGCGATCTCGCACGGCATCCATCCCGTGGTGGGCACGACGGGGTTCGACGAGGGGCGGCTGGCGACCGTACGCGCTTGGCTGGGCGAGAACCCCGGCACCAACTGCCTGATCGCCCCCAACTTCGGCATCGCCGCGGTGCTCATGATGCACTTCGCGCAGCAGGCGGCCCGCTACTTCGAGTCGGTCGAGATCGTCGAGCTGCACCATCCCAACAAGGCCGACGCCCCGTCCGGCACCGCCCGCCGTACGGCGGAGCTGGTGGCCGAGGCCCGGGCCAAGGCCGGGGCGGGCGCGATGCCCGACGCGACCAGCACCTCTCTTGACGGCGCCCGTGGGGCCGACGTCGGCGGCGTGCACGTCCACGCGGTGCGCCTGGCCGGCCTGATCGCCCACCAGGAGGTCCTGCTGGGCGGTGACGGCGAGATCCTCACGATCCGGCACGACACGATGAGCCGGTCGGCGTTCACGCCGGGTGTTCTGCTGGGGGTGCGCCGGGTGCGCGAGCTTCCCGGCCTCACGATCGGCCTGGAGCCCCTGCTCGACCTGTGATCGGCACGGCCGCACGACGTGCCCACCAGGCGGTGGGCCGGTGGGCACGCCGTGAGGAGAGGGTCCCGGCTCCGCACAGCCGGGCCTACGATCACCCACACTAATAACGGCGTGCGCGATCGGCCCGAAGGATGAGATCGTGTCGGCGTGGTGCGATGGGCTGATCCTGAAGAACTCCCCGGTCTCGTGGCGGTCGAGCTGGCGGCCGACCGGCTCTTCGAGCAGGTCGGCATCACGTTCCCGCCGGGCACGACGATGATCGAGGAGGCCGGCGACCCCGGGCTGGTCCTGGTCGAGGGCGAGCCGCCGGCCGGGTTCGCGCTGATGGGCCAGGTGGACGGGCACCTCCATCTCGACCAGCTCGCCGTGCATTCCGAGAGCATGCGCCGCGGCATCGGCGGCCGGCTCGTGACGGCCGTCCTCGACCACGCCCGCGCCGTCGGGGTTCCGCGCGTGACGCTGACCACCTATCGCGACGTCCCGTGGAACGCCCCCTGGTACGCCCGTCACGGCTTCGCCGTCCTCCCGCCGGAGGAGTGGGGGCCGGAGCTGCGCGCGCTGGTGGAGCACGAGCGCGCGCTGGGACTGGAGGTCGCGCCGCGCGTGGTGATGAGCGCCGCCACTGGCTGAGTGTCGCGGGCGCGCCATGGCGGGCGTTCTATGGCTGGGTCGAGGGTGTCTGGTGGCGAGGCCGGTGGATCTGAAGGCGGGCCGGTGGGGCCTGGCGGCGAGGCCGGTGGATTCTGACGGCAGGCCGGTGGGGCTCTAACGGTGACCCCGTGGCGTGGGCCCTGACGCTGACATTCGTGGGCCCTGACGGTGGCGTCCGTGGGCGTCTAAGGGTGGGAGCGGCGAGGCCCGTGGGCGGGCTAAGGACGGGGGCGGTGGGTGGCGAGCCAGTCGGTGGCGTGGTCCACGGCGGCTCGTAGGGAGAACAGGCGCGCCTCGGCCGCCCCCACCCGTCCCCGTCGCACGGCGCCCGTCTGCTCGAACGCGGTCCCCAGCGCGGGGAAGTCGCTCGCGTCCAATTGCACGTCCTCGAACTCGGTCCACCGTCGCCCGTCCCCGTCGTCCACCACCGCCCGGTAGGTGCGCCGCGGCGGACGCTCGGCGCAGCGGTACTCGGCCAGGTGGAAGGCGGTGCACCGGTCGTAGCCGACGCCGAGCAGCAGGACCTGGGCGTCGGCGTCGTACAGGCGGGCCAGAGGGGAGCGCTCGCCGAGCAGGCAGTCCCGTGCGTGCCCGTCGGTGATCTCTGCCGCCCTGGACCCGACGGCGGCGATCGAGGTGTGCGGGTGGGCGCTGCGCCGCGCCCCCGGCAGCATGCGTACGTGCTCGGCGATCACCCCCATCCCCTGCGACGGGGTGGTGGCGGGATCGAAGGCCGGCATGCGCTCGCGGTAGGCGGTGACCTCCTCGGGCGTCATCCCGGCCACGGCCGCGCGGTAGAGGGGGGAGGTGTCGGAGTTCCCGGCGGTGCCGGCGGGGACGGCGAGCGTGCCGTCGTCGCCGAGCACCTCGCGCAGGGCCGCGACCACGGTGGCGGCGCCGCCTTCGGTGGGGCCGACCTGGCGCAGCGAGGAGTGCAGCATCACCACCTGGCCGCAAGCCACACCAAGAGCTGAAAAATCACGACTCAAGGCATTAAAGGTGTATATCGGGCACTTAAGGCTCTTAGTCGTCACAAGATCATCCGATCAGGCGCAGGGGGTACTGTCGAGGCTCTTCAGTCATTCTTCGCCGTTCTGTTGATCATGGCGGCATAAATGCCACGCCGACGACGGTATAGTGACGGACCAGAAAGAGTGCCGGATGCGTATGCCAGGGTGTTGTCCCCTATACTGCAACGGGTCGCGGCTGGTAAATACCTGGTAAGTAGTCCCATCCCCCACGTAAGAGGCGGCTTGTGTCATGCTCGACCGCTTATGACCGAAAGGTCGGGTTCGAAAAGGCAGGGGGCGTGGACGAGACGGCTGACCACACGCGGCTTAAAGCGGCAAAAATGCCGATAAAGGCCGGGTTTGGTCCGATCTGGGCTGGTTCGGCCATTTCGACAGTCGGCACGCGCACGCTCGGCGTCGCCTATCCGCTTCTCGCCCTGGTGCAGACGTCCTCACCCGCCGCCGCAGGCTGGGCCGGGTTCGCGCTCACCCTCCCCATCCTGCTCTTCTACGTGCCCGGCGGCTTTCTGGTCGACCGGATCTCGCCTCGCCGGGTGATCCTGTGGGTGGAGGCCGGTCGCCTGCTCAGCGTGGCCTCCGTGCTCGTCGCCATGATGTTCGGCGGGCCGTCGCTCACGCATCTCCTGCTGGCCGCCGCGGTCGAGGGCAGCCTCTGGGTGCTCTACACCCTGGCGGAGTCGGCCCTGCTGCCCGCGATGGTGCAACCGGCCAGGATGCACAGCGCGCTCGCCAAGAGCGAGGCCGCGAGCCACTTCGCCTCGCTGGCCGGCCGGCCGCTTGGCGGCTATCTCTTCGGGGTCGGCCGGTTCGTTCCCTTCGTGGTCAACTCGGTCCTCTTCGCGATCTCCTACGCCCTGTTCTTCGGCTGGGGGCGTGACACGGGCCGGCACCCCAACCGGCCGTCACGGCTGCGCGACCTGGCCGAGGGCTTCCGCGAGCTCACCAAGCTGCCGTTCCTGGGCGGCTCGATCGTGGTGACGACCTTCACCAACCTCATGGTCAACACCCTGATCATGATCTACGTCGCCGGGTCGGGAGACATGTCCTCGCTCAAGGTCGGGATCGTGCTCGCGGCGGGAGGGGTGGGAGGCGTGCTGGGCTCGGCCCTGTCGTTCGTCCTGCCGCCCGTGCGCGGCGTGCTGCGGCTGCACCTGTGGATCTGGGCGTTCGCGCTCGTGCTGGCGGCGTTCGGCACGTACGTGAGCCTGCCGTCCTATTTCTTCGCCCTGGCCCTGGTGGCCACGGGCATCGGCGGCGCGCTGAGCAACGTCGCGATCAGGTCGGTGGAGGTCCACAAGGTCGATCCGGCGACCCTGGCCAGGGTCGTCGGCGTGTCGCGCCTGTCCTCGTACGGCGCGTTCTGCTTCGCCGCGCCCCTGGGCGGCTTCATGGTGGCCTGGGGCGACGTGCAGGGCGGCTCGGCGGTGCTGTGCCTGCTCATGCTGGCCGCGGCGGGGCTGAGCTTCTGGCCGCCGATAGGCACGCGGCTGACCCCGCTGCTGCCGCCCGACCTGCCGAGGCCCGAACTGCCGAGACTGCCGAGGATGCTCGGGGCGCACCGCCTGTCCCGGGACCTCGTGCCCTCACCCGGCGTTGAAAGGTGAGTTTCGCGGCCATTCATCAGGAAAGGCCGGTTGCGACAATTTCGCGTGCAGTCATCGTCCGTGGCGGTCGGTGGACAGCCCCGCCAGGGAGTTGCCGAAGGCCGCGACGTCTCCTCCCTCGTCGAGACAGGACGTCATCGCCGCCCGGAGCGCCGCGCTTTCCACCGACAGCATGTCCGCCAAGGAAAGAGCGCTGACATCGATCAACGTGCCCTGCTTCTGATGCCCGTCACGCATGGCGCACTCCATCCGTTTCGGTCGCCCGCATATGAACCGATGCGCGAGCGCGTTCTTCATTGTGGCTATTTAGCATTCTGTGACAGCGCGGTGCGCTAATCAACCTCTAGTATGGAGTTCTACGGTTGCCTCACCTCTTCGGATATGAAGCGGAGGACCGACGTGACGGAGAATTTCCTGCCGCCGCAGAGCTCGCAGGTCTGGGAACGCGTGCCCAATCGCAATCCGAACTTCACCGGCCGCAAGGACCTCCTCACGGCACTGAGAAAAAGCATCAACACCGTCACGGCGGTCGTCGCGCAGCCGCGGGCGCTGCAGGGACTCGGCGGCGTCGGCAAGACGCAGCTGGCCATCGAGTACGCCTGGCAATACCGCGCCCACTACGACCTGGTCCTCTGGGTCTCCGCCGACCAGCCCCTGCTGGTGCCCTCGACGCTGGCGGACATGGCGCCGAAGCTCGGCCTGCCCCCCGCGAGCAGCACCGGCGTGGAGAAGACCGCCCAGGAGGTCATCCGCGCGCTGGAGAGCGGGTCGCCGTACCGCGGCTGGCTGGTGATCTTCGACAACGCGGAGGAGCCCGAATACGTCAAGGAGTTCATCCCGCGAGGCCCCGGCCACGTCATCATCACCTCGCGCAACTCGCGCTGGAGCGACCACGAGCCCACCATCCAGGTGGACGTGTTCAGGCGCGAGGAGAGCGTGGCCTTCCTCCGCAGGCGGCTGAGCGAGACGGTCAGCCTCGACGAGGCCGACCGCATCGCCGAGCAGCTCGGAGACCTGCCGATCGCGCTCGAACAGGCCGCGGCACTGCTGGTCCGCACCCTGATGCCGGTCGAGGACTACCTGGAGCTGCTGCAGGAGCAGACCAGCAGGCTGCTGGAGCTGGAGAAGTCGCCCACCTACCCGACCTCCATGACGGCGGCCTGGCGCCTGTCGGTCGACCAGCTGCAGAAGACCCTTCCCGCGGCCGTCGAGGTGCTGCGCTGCTGCGCGTTCTTCGGCCCCGAGCCCATCCCGCGCGACGTCTTCCGCCGGGGCAACCGCGCGGTCGGCCCGCGTCTCGGGCCCATCCTCTCCGACCCGATCACGCTCACCAACGCGCTGAGCCAGCTGGAGCGGCTGGCCCTGGTCAAGGTGGAGCCGTCCGTACGCACCCTCCAGGTCCACCGGCTCAACCAGGCCCTGCTGCGTGACGAGACCCCGGAGAAGGACCGCGCCGAGCTGCGCCACGAGGTCCACCTGCTGCTGTCGGGCACCGCTCCCGCCGATCCCGACGACACGGTCAACTGGCCCCGCTACGAGGAGCTGGCCGCGCACCTGGAGCCGTCCGGGCTGATCGACTGCACGGTGCCGGCCGTCCGCAGGTTCGCCCTCGACCTGGTGCGCTACCTGTACGTACGCGGCAGCTACCGCCAGGCGCAGGCGCTGATCAACGAGTACGTCACCAAGTGGACGCAGGTCGACGGCGTCGACCATAAGGACGTGCTGGTCGCCCGCGTCCACCTGTCCAACGTCTATTTGCAGCTCGCCCAGTACACCAAGGCCGTCCAGCTCGTCTCCGAGACCTTCGGCCTGATGACCGACACGCTCGGCCCCGACCACTCAGAGACGTTGTGGGCCAAGATCGGTTACGCCGGAGCCCTGCGTGGCCGGGGCGAGTTCTCCCAGGCTCAGAAACTGGACGCGGAGGCGTCCGAAACCTACGAGCGCCTCTACGGCGACAGCGACCCGCTGACCCTGCGCGCCCGCCACAGCCTCGCCCTCGACTACACCCTGACCAGCGACTACGGCCGGGCCAGCGAGCTGCTCCAGGACGTCTATCTCAAGCAGAGCAGCATGGAGGGCATCGGCCGCCGGGTGCTGCTGCTCACGTGGACCAACCTCAGCCGGGCCGTCCGGCTGAACGGCCAGTTCGAAGTGGCCACCGACCTGGCCGAGGAGGCCTACTCCTACGGCGTGGCGAGCCTGGGAGAGGACCACCCGAGCACGCTGCTCGCGGCCAAGGACTTCGCGGTCTGCCTGCGCCGCGTGGGCCGGCTGCCCGAGGCCCTGCAGCTCATGCGCGACACCTACATCCGCTCGCGCCGCCTGTTCGGCGAGGAGCACGCCTACACCCTGGCCGCCGCCTTCGGCCTGGCCAACGTGCTGCGCGCCGTCGGGGAGCTGGACGAGGCGCTGGAGATCACCGAGCGGGCCCTGCGGCTCTACCCGGCGGTGTTCGGCGACGAGCACCCCTTCACCCAGGCGGCGCGGATCAACCAAGCCCTCCTCCTGCGCCTCACGGGCGACCCCGAGGCGGCGCTCGCGCTGGACGAGCGGGCGCTGGCCGGGCTCACCGCCCGGGTCGGCCGCGACCACGACTACACCGTGAGCTGCGCGATCAACCTGCAGAACGACCTCGCCGCGCTCGGCAGGCACGAGGACGCACGCGCCGTCGGCGAGGAGAACCTGCGGGTCATCCAGGCCGGCTTCTCCGCCGACCACTACCTCAGCCTCATCTGCGCCGCCAACCTCTGCCTCGACCTGGAGGCGGTCGGCGCGAGCGAGGAGTCCAAACGGCTGCTCGCCGAGACGACGCAGCGCTTCGAGCTGGCCATGGGGCGCGAGCACCCCGACGCGCTGGGGCTGCTCGCGGGCGAGCGGCTCAACTGCGACTTCGACCCGCCGCCCATCTGACCCGCCTCATCCGGGGCTGTGGGACCGCCGGTGTGCCTCGGCCATCAGGCGGGCCCGCTCGGCCGCGCCCGCGCTCACCGGCTGGCCGTCCAGGCTCGCGAGCGTGTCGCGCAGCGTGCCGACGAAGCGCGTCCCCTCCTCGGTGAGGCCGCCGCTGTCCAGCAGCGTCGCCGTGACCTGCGTGGAGGCCTCGCGCCAGCGCGCGAACTCCACCTCGGCCTTCGCCCCGTGCTCCGGGTCGGTGAGGTGCCGCTGCCAGAAGGCCGCGACGGCGGCATGCGCGTACGCGCCGTGCAGCAGCCCGTGCAGCGGGCGCGGATCGGGCCGCCAGGGGGCGTAGAAGCGGCGGCCGTCGTCCGGCAGGGTGAGCGTGACGAGGTCGGTCAGCGCGTACAGCTTGATGTGCTGGAGCTCGTGCGCCAGGGTGAGGGCCATGCCGATCCCGTCCACGGGGTCGGACAGGGCGATCGTGCCGAAGAGGTCGCGCGCGGAGGCGCTGCGCTGCTCCACGGCGGTGCCGAGGATCGGCGTGAGCACCGAGACGGCCGCGCGGACTTCCTCGGCCACGGTCGCGTGGCGTGTCCGCAGGATCTCCCACGCCTGGCCGAGGCAGGTGCTCCAGCGCCGCCGCCGCGCCGGGGGCAGGCGACCGGCCACGTCGTCGCCCAGCCACCGATGGGGGTCGAGGTCGTCCACGGTCATGGTGGTGTCCGGGCCGAACGACATCCGGTGCAGGGCCTGCCAGCCCTGCCCGTCGCGGCCGGGACGCACCAGGAAGGCCCGCCCCCCGGCGTGGACGCGCGCGCCGCCGTCCGCCGGCTCGACGGTGGCCATGACCCGTTCCCGGCCGTCGGGCGGCAGGGTCAGCAGGCCGAGGGAGGGCAGCACGAGCCGGCCGCCGGGCACCGGGACCTCCAGTCGGCACGCCGCGCCGGCCCGCACCGCCGCGGCCAGCGCGACCGCCGCCAACCGGCCGGGGTCGGCCTGGCCGCGGCAGGCCCGCAGCGCCCACGCGCCCACCGCGGGATGGCGCAGGCAGTCGCTCACCTCGCCGGGCGCGCCCGCCTCCAGCTCGGCCAGCGTCTCGTAGGCGCGGGCGGCGGTGCCGGACTCCTCGGCGGCCAGGCGTACGAGGAGGCGGTGTTTGCTCGTCTGGGCGGCGCGCAGCTCGGCCAGGGCGGCCGCGCCGCCACCGCCCGTGGCCAGCTCGGCGAACGCGGCGGCGGACAGCCGGTGAGTGACGGGTCTCATCGCCCTGCTCTCAGCCGGGCCACGTCGCGCCCGCAGCGCGCCCCGATGTGGCTGATCAGCCGGTAGAGGTCGGGGCAGTAGACCGACGGCTCGGCGAAGCCGGTGAGCGGGCTGTAGCGGTGGGCGTACTGGCCGCCGCCGCAGACCGAGACGAGGTCGCAGCGGCGGCAGGTGGACGACAGCGCCAGCTCGCCGATCTGGCGGGCGGCGATGGCGGGCTGCAGCAGGGCGTGGTCCAGGGGATCGCGCAGCACGTGCAGCGGGGTCCTGGCGGCGCCCTGGAAGGCGCTCTTCAGGCTGTCGGACTGCTCGATGCCGCCGTCGGTCTCGATGACGACCATGCGCACCGGGGACAGGCCCACGTTCTCCGCGCGCGAGTGGCCGCCCATGAGCAGCCGCATGATCTCCCTGAACAGGCGTACGTCGGTTTGCAGCACCGGGCTGTCGTACCAGCGGTCGAAGATCTGGATCAGCCAGTCGGCGTAGGGGGTGGCGGGGGAGCCCGGCTCGCGGAACGGCGGAGGCTCGGCCCAGTTGCCGTGCGGCAGCAGGAAGTCGACCGCCGGCGGGTCGAACTCCAGCAGCGCCTCGTAGGTGCGGATCGGGTCGTTGCGCACGTCCACGGTGCAGAGGAGGCCGCTGAACAGATGGTGGTAGGGGCCCTCGCTCAGCCGCCGCAGCGACTCGCTGACCAGGGCGTGGCTGCCGCGTCCGTCGGCGAAGCGGCGGTGGCGGTCCTGGCCCTCCGCGTCGCCGTCCAGGCTGACCCCGATCCGGATCTCCAGCGACTCGAACAGGCGGAGGTAGTCGTCGTGCAACCGTACGCCGTTCGTCTGGATGTGGGCGTTGACCCGGGTGCCCGTGGCCACCGCGCCGCGCACCCCACGGACGATGCGGGAGATGAGCTCGGGGCCGGCCAGCAGCGGCTCGCCGCCGTGCAGGATGACGTCGATCTCGCCGAGGTCGTGGGCGGCGGCGTGCTCGGCGATGCGCTCGATCGCGCGGTCGGCGATCGCGTCGGACATCCTGCGCGGCTGCTCGCGCCAGCTCTGGTCGGCCATCTCGTACACGTAGCAGTGTCGGCAGGCCAGGTCGCAGCGGCTGTGGACCTTCAGGATGAACTGCTGGAAGGCGAGCGGGCGCCAGCCTCCGGCCAATAACGCGTCGACGTCGAGGAGGTCCGGGAACCCTGTGGCGTGCGAGAGTTCCGGCTCAGGGCTGAGTGACAACGGCTACCTCTTAGCGTCGTGATGCACCCCGCTCCATCTTTACCCACTTTGCGGCCCAGTCAAGATTCACGACGTCAAGAAAAGAATGTGGACCGGGTTATGGCGCAATTTCCGGAAAAGCCGATAAATATCGTGGATTTTCGGGGCGGGGCGGTGGTCACCGCGTCCGGGGACGCGCCCGCGGCGGCGGATCCTCGAAACGCGGTCGTTGCGGCGCCTCCCCGGTCACCTTCCGTACGATGCCCGCCGCCACCTGGTAGACCTTGACGTTGCGGTCCTGGGAGACGTGCCGCAGCATCTCGAACGCCTGCTGCGAGGTGCAGCGCCGCTGCGCCATCACGATGCCGAGCGCCTGGTCGATCACCGCCCGCGTGTTCAGCGCCTCCTTGAGCTGCGCGGCCACCTCCTTCAACCGGGCCGCGCCGAGAGCGGTGCGGAACAGCACCCCGATGTGCTCGGCCGTCACCCGGGCCGTCACGCGCGTCGCCTCCGCGAAGCCGCCGCGCTCGCCCGAATAGAGCGTCAGGACGCCCAGCAGCAGGCCCTCGGACTTCAGCGGCTCGGCGTGCAGGCTGCGCAGCCCGGCCTCGGCGCTGAACCGCGACCAGCGGGGGTCGGCCGCCAGGTCGGCCGAGGTGACCGGCTCGCCCGTGTCGAGCGCGTCCACGCAGGGCCCCTGACCGGTGACCGACTGCAGCTCGTCGAGCAGCTCGGCGCGCGCGTCGGTGCAGGCGACCGTACGCAGCCCGCCCTCGGCGCGCAGCGCGATGCTCATCATGGGGGAATCGGGCATGGCGCGGGTGGCGATGGACAGGCAGTCGCCGAGCGCCCGTTCGAACTCCTCGATGTCCATGAGGACACTAGGCCGGTTCAACGAAGATCCCTCGCCCTCGGTTGTCCGGACCGTCCGCAACGATAAGACTGCCCTGCGGCAGGGGCGTTACGCCACCCTTCAGCGGGCCCGGGAGGCGAGATAGGCGTCCACTTCCGCGAGGTAGGCGTCCTTGACCGGCCGGGGGAGCCAGGTCACCTCGAACGCGTTGCGCTCCAGCCCCGCCAGCTCCTCCTCGCTGAGCTGCAGCGCCTCCTGCAGCGCGATCAGGTTCTCCTGTACGTAGCCGTCGAAGTACGCCGGGTCGTCGGAGTTGACCGTCACCCGCACGCCCAGGTCCATCAGTTTGCGGATGCCCTCGGCCTTCATCGAGTCGGTGACGAAGCCGTTGGAGATCGGGCAGCAGGTGAGCCCCATGCCCCGCGCCAGCACCAGCTCCACCAGCCGCTGGTCCTCCAGGATGTTGACGCCGTGGTCGATCCGGTCGACGCCGATGTCCTCGATCGCCTGGCGGATGTGCTCGACCGCGTCGTCCTGGTCGACGTCACAGTGCATGGTCAGCAGATAGCCCTCCGCGCGGGCGCGGGCGTAGACCTCGGCGAACTTCGCCGGCGGGTTGCCCTTCTCGTCGGAGTCCAGGCCGACGCCGGCGATCCACTCCTTGTACGGCAGCGACTCCAGCAGCGTCGCCATCGCGTACTCGGCCTGGAAGTCGCGCAGGAAGCACATGATGAGCTGCGCCCGCACCCCGAGCCGCGCCTCGGCGTCCATCAGCGCCCGCCGCAGCCCCCGGATCACCACGTCGAACGGCACCCCGCGCCCGGTGTGCGCCTGCGGATCGAAGAAGATCTCCGCGTAGCGGACGTTCTGCGCGGCGGCCTTGCGGAGGTAGGCCATGGCCAGGTCGTAGAAGTCGGGCTCGGTGCGCAGCACCCGCATGCCCTCGTAGTAGACGGTGAGGAAGGACGGCAGGCTGTCGAAGGAGTAGGCCGCGCGCATCTCCTCGGCCGACGCGTAGGGCAGCGCGAGCCCGTTGCGGGCGGCCAGCTCGAACTTGAGCTCCGGCTCCAGCGTTCCTTCGATGTGCAGGTGGAGCTCGCACTTGGGCAGCCCGGCGATGAAGTCCTTCATCTGCCCAGACTAGAACGCCGGCCTCAGAAGACCAGAGCGAGACCCACCGCGAACAGCAACCCGTACGCCATCTGCAGCTTGCCCGTCTGCTGCAGCACCGCGATCAGCGCGGGCCCGACGGCCCTGCCCAGCACGGTACGGATCGGCGTCACCGCCAGCGGCGCCGCCAGCAGCGTCAGCGCCGCCCACGGAGTGACCACCGTCATGGCCAGCGCCACCACGAACGGCAGCACCTGGCAGGCCACGTACAGGGCCCGCGTGCGCTGCGCGCCCAGCACGACCGCCAGCGTCCGCTTGCCCGACTGCCCGTCGGTGCCCACGTCGCGCAGGTTGTTGACGACGAGCATCGAGCACGACAGCAGACCCACCGGGATCGACGCGAGCAGCGCCGCCCAGCTCAGCGACTCGGTCTGCACGTACGTCGTGCCCACCACCGGCACCACGCCGAAGAACACGAACACGGCCAGCTCGCCCAGCCCGCGATAGCCGTACGGGCGTTTGCCGCCGGTGTAGAACCAGGCGGCGGCGATGCAGGCCGCGCCCACCAGCAGGATCCACCAGGCCCGGGTCACCACGACCAGCGCCAGCCCCAGCACCGCGGCGACGGCGAAGCAGCTCAGCGCGGCCGTCAGCACCTGGCGCGGGGTGGCCGCGCGCGAGCCCACGAGCCGCATCGGGCCGACCCGCTGGTCGTCGGTGCCGCGGATGCCGTCGCTGTAGTCATTGGCGTAGTTGACGCCGATCTGCAGCGCGAGCGCCACGAACAGCGCCAGCACGGCCCGCCACCACACGAAGCCGCCCTCACCGATCGCCACGCCGGTGCCCACCATGACGGGGACGACGGCGTTGGGGAGCGTGCGGGGCCGCGCGCCGGCGATCCATTGGCCGGGTGTTGCCATGTCCTCTGCCTAGTCCTCTGCCTACTCGTCCTCTGCCTAACTGATGTCCGTGGTGAGCCTCACCATGCGGATGGGACGGCCCATGTCGAGAACGCGCTCCGCCATGTCCTCGCCCCAGCCGGCCGACTCCAGGAAGCCGAGCACCGCGTAGTTGTCGGCGAACACCCAGGTGACGATCTGCCGGAAGCCGTCATCGCGCAGGTAGTCGACGGTGGCGTTGAGCAGCCGGCTGCCGTGCCCGCGACGGACGAAGTCGGGGTCGACCAGCAGCGTCAGCATCTCGGCCACGACGCTCGGATCGAGGTCGGGGTCCTCGGCGGGGGCGTGCGAGGCCAGGCCGACCACGCGCTCGCCGCCGCGCGGCGTGACGAGCGCGGCACTGCCGCCCGCGCCCAGGGCGGGGAAGCCCTCGGTGTCGAGGATGGTCTCCACCGCGACCAGCACCCGGTGCATGGGGCTGGGCGGGGCGACGATCGCCTCGTCCCACTGGCGCAGCCACATCTTCTCGGCCGCGGGGCCCGTCATCTGCTCAAGCGGCCCCTCCGGGAGAAAGTCCCGGTAGCCGTAGCGCCAGGCGCGAACCTGACAATTCGCAACCTGGAGCACATCCTCGCGCCGGGCCGCCCGGACGCCTACGTCTGCCATCTCGGCCCGCTCCTTCGCCTGCCGTTCATGCCACAAGGCACGAGTTACACCGTATCGGTGTTTGAGGCTTGGAGACGACGCGAACCCCGCTTCCTCGCCCGGTAAGCCCGTGTCTTGGTGCGGTTGCCGCATACACGCATAGAACACCACGAGCGGGAACGGTTTCTGGACGAGTCGATGAACGCCCGCTGACACGTTCCCTCCGCGCACACCTTCAGCCGGTCCCACGCGGCGCCGAGCGTCGCGGCCGCGATCGCGGCCAGCCCGCCTGCGACGCCCGCCCCGGCCGGCACCAGCTCCGGCTCACCACTCGCCCCCACCCTGACCTGCAGCGGCAGGCCGGGCAGAGTGGCCGGCTCGCGCCGCAGCGCCGCCCGCATGCCCTCACGAAGGGCGTGCGCGGTGTGCAGGTCGTCGTCGGTGGCCCGCTCGCGCGGGCCGGTCAGGCCGCGCTCGCGCAGCCAGACGGCCAGCTCGGCGGGGGAGGACAGCTCGTCGGTGTCGGTTGCGACGTCGTAGGTGTTCACGAAGTCTCGGACGAGCTCCGCGGGGGACGACATGTCTCCACTCTAGCGGTCGATCATGAAGCTCATGATCGCGCCTCCGTCCCGTACGAGGTCCTGGGGTCATGCGAGGTCCTGGAACGCCAGACTCAGGCGGCGTACGCCCTCGTCCAGCTCCGCCAGGTGCGCCGCGGCGGCATGCGTCAGCCTGAGCCGCGGCCCCGGCGGCTCGGACGGGTAGTACATCCGCCCCGGGCTCACCAGCACGCCATGCCGCCGCGCGCCCTCCACCAGGGCGTCCTCGTCCAGACCGGCGGGCAGGCGCAGCCACAGGTGCATGCCGCCCGCGGGCATCAGGTGCAGCTCGGCCTCCTCCGGCAGGCGGGCGGCGAGCGCGGCGGCCAGAGCGTCCCTGCGCAGGCGCAGCTCGGCGTGGACGGCCGCCAGATGGCGCCGCCAGGCCGGCGAGCCCACCAGCTCCAGCGCCGTCTCCTGCAGCGGCCGGGCCACGAAGAACGACTCCACGAGCTGCCCGGCCCGCAGCCGGTGCGCGGCCGGGCCCCGGGCGATCACCGCGGCCACCCGCATGCTGGGGGAGAGGATCTTCGTCAGGGACCGGACATGCACCACCGTGCCATGCTCGTCCATGGAGGCCAGCGTGGGCGGGGGCTGCTCGATGAGGTAATGGGCGTAGTCGTCCTCGATCACGAACGCGCCCGCCGCCCGCGCCACCTCCAGCACCTGCCGGCGGCGTTCGGCAGGAAGGGTGGCGCCGGTCGGGTTGTGCAGCGTGGGCTGGCAGAAGAAGACGCGGGCCCCGGTCACCGCGAACGCCTCCGCCAGCAGCTCCGGACGGACGCCGGACGCGTCCACGGGCACGGCCGTCGCCCGCAGCCCCGCCGCCTTCGCCGCGGCCAACGCCCCCGGGTACGTCGGCGTCTCCACCAGCACCGGCGTCCCCGGAGCCGCCAGCGCGCGGAAGGCGTGCGTGAGCGCGGCCTGGCCGCCGCTGACGACCAGCGCATCGGCCGCGGTCACGTCGCCGCCCGTCTGGTCGGCGAACCAGCGCCGCAGCTCGGCGAGACCGGCGAGCGGCGGCTTGGCCCAGGCGTCCGGACGGCGTACGGCACGCGCCGCGGCCGCCGCGAGATGCCGGTCGGGGCGCAGGCCGGGCGGCAGGTAGCCGCCGGTCAGCGGGACCACGCCGTCGGGGGCCTCGGCCAGGAGCGCGGCGACGGGACCCTCGTCCACGACGCGGTCGCCGAGCGCGACCGTCTGCCAGGAGAGGTCCGCCGCCTCCCGGCCGCCGGCCGTCTTCTGGGGGTGGGCGACGAAGGCCCCGCTCCCCGGCCTGGTGACCACCCGGCCCTCGGCGGCCAGCTGGCCGATCGCGCGGGAGACGGTGACGGGGGAGACGTTGTGGGTGCGCATGATCTCCCGGCTGGAGGGGAGACGGGCGCCGGGGCCGAGGCGGGCGGCCTCTTCGCGCAGTATCGCGGCGATGTGGGCGATACTGCTATCGTTGGTCATGAAGAATGATGATAGCGCTACTGTTGCGGATGGAGTAGCGGTCTCCTCCGATGTGCCCGTTCTGCCAGGCGCATCGGCTGCTTCAGTGGTCGGTGGTTCTGGGCCCGCCACTCGGGGCCTGGACGCTCACGATCTGGAGGCTCAGGACCTCGGCACTCGGGCCTCGGACGCTCGTCGGGCCCGCACCAGGGGAACGCTTCTCGCCTTCCTCGGCGTGCTCGCCTTCTCCGGCTCGTTCCCCGGCACCGTCTACGCCATGGAGGGCTTCAACCCGTGGCTGGTGGCCATCGGCCGGGCCGCCGTAGCCGGTCTGCTTGCCGTCGTCTGCCTGCGAGCCGCCCGCCGCCCCCTTCTTCCGCCGCGCCACCTCTGGGGCCCGTACGCGCTGATCTCCCTCGGCGTCGTCTTCGGCTTCCCCGTCTTCAGCGGCCTGGCCCTGGCCCTGGGCTCCAGCACGTCCCATGCCGCCGTGATCACCGCGCTCCTCCCGGCCGCCACCGCCGCCTGCGCCGTGCTGCGCGCCGGTGAACGCCCGCGCCGGCTGTTCTGGGCGGCCTGTCTGTCGGGCGCGGCCGCCGTGACCGCCTTCACCCTCCTCCAGCAGGAAGGTACGGCAGCCGCGGCCTGGCCCGACCTGCTCCTCCTGGCCGCGCTGGGCTCCGCCGCGATCGGCTACACCGAGGGCGGTCGGCTGGCCCGCGACACCCCCGGCTGGCAGGTGATCTCCCACGCCCTCGTTCTGTCCCTGCCCGTCACCGCCCCCGTCACGGCCGCGCTGACCGTGCTCACGCCCATCACCATCACCCCCGGGGCGCTCGCCGGTTTCGCCTACGTCGCGGTCATCTCCATGTTCCTGGGCTTCTTCCCCTGGTACGCGGGCCTCGCCAAGGGTGGCATCGCCCGCGCCGGCCAGACCCAGCTCACCCAGCCGCTCCTCACCCTGATCTGGGCGTGGTTCCTCATGGGCGAACGATTCGGCCCGGTGACGGTGGCCGCCGCGCTCGCCGTACTCGTCTGTGTCGCCATCACCCAGCGCGCCCGTACTTGAAAGCCGTGACGCCTCCGCGCAGGATTGGAGGAGGAGGTGTCACAAACTATGGCGGACCTCACGATCCCTGAAGGCGGCTTCTGGCCCGCGCCGGAGATCCCGCAGCCCAACATCTATCCCATGGAGTGGCGCGTCGAGACGGAGAAACTCGCCGCGATCTACGAGAAGTCCAAGCGCATGGTCTGGAACCCGGCCGACCTGCCCTGGGACCAGCTCAAGCCCGAGGACTTCACCCGTGAGCAGCGCCTCGGGATCATGTACTGGTTCGCCGTCCTGGCCAACTTCGACGCCTCGGGGCCCGCCGTCTTCGCCCGCGCCACCATCAGCGCCTTCGAGAAGCACGAGGAAGACCCCGTCAGGAAGTGCTTCTTCTCGATCACCCGCGACGAGATGAACCACGAGGAGTGCTGCCAGCGCTCCATCGCCAAGCTCTGGCCCGGCGGCCCCCTCGACTGGACCCCGTCCGACGACCTTGAACACGCCGCCCACAACAACATCGGCTGGCTCTACCACAACGGCGGCCGCTACTGGAACGGCTACAACTCCGCTGTCGGCAAGTACTCGCTGCCGGTCCTGTTCACCAGCTTCATGATGGGGGAGATGGCCGCCTCGACCCTGTTCAGGGGCATGTCGTCGGGTACGCAGCACCCGGTCTTCAGCGAGATGTTCCAGCGCATCGGACGCGACGAGTCCCGCCATCTCCAGATCTGCATGACGATCCTGGAGAACGAATGGCCCGGCCTCACCGACGACACCCGCAGCCTCATCACGCGCCAGCTCCGGGCGGGCTTCGTCTTCCTCAGCATGATCCTCTGGGAGCCGCCCGGGGGCTTCTGGGAGCTGCCGCCGTACTTCCTGCACAACCACCGCGTCCTCATGGACTACGCGAGGGAGGCGGGGCTGGGGGTGCTGTCGTACGAGGAGCAGGCGGACAACTGGCGCGTCGCCATGGCCCACGTCCGCGCCATCGTCGAGCGGTGGGGCATCGCCTTTCCCGCCATCCCCGAACTGGACCTGGAGGGGGTCGAGGTCGACTTCCTCGACCCGGAGGACATCATCCCGGTCTTCTGACCGGTACGTTCCCGTACGGTGTTACCCATGTGGCCTCGACTCGACGGGCTCCGGACGCTCGAACTCGGCACTCCGGGCGAACTCCGCACCCGGCTCACCAACCTGGCTCTCATCGGCCGCAAGACCGCGACGGCCGGCCTCCTCGCCCTGGACTACGAAGCCGAGGGCGAGGAGGTCGAGCACGTCGGCGAACGCCTGATCCTGCTGACCGACGCCGGGGAGCGGGCGGCCGAACTGGAGGTCACCCGAGTCGACCTCGTCCCGTTCGCGGAGGTCCCCTGGGACTTCGCCCACGCGGAAGGCGAGGGCTTCACCTCGATCGAGAACTGGCGTGAGGTCCACCGCGCCTACTGGGCGTCACAGGGCTTCGACGTCGATGACACCACCATCATCGTCTGCCTACGCTTCCATCTCGTCGACGCCCCGTAGACGAGCAGCCCGCCGCAGCGGGCGCGCCGCCGGAACGAGCACGGGCGCCAGCGAGTACGGAGTGTGCGAGCGCATCATCGAAGCGACCGCGCCGTTGAAGCAAGCGCGCTCCACAGGCCGCCAACGGCACCGCCACCACCGTCACGGTCACCGCCAGTGCCAAATGCATCGGCAGTCGCCAGTGCCACGGGCACTGGCACTGGCCTAAAAGAACCCGCGCCTCTCCTCGGTCCCCTCGCCCGTCCTGCGTCCACCGACCCGTCACGGCGTCCACCGATCCATCCTGTCTCCGACCTGCTGTGTGTCTCCGACCTGCTGTGTGTCTCCGACCTGCTGTGTGTCTCCGACCTGCTGTGTGTCTCCGACCTGCTGTGTGTCTCCGACCTGCTGTGTGTCTCCGACCTGCCGTGTGTCTCCGACTCGCCGTGTGTTCCCGACCCGTCCTGCGTCCGCCACTCCGCCCTGCGTCCCTCGACCTAAACTCGCCCCATAAACTCCTAGGCCAGCCCCGCAGTCTCCCGAAGGGCGGACTTTCGAAGGAGCAACTCCCGCAAGAAGCGCACTCTCCGGAGGAGTGCACTGCCCGCAGGTTGCAGCCGATCCCCGACAAGCGAGAACCGGACGAGAAGAGCCGAGCGCCCGATTGCCGCCCCGCCCCAACCCGCCGCACCATGCCTTCCTCGGCCGGCGAACCGGCCGTTGAACAAGACCTGACAGATAGGCACTCCCGCAGTCCGCGCTCGACGACGTTCGCCGAGCGAGCCTCAGCCCTGATGCCCGGTCGTCAAGCCGACCCCTGCGGCACCACCGAGCCGGGTTGCGTCCACGGGAGTGGTGTACGAGTTTGACCTGGTCACAGGCGTGGCGTCGTGAAATGAAGACGGCCATCGCGTGATCCTTCGAGTAGCAAGATCAAGATCGAAGGAGAACCAGGCGATGGC
>NZ_JBGLOU010000024.1:0-116856 GCF_041402765.1 Nonomuraea sp. AD125B | reverse complement strand
CGTCAACATGTTCGAGTCGGGCATCATCGACCCGGCCAAGGTGACGCGCTCCGCGCTGCAGAACGCCGCCTCCATCGCGGCGCTCTTCCTCACCACCGAGGCTGTCATCGCCGAGAAGCCCGAGAAGACCCCTGCCGCCCCGGCCATGCCGGGCGCCGGGGACATGGACTTCTGAGCAGCCTGCCGAACGCTTCCGGAGGGCCTCGACCGAAGACAGGGTGACGACATGACACTGCCCACCGCCGACCTCGGCAGGACCGGGCTCCAGGTCGGCCGCCTCGGCTACGGAGCGATGGAGCTCCGCGGACCTCGGGCATGGGGCCCGCCGGTCACCGACGACCAAGCCGGCACACTGCTGAACGCCGTCCTCGACTCGGGGATGAACCTCATCGACACCTCACCGGACTACGGTGACGCCGAGGAGCACATCGGTCGCTCGATCTCCCACAGACGTGCGGAATTCGTCCTGTCCAGCAAGTGCGGCTGCCCGATGTCCGCGAGCGGCGACCCACGAGCACAGCCACCGCATGACTACACCAGGACGAACATCCGCGCCGGCGTCGAGCGGAGCCTGCGCCGCATGCGCACCGACCACCTCGACGTCCTGATGGTCCACCTGAGCCCCAGCGTCGCCGTCATGCGGAGCGAGGACACCATCGCGGAGATGCTCGCTCTCCGGGACGAAGGCACGATCCGCTTCACGGGGATGTCGGGCGAGCTGCCGCACCTTCCGGACCACCTCGCGCTGGGCGTGTTCGACGTGTACCTCGTGCCGTACTCCCCGCTGGACCTGTCCCACGGCGACCTCATCACCGCCGCCGCGGCCGCCGGTGCGGGAACGATCGCCCGCGGCTCGATCGCCCGGCCGCTCACGCCCCCGCCCGACGTCCTCCCGGAACCGATCCGTCGGCCGCTCGCCGACCTGCACGAACGGCTCACCGCCGCCCGGCTGGACGATCTGGCGGACGGAGCCTCGCCGATGGAGCTGCTGCTCCGCTTCCTGCTCGGCCATCCGGCTCTGGACGCGGTGCTCGTCGGCTCGACCCGGGTCGCGCACGTACAGGCCAATGTCGCAGCCGCCCGCAAGGGCCCGCTCCCACCGGATGTGTACGACGAGCTGCGCAAGCGCCTCGCGGAGCCATCGATCGAGTTCAAGCCGGAGGAGTGAGGGGGCCGGGATGCGAGTGGTGTTCGTCCATGGGGCGTGCGTGCGTGACGGGGCGTGGTGGTGGCATCGGGCCGCTGACGACCTGGGGAACCACGGCATCCTCAGCTCTGCTCCGCCGCTGCCGAGCTGCGGGGAGACGGGGATCGTGCCCACCGGAGAGGGGCCGACGCTGGAGGACGACGTGGCGGCCGGGCTGGCCCAGGTGCGCCATCTGGTGTACATCGCGAGTTTCCTCCCGCAGGTGGGCGAGAGCCTGGCGTCGTTCGGCGACGGAACGCCCGCGCCCTATCTGGACTTCGGCTCCGACGGCACCTTCGGCGTGCGCGCCGAGGTGGCCACGCGGACGTTTCTGCAGGACTGCGACCGCGAGGCCGTGGAGCAGGCGCACGCGCGCCTGGTCCGGCAGAGCGCCGCCGTCATCGCTGCCGTCATCACCGGGCCGGTCCAGGCCGCCGCCTGGCAACAGGTCCCGTCCACCTACGTCGTGTGCGCGCAGGACAACGGCACCCCCGCCGCGGTGCAGCGCGTCCAGGCCGGGCGGGCCACCCACGTGGTCGAGGTGGCGACAGGCCATCACCCCTTCCTGTCCCGGCCGAGTGTCGTCGCCAGGCTGCTCCTCGACCTCGCCTGAGCCGGGGACGGCAGTGCCGAGCGTTCAGGTGGACCGAGGCGAGCGGTCACAAGCGGAGCCGGCTGGGTAGCGTGCCGCGGATGAGATCAACTCCGGCCTCCACGCCGCGGCGTCGGTTCCTCACCCTCCTGATGGCCGTTCTGCTGCTCGGTGTCACCGAAGCCATGATCGGCCCTTACCTCGTCCTGTTCGGCGCGGAGCGGCTCCGCTTGTCGGCACTCCAGATCGGCGTCTTCGTCTCCATGACGTCGGTGAGCGGCATGGCCGTCAGTATCCTGCTCGGCCGCCGCTACGACCGCCGGCCAGGACGGCAGCCGGCCATGCTGGCCGCGTCCCTGGCGGGGACGGGATACCTGCTGCTCCTGACCGGCCCGCCCTATCCGCTGCTGCTCCTCATCGCCGTGCTGTTCATCGGCCCGGGCAGTGCGGCGTTCCCGCAGCTGTTCGCTCTGGCCAGGAGCCACGCGGACCGGACAGCATCCGGATCAGGGGCCGGATCCGGGGCCCGCACTCCCCTGCTGCGCTCGGCGTGGTCGCTCGCCTGGGCGATCGGCCCCCTGGCGGGCGGCGCGCTGCTGGGCGGGGGCGGGTACACCGCGGTGCTCGCGGCCACCGCCGCCGGGTACTGCCTGATGGTCGTGACCGTACTCGGACTCGGCGGCGGCCCCGCGGCCTTACGGGAACCCGCCGGGACGGACAGGGGCCCGGTCGTGTCCGCGCGCGCCGCCGCGCTGCCGATCGCCGCCTTCACCCTGTTCCATACAGCGATGTTCTCGGGGGCAGTGGTGCTGCCGCTGTACGTCACCCGAGAGCTGCACGGCTCGGCCGACGCGGTCGGATGGATGTTCAGCGTCTGCGCGGCAGCCGAGATCCCCGCGGCGCTCGCCCTGCTGCTCCCCGGCCGGTGGAGCAGGCGGCGGGCGATCCTGCTCGGCATGGCGCTCATGACCGTGCACCTCGTGCTCCTGGCGACCTTCACCTCGACCGTGGCGCTGGTGCTCGTTCACCTCGCCCGAGGCGTCGCCATCGCCTTCGTGGGCGCGCTGGGCATCAGCCACATGCAGGACCTGTTCGCGCAGGCTCCCGGCCGGGCCACCACGCTGTTCGCCAACACCGCGGCAGCCGGGGCGCTGGTGTCCGGCATCGCCGCCGGCGGGATCTCCCAGGCACTCGGCTACCACGCGGCGCTGGTCTGCTGCGCCGTCGTCAGCGCCGTGGCATGGCTGCTCTTCCTGCTCGCCGGCCGTCAGTCGCCGGTCGGGAAACTGCCCGTCAAGGCACAAGAGCCGGCCGCGGCGCCGGAGCCCATCCTCGGCCCCGCGGCCGACGACCGTGGGCCGACTCCCTCAGACCGGTCCTGAAGGCGACGCCCACGACACGCTTCAGGCGCGGCGCCGCTCACACCTGCCATTCGTCGTCGCGCAGCAGCTCGATCGCGCCCCCGTCCTGACCGATGCCGGTCACGGTGACCTCGGGACCGCCCACCATGAAGTCGACGTGGACGCCGGAGACGTTGACCCCGGCCGCGTCGAGCGCGGCGGCGTCCCCGGTGCGCAGGTGTTCCGGCACGCCGGGAGGCAGCCCCGCGCCCCACGCCAGGTGGCAGGTGGCGTTCTCGTCCAGGAGCGTCTCCAGGTAGGTGACGCCCGATCGGCCGACCGGTGAGGCGCCGTCGACCAGCGCCAGCTCGCCCAGCCGGGCGGCGCCCGCGTCCGTCGCCTGGTGGGTGCGGACGACGTCCGCGCCGGTGCTCGCGCGAACCCGGCTCACCACGCCGGCGCTGAACGTCAGCTCCAGGTCCCGCACGACGGTGCCGTCAAGGGCGAGCGGCCGCGTCGCGCGGACGACGCCCTCGACCCGCCGGTAGTCGGGCGTGGTGAAGACCTCCTCCGTGGGGAGGTTCGCCTGGAACACGTGCCCGCGGACCGATTCCAGCCGTGCCGCGGTCCAGTGCGCGCCGGGCAGCAGGCCGATGGTCAGGTCGGTGCCCGGCCCCTCGAAGCGGACGGCGTCGAGGCGCATCGCGGTGAGGGTCTCGGCGCGTTCGAGCAGGTCGGCGAGGCGTTGCTGCCAGGCCGCGCGGGGGTCGGGCCGGTCCAGGCGCAGGATGGGGCGCAGGTGCTGCCACAGCCGGGCCTCGTCGGGCTCGCCGAAGACCGCCTGAGCCCATTCCGCCGTCGGGCATGGGACCATGACCCAGCGGACGAGGTTGCCGAGCTGGAGCCGCTGCCTGGACGACAGGTGCGGCATGCGGTCGCGGCCGGCCCGGACCGGGTCCTGCCCGGCGAGCAGGTCGGGTGCGGCGGCGCCGCGGATGTTGACCAGGATCCCGCAGTGGCGGGCCAGCTCCTCGTTGCGGGCGTCCAGCCAGGACGGCACCTCGTGCAGGGTCGCGGCGTCCGCGTGCCGGACCCGGGAGCGTTTGGCATGGGGGTCGAAGTACCAGATGTCGACGTAGCGGGCGCCTCTGGCGTACGCCGCCTCGGTCAGGGCTCGGGCCAGCGGAGCGTGCTCGATCTCGGCGTTGATCAGCACGCGGTCGCCCTCGGCGACCGGCACGGCGACGTCGAAGACGACGTCGGCGTAGCCGGCCAGGTCGGCGGACGGGATGGTCATGACGTTCTCCTTTGGGGCGTACCGGGATGAAGGGACAGGAGCAGCGGCGCCAGGCCCGCCACGCAGGCGGCGACGGCGAACCCTTGGGACAGGCCGTGGGACTGCGCGACGGCGCCGAGCGCAAGGGCCGCGCTCAGGAAACCCAGGTCGAAGAAGGCCGTGGTGGTGGCCACGGCCGAGCCACGCTGCCCGGCGGGCACGCCGGTCACCGCCATCGTCAGGAACGCCGGGAGGCCGAGCGCCTGCCCGGCCGCCAGGACGGCCGTGGCGCACAACGCCCCTTCGACGGTGGGCCACGCCACGAACATGATCAGCCCCGCGGCGGTCAGCAGCAGCGCGGCGGTCGCCGTCCCGCGCGCGGGGGCCCGGGCGAGCGCCCGATGGCCGCCCACCCGTACGGCGAGCAGCACACAGCCGTAGACGAGGAAATGCGGGCCGCTGCCACCGCCCAGCGCGGCCAGGTGCAGCGGCAGGAAGGCGCTGAAGGCGGTGTATCCCCACACCGACGCCCAGTACGCCAGCCCCGGCACCAGCCCTGCCCGATGGACGCCGGCGCCGGATCGGCGGCGCTCGCCGGCGACGGCTCCATCACGACCGTCCCGCTCGCCGGCGGCGGCTCCACCAAGACCGTCCCGGCCGCCGGCGACGGCTACGTCGCGGCCGTCCCGGTCGCCGGTCAGGAACAGGCAGGCGGCGAAGGCGAGGGCGGCCACGGCGGCCGACGCCGCCCACACGGCCCGCGGGCCGGCCAGGGCGGCGACCGCCGCGGCGATCGGCGCGCCGGCGAGCAGGCCCGCGTTGACCGCGACGGAGAAGCCGTTGAGCGCCGCGCCCGGACGGTCGTGGTCGCTGGCCGCGGCGGCCAGGCCGACGTACGTCAGGGCCTCGCCGACGCCCGCGACGGCGCGGCAGGCCAGGAACGACGGCATGCCGTCCGTCCACGGCACGGCCCCGGACGTGAGCGCCAGCAGCGCGGCACCGGTCGCCGCGGCGAACCTCCTGCTGCGCCGGTCCGCCAGCCGTCCCGCGAGTGGCCTGGCGAGCACCGCGCACACCGCCGTGACCGCCAGGCAGCCGCCGACCGCGGCGGGACCCTGCCCGAGGACACCGGTGACGTGGGCGGGGATGGCGGGGATGAGCAGGCCGAGCGACAGGAAACACCCGCCTGCGCAGAACAGCAGGAGGCGCGTCATCGCTCGTCGTCGGGTTCCAGGAGCGGCGCGGTCGCCCGCCCGGTCAGCTCGGGGCCCACGGACGGGCGCTGGGGCTGGTGTGGATGGTGGCCGGCCGAGGTGACCCAATTTCCCAAGGCATGTTGGGATAATAACTTTCCCAACATCTGTTGGAAAGGTCGCCGCGCGAACGTCCTACCGCGCCACGTACAGCGCGTGCGCGGCCTCGATCGCCTCACCGGCGAAGGCCAGCACGTCCCTGCGGCGGTCGAAGGGCGAGCCGTACAGCGACCGCCGGGGCGTCCCGAAGTGCTCGCCGAGCCCCGACAGCAGGCCGCCGAACGTCGGCCGCGCGTCGTCCTCCTCGCGCAGCCTCAGCGCCTCGCGCACCACGCGCTGCCAGCGCTCCGGGAAGGCCGCCAGCGCGTGCCGGGCCGCGCCCGTCTTCGAGGTCACCTCGCCGGTGGCCAGCGTGTAGTGCAGCCGGGAGACCCCGGTGACGATCCAGACGGTCGCGTACCCGCCGAGCGCCGCGAGCCCCCAGGGGCGCACCGGGCTGGCCGCCCGGCTCACCAGGCGGCGCCAGTAGCGGTCGAGGTTGTCGTCGGTCCACGCCGCGAGCACGTCTGGATCGCTCCAGATGTCGAACTCGCCCGGCTTGGGACCGCGGCAGGTGACGCCGTGCCGCGCGAGGGTGTGCCAGGTGACCGGGTTGACGCCGCGGCGCGGCTCGAACCGGCCGGCCTGCGCCCCGGGCCGGACGTCCAGGTCGCAGGGGTTGCCGCGGAGGTCGTCCCAGGTGAGGTAGACGCCCTCGAACGGGTGGGCGCCGAGGCTCGTGTGGATGCGGGCGAGCACCTCGACGGGCGGGGGCGCCGCGGTCACGGCCACGAAGTCCACGTCGCTCGTGGCGGGGTGGTAGTCGTCGAGGGCCGCCGAGCCCTCCAGGTAGAGCCCTTCGATCAGGCCGGGAGCCGCCGCGTCGGCCAGCGACAGGTACGTCTCGACGATCGCCTCGATCTTCGGGTGGGGGGTCATGGCCGCCCAGCCTGCCACAGGTCGCGACACCACCTCAGGACAATGCAAATCCTAGAATGCCTAGGTGAACAAGGCATACAGCATTGAAGACCTCAAAGCACGGAACGACGGCTTCAAATGGTCGAAAGCTGAGGCCGGAGTCATCCCAGCCTGGATCGCCGACATGGACCTGCCCACCGCCCCGGCGGTCATCGAGGCCCTGCACCGGCGCGCCGACGGCGACCTCGGCTACCCGACCTGGCTGGACCAGCCGAACGCGGGCCCGCTGGCGGAGGCGTTCGGCGAGCGGATGGCCGCCCGCCACGGCTGGTCCCCCGACATCTCCCACGTCCGCGCCTTCTCCGACGTCAACCAGGCGCTCCAGGTGCTGCTGCACCTGTGGACCCGGCCCGGCGACGGCGTGGCCCTGCACACCCCCGCCTACCACCCGTTCCTCGGCACGATGGAGGTCATGGAGCGGCCGGTGCGCCCGATCCAGGCCGAGCCGGACGGCGACTCGTGGCGCTTCGCCATCCCCGACCTGACGGGCTGCCGGGTGCTCCTGCTGGTCAACCCGCACAATCCGACCGGCCGCGTGCTCAACCGCGCGGAGCTGGAGGAGCTCGCCGAGCTGGCCGAGCGTCACGACCTGCTCGTCATCGCCGACGAGATCCACGCCGACCTGACCTTCGCGCCGCACCGGCACATCCCGTTCGCCACGATCGCCCCCCATCGTACGGTGACGCTCACCTCCGCCACCAAGGCGTTCAACCTGGGCGGCATCCGCTGCTCGGTCGCCCACCTCGGTCATGACGGCGTGCGCAAGGCGCTGGAGGCGCAGCCGCCCTTCCTGTTCGGCTCGGCGAGCCTGTTCGGCGTCGAGGCGACGGTGGCCGCCTGGCGGCACGGGGACGCCTGGCTGGAGGAGGTCCGGACGCTGCTGGACCGCAACCGGCGGGCCATCGCCGAACGGCTGCCGGCGACGTTCGGCTACCGGATGCCGGAGGCCACGTACCTGGCCTGGCTGCACACGGGGCGGACCGGGATGGCGGAGGTCGTCGAACGCGAGGCCAAGGTCATGCTCTCGGACGGGGCCGCGTTCGGGCCGGGCGGCGCGGAGTGCGTACGGCTGAACTTCGCCACCTCCGAGCCCGTCCTCGCCGAGATCCTGGACCGGCTGTCCCGCCTGGCCTGATCCCCGGCGACCGGCCCGCCTCGGAAGGAGGCGGGCCGGGCAGACGGTCAGGCCAGGGGCGGGAGCTCCGGCGGGGTGGCGGCGGGGTGCTCGTCGAGCGCGGCGAGCGCCAGCTCGACCGCCCGGTCGAGCTGCGGGTCCCGCCCGGCGACCCGGTCCTGCGGCGTGGTGACCACCTCGACGTCGGGATCGACGCCGTGGTTCTCCACCCCCCAGCCGTGGCCCTCCAGCCAGAACGAGTACCGCGGCTGGGTGACCCGGGTGCCGTCCACGAGCTGGTAGCGGCTGTCGATGCCGATCACGCCGCCCCACGTGCGGGTGCCGACGAGCGGCCCGAGGCCGCGGATCTTGATCCCGGCGCTGACGATGTCGCCGTCGGAGCCGGCGAACTCGTCGGTGACGGCCACGACCGGGCCGCGCGGCGAGTCGACCGGGTAGCGGCTCGGCTCGAACCCGCGGGCCCGCACCCAGCCGGTGACCTTGCGGCTGAGCTTCTCCAGCACCAGCTCGGACAGGTGCCCGCCGCCGTTGTCCCGCAGGTCCACGACGAGCCCGTCATAGGACATCTCGGTACGCAGGTCGCGGTGGAACTGCGCCCATCCCGAGGCCACCATGTCCGGCACGTGCAGGTAGCCGAGCCGGCCTCCGGAGAGCTCCCGGACGCGGGCCCGGCAGCTCTCCACCCAGTCGTGGTAGCGCAGCGCGGTCTCGTCGGCGAGGGGGCTCACCACGACCCGGCGGGTCTCGCCGCCGGAGCCCGGCCGTACGGTCAGCTCCACCGGGTGGTTGGCGGTGCCGGCGAGCAGGGCGAGCGGGCCGCGTACCGGATCGACCGGACGCCCGCCGACGGCGACGATGGCGTCTCCGGGGCGGACGGCGACGCCGGGGGCGAGCAGCGGCGAGCGGGCTTCGTGGTCGGAGGACTCGCCGGCGAGGATGCGCTCGACCCGCCACACGCCGTCGGCGTCCTTGGCGAGGTCGGCGCCGAGCAGGCCCTGGCGGCGGCGCGGGTCGGAGCCGCCGGCGGGTGGGCTGGCGTAGGCGTGGGAGGTGCCGAGCTCGCCCTGGACCTCCCAGAGCAGGTCGATCAGCTCGGTGTGGGCGCCGAGGCGCTCGACCAGCGGCGCGTAGCGGTCGAGCACGGCCTGCCAGTCGACGCCGTTCATGTCCTCGCGCCAGTAGTGGTCGCGCATGAGCCGGCCGGCCTCGCGGTAGCCCTGCCGCCACTCGGCGACGGGGTCGAGCTGCACCGTGATCCGGTCGAGGTCGATGGTGACGACCTCGTCGCCCTCGCTCGCGGCGCGGGTCTGCAGGCCGTTCTTGCCGTGGACGACCAGGCGGGTGCCGTCGCCGCTGACCTCGAACGAGCGGATCTCCCTGCCGAGCTCGCCCTTGGCGCGCTTCTTCAGGTCGTAGCGCTCCAGCACGATCTCGTGGGGCGCGTCGCTGCCGTCGCCGAGCTGCCCGGCGAGCGGGTGGCGCAGCCACAGCAGGGCGTCCTTGGCGGTGCGCAGGTTGCCGTAGCGGCCGGCGGGCACCGGTACGGGCACGACGCGCGAGCCGAGCCCCTCGGGGTCCACCTCGGTCCGCGGCGGCGTGTCGTCCTTGGCGGACTTGTCGTCCTTGCCGGGCTTGTCGTCCTCGCCGTTGAAGCCGCGGCCCTGGAGCGAGGGGTCGAACGGCGAGGGCGTGTCCGCCTTCAACGGCACCAGGTACGGCCGGCACGCCTGCGGGAACGACATGTCGAAGACGTGCGCGTCGTAGACGGGATCGAAGGTGCGCATCGACAGGAAGGCCAGATGCTTGCCGTCCCGGGTGAACATCGGGTCGTAGTCGGCGAAGCGCACCGGCGTCACGTCGATCACGGAGGTGCCGTCCACGCGGCCCATCCTGATCTGCGACAGCGGCTCCTGGTGCGGGTGGACCCAGGCCAGCCAGGAGGAGTCGGGCGAGAACGTCAGCCCGCTGAGGTCGCCGTACGAGGTGCGGTCCAGCTCGCGCAGGGCGCCCGACTCCAGGTCCACGACCAGCAGCCGCCCGTCGTGGGTGGCCACGGCCGCGTGCTTGCCGTCGGGGGCCGCCTCCAGCTCCAGGACCCGCCCGAGCTGCCCGGCCGCCAGCGTACGGACCTCGCCGCCGGGCGTGCCGATCTCCAGCCCGTCCTCGCCGCTCGCGTCGGAGACCCAGATGGCGTGCCCGTCGGCGTTCAGCACGCGCGGCAGCCGTACGCGGACGCCGGGCTCGGCGCGCAGCGTGCCGGCGGGGCCGTCGCGGTGGGCGACCCAGTGGGCGGTGCCGCGGACCTCGACGGCGCTGGCCCGGCCGGTGGCGTCGGGCGCGTACGAGCCGACCCGCAGCGGCGCCGGCCGCCTGGCCCGGCCGGGACGCGGCCCGCCGAGCCGGATGTCGAGCGGGCGCGGCTCGGCGTCCAGGCTCTCCAGCAGCCACAGGTCACCGGCGTGGCTGTAGACGATCCGCGTGCCGTCGCCCGTGGCGTGCCGGGCGTAGAACTCCTCGTGCGCGGTGTGCCGGCGCAGGTCGGAGCCGTCGGGCAGGGCGGAGTAGAGGTTGCCGACGCCGTCGGGGTCGGCGAGGAAGACCAGCCGGTCGCCGATCCAGTTGACCGCCCAGTGCTGGGCGGGGTTGTCGGCGAACAGCCGGGCGAACTCGCCGTCGCCGTTCGCGTCCACCCAGATCTTGGCGGCCGTGCCGCCCCGGTAGCGCTTCCACTGTGACGGCTCGCGCCAGATGGGCGAGACGGTGGCGACCCGCTCGCCGGAGACCGCGACCTCGCTGACCCAGCCGTACGGCAGCCGCTCGGCCGGCCCGGCGTCGAGCGGCACCGCGTAGGCCCAGGTCCGGCTGCGCGAGCCCTCCCCGGTCGAGCTGACGGCGAGGACCCGCCCGTCGTCGCTCCAGCCGCATACCCGGGTCTTGGCGCTGCCCCAGAAGGTCAGCCGCTCGCCCTCGGGTCCGTCGATCTCGGCCGCGAACACCTCGGGCGCACCTTCCCTGCCGCCGGTCCACGCGATGCGGGTGCCGTCGGGCGAGAACCGCGGCTCGCTCACGGGCACGCGGTCGGCGGTGAAGCGCCAGGCGCGTCCGCCGCTGAGGGGGGCGATCCAGATGTCGTCGTCGGCGACGAAGGTGACCAGGTCACCGTGGAGATGCGGATATCTGAGGTATGCGCCATTTGTCACATCTGAACACTAGTGCGCGACACCAAACCCGGCCCAAGAATTCTCCTCCTGGCGGACCGACTGTGTACGGGGAATGCCAAGAACGGGGTGTTCGGCACCCGCGAGGGCAGGTGGGCGAGCAACCAGATCACGGACTGGATCACGGAGGGGAACATGAGGATCTTCGCCCGCACCCACCAGCTTCCGCCACGGCTGGCGGCCGCCGCCATCATGCTGCACTCGGGAGCCGACATGATCGGCGCCGACGAGGAGCGGGCGAGCGGCCTGCACGGCATGGCGACCGGCGCCTACCCCTTCCTCGGCGCGATGGAGCCCGTGCAGTTCACCCGCCTGCTGTCGCGGGCCGAGCTCGCGCTCGGGGCCGCGCTGGCGCTGCCGTTCGTGCCGTCGCTGGTGGCCGGGGCGGCGCTGACCGGGTTCGCGGGCGGGCTGGTGGGGCTCTACCTCCTGACGCCGGGCATGCGCCGCGAGGGCAGCCTCCGGCCGACGCAGCAGGGCCTCGGCGTGGCCAAGGACGTCTGGCTGCTCGGCATCGGCCTGGGGCTGGTCCTGGAGGAGCTGGCCAAGCGAGGATGTCGACACCCTGGCACTAAAGCGGACATACACGGGTAGTCCCGACGCATGGTACAGATCGGCTACACCCTGATGTCGGAACAGACACCGGCCCGCGAGCTGGTCGACTATGCCGCGGCGGCCGAGCGGATCGGCTTCGACTACGCCGTCATCTCCGACCACTACTTCCCATGGGTGGAGGAAATGGGGCACTCGCCCTACTGCTGGTCGGTGCTCGGCGCCGTCGCCCAGGTCACCGAGCGCATCCCGCTCATGACGTACGTGACCTGCCCCATCATGCGCTACCACCCGGCCGTGGTGGCCCAGAAGGCGGCGACGATGGGCGTGCTGAGCGAGGGCAGGTTCACCCTCGGGCTCGGCGCGGGCGAGAACCTCAACGAGCACGTCATCGGCGAGGGATGGCCGCCCGTCGACACCCGGCACCGGATGTTCGCCGAGGCCGTACAGATCATCAAGGAGCTGTTCGGCGGCGGCTACGTCACCTACCAGGGCGAGTTCTTCGACGTCGACTCGGCCAAACTCTACGACCTGCCCGACCGGCCGGTGCCGATCGGCATCGCCGCCTCGGGCGGGCAGTCGGCCGACCTGGCCGCCGAGCTCGCCGACGCGCTCGTCATCAACGACCCGATGCCGCAGGTCGTCGAGCACTTCAACGCCGCGGGCGGACGCGGCAAGCCGGTCTACGGCCAGCTCGCCCTCTCCTACGGCACCGACGCCGAGGCCGCCAAGCAGCGCGCCCACAAGCTGTGGCGCTGGTCGGCGGTGGGCGGCTGGAAGGTCATGGCCGAGCTGCCAGGACCGGTCAACTTCGCCGCGGCGGCCACCACGGTCCGGCCCGACGACGTCGCCCAGAGCGTGCCGTGCGGCGACGACGTGGACGCCGTCGTGCAACGCGTCAAGAAGTTCGCCGACGCCGGCTACACCCACGTGGCGCTCGTGCAGGTCGGTCACGACCAGCAGGAGCCCTTCTTCGACTGGGCCGAGAAGGAGCTCCTGCCGGCGCTCAGGTCCCTCTAGAGCTAGGGGACGATGTTGACCAGCTTGGGCGCGCGGACGATGACCTTGCGCGGCATGCCGGACAGGTAGGCCGAGACCTTCTCCGAGGCCAGGGCCAGGGCCCGCAGGTCCTCCTCGGAGATGCCCGGCGGCACCTCCAGGCGGTCACGGACCTTGCCCGCCACCTGCACCACGCAGGTGACCGACTCCTGCACCAGCAGCGCCGGGTCGGCCACCGGCCAGCCGGCGAAGGCCACAGGACCGGTGCGGCCCAGCCGCTCCCAGCCCTCCTCGGCGGTGTAGGGGGCCACCAGGGACAGCATGACCGCCAGCGTCTCGGCGGCCTCGCGGACGGCCGGGTCGGCGGGGCCGGGGCCCGAGTCGATCGCCTTGCGCGCCGCGGAGGTCAGCTCCATCATGCGCGCCACCGCCACGTTGAAGCGGTAGGAGTCGAGCAGCTTGGTGACCTCGTCGATCGTGTGGTGCACGACCTTGCGCAGCTCGGCGTCGCCGGCCTCGACCGGGGTGCCGGGCTCGCTGGTGACCTCGGACATCACGCGCAGCGCGCGGGCCAGGAACTTCTGCGAGGCCAGCGGCGAGAGGTCGGCCCAGTCGATGTCGTCCTCGGGCGGGCCGGCGAAGATCATGGTCAGGCGCACCGCGTCGACGCCGTAGGCGTCGATCTGCTGGCCCAGGTCGACGCCGTTGCCCAGCGACTTGGACATGGCCTTGCCGCCGTTGATCACCTGGCCCTGGTTGAGCATGCGCCTGAAGGGCTCGGTGAAGTCCACCATGCCCATGTCGTGCAGGACCTTGGTGAAGAAGCGCGAGTAGAGCAGGTGCAGCACGGCGTGCTCGATGCCGCCGACGTACTGGTCGACCGGGCCCCACTTGCGCACCTGCTCGACGTCGAACGGGCCGTCGGTGTAGCCGGGCGAGCAGTAACGCAGGAAGTACCAGGACGAGTCGACGAAGGTGTCCATCGTGTCGGTGTCGCGCTGGGCCCGGCCGCCGCACTTGGGGCAGGAGACGTTGACCCACTCGGCGGCGGAGGCCAGCGGGGCCACGCCCTTGGGGGCCAGCGCCTCGCCGCGCAGGTCGGGCAGCGTGACGGGGAGCTGGTCGTCGGGGACCGGGACCTCGCCGCAGTCGGGGCAGTGGATGATCGGGATCGGCGTGCCCCAGTAGCGCTGGCGGGACAGCAGCCAGTCGCGCAGCCGGTAGTTGACCGCGCCGGTGCCCCTGCCCTCCTTCTCCAGCAGCTCGATGATCCGGGAGATGCCCTCGGCCTTGGTCAGGCCGTCCAGCGGGCCGGAGTTGACCAGCGTGCCCTCGCCGGGCGTGGCCACGCCGGTCTCGCCCGGGTCGGCCAGGCCGGTGTGCACGACGACCTTGACCGGCAGGTCGAACTTGCGCGCGAAGTCGAGGTCGCGCTGGTCGTGGGCGGGCACCGCCATGATGGCGCCGTGGCCGTAGTCGGACAGCACGTAGTCGGCCGCCCAGACCGGGATGCGCTCGCCGTTGACCGGGTTGATGGCGTAGCGGCCCAGGAAGACGCCGGTCTTCTCCTTGTCGGTGGCCAGGCGCTCGATGTCGCTCAGCCGGGCGACCTCGGCGCGATAGGCCTCGAACGCGGGCCGCTGCTCGTCGGTGACGATCTCGTCGGCCAGCGCGGCGTCGGCGGCGACGACGAAGAACGTGGCGCCGAACAGGGTGTCGGGGCGCGTGGTGTAGACCTGGACCGGCTCCTCGCGGCCCTCGATCTCGAACAATACGTCGGCGCCCTCGGAGCGGCCGATCCAGTTGCGCTGCATGGTCAGCAGCCGCTCGGGCCAGCCGTGGAGCTGGTCCATGTCGTCCAGCAGCCGCTGCGCGTAGTCAGTGATCTTGAAGTACCACTGGGTCAGCTCGCGGCGGATGACGTCGGCGCCGCAGCGCTCGCACTTGCCGGCCACGACCTGCTCGTTGGCCAGCACCGTCTGGTCGTTGGGGCACCAGTTGACCAGGCCGCCCTTGCGGTAGGCCAGGCCGCGCTCGAAGAAGCGGATGAACAGCCACTGGTTCCAGCGGTAGTAGTCGGGGTCGCTGGTGTGCAGGCGGCGCGACCAGTCGAAGGACAGCGCGTAGCGCTTGAACGAGTTGGCCTGCGTGTCGATGTTGGCGTAGGTCCACTCCGCCGGGTGCGCGTTGCGCTTGATCGCGGCGTTCTCGGCGGGCAGGCCGAAGGAGTCCCAGCCGATGGGGTGCAGCACGTTGTAGCCCTGCTGCATCCAGTAGCGCGACACGACGTCGCCGAGCCCGAACGCCTCGGCGTGGCCCATGTGCAGGTCGCCCGAGGGGTAGGGGAACATGTCGAGCATGTAGCGCCGCTCGCGGGGGTCGGCGGGGTCTTCGCTCGCCCGGTAGGGCTCCTGCTCCTCCCAGCGCTGCAACCACTTGGCCTGCAGTGCCTGCGGGTCGTACTCACTCACGGCTACTGTCCTTCTGGATTGACTCGGACCCATAAGAAAACCCCCCGTGCACAACGAGGGGTAGCCGCGACGGCGAGATCTCAGGGCCGTCGCGGCCCGCTAAGAAGCAGGGTCGCGGAACGCATGTGTCAAGCCTAGCGCACCTCTTCGGCTGAATGCAGGCAGACGATCGGCGGCCCCAGGCACAATGGACGCTTCAGGGTTGACGAGACCCGATGGTGATGTATCCGTTGTGACCTCATTCGTCCCAGAAGATTACCCTTGTCGCCGTGGTATACCCAGCTGAGCGCGATCGACCGGAGGACGGCCTGCCCATGCAGGACCCGCCCACCGATCCGCATGGCTTCGCTCGTTTCGCTGCGGAACCACCCTCATCTCCTGGAAAATCCCATGAGATCATGCCTGGTACGTCAAATCCGGATATAAGGGTTGATCCGGACAGAACTTCGGGAGGACCGGCAGACATGGCAACGGATAACTCCGGACCACACCTGCCCCCATCCTGGCCGGAGGCGCCGCGCAGGGAACCATCCTCGTGGGCCAGCACGCCCTCCGAGCAGGACTCCTCCCCTTCCTGGGCGGGAACGCCCGCGGCCGAGGTGCCCATGTCGTGGCCGGAGACGCCGCGGCAGGCCGGTCACGACCCCGCCTGGCCCGAGCCCCCGCGCCCCGAGAGCTCCTGGCCGGAGCCGCCCCGCCCGTCCCGCGGCGGCCCAGCGAACGGCCCCGTGAACGGCCCCGCGAACGGCGCAGGTCACGGCGCCGGCAACGGCGCGGCGAACGGGAACGGTCCGAGGAACGGCGGCGCGAACGGCAACGGCCCGCGGAACGGCGGGCCGCACGGCGCTGCCGGCGATGGCCGCCGCGCGGACGCCCCGGGCTCCTACGGCGCGCAGGACCCCGGCCCGTCCTGGCCTGAGCCGCCCCGCCCGGACGCCGGCTGGCCCGAGCCGCCGCGCAAGGACGGCGGCGCTCCGGCGTGGGCCGGCGAGCGCGGCAACGGCCGTCCTCCCGCGCCCGGCCAACTGCCGAACTCCGGCCCCAACGGCATGTCCGACCCCATGACCTCCGGTCCCAACGGCATGCCCGACCCGATGAACGCCGGGCCCGGCCGCATGTCCGACCCCACCAGCTCCGGGCCCGGCCGCATGTCCGACCCGATGAACGCCGGCCCCGGCCGTATGCCCGAGCCGGGGTTCGACGCGGCGCCGCATCGGGTGCCCGACCCGGTGCCCGCCTGGCAGCAGCCGCCGACGCCCTCCCCCGGCGCGTGGGCCAACCTGTCCACGCCGGCGCCCTGGCCGCCCCGCCCCCCGGAGCCCGTCGAGGCGCCCGAGCCGCGCCCGTTCGACAACGCCCCGGCTGCGGCCCCGTTCGACGGCGCCCCGGTCGCGTCGGCCCCGGTCGCGTCGGCGCCGGTCGCGTACGACGGCGCACCGGCCGCCTCCGCGCCGGTCTCGTTCGGGCAGGCCGCCGCCGCGCCCGCCGGGACCCTGCCGCACGAGGGCCCGTCCGGGCCGCACGGCCCGCCGCCGCAGCCGTCCGAGGAGCGCACGATCACCTACGGCCGCCCCGGCGAGACCCACATCGGCGCCCCGCCGGCGCCTCCCGGCGAGCACGGGCAGCCTCCCCAGCAGGGGTCACGCGCCGGCTCCAACCTGAGCCGCGACCCCTCCGACCCGGAGAACAGGTTCGTGACCGCGGGCCAGATCAGCGGCTCGCGCACCCCGCCCCCTGAGCGTCAGCAGGAGCTCTGGAACACCGTCTTCGGCGACAACTACGAGGCGACGGGCGGGCGCGACCCGCTGGACGACGACGACGAGGGCAAGCCGATCTGGATCTACGCCCTTGGCGGCTCCGTGGCGATCGCGCTGGTGGCCGCGCTGCTGTGGGCGTTCCTGGCGGGGCCGCTGGCCGGCGAGGAGGCGGCGAGCACCGCCGCCGCCGGTCCCACGACCTCGCAGAAGCCGAGCGCGACCAAGGCCGGCACCTCGATCGGCCCGCTGCCGAAGTACCCCGGCAAGGCCTCGCCGGTGATCGGCCGGGTGCCCGACCAGGCGGCCGGGATCTCCGTCCCGCGCCTCGGCGGCACCTGGCAGCTCGACCAGCGCGCGACGGTCAAGGCGACCTACGGCTACGACACCCGCCAGTACGTCCCGATCAACGAGGACAAGTCGGCCATGGTCATGTCGGGGCCGCTGCCGGAGCGGCTGGCGTCGTACTACGACCAGGACGACCTGGAGCCGGTGATCAAGCAGGTCGTGCTGGACGCCAGGAAGCGGTTCTTCCCGTCCGACAACAAGGTACGCAAGGTCGCCCAGCAGGCGATCAAGGTGGGCGACAAGACCGGGCGGCTGATCGCGTACTCGCTGACGTCGGGCACCGACAAGGCCACGATCGTGACGATGGCGGTCAACACCGGCGGCAGCGTGCCCGCCATCGTCTTCGTGTCGATCCCGGCCGAGAGCAAGCAGCTCCTGCCCGACATCCGGGTGGTGATGAACCAGCTCAGGCTGGGCTAGAAGCGGCACTCCATGTGCTTGATGCCGTTGATGAACGAGGAGTGCAGCCGGTCCGGCTCGCCGCCCTCGATCTGGGGCACCCGGCGCAGCAGCTCGCGGAACATCACCGTGATCTCGCGCCGGGCCAGGTGCGCCCCGAGGCAGAAGTGGGGCCCCGGCCCGCCGAAGCCGACGTGCGGGTTGGGGTGGCGGGTGACGTCGAAGCGGTACGGGTCCTCGAACACCGCCTCGTCCCGGTTCGCCGCCCAGTAGAACAGGACGGCCTTCTCGCCCTCGCGGTAGAGGTGGCCGTTCATCTCGAAGTCGCGGGTGACCTTGCGGCGCATGAAGTTGACCGGTGAGGCCAGCCGGACGATCTCCTCGACGGCCGAGGGCGCGCGCCCGTCGAGGTCCTCCAGCCAGCGGGCGCGCTGGTCGGGGTTCCTGGTCAGCAGGTGCAGGCCGTGGGAGATGGCGTTGCGGGTGGTCTCGTTGCCCGCCACGACGAGCAGGATGAAGAACGAGCCCAGCTCCTGCATGGTCAGCCGCTCGCCGTCGATGTTGGCGTTGACCAGTGACGAGGTGAGGTCGCCCGTCGGGTTCTCGCTGCGGTGGGCGGCGAGGTCCTGGACGAGCTGCTGCAGCTCCATGCCGGCGGTCAGCAGGCGGGTGGCGATCTGTTCGAGGTCGCCGCCGGTGTACTCGGGGTCGAAGCCGCCGAGGATGACGTTCGAGCGGTCGAAGACGTAGGTGTAGTCCCGCTCGGGGATGCCCATCATGTCGCAGATGATCTTCAGGGGGAGCCGGGCGGCCACCTCGGTGACGAAATCGACGCCGGGGCCCTTGACCAGCAGGTCGTCCACGATGGTGGTGGCCGCCGACTCGACGTCCGCCTCGAACTGCTTGATCATCTTGGGGGTGAACGCCCGCGAGACGATCCTGCGCAGCCGGGCGTGGCGCGGATCGTCCATGTTGATCATCGAGCCGAAGTACTCGGTGAACTCGCTCGGCATGTCGGGGATGTTGGTCGCGCCGCCGTCGCCCGAGCAGAAGACCTCCGGGTTGCGGCTGGCCTCCAGGATGTCGGCGTGCTTGACCAGCGCGTAGTAGCCGGGTCCCTTGGGGGCGACGCCGACGTCCATCTCCTCGAAGAACGCGGGGGTCTCACGGGCACGCAGCCGGTCGAAGGCCTGCTCGCGTTCCTCCATGGGCCTGGCCCAGAAGTCGCGGTCCGACAGGTCGAAGTCGAGGACGCTCATGAGGCAATCATTGGAAAAGCAGGCACTTACGTCAATGGTTCTGACGTACACCGTACGTACGTGATCAACCGGGCCCCGCCCTGTGGCTAGAATGACCGCCATGTACACGTTCTTCTTCCACCTCGGCTAGCGATCCGCCGGCGGGTCGCGGAGCACCCACCGCCGGCGATGCGGGACGGCTGACTCAGCGCCGTCCCGGGTCGCGACGTGGGAGAAGGACACGTGCATACTTTTGCCGTGGCCAGGGCGGTGCACGGCATCGAGCCCCTGGTGGCCACGGAGATCCGGCGTTCCGGCGCGGGCGTGGTGCGGGAGCTGCGCCATCGCGAGGTGTGGTTCGAGACCCCGGGCACAGCGGAGTTGCCGGCGTTGCGGACGGCCGACGACGTGCTGCTGGCCGCCGCCGTGGTGGACGGGATCGGGCGGGATCGCTCCGCCCTGCGGCGGCTCGCCCGGGCCGCGCGCGAGCTGGACCCCGGGCCGCTGCCGGCGCCCGGCCCGGCCGGAGTGGAGGTGTCGGCGTCGTTCGTGGGCCGGCGCAACTACACCAGGTACGACGTCGAGGACGCGGTGGGGGCCGAGCTGGCGCGGCCGGCGCGGGTGCCGTACCACTCGCGGCGGGACGGCGCGCGGCCGCCCGGCGAGGCGACGGCCTGGCGGGTCACCATCGAGGGCGAGCGCGCGGTGATCGCGGTACGGCCGGCCCGGCGTCCGCTGCACCGCCGCGCCTACAAGACGGCCTCCGTCCGCGGCACCCTGCACCCGCCGCTGGCCGCCGCCATGGGGCAGCTCGCCGACCTGGCGTGTCTCTCCGCCGGTGCGGGGACGGTGCTGGACCCGTGCTGCGGCGCGGGCACCACGCTGATCGAGGCGCGCGCGCTCGCGCCGGGAGCCCGCTTCCTGGGCTTCGACCACGCGCCCGACGCGCTCGCCGCCGCCAGGGCCAACGCGGGGGGCGGCGGTGGAGCGTTCACCTGGGCGCGCGCCGACGGCGGCCGCGTCCCCGTACGGGACGGGGCGGCCGACCGGGTGCTGGTCAACCCGCCGTGGGGCCGCCAGGTGCCGCCCCTGGGGCTGCTCGCCGGCGGGCTCGGCCCGCTGTGGCGGGAGGTGCGGCGGGTGCTGGCCGACGACGGGCTCGCGGTGGCGCTGGTCCACGACGACGGGCCGCCGCGCGGGTTCGCCGTGGAGCGGGCCGTACGGGTGAGCCTGTCGGGGCGGCACCCCCTGATCGCGGTGCTCAGGAAGGAGTAGGGAGGGTCAGGCGGGCCCGAGCCAGTCGAGGATCAGCCGGTTGACCTCGTCCGGCCGTTCCAGGTGCAGGAAGTGGCCCGCGTCCGCCACGATCTCGGCCCGCGACCCGCCGGGCAGGTGCGCGACGGCGTCCTTGACGAGCCCGGCGCCCAGGCAGCCGTCCTGGGCGCCGTGCAGGTAGAGCACGGGCCCGCGCGCCTCCGGACCCGGCTCCGGGTAGCGGCCGGAGGGCGGGGTGGTGCCGAGCATCGCCCGGTAGTAGCCGATGGCCGCCGCGAGGTTGGCCGGGTCGTCGAGCAGGCTGCGGCGGACGAAGGCGAGGTCCTGGGCGGCGTCGTACCCCGGTGACCAGTCGCGCCAGAGGCCCTCGATGAAGCCGGGGGCCGCCGCGGCGGTCTCGGCCAGCGGGGTCTGGAACAGGAAGATGTAGAACGAGCGCCGGAGCTGCTCGTAGTCGAAGAAGGAGCCGGCCAGCGCGCCCGGCGGCGGCACCGCCAGCGCGACGGCGCGGCGGAAGCGGCCGGCGCACTGGTGGACGGGGAAGGCGCCCCAGTCGTGCCCGATGACGACGGCGTCCTCGCCGCCGCCCAGCTCCTCGTGCAGCGCGAGGACGTCGGCGGCCAGCGCCGCCCCCTCGTACGCCCCGTCGGCCGGGATCTCGGTGGGCGCGTAGCCGCGCAGGAACGGCGCGACCGCCCGGTAGCCCTGCTCGGCCAGCGCCGGCATCAGGTGCCGCCAGGTGTGCGCGGTGTCGGGGAAGCCGTGCAGGCACAGCGCGAGCGGCCCGTCCCCCAGGGTCAGATACGCGAACTCCAGCCCGTTGGCGTGGACAGTCCTGATCTCCATGACTGCGAAACCTAGCATTCGGGTCAGACGGTATAGCGCAGGTGCTTGACGCCGTTGATGAAGTTGGACAGCAGGAAGTCCGGCTCGCCTGCCGCGCGGATGCCGGGCAGGCGGGTGAACAGCTCGCGGAACATCACCGTCATCTCCCTGCGCGCCAGGTGGGCGCCGAGGCAGTAGTGCGGGCCGGGGCCGCCGAAGCCGACGTGCGGGTTGGGGTCGCGGGTGATGTCGAACGTGTCGGGGTGGTCGAAGACCGCTTCGTCGCGGTTGGCGGAGTTGTAGAAGAGCAGCACCTTGTCGCCCTTCTTGTACGCCGTCCCGTTCATCTCGTGGTCGCGGGTGAGCGTCCGCCGGAACTGGATGACCGGGGTCGCGTAGCGGACGATCTCGTCGCAGGCGGCCACGATGTGCCCGTCGAAGTTCGCGAGGAGCAGCTCGCGTTGCTCGGGATGGTCGGTGAGCAGCTTCAGCCCGTAGGCGATGGCGTTCCTGGTGGTCTCGCTGCCGGCCACCACGAGCAGGATGAAGAACGACCCCAGCTCCTGCGACGACAGCCGCTCCTCGCCGTTGACCAGCAGGCTGACGAGGTCGCCCGTGGGCCGCTTGCGCCGCTCGTCGCCGAGGCGGGCGGCCAGCCGGTTGAGCGAGTAGCCGGCGTGCAGCAGCTTGGCCAGGCCGCGGGCCACGTTGAGCCGGCCGAAGTCGGGCGACAGACCGGTGTACTCGGGGTCGGCGTTGCCGAGGATGACGTTGGTGCGCCGCAGCACCATGTCGTGGTACTGGGCGGGGATGCCCATCATGTCGCAGATGACGCGGACCGGGAGCCGGGCCGCGATCTGGGTGACGAAGTCGCCCGGCCCCTCCTCGACGGCCCGGTCCACGATCTCGGCGGCGGCCCGCGCGAGGTCCTCCTCCATCTTGGCGAGGATGCGCGGGGTGAAGGCGCGGGAGACGATCCGCCGCAGCCGGGCGTGCCGCGGATCGTCCATGTTGATCATCGACCCGAAGTACACGCTGAGCCAGCGCGGCATGTCCGGGATGCTGTTGGAGCACGGCTCGCTGCTGAAGACGGCCGCGTTCCTGCTGGCCTCGGTCACGTCGGCGTGGCGGACGAGGGCGTAGTAGCCCGGTCCGCCGCCGACGAACGGCACGGCCTGCTCGCGCACGAACACCGGGTGATCGAGCGCGCGCAGCCGGCGGAAGGCCTCCATGCGCTCGGCCTGCGGCAGGGCCCAGAACGGGATGTGCGACAGGTCGACGTCGGTGGACAGGGTCATACCCACCAACATTGTGCAAGTGACCACTTACGTCAAGGGTCGCTCACTTTCGCCCGAGGATCAGATCCGCCCCCTTCTCGCCGATCATGATGGCCGGGGCGTGCGTGTGGCCGCGGTTGAGCGTCGGCATGATCGACGCGTCCGCGACGCGCAGCCCCTCGACGCCGCGCACCCGCAGCGACGGGTCCACGACCGAGCCCTCGTCTGCCCCCATCCGGCAGGTGCCGACCGGGTGGTAGAGGGTCTCGGCGCGCTCGCGCACCCACTGGGCCAGCTCCTCGTCGCTCTCCGGCCCCCAGTAGGGGTCCATCGGCCCGCCCGCGTACGGCCGCATCGCCGAGGTCGTGAACACCTGCTTGGCCGCCTTCAGCCCGGCGACCAGCCGCCGCACGTCGGCCTCCGCGCTCAGGTAGTTGGGGTCGATGACCGGGTCCCGGCCGTTCAGCGTGATCCGGCCGCGGCTCTCCGGCTGCAGCAGCACCACGCCCACGGTCAGGCCGTGCCCGGTCGCCGGGACGAGGCCGTGCTCCACGAACGGGACCGGCGCGAAGACCAGCTCGATGTCCGGCGCGGGCTCCTCGGGCGAGGTGCGCAGGAACGCGACCGCCTCGCCGACGTTCGTGGTGAGCATGCCGGAGCGCAGCACGAGGAAACGCAGCAGGTTGCCGATGGACTCGGCCTTGGTGAGCGTGACCGGCTGGAGACAGGCGACGTACACGCCGGAGGCGAGATGGTCCTGGAGGTTCCCGCCGACCTCGGGCAGGTCGTGCACGACCTCGACGCCGGCCGCGCGCAGCTCGTCGGCCGCGCCCACGCCCGAGCGCATGAGCAGGTGCGGCGAGCCGATCGCGCCCGCGGCCAGGACGACCTCGCGCCGCGCCCGCAGCTGCGCGCCGCCGTGCTCGATCCCCACCGCCCTGCGGCCGTCGAACAGCACCCGCTCGACGGTCACCCCGGTGATCACGGTGAGGTTGGACCGCTTGAGGGACGGGCGCAGGTAGGCGTCGGCCGAGCTCCAGCGCCGGCCGCGGTACTGCGTGACGGGGGTCGGGCAGTAGCCCTCGTTGGAGGGGCCGTTCAGCTCGCGCAGCCGCTGATACCCCAGCTCCTCGCAGGCGCGCAGGAACGCGGCCGTGGTGACGTTGGGGCTGCGCAGCTCGGAGACGTGCAGCGGGCCGCCGGTGCCGTAGACGCCGCCCTCGTTGCTGCCGATCCGGTGCTCGGCCCTGGTGAAGTACGGCAGCACGTCCGCGTAGGACCAGCCGGGCACCTCCCACTGGTCGTAGTCGCGGGCGCAGCCGCGCACCCACATCTGGGCGTTGAGCGAGGACGAGCCGCCGACGACCCGGCCGCGCGGCCAGTAGAGCTCCCGGCCGGACAGCTCGTCCTGCTTGGCCGTGGTGTAGTTCCAGTCGTAGTCGGTCTTGAAGAGCTTGGCGAAACCCGCGGGCATGCGGATCTCCAGCTTGTCGTCCTGGCCGCCCGCCTCGACCAGGGCCACAGACACGCCCGGATCGGCCGACAGCCGGTTGGCCAGCACGCAGCCCGCCGAGCCGGCGCCCACGATCACGTAGTCGTACTCCATGGTTCCCTCCATGGGGGCAAGTAATTGACTACTTGCTTACGCCACGCGACCGGGGGCCGTCCATATCCAGTTGTAACCTGCGTTACCTACCGGTCGGTATGCCCATGCTGCGAAGATGGCGCGAAAGCCGGCTAGAGGAGGAAGGCGTCATGCTGAACTTGTCGATCGTCCTGGAGGACAGCGCCAGGAACAACCCGGACGGCACGGCCATCGTCTTCGGTGACATGCGGCTGCCGTACTCGATGATCGACACGGTGGCCAACCAGGTGGCGAACCTGCTGGTGTCGCGCGGCATCCGCAAGGGCGACAAGGTCGCGCTGGCCTGCCCCAACCTGCCGTACTTCCCGTTCGTCTACTACGGCATCCTCAAGGCCGGAGCGACCGTGGTGCCGCTCAACGTGCTGCTGCAGTCCCGCGAGATCGCCTACCACCTCGACGACAGCGACGCCAAGGCGCTGTTCTGCTTCGAGGGCACGCCCGAGCTGCCGCTCGGCGAGCGCGGCAAGGCCGGGTTCGAGGCCGCCGAGGGCTGTGAGCACTTCTTCGTGCTGCCCGCCACCCCGCTCGCCACCGAGTCGGAGTACGGCGAGTCGTTCTGGGCGGCGCTCGGCGGCACGGCGGCCACGTTCGAGACCGTGCAGACCGCGCCCGACGACACCGCGGTCATCCTCTACACCTCCGGCACCACGGGCCAGCCCAAGGGCGCCGAGCTCAGCCACCAGAACATGCTGATGAACGCCATCGTCAGCGACCGCATGTTCCCGGCCACCGAGGGCGGCGACGTCTACCTGGGCGTGCTTCCGATGTTCCACTCCTTCGGCCAGACCACCGTCATGAACACCGGGTTCCTGCGCGGCGCGACCGTCGTGCTCATGCCGCGCTTCGAGCCGGGCGAGGCCCTGGAGCTCATGCGCAAGGAAGGCGTGACGTTCTTCGCGGGCGTCCCCACCATGTACTGGGGCATGCTCACCAAGATCCACGCCGAGGGCGCCGAGGTGCCGGACACGCTGCGGATCGCGGTGGCGGGCGGCGCGTCCTCGCCGGTCGAGGTGCTGAAGGACTTCGAGCAGACCTTCGGCATCGGCATCCTGGAGGGCTACGGCCTGTCGGAGACCTCGCCGGTGGCGAGCTTCAACCAGCCGGGCCGGCCGGCCAAGCCGGGCACCATCGGCACCCCCATCTGGGGCGTGGAGATGAAGCTCGTGGACGGCGACTGGAAGACGGTCGAGGGCGAGGGCCCCGGCGAGATCGCCATCCGCGGCCACAACGTCATGAAGGGCTACTACGGCCGCCCCGAGGCCACCGCCGAGGTCATGCGGGACGGCTGGTTCCGCACCGGCGACATCGCCACGCGCGACGCCGACGGCTACTACGCCATCATCGACCGCGCCAAGGACATGATCATCCGTGGCGGCTTCAACGTCTACCCGCGCGAGCTCGAAGAGGTCCTCATGACCCACGAGGCCGTCTCGCTGGCCGCCGTGGTGGGCGTGACGCACGAGTCGCACGGCGAGGAGATCAAGGCGTACGTCATCAGGACGCCGGGCGCCACGATCACCGAGGACGAGCTCATCGCCTGGTGCAAGGAGAACATGGCGGCCTACAAGTATCCGCGGATCATCGAGTTCCGTGACGCGCTGCCGATGACGGCCACCGGCAAGATCCTCAAGCGCGAGCTGCGCTGACCTTCGCCCCCCGGAAGGCGGACGCCGTGCGGCGTTCGCCTTTCGGCCGTGCTGATTGTAATCTTGCGGTAACCGCATGCAACCGAGCACGGCAAAGGAGGTCGCGTGGGCCGCCACGAGAAGCCCCACACCCCCAAGGACCAGCCAGAAGAGGGCAAGGAAACGGCCAGGCCGGCCGAGCTGCGGCCGAGCCGCGGCAAGCACGCCGCTCCGGCCGAGGACCCGGAGTGACCCTCTCCCTCTAGCGGTCCTCCGGCACGCGGGCCGCCACCTCGGCGCGGAGGTGGCGGCCATCCTCTCCGTCCCCCAGCAGCGCCAGGGCCAGGCTCCGCACCGAGCGGGTGAACCTGCGCGGGTCCTCCGGCGGCGTCACGTGCCGGATCAGCGCCCCGTCGAAGACCGCCAGCAGGGCGTGGGCCACGAAGCCCGCGTCCAGCTCCGGGCGGGCCTCCGCGATGAGGGTGCTGAGGTGCCCGTGCCAGGAGCGGTAGCTCGGGTCGTCGTACTTGTCCTCGGCGCACGCCTGCTCGTGCGCCGCCAGCAGGATCGCGTTCCCCTCGGCGATCGCGCCCAGGCCGTCGAGGAAGGCGAGCAGCCGGTCACGGGCCGGCGCGCCGGGGCCGAGCGGCGGCGGGCCGCCCGCCACCGCCTCCCGCAGGTCCTTCGAGCGCTCCTCCAGCAGCGCCTGCAGCAGCCCGGCCCGGCTGCCGAACCGCCGGAACACCGTGCCCTTCCCGACCCCGGCCAGCGCCGCGACCCGGTCGATGGACACGTGGTCGCCGCCGCCCTCCGCCAGCAGCCGCTCGGTCGCCCGCAACACCGCCACCCGATTACGCGCGGCATCCCCCCGCTCCACCCGCCCGCCCCCGGCGCCGACCCGCTCCGCCCGCTCACGCCCGGCGCCGACTCGCTCGCGCCCGGCCCGCTCCGTCCGGTCGCGCGGGGCGCCGACTTGCTCCGCCCGGTCGCGCGTGGCGTCGAGTTGCTCCGTCCGCCCGTCTGTCATGACGTCCTTCCTCCCCCTCATTGTCGCGGACCGTCGGTCCGTTTATGCTAGCGTGCATACCCATCCGGACCGACGGTCCGCTTACCCTTCGCCGCCAAGGAGGCAGCTCGACCATGCGCGCTCTCGTCACCGATCCCGACGCTCCCGGCGCCCTGCGCCTCGGCACCGCGCCCGAGCCGGAGCCAGGTCCCGGCCGGCTCGTGCTCGACGTCCACCACGTCTCGCTCAACCGCGGCGAGGTCATCGGCGCCGCCGGCCGCCCGCCCGGCACCGTCCACGGGTTCGACGCGGCCGGGACCGTCCGGCAGGCGGCGACGGACGGCACCGGCCCGGCCGAAGGCACGCGCGTGGTGGCGTTCGGGGAGGGGGCGTGGGCGCAGCGGATGGCGGTGGACGTCACGGCCGTGGCCGCCGTCCCCGACGGCGTGGACCTGGCCGCCGCCGCCGCGCTCCCGATGGCCGGCCTCACCGCGCTGCGCACCCTGCGCACCCGCCCCATCCTCGGCCGCCGCGTGCTCGTCACCGGCGCCGCGGGCGGCGTCGGCCGCTACGCGGTCCAGCTCGCCGCGCTCGGCGGCGCGCACGTCATCGCCTCGGTCGGCTCCCCGTCCCGTGCCGCCGGCCTGGCCGAACTCGGCGCGGCCGAGGTGGTGATCGGCCTGGACGGCGTCGGCGAGCCCGTGGACCTGATCCTCGACAACGTCGGCGGCCCTCAGCTCGCCGCCGCCTGGCGGTTGCTCGCGCCCGGCGGCGACATCCAGGCCATCGGCTGGGCCTCGGGCGAGCCCGCCGTCCTCGCGCCGTACTCGCTGTTCTCGCTCGGCCCGGCGAAGACGGTGAGCTCGTTCGGCGACGTACGCGAGCCGGGACCCGACCTCGCCACGCTGCTCGCCTTCGTGGCGTCGGGCCGGCTGTCGCCGGAGGTGAGCTGGCGGGGGTCCTGGGAACGGGTCGGTGAGGCCGCCACGGCGCTGCTGGAGCGGCGCGTCGCGGGAAAGGCCGTCCTCGACGTCACCCAGGCGCCGTGAAGGACGGCCTCCCGGCCGCGGGCGGGAAGGTCAGGGCCAGTCGCGGGCCGGGCGCAGCGGCATGCCGGAGCGGCCCTGGTCGTCCAGCTTGACCGCCAGCACCTGGTGGAGCTGGACCTTGTTGCGCTCGAAGCCCACGATGCAGCCGGCCATGTAGAGCGCCCAGACGCGGGCGGTGCCCATGCCGACCTCCTGGACCGCGTCCTCCCAGTTGGCGTCGAGGTTGTCGCACCAGTGGCGGAGGGTCTTGGCGTAGTGCTCGCGGAGGTTCTCCTCGTGGCGGATCTCGAAGCCGAGGTCCTCCATCTGGCGGATCAGCCAGCCCACCGACTCCAGCTCGCCGTCGGGGAAGACGTAGCGGTTGATGAAGCCGCCCTTGTTGAAGGTCTTCTCCTTGCCCGTCGGGCGGGTGATGCAGTGGTTGAGCAGCCGGCCGCCCGGCTTGAGCTTGCCGTACAGGAACTCGAAGTACGCCGGCACGTTGTCCTTGCCGATGTGCTCGGTCAGGCCGATGGAGCTGACCGCGTCGAAGCCGGTCTCCCGTACGTCGCGGTAGTCCATGAAGCGGACCTCGGCGAGGTCCTGCAGACCCTCGTCGGCGATGGCCTTCTGCGCCCACTCGGCCTGCTGCTTGCTCAGCGTGACGCCGAGCGCCTTGACGCCGTAGTGCTTGGCGGCGTGGATGACCATGCCGCCCCAGCCGCAGCCGACGTCGAGCAGGCGCATGCCCTCCTTGAGGCCGAGCTTGCGCGCCACCAGGTCGAACTTGGCGAACTGGGCCTCCTCAAGTGAGGAGCTCTCCTCGGGGAAGGCCGCGCAGGTGTACGCCATCGACGGCCCGAGCACCCACCGGTAGAACCGGTTGGAGACGTCGTAGTGGTGGTGGATGGCCTCGGCGTCGCGCTGCTTGGCGTGCCGGGACCCCAGCCTGGCCAGCGTGCTCTGCCGCATCTCCTGCGGCGGGGGCGGGACCCGCATGAGCAGCGGCTTGACCCCGAGCGCCCGCACCGCGGCGACCTTCTCGGCGGTGCTCAGGTCGTTGGTGGTGATGTTCCACATGCGGTCGAGCAGGGTGTACATGTCGCCGTGCACGTCGATGTGACCGGAAATGTAGGCTCTGGCCAGGCCCAGCTCCCCCGGGGCCTGCGCCAGGTAGGCCACCGCGATCGGCGACTTGACCTCGAGCGCGAGGTCGGCCGCGTCCGGCCCCGCCTTGCTGCCGTCGTAGGCCATGAACGCGATGTTGGCGTCCTTGCCGACGATTTTCTCGAAGATGGTTGCGAGAGCCATCGACTCACCTTCCCCGTACACACTTGTCGTACAGGTCCAGCAGGCGTCCGTTCGGGTCGTATTCCTGCTTGACCGGCCAGTAGGCATCGCCGTTGTACAACTGCCAGAACTGCTCGGGGTCGTAGAAGGACGTCGAGTAGAGCGACTTGTGGCCGTCGAGATCGTGCACGGCGTTCTCGATCAGCCGGTTGTAGTAACCGTCGAACTGTCCCCGTGGCAGCGGCACCATACCCCAGAAGCCGAAGTTGACGTACAGCCGGCCCGGCTCCAGGGGATAGAGCGGCCAGCGGGAGCCGGCCCGGAGCGGGCACATCCACACCGGGGTCATGCCCACCTTGTCGTGGAAGAACTCCAGGAACTCGGCGCCGCGCTCGACGGGCACCTCGACGTCCTGGATGACCGACTCGTGGACGGGCTGGTCGCGCCAGCGGTCGACGCGGGCGGTCACGCCGTACTTCCGGTCGAGCGCGACCAGGCGGCGGTAGACGTCGGAGCGCATCCAGCGGCGCGGCATGAGCGAGCGGACCACGGGCTGCTGCACGCCGAAGGCGCGCGAGCACCAGAACCAGTCGGTGTCCCAGCGCCACAGGTAGTCGTGGATGGTCAGCCAGTCGCGGTTGCGCTGCCTGATCGACTGGTAGTAGATGCGCATGCCGGTGTAGTCGGAGACGTAGGGCGCGCGCTCGGCGAAGCGGCCGAGGGTGATGTACATCTCGCCGGGGTCGAAGAAGACGCCGTCCACGAAGTCGACCCGCTCGCCGTCGTGGACCATGCTCTCGCAGATCTCCTGCATGGCGAGCATGCACTTGGCGGCGTCGGTGAACCTGACGTGGGTGAGATGCACGTACGGCTGGACCTTGCGGAGCTTGATCCTGATGCGCAGGGCGTAGCCGAGCGTGCCGTAGGAGTTGGGGAAGGAGCGGAACAGCTCGCGGTGCTCGTTGTCCTCGCGCGCCACGATCACCCGCCCGTCGCCGGTGAGGATCTCCAGCTCCTCGACCGACTCGTGGGGCAGGCCGTCCCTGAAGCTGGTCGACTCGATGCCGAGACCGGTGACGGCGCCGCCGAGCGTGATGGTCTTGAGCTGGGGCACCACGTACGGCATGAGCCCGTGCGGCAGCGTGGCCTCGACCAGGTGCTCGTAGGTGGTCATGCCCTGGACCTCGGCCGTCATGGTCTCGGGGTCCACGCTGATGACCTCGTCCAGGTCGCGTGCCGACAGCTTCGCGGTGCGGCCGGAGTCGCGGAACCTGAAGAGGTTCGACGTCGACTTGGCCAGGCGGGGCGCGGCGCCGCCGGGGATCTCCGCGTACGACTGCCTGATCTGCTCTACTGCCCGTCGGTGTGTCGACATCGTCGTCGTCACCAAAGCACCCCCTTGAGCTGGTAGAGATCGTCCGTCAGCACGGTATCTCCCGCTCGCGGCTCGGGCCAGACCGGGGTCGTTAAAGACACGAAAACTGTTTATCGTGCCAGGTGAATCCGTTATCGGGTAGTCATTCCCGTTGACTTCCTGCGGACCGTGGGCGGCAGGCCGTTCACCACACCGGCCAGTTCGCGGCCCTCGACGGCGGCGCGGAGGTTGTCCACGACGGCGGTCAGCAGCCGGCCGCTCGCCTCGGGGGTGACGCCCGCGACATGCGGGCTGAGCAGCACGTTCGGCAGCTCGCGCAGGGGGTCGCCGGGCGGCGGCGGCTCGGTCTCGAAGACGTCCAGCGCGGCCCCGGCCAGGTGGCCCGAGCGCAGCGCCCGCACCAGCGCGGCCTGGTCGACGACCTCGCCGCGGGCGGCGTTGACGAGCAGCGCGCCGGGCTTCATCAGGGCCGGGTCGACGAGGCGCGTGGTCTCCTCGGACAGCGCGATGACGACCACCACGACGTCGCTGCCCGCGAGGAGCGCGCCGAGGTCCTGGTAGGCGGGGTCCTCGCGGGGGGTGCGGGTCCAGAAGCGGACCTCGCAGCCGAGCGCGCGGAACAACTCGGCGCAGGCCACGCCGATCGGGCCGTAGCCGACGACGCCGACGCTCCGGCCGCGCAGCTCGTACGGCCGCAGACTCTGCTGCGGCCACTCCCCGGCCCGCACCGCGGCGTCGCCCGCGACGAGCCGGCGGGCCAGCGCCAGGGCGGCCGCGAGACACCATTCGGAGACGGCGACGGCGCTGACGCCCGGCGTGTTCGCCAGCGGCACCCCGGCCGCCGTCAGCGCGGCGAGGTCGTGGCCGTCCACGCCGACCGAGGGCTGCTGGACGAAGGCCAGCCGGGGCGCGGCGGCGACCGCCGCGCCGTCGAGGACGAGCGTGCCCGTCCAGTCGCCGAGCACGATCTCGGCGTCCGGCAGCGCCGCGAGGAGCGCGTCACGCTCGCGGGCGGCGGGCACCCGCACGTCCACCCGGTCGCCGAGCGGGGCGAGCAGGCTGCGGATGAACGTCTCGGGAAGCGGCGGCAGGGCGAGCAGGGTCCAGGGGCTCATGCCCTCACCGTAAAGCTGTTGATCACCTGCCGCATCAGCCGCTGGCTGCGCGCCCACTGGCCCTCCGCGACGGTCCAGGACAGCACGTAGGCCGTGTCGCCGACGACCACGGCCCTGCGCAGCTCGCGGTAGCGGGCGCCGGGCGTGACCCAGGGCGCGCCGCCCTCGGCGCCCGCCGTGTAGGTGAGCTCCCACTCCAGCGCCCTGACGCCCTGGTGGTCGACGGTGCGGCGGCCCCGGGTGACGACGTCCTCGGCGCTCTGCCGCAGCTCGTCGCGGGTGGTGATCATCAGCTCGGCGGGGTCGGTGCTGCTGTAGACGGCCTGCACCCCGAAGTGGGCGTTGCGGTCGCGGCGCGTCCACTCCGTGTACGCCTCCCGCCGCGCCCCCCGCCAGCCGTAGGGCCGCAGGATCGTCCAGCCGTCGGGCGATCGCCAGGCCCGTACGAGCGGCGCCGCCGCCCGCGTGACGCTCGGCCTGGCCGAGGGGGTCGCACTGGGCGTGGGCGTGGCCGACGTCGGGACGGGGGTGAGCGGGGCGGTCGCGGCGGCGGGCGCGGTGCTGGCGCGCGGCGCGCCCTCGGCGGGCGTGGCGAACCTGAAGTAGCCGAACGTCCCCGCGCCGACCACCACGACGGCGACCGTGGCCGCCGCGAGCAGGGTCCGGCCCCGTCCGCCGCGCCCGCGCCTGGGCTCGTCGGCGTCGTCGTCGTAGGCGGGGCGGGAGGTGGCGGCGAGCTCGGCCAGCAGCCGGTCGGCCTCCTCGGCGCTCAGCCGCTGCTCGGGCTCCTTCTGCAGCAGGCCGCGGAGCACCGGGTGCATGGCGGGCGGGATGCGCCGGTAGTCGGGCTCCTCGTTGAGCAGCGCGTTGAGCGTGGCCATGGCCTCGCCCCGCTCGAACGGCGAGCGGCCGACCAGGCACGCGTACAGCGTCGCGCCGAGCGACCACAGGTCGGAGGCCGGTCCCGCGGCGTCGGCGCGCACCCGCTCGGGGGCGAGGAAGCTGGGCGAGCCGGTGACCATGCCGGTGCGGGTGAGCGAGGCGTCGCCCTCGACCGTGGCGATGCCGAAGTCGGTGAGCACCGCCCGGCCGTCCTCGGTCATGAGGATGTTGCTCGGCTTGACGTCCCGGTGCAGGATGCCGGCCTCGTGCGCGGCGCGCAGCGCCGACAGCACCTGGCGGCCGACGTCGGCGGCCTCGCGGATCGGCAGCGCGCCCGTGCTGAGCACGACCTGCTCGACCGTGGGGCAGCTCAGCAGCTCCATGACGATCCAGGGCCGGCCGCCCTCCTCGACGACGTCGTAGACGGCGACGACGCCGGGATGGTTGAGCTTGGCGGCGGTGCGGGCCTCGCGGACGGTACGCATGAGCTGACGTTCCCGGTCGCCGGCCGGCAGCCCGTCGGGCAGCACGACTTCCTTGATGGCCACCTGACGGTTCAGCAGCGTGTCCCGGCCTTCCCAGACCACGCCCATCCCCCCGCGGCCCAGCTCGCGCACTAACTCGTAGCGCCTGGCGATGAGCCGGTTGCTCTCCGATACCATGTCCGTCCCCTGTAGACCACCACGAACAGTGGGCAAGTTTCCCATACCTGATGGGGCACGCGAGGGAAGCTCGCGAAGGCTGCTTGCACCAGATGACCGAATGTTGTTCTACTGGGGGTATGACTGATGGACGTCGCGGCCCGCTGGCCGGTGTGCGCGTGCTGGAGCTCGCCGGGCTGGCCCCGGGGCCTTTCGCCGGGATGATGCTGGCCGACCACGGGGCCGAGGTGCTGCGGGTGGACCGGGTCAAGGCGGTCTCGGACCGGCCGCGCACGGATGTGATGGACCGTGGCAAGCGCTCGATCGGGCTGGATCTGAAGTCGCCCGAGGGCGTGGCCGCCTTCAAGGAGCTGGCGCGGCACGCCGACGTGGTGATCGAGGTGTTCCGGCCGGGCGTCGCGGAGCGGCTCGGCATCGGCCCCGACGACCTGCACGCCGTCAACGAGCGGCTGGTCTACGGCCGGATGACCGGCTGGGGCCAGGACGGGCCGCTGGCGTCCACGGCCGGCCACGACATCGACTACATCGCGATCTCCGGCGTGCTGTCGATGCTCGGCCGCGAGGGCGGCAAGCCCACCCCGCCGATCAACATCCTCGGCGACTTCGCCGGCGGCGGCCTCATGCTCGCCTACGGCGTGCTGCTGGCGCTGTTCGAACGGGAGCGCACCGGCAAGGGCCGGGTCATCGACGCGGCCATGGTGGACGGCGCGGCGGTCCTGTTCGCGATGTTCTACCAGGGCGTGCAGAGCGGCTTCTGGGGGCCGCGTGGCACGAACCTGCTCGACACCGGCGCCCCCCAGTACGACACGTACGAGACCGCCGACGGCGAGTACCTGGCGGTGGGCTCGCTGGAGCCGCAGTTCTGGAAGGCCATGGTCGAGCTCATGGGCCTGACCGACCTGCCCGACCGCGACGACCGGGCGCAGTGGCCCGCGCTGCGGGCCCGGCTCACCGAGGAGTTCAGGAAGCGGACCCGGGCCGAGTGGGAGAAGCTGTTCGACGGCTCGGACGCGTGCGTGTCGCCCGTGCTGTCCATGCCCGAGGCCGCCGCCCATCCGCACAACGTCGCCCGCGACTCCTTCACCGAGGTCGGCGGGCTCATCCAGCCCCGGCCCGCGCCGCGCCTGCTGGGCGTGCCCGAGCAGGACCTCTCCCCCGCCACCCGCCTGACGGACCTGTCCGACTGGGGCCTGTCGCAGGAGGAGGCGGACAAGCTACGCGGCCAAGGAGTCCTCGGGTGATCGTCGACCTGCTCGACGGCGAGTTATACGCCGGGGACCCTGCCCCGGTCTACGCCTGGCTGCGCGAGCACTCCCCCGTCCATCACGACGAGCCCAACGGCCTCTGGGGAGTCTCGCGGCACGCCGACGTCTCGGCCGTCGAGCGGGACCCGGGTCTTTGGACGAGCACCGGCGGCTACCGCCCGCAGCTCCCGTCCGAGCCGTCCATGATCGGCCTGGACGACCCCGAGCACGCGGCCCGCCGCCGCCTGATCTACCGCCGCTTCACCCCGCGCCACGTCCGCGACGCCTACGCAGAACAGGTGCGCGCGGTCGTCGCCGAGCAACTGGGCCGAGCCCTGGAGGAGGGCACGGTGGACGCGGTGGACGCGCTCGCGGCCCCGCTGCCGGCCCGGATGATCGGCCGGCTGCTCGGCTTCCCCGACGAGGACTGGCCGCGGCTCAAGCACTGGTCGGAGACGACGATCGTGTCGGGCGGCGGCCTGCGGTACGTCACCCACGACGCCGTGGTGGCGGCCGCCGAGTACGCCCAGGCCGTCCTGGAGCTGGCCGCCGAGCGCCGCGAACGCCCGCGCGAGGACCTGCTGTCGCTGTGGGCCGCGAGCCCCGACTACGACGACGAACGCCTGGCGAACGACGCGCTGCTGCTGCTCGACGGCGGCGCCGAGACCACCAGGACGGTGATCGCCACGGCGATCGACGCGCTGATCCGCCACCCCGGCCAGTGGCGGCTGCTGCGCGCGGACCCCTCCCTGATGGAGGGGGCGGTCGAGGAGTTCATCCGGTGGACCACGCCGGTGCTCAACATGTGCCGGTCGGCCACCCGCGACACCGTCCTGCGCGGCACGCCGATCCCCCGGGGCGCGCAGGTGCTGCTGATGTACGGCTCCGCCAACCGCGACCCGGAGGTCTTCGACGACCCGGACGCCTTCGACGTGACGAGGAAACCCGGCGGGCACCTCGCCTTCGGCCTCGGCGCGCACTTCTGCCTGGGAGCGGCGCTGGCCCGGCTGGAGCTGCGGATCTTCTTCGAGGAGTGGGTGGCGCGGGTGCGGGAGGCGGAATGGGCCGACGAGCGCGGCCCGCGCATCCTGCCGAACGCCTTCGTCAGGGGCGTGACGTCGTTCCCGATCTCACTGCGCGCCTGGTGAGCGCGCCCGCGGTGGCGCGCTAGATCGCGAGGTAGAGGTCGACGCCGTCGGGGTGGTGCACCTCGACGTCCGTCGTGAACGCGCGCGGCGGGACGCCGCCGGACTCGGTGTGCTTCCACACCCGCTGCCACGCCTCCACCAGCGCCTGCGGAAGCTGCCCCCGCGCCTCGACCAGCAGCGCCTGCCCGGCCGGCACGCGTACGGCCACCATGCCCTCGGGCAGCCGCGGCGCGGTGCGCACCCCGACGCCGACGATCTGGGTGTAGGCGCCGTTGTGGTCGCTCTCGTAGTCGGTCAAAACCGCGTAAAGGTTTTCGTCGATCCGCCCCGGCACGTGCGCGAAGACCCCCGGCGCGCCCGCGCGCTGCCACAGGGCGGGCAGTCTGGCGCGTGCCGGGTCCATCTCGTCGGCGTTGCTGGTGCGTACGACCCAGCCGACGACCGTCAGCTCGGCCCGCTCGGTGACGTTCACGGGACCCTCCCCCTCGCAAAAGTGTCCGGGCCGATCATAAGGCCCCCGCGAACGGGCAAACTCCAGGTGGAGCACATACGACATAAGATGGATGAACGTGAAATTTCTTAACGATGTCCAGCCTCGGCACGATCTGACCTACAGCGACGTGTTCATGGTCCCGTCGCGTTCCGCGATCGGATCACGGCTCGCGGTCGACCTGTCCACCGGCGACGGCACGGGCACCACCATCCCCCTCGTCGTGGCGAACATGACCGCGGTCGCCGGCCGCCGCATGGCCGAGACCGTGGCCAGGCGCGGCGGCATCGCCGTCATCCCGCAGGACATCCCCCTGGACGTCGTGGCGGACGTCGTCGCATGGGTGAAGGGCCGCGACCTCGTCCACGACACGCCGCTCACCCTCACCCCGCACGAGACCGTCGGCGAGGCGCTGCAACTGCTGCCCAAGCGTGCGCACGGCGCGGTCATCGTCGTGGACTGGGACAACCGGCCGGTCGGCGTCGTCACCGAGGCCGACTGCCAGGGCGTGGACATGTTCACGCAGCTCTCCAACGTCATGTCCAGCGAGCTGCTGACGCTGCCCGCCGGGCTCGACCCCCGGGAGGCGTTCGACCGGCTGCACGACGGCCGCCACCGCCTCGCGCCCATCGTGGACGGCGACGGCCGCCTGGTCGGCATCCTCACCCGCACCGGCGCCCTGCGCGCCACCCTCTACCAGCCCGCCGTGGACGACGGGGGACGGCTGCGCGTCGCCGCCGCCGTCGGCGTCAACGGCGACGTGGCCTCCAAGGCCAAGGAGCTGCTGGAGGCCGGCATCGACTGCCTGGTCGTGGACACCGCGCACGGCCACCAGGAGAAGATGATCTCCGCGCTGCGTGCCGTGCGGGCCCTCGACCCCGGCGTGCCCGTCGCGGCGGGGAACGTGGTGACCGCCGACGGCGTACGCGACCTCGTCGAGGCCGGGGCCGACATCCTCAAGGTCGGCGTGGGGCCGGGCGCGATGTGCACCACCCGGATGATGACCGGCGTGGGGCGTCCCCAGTTCTCCGCCGTGCTGGAGTGCGCCGCCGAGGCCCGCCGGCTGGGCCGGCACGTGTGGGCGGACGGCGGCGTGCGCCACCCGCGCGACGTGGCGCTCGCCCTCGCCGCCGGGGCGTCCAACGTGATGATCGGGTCGTGGTTCGCGGGGACGTACGAGTCGCCCGGCGACACCCGCGTGGACGCCGACGGCCGCAAGTACAAGGAGAACTTCGGCATGGCCTCGGCGCGCGCGGTGCGGCTGCGGACGGCCGAGGACTCGGCGTTCGAGCGGGCCAGGAAGGCGCTGTTCGAGGAGGGCATCTCCACGTCCAGGATGTACCTGGACCCGAAGCGGCCCAGCGTGGAGGACCAGATCGACGCGATCGTGGCGGGGCTGCGGTCGGCGTGCACGTACGCCGGGGCCTCGACCCTGGAGGAGTTCCACGAGCGGGCCGTGGTGGGCCTGCAGAGCTCGTCCGGGTACGCGGAGGGCATGCCCCTGCACACGAGCTGGTGAGCGCGCGGGTCAGGTGCGGCGCCAGCCTCCGGCCGCGTGGATGCCGCCGTCCACGTGCACGGTCGTGCCCGTGACGAACCTGGCCAGGTCCCCCGCCAGGAACACGGCCGCCCCCGCCGCCTCCACAGGCTCGCCCAGCCGCCCGAGGGGCGGGAGGCGTACCGGCTCGTAGGGCAGGGAGCCGTCGGCCAGCATGCGCTCCCGTACGCCCTCCTCGCCCTCGGTGGGCAGGGCGTCGGGCGCGATGGCGTTGACCCGGACGCCGCGCGGCGCCAGCTCCAGCGCCAGGGACCGGGTCAGGCTCTCCACGGCCGCCTTCATGGCCGCGTACACGGCGAACCCCGGCGCCGCCTGGTGGGCCTCGCTCGACGTCACGTTGATGATCGACGAGCCCGGCCGCATCAGCGGCAGCAGCCTGCGGATCATGGCCGTGAGCTGAGTGAAGTTCTCCTCGATCAACGCACGCTCGCCACGCGGCGACACGCTCTCGAACGGGGCGTGGAAGGTGCCGCCCGCGTTGTTGACCAGCACGTCCACCCGCCCCCAGCGCTCGTCCACCGCACGCGCGAACACCTCCGCCGCCACCGGGTCGCGCACGTCGAGCGTCATGGCCGGCTCCCCGAACGGCGGCTTGTCGCGGTCGCAGACGGCCACGTGCGCGCCGAAGGCGGCGAAGGTCTCGGCGACGGCCAGCCCGATGCCTCGGGCTCCCCCGGTGACGACGGCCACGCGGCCGGTGAGCAGGATCGCATCAGGACTCAGGGCGGCCATGAACGAGGACGATATCCCGAGCGCATAGAGTCGTCGGGTCCGAATCACACCATCAAGTCGCCGACAGGAGCACTTTCGTGGCACTCGAGAAGCCCGAGATCGACTTCCCCGGGGGCACCCCGCCCAAGGATCTTGAGATCGTCGACCTGGTCGAGGGCGACGGCCCCGAGGCCAAGCCCGGCCACAACGTCCGCGTCCACTACGTCGGCGTGGCCTTCTCCACCGGGGAGGAGTTCGACGCGTCCTGGAACCGGGGGGACGCCTTCGAGTTCCCGCTCGGCGGCGGGCGCGTCATCGCGGGCTGGGACCAGGGCGTCGCCGGCATGAAGGTCGGCGGACGGCGCAAGCTGGTCATCCCGCCGCACCTCGGCTACGGCAGCCGCGGCGCGGGCGCCGCCATCAAGCCGAACGAGACCCTCATCTTCGTCGTCGACCTGCTCGGCGTCAGGTAGGGGCTCCGCACGCCCACCGGCCGGCCCGTGACGGCCGGCCGGTGGGCGCCCGCGTCGCGGCCGGCCGGTGGGCGCCCGTCTCACGGCCGGCCGATGGGCGCCGGGAGGGCCCGGTAGGGAATGTCGGCCGCGTGAGGCACGATAGGCGTGTGCTTCTGATCGACGTGGTCCGAGTTTCCGAGGCGGTGACGCGCACGTCCGCCAGGCTGGGCAAGATCGCACATCTGGCGGAGCTGCTGGGCCGGGTCGGCCCGGACGAGGCGGAGATCGCCATCTCCTACCTGTCGGGCGAGCTGCCCCAGCGCCAGGTAGGGGTCGGCTGGCGCACCCTGGAGGACATCCCCCAGCCCAAGCTCGTCGCCACCGCCACCCTGACCACGGTCGACGCGCTGCTGACCCGGATCAAGGCCGTGTCCGGCCCCGGCTCCCAGGCGGCGCGCAAGGCGCTGGTGAGCGAGCTGTTCGCCGGGCTGACCAGCCAGGAGCAGCAGTTCATGCGCCGCCTGCTCCACGGGGAGCTGCGGCAGGGCGCGCTCGACGGCGTCATGATCGAGGCGGTGGCCAAGGCGTCCGGCGCCCCGTCCGCCGACGTCCGGCGGGCGCTGACGCTGCGCGGCTGGCTGCCCGCCGTCGGCGCGGCGGCGCTGGGCGGCGGGGTGGAGGCGCTGCACGCCTTCCGCCTGGAGGTCGGCCGGCCGGTCTCCCCCATGCTGGCCGGCAGCGCGCCCAACGTCGCCGCCGCCCTGGACAAGGCGGGCGCGCCCGCTTCGCTGGAGTGGAAGCTGGACGGCATCCGGGTGCAGGCCCACCGGTCCGGCGAGGAGGTCCGCGTCTTCACCCGTACGCTCGACGACATCACCGCGCAGGTCCCCGAGCTGGTCGAGGCCGTGCTGAAGATGCCGTCGGACGACCTGGTGCTGGACGGCGAGGTGATCGCGCTGCGCCCCGACGGCCGCCCGCACCCGTTCCAGGTGACCGCCGCGCGGGTCTCCAGCAAGCTCAACGTCGAGCAGTTGCGCGAGCAGACGCCGCTCAGCGTGTTCTTCTTCGACGCGCTGCGCGCCGACGGCGACGATCTCCTCGACCTCCCCTACACCGAGCGCCAGGAGGCGCTGGCCCGGGCCGTGCCGCCGACCCTGCTGACGCCGCACCTGGTGACGGGCGACGTGGCGGAGGCCGAGCGGTTCTTCAAGGACGTGGTCAAGGCCGGGCACGAGGGCCTGGTGGTGAAGGCGCTGGGGTCGCCGTACGCGGCCGGACGGCGCGGGGCGGGCTGGATCAAGGTCAAGCCGCGGCACACCCTCGATCTGGTGGTGCTGGCCGCCGAGTGGGGTCACGGCCGGCGCGAGGGCAAGCTGTCCAACCTGCACCTGGGGGCGCGCGACCCGGAGGGCGGGTTCGTGATGCTCGGCAAGACCTTCAAGGGCCTGACGGACGAGCTGCTGGCCTGGCAGACCGAGCGCTTCCTGGAGCTGGCCGAGGGGCCGACGGACGACTGGACGGTACGGCTGCGCCCCGAGCTGGTCGTGGAGATCGCCTTCGACGGGGTGCAGCGCTCGCCGCGCTATCCGGGCGGGATGGCGCTGCGGTTCGCGCGGGTGCTGCGTTACCGGCCGGACAAGCGGGTGGAGGACGCCGACACGGTGGACACGGTCCGCTCTCTCATGATCTGACCGCTTCCACCGGGGTCCCTGGCCCCGCGCTCGCCCGCCGCCAGTGACGGGAGCCCTCCAGACGCCCCTGGCCCACCCTGCGAGGGTGGCGGGCCTCAGCCGCCAGGAGTGGCTTGTGAGCGAGGGATGCCAGGGGCAGCGGCGCATCCACGGAAGGGCCGCCCGCATCCACGCCCTCCTGACACCTGGTATCGGCGGCGGGGGTTCCTGGGCCCCCAAACCTGCGGGTGATTCCTTGAGGGTCCCGAACCTGCAGGTGGTTCCTGCGGATGGTTCCTGCGGATGGTTCCTGCGGGTGGTTCCTGGCTCCCGCGCCCGACGGACAAGCACTTCGACAGCCTTGTCCTCGCCTTCCGGCTTTTCTCCGTATGCCCGCAACCCAGCCCGGAGTTTTGCCCCAGTAGCCCTTCACCACCGAGACACAGCGCCTCCGTTCGCCCTGATCAAGCCCCTCTTTTGCGATCAAGCCGTACTGATCGACATATCTGCGGAATTCAGAGATCAATAGCGCAAAGTTGACCTTTAATGCGATCTTGAATCAAAGTGAGATATGTCACTAGATTCCGCATTAAGTTGTCTTTACTAGCTGTTTGTCCCGTATGTTCGTCCTCACCGCGCGGCATCCCCCGCCGCGCCTACGGAAACGGCCGCCGTACGCCCCCACCCCCGCCCGGACCGGCCTTTCCCTTCCCTATCCCCTAGCCAGGACCGTGGTTTACCTTGGGCCAGCATTCCCACAAGCCGTTCCTCACCGGCAGGCGCCGCTGGACCGCCGTCGCAGCGGGTGCCGCCGTCATCGCCACCGCATCGGCCTCCGCGTACGCGGCAGTCTCCAACGACGACTCCGCCAAGCGCGCCGCGACCGCCGCCAAGCCCCTCGCCGAAACCGGCACAGCCGCGGCGAAGACCCCGAACGAGGCGGGCCGCCAGTCGAGCCCGAAGCCCCTCTCCCCGGCTCCGGAGCCGCCCGCCGCCGCGAACCCGAACCCCACGACCGCCGCGACCTCTCACCCGCAGGCCACGTCCCCCCGAACCCCCACCCCGCAGGCAACGAGGCCGGACGGTACGGGGTCGCAGGACGCAGAGGCAGCGGGTGCCTCGCCCGCCACTACGGCCCCGAGCGCGTCCAGCGGCAAGACCTCACGGCCCGCCGCCCCCAAGCCGGCCAAGCCCGTCGCCAAGAAGCCCAAGGCGAAGGTCCTCTCCTCCGGCTCCTGTGGCGCCTCGTACTACGACGAGCCCCAGATGACCGCCAGCGGCGAGCGCTTCAACCCGTCCGCCATGACGGCCGCACACAAGACTCTCCCCCTGGGCAGCAAGGTCCGCGTGATCAACCCGAACAACGGCAGGTCGGTCACCGTCCGCATCAACGACCGCGGCCCGTACGTCGGCGGCCGTTGCCTCGACCTGTCCGCCGCCGCCTTCTCCGCCATCGGCAGCACGAACGCCGGCGTGATGCACGTGAAGTACCAGGTCCTGGCCCGCTAACCCCCCGTTCGCTGCCGCAGCGAGCCCCGCCCCGCGCGCGCCCCCATTCCGCGCGAGTCGCAAAGGCCCTCACGAGGACGGGCCGGCGAAGCAGCGCGCCCGCGCGGGGCACATACGACCACCCCCGCAGGTCGTATGAGCACGCGCCCGGATCGGCGCGTGACCTGCCGACCCGGCCTCAGCTGCGTGAGTCTGAGGAGCTTGGCCTATTTGACCAGACGGACCGTCAGCGGATAGCGGTAGTTGCCCTCGGTAAGCGCGTTGACGCCGGCGACGATCGAGAGGACGAACGCCCCCACCCAGATCACGGGCAGCAGCACCACACCGATGATCGTGAACGGGAGCAGGATCGACGCCCCGACCACCGTCAGCCCGAAGTTGAGCGATTCCACGGCGTGCTGCCGGATGTACGGCGACGTCTTGCCCGCGGCGAGCAGCAGGATCAGCGGGCCGACGATCGGGAAGCCCAGCGCCAGGAGCAGGTGGCCGGCCGCGGCGCCGAGGCGTTCGTTGCTCTCCACGGCCCCCGCCGGCCGCGTCGGGTAGGCGGGAGCAGGTCGCGGAGCGAGCCGCGGCACCGCCTGCGTGCCGTACAGCTCGGTCATGATGGGCATCAGGTCGCCGTGGGTGCGTGCCGTCATCGCTCGCTCAAGCCGGTCGTCGAATTCGAGCTTGTCGAACCGGCCCTCCGCGTACGCCGCCTTGACGTGCTCGACCACATGCTCGCGGTCCTGGTTGGTGACGCGCAGGTGAGCTGGCGGCACCTGTCCCGGCCCGGGGGTTGTCGGTACCCCAGCCATAGTCGCCATGCCTCTCCTTCACTGATCCGTGGTGTCTTTCCATACTGCGTCACCGGACGGGGCGGCGGGCATCAGGAGAAACCCCGAGCTGTCCCCGAGATCACCCCCTGAAAAGATCTTTTTCTCCTACGCGCGAAAGCGCCAGACGATATAAAAAGGACCTATGAGATGGCGAGACCGGTATGGCCTTCGTCGATGGCGCGGCCCGAAGGTCGCGAAGTTCGACCGTGAGGCGACAGACGCCGACATCGAGGCGCTGATCGCATTCGCCCGTTCCCGGCGCGGCGTCGAGTTCTACGTCGAGCCGGAGACGTTCGCCACCGACACGACCGCCGTGGCCGTCGCCGACGACGGCGAGTGGACCAGGCGCCGGGTCGGGGCTCCCGCGGTGATTCACAAGGTCGCCCGTAATCTGGCGCTGCCGGTGTACGACGTCCAGCTCACTGGATATCCGCCCCGCATGAGGGCATTCAACGAACGCCGCCGCCGCGAAGAAGGCTCGCTCTAGTCTCGGTCAGTCGGTGTGGTTTCGGTCGGTCGCGTGCTCGGGCGTCGGCTGATTCAAAGGATTCGGGATCTCATGAGGGCGGCACGGGCGGGGATCGGCGGCCCTTGTGTGAGGTGTGTTTCTCGGTGTGGGCTCGGGTGTTTCCCCGCTTGTTCTTCGCCGCCCTTCGTCACTGAGCCGCCCTTCGTCACTGAGCCGCCGCTCGTCACTGGGCCGCCGCTCGTCGCCCAGCCGCCGCTCGTCACTGGGCCGCCGCTCGTCGCCCAGCCGCCGCTCGTCACTGGGCCGCCGCTCGTCGCCCAGCCGCCGCTCGTCACTGGGCCGCCGCTCGTCACTGGGCCGCCGCTCGTCACTGGAGCGAGGAGGGCTCAGTCTCCTGGGATGGGTGTTTCGTCGTCCAGCAGGAGGCCCGACAAGGGCAGGAGCCAGCCCGCGTGGGCCGCGCCCATGGCGGTGTCGAGCTCGGCGGGAGTCGGCATGCGGTCGCGCAGGATCGCGGGTGAGAGCAGGTTCTGGACCGCGTGCATGAGCAGGTTGGCCATCGAGTAGCCCGGGTCGATCGCCAGGGCGCGTTCGAGGGCGACAGTGGCCAGGATGCTGTCGCCCGACCGCCAGGCCGCCATCGCCAGCAGGGACGCGGCCGGTGGTGCGAAGCGCGGCTCCAGGCGGCGGGTGAGGTCTTTCCACAGCGCGACGTGGGAGTCCTGCATGAGTGTCCATGCCTCGTCGCGGATCCGTACGAGGGCGAGGTCGAGGCCCAGCCTGGCGGCCTCCAGGTCGGTGAGCCGCCCGCCCTGCTCGTGGGTCGCCAGGGCTTTGCGGACGCGGGCCAGGCCCTCCGCAACGAAGCCTCGGGTGAAGGCGTCGAGGTTGGTGGCCGCCGCCAGCGCGGCCTTGACCTCGCCCGCCGCGTCGGACGTGGCGCGGCGCATCGCCAGCCTGACCGGGCCGGTGACCGGGGCGAGGGTGCGTTCGAGGGTTTCGCGATCGGGGAGGGCGACCAGGCCGCGCACGGTGGCCTCGGCGGCGATGCGGCTGCTTCCGGGGTCGTACGGGGTGCCCTGGGCGGGGCAGCAGGACGGGAGGGTGCAGACGTAGGACCAGTAGCGGCCGGCGTGGGCGCGCAGTGCCTCCCCCACGCGGACGCCGGCCCGGGCCGCCACCCGTCTGGCCTCGTCCACGGCGGGGGTGACGGACTCCCCGGGGCCGTAGCCGATGGCGACCATCTCGGTCACCTTCTCCCGCTTGAACATGGTCTCCAGGGCGTCGAGGGTGCCCGGGGGCATGGGGAGGTCCCAGCGGACCACCATCACGGCCTTGCCGTGCTCCAAGCCAACCGCGACCAGGCTCTCGGAGGGGTGGAAGCCGACGAGATAGGGGACGGCGGCCAGGATGTCCGACGGGCTGGTGAGGGTGAGGAAGGGCGAGGGGGAAGCGGGGGTCGAGGGAGAGGTGAAGGGGGGCGGGGGCGGGGAGGTGTTGGTCGTCATGGACCGTTAGGGTGCCCGGAAGCGCGGGCCCGGAATGAGCCGAAGGCGATTCTGGGGACAAGCGTGCGGGCGACGGGCTGCCCTGTGGACAACACCCGCACAAGCGCCGGCGTCCTGGACCGCGGGCGACCCACACCCGGCGCGGGTCAGGGGGTGGTGGCGGAGGTGGTGGGGGCGATGTGGTGGCGGACCAGGAGGGCGGCGCCGGCTACGGCGGCCGGCATGGCGATCACCGCCACGAACGGCACCAGGAACAGGACGAACACCGCCACCCCGAACCCCAGCGTCACCCCCAGGTTCGCGCGCAGCAACCGGAAGCGTTCCTTGCATGCCACACCCCGCCGCTCCAGCGCCAGCGTCGTGAGCTCGACGGTCAGGAAGAACCCGGACACCGCCGCCCCCAGCACCGGCACCACGGTCTGCCCCAGCACCGGTACGAACCCCAGCACGAACAGCGGCACGGTGAACAGCAGCACATAGAAGAGCGTCACGAGGCTGTCCCTGATCGAGCGCGGCAGGGTGCGCCACCACGGCTGCTCGATCTCGTTGTCCAGCGGGTCGGCCGCCGCCGACAGCCGCTCGTAGAACGGCTCGCCGATGGCGAGCGTGACCGCCGTGAACGTCACCACCGCCAGCGCCAGCCCGCCGGCGAACAGCACGATCCCGACCAGGGTGCGGAAGGCCCCCTGCCAGCTCCAGGAGTCGGCGAACGGGGTCAGGAACTCGGCCAGCTCGAACGCGTACGTGCCCAGGAAGATCAGCGCGACCACGTAGAGAGCGAACGCGATGAGCGCGGGGATCAGCCCGAACCCCCACCACCGGCCGTTCCTGGCCACCCAGCCGAACCCCTTGAGAAAGAAGCCGATACCGGCCGAGAAGTCACGCATTGATCGCATGACCGGCAGGCTAGCGCCAGAACGCCGTCACCGCGTAGCCGAGCTCGGCGAGCAGGTCGCGCAGCAGCGGCAGCGACAGGCCGAGCACGTTGCCGTGGTCGCCCTCGATGCCCTCGACGAACCAGCCGCCGCGCCCCTCGATGCTGAACGCCCCGGCCAGGCCGAGCGGTTCGCCGGTGGCGGCGTAGGCGGCGATCTCCTCCTCGGACGGCTGCCCGAAGCGCACCACGGTGGTCGCCACCTCGGCGACCTGCCGTCCGGCGGCGACGTCGATGACGCAGTGGCCGGTCACGAGGCGGCCGGTGCGGCCGCGCATGAGCCGCCACCGTTCCACGACCTCCTCCTCGGAGGCCGGCTTGCCGTAGGGGCGGCCGTCGAGCTCAAGGATGGAGTCGCAGCCGATGACCACGCCCTGGTCGAGCCCGCCCGCGACGGCTTCGGCCTTGGCCCTCGCGAGCACGAGGCTGAGCGCGGCCGGGCTGTGCGCGGAGTAGGCGTCCTCGTCGACCCCGCTGACGATCACCTTGGGGTCGAGGCCGGCATGGCGCAGCAGGGCCAGACGGGCGGGAGAGGCGGAGGCCAGAACGATCACCGGACAAGCCTACCGGTCACCAGTCGGGGAGGGATGTGCCGGGCAGTCCGCCGTAGATCCCCGGACGTCCCGGGCCCGGCCCGAAGATGTGGTCGAGCAGCTCGTCGAGGAGCTCGCGGCGGGTGTCGGGCAGGGCGGCGCGCTCGCGTTCGAGCTCGTCGACCAGGGCGTCCGCGTCGAGGTCGCGGCCGTCCGCCCGGGTGGCCAGCAGGTACATCACCATGGGCGCGATCAGCGGCAGCAGCTTCATCATGGCGCCGGTGTCGACGCCGAACAGCCGCCCCAGCCCGGTCGCGGCCGCCTCGGTGCCCTGCCCGCCGAGCACGTGGCCGAGGATGCTGTGGCCGTCGCGGGTGAGCGAGGCCACGTCGCCGTCGAAGGGGTCGGCGTCGACGTGGTCCTCCAGCGCGCCGCGCAGGGCGTCGGCCCCGTCGGGGTACTGCACGTTGCGGGCGAGGCCGCCGATGATGACGCCGGTGACGGCCTGGACGACGTCGCGGGCCTTGTCCTCGTCGGTGCCGAGCATGGCGGCCGTCTGCTCCAGGCCCGGCCGGCCGAGTTGTTCGAGCAGCTGCTGGTCGAGGAGTTCGTCGTACGGCGTCACGGCTCTCCTCCGATCCTCGGCGCTCGAAGGCTCCTGACGCTACAGGTTCCCGTGACGCCGCGGAGCAACGCCCGCTTTGTGCTAATTCTCGGGAAAGTCAGGAGGTGACGTCGGCCTTCGGCTGGCCGGCCAGACCGGCCGCGGCGTAGGCGTCGGCCTCGTCCAGCGTCTCGTGCTCCAGCAGCGCCGCGACGATCGCGTCCAGCTTGTCGCGGTTGTCGGTGAGCACCTGGACCGCGCGCTCGTAGCACTGCTCCACGATGCGCCGCGCCTCCTCGTCGACGGTGGCGAGGGTGGCGGCGCTGGCCTGCGGCTGCGAGCCGTCGTTGGGCAGGATGGTGAGCGGGCCGACCTTCTCCGACATGCCCCAGCGGCCCACCATGCCCCGGGCGATCATGGTGACCTGTTCGAGGTCGTTCTCGGCGCCGGTGGTGATGACGCCGAAGACGACCTGCTCGGCCGCCATGCCGCCGAGCGCGCCGGTGATGCGGCCGCGGAGGTACTGCTCGTCGTAGGCGTAGCGGTCGGTGTCGGGGGTGGACAGCGTCACGCCGAGCGCGCGCCCGCGCGGGATGATCGAGATCTTCCTGACCGGATCGGCGCCGGGCTGGAGCATGCCGAGCAGCGCGTGACCGGCCTCGTGGAAGGCGGTGCGGGTGCGCTCCTCCTCCGGCATCACGATGCTGCGGGCCGCGCCGAGCTGCAGCTTCTCCAGCGCGTCGGTGAAGTCGGACCTGGTGACCTTCTCCTTGCCGCGCTTGGCGGCGAGCAGGGCCGACTCGTTGACGAGGTTGGCCAGGTCGGCGCCGGTCATGCCGGGCGTGGTCTTGGCGAGCTGGTCGAGGCTGACCTCGGGGTCCAGCGGGACGCCACGGGTGTGCACGCCAAGGATGGCGGTGCGCCCGGCGGCGTCCGGCAGGCCCACCTGCACGGTCCGGTCGAACCGGCCGGGGCGCAGCAGCGCCGGGTCGAGGATCTCGGGACGGTTGGTGGCGCCGATGACGATGACGCCCTCGGCCCCGGAGAAGCCGTCCATCTCGGTGAGGATCTGGTTGAGGGTCTGCTCGCGCTCGTCGTGGCCGCCGATGCCGCCCGCGCCGCCCCTGGCCCGGCCGATGGCGTCGATCTCGTCGATGAACACGATCGACGGCGCCACCTTGCGCGCCTCCTCGAACAGGTCGCGTACGCGCGAGGCGCCCACGCCGACGATCATCTCGATGAACTCGGAGGCGGAGGCGGAGAAGTAGGGGACCTTGGCCTCGCCCGCGACGGCCCTGGCCAGCAGCGTCTTGCCGGTGCCGGGCGGGCCGGCGAGCAGCACGCCCTTGGGCAGCTTGGCGCCCAGCCTGCGGTATTTGCCCGGGTCCTTGAGGTAGTCGACGATCTCGACCAGCTCGTTCTCGACCTCGTCGATGCCGGCGACGTCGTCGAAGGTGACCCGCACCTGCCCGGCCTCGACCGGCTTGGCCGCCTTGGACTTGCCGAGCCCGCCGAGTCCGCCGCCGCCCATCATGCTGGCGCCGCGTCGCATGATCCAGATCCAGAGGCCGGCCAGCAGCAGCACGGGCAGCAGCGACAGCAGCAGGTTGGAGAAGAAGCCGCGGGTGAGGGGCTTGGAGGTGATCTCCACCTGGCCGGTGCGGAGCTGCTGGTCGAGCTGGTCGGTGTTGGCGAAGGCGGGGATCTCGGTGGAGAACCGGGTGTACGTGGCGCCGCCGTCGGGGTTCTTCGCCGCGTTCCTCAGGTCACCCTCGACCGACAGGCCCTGGGCGGAGATGTCCTTGACGTTCTTGGCGTCGACCTGGGCGGTGAACTCGGTGTAGGAGATGGTCTCGACGGATTCGTTGTCGACGAACGACGACACGACGAAGAAGCCCGCGTACACGACCAGCAGCGTGACGACGAACCGCCACCAGTTGATCTTGGGTCGGCCGCCGGGCGTGCCGGGCAGCCCCTCCGAGCGCCAGGGCGGCTTGCCCTTGCCCTTGCCTGGTGCCTGCGGCGATCCAGAGCGTTCCACGGCGTCCACTCCCCACATCGCCGCCACCATGATCCTTCTAGCCTAGAACACGCACCCCCGAGGCCACGCGGGCGATGTCGCTCCACTGCTTGCGCTGCGCGTCAGGCACTGTCACGAACGCCAAACCCGGCTTGGACATTCCCCCGTCCACCACGACCACCGCCGCGCGCGAGGAGCGCTTGCCGTACGTGACGCGGTAGACGAGCAGCCAGCCGCGCTTGACCGGCTGCGAGGCCAGCCAGGTGATGCGCGCGCCCTTGGGGTGGTGGTTGAGCGTCCAGCGAGCGGCGAGCAGCGCGGTGTCGCGCGGCGACTTCTGCTCCATGATCGGCAGCGGGCAGGTGACGAACATGCCCCGCACCGCGCCGGCGCGCGGCCGCGGCAGCACCTGCCTGGTGGTGAACGGCGCCGGCCCGTACGTCTTCCAGGGCTTCGGCAGCTTCGGCACGGCGAGGCCGCTCCGCCGGTCCTTGGTCACCCGGCGGGAGGGGGCCGGGAGCCGCATGCGCTTGACCTTCGCGGTGAGCTTGGGGACGCGGGGGTCGGCGTACAGGGCCTCCATTGCGGTGTAGCCGGGAGCCAGGGACGTGCCGGGGGTCGGCGTGACCTGGGCGGCGGGCGCGGCCGGGGTCACGGTCTCCGACGGGGAAGCCGAGGACGACGCCGAGGACGAGACGGACACCGACGCCGACGCCGAGGCCGACGGGGACGCCTGCGCGGAGGGGCCGGACGAGGGCTGCGCGGCCGGCGGCGCGGTTACCGGCCCCGCGACGACCTCGTCCGGCTCCGACGGGAGCACCACGACCACCGCCACGGCCGCCGCCGCGACGGCGGCGGCCACGGCGAGGCCCCGGTACACCACCCGCATGCGGATGTCACCGATGCGGGAGCGTTTGGGCGGAGAAATAAGGGTTCTGGCCTTGGTCGCGGTTCTCACACGGGAACCCTTGATCTCATCTTCCCCATCGAGCACGACGGGAGCGTACGACATATCCCGCCATTCCGTAGGTGATGCGACCGAAGTGCAATCATGGCGTCGTGCAACAGGTGGAGCTCCGCTTCGATCACGCCTCGCGGGCGTCCCAGACCCATACGAACCTCTCGGCGCTCCGCCAGAGCCCCCACGGCCTCTGGGTGGCCGGCGACGAGACCGCCTCCTTCGAGCACCTGGCCTGGACCGGCGACCATTTCGGCGACCAGCGCACGTTCCGCCTGGCGGACTACATCGACCTCCCCGCCGGCCCCGACGACGAGGCCGACATCGAGGGCATGGCGCGGGCCGGCGGGCACCTGTGGGTGGTCGGCTCGCACAGCCTGAAGCGCAAGCGGGTCAAGTCGAAGGACCCGGCCAAGGCCGCCGCCCGCCTGGCCACCCTGGTCAGGGAGGAGAACCGCTACATCCTCGCCCGGCTGCCGCTGCGCGGCGAGGAGCCCGGCGCGGGGGCGGTGCTGTCCGGGGAGCTCGGCCTCGCGGCGCACCTGCGCGACGACCCGCATCTCGGGCCGTTCCTGTCGATTCCCGGCAAGGACAACGGCCTCGACGTCGAGGGCATCGCCGTGGTGGGCGAGCGGGTCTACCTCGGGCTGCGCGGCCCGGTCCTGCGCGGCTGGGCGGTGGTGCTGGAGCTGCGGCTGGAGGAGACGGGACGGGGGCGGCTGCGGCTGCGCGAGCCGTACCGCAAGCACTTCCTCGACCTCGGCGGGCTCGGCGTGCGGGACCTGTGCCCGGACGGCGACCCCGACGGCGACCCCGACAGCGCGGGCCTGCTGCTGCTCACCGGGCCGTCCATGGCGCTCGACGGCCCGGTGCACGTGCGGCGCTGGTGGCCGGGGCGGCGGTCGGGCGTGGTGCCCGCGGGTGAGCTGGAGGTCGTCATGGACCTGCCGTACGGGGCCGGCTGCGACCACCCTGAAGGGCTGGCGCGGCTGGCCGACGGCCGGCTGATGGTCGTCTACGACAGCCCGTCGCCGGCCCGGATCACCGCGGCCGGCGGCGTGCTGGCCGACATCTTCACGATCTAGCGACCCGGCCCCGGAGCCAGGGCGCGTCGGCGACGAACGTGCACGAGCCCGGCTCGATCTCGGTGAACCCGGCGTCGCGGACGACCGGCAGCCCGGCCGCGACCATGGCGTCGAAGTCGTCCCGCGCCGGGGCGGTGCGGACCGAGACGGCGAGCCCCGCGGCCCGCCAGGCCGCGCGCCCGGCGGCGTCGCTCGCCCACCAGGCGAGCTGGGCCGCGTGCCCGGCCTGCGCCATGGCCTTGCCCGCGGTCATCTCCAGGCCGGGGTTGGCCCACAGGACCGGCGGGACGGCGGGCGGCGGCTCGTGGGCGTCGCTCAGCTCGGTGCCGCCGACCTGGAGCCGGGCGAGGTCGCGCGGCCAGTCGTCCAGCGGCACCGGCGGATGGACGCGGACCTCGGCCGTGCGGTGCTCGACCGTGCGGCCGGGCAGCGCGACGGCCCGCCGCCACTCGGCGCCGCGGGCCCTGCGCACGACCTTGCGGATCTTCCCGGTGGACTGCCAGGCGTCCAGCTCGGCGGACCACTCCCCCGGGTCGTCGAGCAGGCCGAGCACCGCCATGGCGGCGGCCTCCAGCGCGTCGGTGCGTTCGGGGGGCGTGGCCCGCTCGATCCTGACGACCAGCGGCAGCACGTACAAATCTTCGTTCATCGGGTCCTAGCATGCCTGATCGCCAGGGACATGCCGGCGGCGAGGAGGCAGAGCGCGCCCGCCCCGTACCAGGCGAGGTCGTAGGCGCCGAGGTGGTCACGGGTGAGCCCGGCGGCGACGGCGGCGAACGCGGCCCCCACCTGGTGGGAGGCGAACACCCAGCCGAACACCACGGCCCCGTCCGCGCCGTAGACGCGGCGGCACAGCGCCACGGTGGGCGGCACGGTGGCCACCCAGTCCAGGCCGTAGAAGATGATGAAGATCAGCATGCTGGGCTCGGTCGTGGCCGCGAACAGGCTTGGCAGCACCATCAGCGACAGCCCGCGCAGCCCGTAGTAGAGGCCGAGCAGCACCTTCGGGTCGATCCTGTCGCTGAGCCAGCCCGAGGCGACGGTGCCGGCGATGTCGAAGATCCCGATGACGGCGAGCAGCCCGGCCGCGACGGGCTCGGCCATGCCGTGGTCGTGCGCGGCGGGGATGAAGTGGGTGCCGACCAGGCCGTTCGTGCTCGCGCCGCAGATCGCGAAGCCGCCCGCGAGCAGCCAGAACGGGCGCGTACGAGCCGCCCGGCCGAGCACGGCGAGCGCCCGGAACGCCGCGTTGCCGCCGCCCGGGGCGGGGCGCTCCTGGCCGGGCTCGGCGCCGAGCGCCGCCGTGCCGACGTCCTCGGGGCGGTCGCGCAGCAGCCACCACACGAACGGCACCACCGCCAGCGCCGCCCCGGCGACCGCGAGCGAGGCCCAGCGCCAGCCGGGCCCCTCGGCGAGCTGGGCGAGGACGGGCAGGAAGATGAGCTGCCCGGTCGCCCCGGCCGCCGTGAGGATGCCGGTGACCAGCCCCCGGTGCCTGACGAACCAGCGGTCGACCACGGTCGCGGCGAACACCAGCGCCATCGAGCCCGTCCCGAGCCCGACGAAGATGCCCCAGAACAGCAGGAGGTGCCAGCTCGCGGTCATGAACACGGTCAGCCCGCTGCCCGCCGCGATCAGCAGCAGGGCCAGCGCGACCACGCGGCGCATGCCGAACCGGTCCATGAGCGCGGCGGCGAAAGGTGCCGTGAGGCCGTACAGGACCAGGTTGACCGACACCGCCAGCGATACGGTGCCGGTGGACCAGCCGAACTCCGCGCGCAGCGGCGTGATGAGCACGCCCGGGGTGGCGCGGAACCCGGCCGCGCCCAGGATCGCCACGAAGGCGACGGCCGCGACGTACCAGGCGCGGTGCGGGCCGCGGCGGGCCGGCCCGGCGACGGGGGCGCGGGCGGGGGTGGTGCTGGAGGTCATGCGGCAATCCTGGGGGTTCTGCCAGTACGGGGACGAGTGGCCGGAAAGCCAATATGTGCAAGAATCCGGCCATGCGCCGTCATCGTATCGCCGTGGTCGCGCTCAACCACTTCGCCCCTCTCGACTTCGGCATCCCCGGCCAGGTCTTCTGGGCCGCGGAGACCCCCGGCGGCGAGAAGCTGTACGAGGTGGTGACCTGCTCCGAGGGCCGGCGGCCGGTGCGCTGCTCGGCGGGCTACAGCGTGCAGCCCGACCACGACCTCGACGTGCTCGACACGGCCGACACCGTCCTCGTGCCCGGCATCCACGCGGGCCGGGTGCTCAAGGACGGCACGCTCTCGACCGAGCTGCGCGCCGCCCTGCGCGACCGGCCGCGGGTGATGTCGATCTGCACGGGGGCGTTCGTGCTGGCCGCGGCCGGGTTGCTCGACGGCCGTCCGGCCACCACGCACTGGCGGGAGGCGCCCCGGTTCGCGGAGCTGTTCCCGCAGGTGAGGCTGGACCCCGACGTGCTGTTCGTGGACGACGGCGACGTGCTGACCTCGGCCGGCGTGGCCGCCGGCATGGACCTGTGCCTGCACGTCATCAGGCGTGACCACGGCAGCGAGGTGGCCAACCGCACCGCCCGCCGGTGCGTGATGCCGCCGTGGCGGGACGGCGGCCAGGCCCAGTACGTCGAGCGGCCGCTGCCGGACGAGACGGCCGGCGGCCTGGGCGCCACCCGGGAGTGGATGCTCGCCCACCTCGACCGCCCGCTCGACCTCAACGCCCTCGCCGGGCACGCCAGGATGAGCGTGCGCACCTTCACCCGGCGCTTCCGCGAGGAGACCGGGGTGAGCCCGGCCAGGTGGCTGGCCGCCCAGCGGGTGCAGCACGCCCGGCACCTGCTGGAGACCACCGACCTCGGGGTGGAGGAGGTGGCCAGGCGGGCCGGGTTCGGCACGGCGGTCTCACTGCGCCAGCACCTGCACGCGGCGGTGGGGGTGGCGCCGCTGGCGTACCGGCACACGTTCCGGCGGGTGTGATCTTCCGCCGCGTCCGGCTTGGACCTACAGTCGGGACATGACCGAGACGGACCGCGTGCCGGACGGGATCGACCCCAGCGTGCCGAGCGTCGCCCGCATGTACGACTACTACCTCGGCGGCCGGGACAACTTCGCCGTGGACCGCGAGGCCGCCGAGCAGATGATCGAGCTCGGCCGGCGGCTCGGCAACGACGCCCGCGAGATCGCCCTCGCCAACCGCGCCTTCCTCGGGCGGGCGGTGCGCATGCTGGCCGAGGCGGGCGTGCGCCAGTTCCTGGACATCGGCGCCGGGCTGCCGACGCAGGACAACGTCCACCAGGTCGCCCGGCGGCACGGGCCGGGCTCGCGGGTCGTGTACGTGGACAACGACCCGATCGTCCTCACCCACGCCCGCGCCCTGCTCGCCACGGACCCCGACGTCATCGTCGTGCGGGGCGATCTCAAGGACCCCGACGCGATCTTCGACGACCCGCACGTGGCCGGGCACCTGGACCTGTCGCAGCCGTTCGCCGTCCTCATGGTCGCCGTGCTGCACTTCGTCCCCGACGACGCCGAGGCCGGGCGCATCACGGCGCGGGTCCGGGAGCGGCTGCGGCCCGGCGGGCATCTCGTGCTGTCGCACCTGTACGCGGGCGACGCCGGCGAGGACGCCGTACAGGCCGGGCGCCAGGTCTACGCCAACACGCCCTCCGGCGGCCTCGCGCGGCGTGACCACGACCAGATCGCCGCCTTCTTCGACGGGCTGGAGCTGGTCGGGCCCGGCGTGGTGCCGGTCGCCGACTGGACGCCGGACGGCGCGCCCGGCGGGGAGCACGACTACGTGCGGTCCGGCATCCTGGCCGGCGTCGGCCGCGTCCCCGCCTGACCCTCGCCGCGGGGGTCAGGACGGCACGTACGGGCTGACGACGTCCACCACCCAGGTGACGCCGAAGCGGTCCTTCAGCATGCCGTAGAGCGTCGCCCACGCGGCGGGCTCGAACGGCCGCAGCACGCTCGCCCCGACGGCGAGCTTCTCCCAGTACGCGGTCACCTCGTCGGCGTCCTGGCCGCGCAGCGAGAGGAAGAACGCGTTCTGGCCCTGGTCCCACGGCTGGCCCGACGGCACGTCGTAGGCCATCACGCGGAACCCGTTGGGGGCGCTCACCTGGCCCCACATGACCTGGTCGGCCTCGGCGGGGTCCTGGACGTTCCCGGCGTCCTTGTAGGTGACGGCGACCACGTCGCCGCCGAACACGGACTGGTAGAAGGCGAGCGCCTCGCGGGCGTCGCCACGGAAGTTGAGGTGGGTCACGGCGTCGACGGACATGATCGCTCCTTGCGGATCGGTGGTGGGGGGGGGGGGGGGGCGGGGGGGGCGCGGGCAGGCGGCCCGCTCGACGACCACCGTGCCAGCCGAAGCGGCCAGGTTGTGTCCTCTTCTCACCTCACAGCAACGCGTCCGCCACCGGAACGGTGCTGTAGTCCTCGCCCGTGACCGGGCGGATGTCCTCCCACGGCACCCAGCGCGCCTGCCCCTCGTGCGCGACGCCGTCGTCCGCCGGGCGCGCCCGCGGCGGCCACAGCAGGAAACCCCATCGTTCGCCCGCGGCGTCGTCACCCCAGGCGAGCAGATAACGCGCCGCGCCGGCGCGGAGAACGATCGGCGGCCGCCAGAGCTCGGGAAGGTCCTTCGGCGTGAGATCCATGTCCCCATTATACGAACGCCAGTTCGAAATAGCCAGCGATCAGACGCCGTCAGGCAGCGCGGTCATCCGGTTGAGCACGGGAACCAGGTGCTCCTCCTCGTAGTCCAGGTGAGCCTCCAGCTCGCGGGTCAGCCGCTCCACCTCGTCCGCGACGCCCTCCCCCGCCCCTTCCTCGTCCAGCAGCCGCCGGACCCGCTCCAGGAGCCGGGCCACCACCCGGTGCTCGGCGCCGAGCCGGCGCAGGACCTCCGCCAGATCGGGATGCTCGGCGGCCAGGTGCGGGAACAACGTGGCGTCCTCGCCCTCGTGGTGGGCGTGCAGGGCGTCGCAGAACGCCAGGCAGTGCGTACGCAACTCGCCCCCGCCCGCTCCACGCAGCCCGGCGCGCAGGGCGGCGAGATCGCGGCGGAAACCGTCGTGCAGCTTGATCAGCTCGTCACCCCAGGCGACGAGACGCCGGTCCCCGGTCATGCGATGCGCACCCTTCCGTGTACGGCGGCGAAGAGAGCCGCGACCAGCGCCGCCCCCGCGGCGAGGGTGAAGGCCCAGCCGGGTCCGCCGGCGGCCAGGACCACCGCGCCCACCGCTCCGGCCAGGCTGCTGCCGAGCACCCTCACCAGCGCGTTGACGCCTCCGGCCGCCGCGGTCCTGGCGGGTTCGACGTGCTGGACGGCCATGGTGCCGAGCGCCGCGTAACCGAGTCCGACGCCGAGGCCGAGCACGGCCGTGGCGGCGTACAGTCCCGGTCCGCCGCCGCGCAGCACGGCGAGCCAGGCGGCGGCGAGCGTCACCAGCGCCGAGCCGCCCGCGACCAGCGTGGCGGGGGCGAAGCGGCGCATCAGCGGGCCGGCCAGCACGGAGACCGCGAGCATCAGGACCGTCGTCGGCAGCAGGTACAGCCCCACCTGCAGCACGGACGCGCCGAGCGTGCCCTGCGCGTACGCCGACACCGTGGTGATCGCGGCGAACAGCGCGAACCCGATCAGGAACGACGCCACCGTGGCCCCCACGGTGCTCCGGTGCAGCAGCATCGGGATCTCGATCAGCGGGGACGGCGCCCGGCGCGCGGCGGCCACCCAGCAGGCCGCCACCGCCACGGCTGCGGCCAGCAGCGCCAGGGTGACCGGCGACGTCCAGCCCCACTCGGCGCCCTTGCTGAGCGCGAGCAGGAGGCAGACGAGCCAGCCCGAGACGAGCACCGCCCCGATGAGGTCCAGCCGCTCCCCCGGCCGCCCCCGCATCCGCAGCCCCTCCCGCACGGTGGCCGCGACCAGGACGAACGCCAGCGCCGCCAGCCCGGCGAGCAGCCAGAACACGGTCCGCCTGTCCCCGTCGACCAGCCCCGCGACGATCATGCCGCCGCCGCTGCCGACGCCTATGGTGGCGCTCAGCACCCCGATGGCCGACGGCAGCCGCTCGGCGGGCAGCGCCTGCCTGACCAGGCCGATGGCGAGCGGGAGCAGCGGCGCGGCCAGCCCTTGCAGCACGCGTCCAGCGATCATGGGCGCGAGCGTGTCCGACACGGCGCTGAGCACCGATCCGGCCACGAGCAGCGCGAGGGCGACCAGGGACATCATCCGCCGCCCGTACAGGTCGCCGAGGCGGGACAGCACCGGGATGGCGACCGCGCCGGACAGGAGCCCGGCGGTGAGCGTCCAGGAGACGGAGGCGGGCGAGGCGGCGAGCTCGCGCGCCAGCCGGGGCAGCAGCGGCACCACCACGGTCATCTGCAGCGTGCCGACGGCGACGCCGTACGCGAGCGCCCCCACGGCCGCCCGGCTCGCGAAGGAGTTTTTATACATGTATAGAAAGTAACATGACAGGATGCCAGCGCGCACCGGCCGCCCGCCGAAGATCTCCAGGGCCGACATCGTGACCGCCGCCCACCGGGTCATCGAGGAGGACGGCGTGGCGAGCCTGACCATGCGCCGCCTCGCCCGCGAGGTCGGCAGCACGGCCATGGCCCTCTACCACCACGTACGCGACAAGGAGGAGCTCCTCCTGCTCCTCCTCGACGACTACGCGACGGGCCACGCCCGCCCGGCCGAGGAGGAGCTGCCGGATGAGCCGCGCGAGCGCGTCGTCGCCGTGGCCACCGCGATGCGCGAGGCGCTGGCCGGCTGCCCGTGGATCGTGGACGTGCTGCGCGCCGACGACCTGCTGTCCGTCGGCGGGCTCTGGTACCCGGAGAAGATCATCGATGCGGCCCTGGCGGCGGGGCTGGCGATGGAGGACGCGGTCTCGGCGTACCGGATCATCTGGCACTACACCGCCGGCGAGATCGGCGCCAGAGCGGCGGCGGCCGGGCGGCGGGCGGAGGGCGGGAGCACCTACCGGGAGCGGGTGTTCGCGGAGCTGGACGCGGGCGCGTTCCCGCGCCTGGCCGAGGTCGGCCCGCGGTGGGCGGAGCTCACCGCGAGGGACACCTACGACCGGGGGCTGCGCGCGCTCGTCGCGGGCCTGCTGCCCTGACCGGAGCCCCCGGCGAACGCCCTGCGGTAGGCGGACGGCGACGTCCGCATGGCCCTGGTGAAGTGCCGCCGGAACGTCACCGCGCTCTCGAACCCCACCGCCGCCCCGATCTCCTCCACCGAAACCCCGGTGGACTCCAGCATCGGCAGGCTGGCCGCCACCCGCTGCGCGATCACCCACCGCAGCGGGCTGGTGCCGGTCCGCCGGTGGAAGTGCCTGATGAACGAGCGCTGCGACATGGTCGCCACATGCGCCAGGTCGGCCACGGTGATCGGCCGGGCCAGGTGCTCCAGGGCCCACGCCATCGCCCGCGCCACCGCGTCGTCGCCGCCGGCCGGCGTGACCGCCGCCTCGATGAACTGGGCCTGCCCGCCCTCCCGGTGCGGCGGCACGACCAGGCGGCGGGCGACCGTGTTGGCGACGCGCGGGCCGTGGTCGGTGCGGACGAGGTGGATCAGCAGGTCGAGCCCGGCGGCGCTGCCCGCGCTGGTCAGCACGTCGCCGTCGTCCACGTACAGGACCGACGGGTTGACCCGGACGGCGGGGAAGCGCTCCTGGAGCAGGGCGGCGTACCTCCAGTGGGTGGTGGCCGGGCGGCCGTCGAGCAGCCCGGCGGCGGCCAGCGCGAAGGCGCCCGAGCAGATCGACACGAGCCGCGCGCCGCGCCCGTGCGCCCGGCGCAGCGCGGCCACGAGCGGGTCCGGCACCGGCCCGCGCACGTCCGCCACCCCGGGGACGATCACCGTGTCGGCCTCGGCCAGCACGTCGAGCCCGTGCTCGGCGCTCATGGTGAAGCCGCCCACCACCCGCAGCGGCTCCGGGGACGCCGCGCACACCCTGAGGTCGTACCACGGCACGCCGAGCTCGGCCAGCTCCGGCCGGGGCAGCCCGAACAGCTCCACCACGCAGCCCAGCTCGAACGGCGCCATCCCGTCGAAGGCCAGCGCGGCGACCCGGTGCGGCCGGGCCGGGTCGGGGAGGAGCATGAGCGCATGTTAGCCGGGCTCCTCCAGCGGCAGAGGAAGTGCATGCATATCACGGCGGTACAGACGGTTCTCCCCGATCACCGCTACGAGCAGGCGGAGATCACCGAGGCGTTCGCCCGTCTGACCCACTGCGACGAGGACCTCCTGCGGCGCTTCCACGAGGCGACCGGCGTGACGGGCCGCAGTCTCGCGCTCCCGCTGGAGGACTACGCCAAGCTCGACTCCTTCGGCCGGGCCAACGACGCGTACGTGGAGCTCGGCCTCGACCTGACCGAGCGGGCGCTGACGGCCGCGCTCGACCAGGCGGGCGTGGAGCCGAAGCGGGTCGACCACCTGTTGTTCTGCTCGACCACGGGCCTGGCCACGCCCTCCCTGGACGCGCGGCTGGCCAAACGCATGGGGCTGCGGCCGGACGTCAAGCGGCTGCCGGTCTTCGGCCTGGGGTGCGCGGCCGGAGCGTCGGGCCTGTCCCGCCTGTACGACTACCTGCGCGGCTGGCCGGACCACGTCGCGGTCCTGGTGTGCCTGGAGCTGTGCTCGCTCACCATCCAGCGGGACGACACCTCGATCGCGAACCTCGTGGCGAGCGGCCTGTTCGGCGACGCCGCGGGAGCCGTCGTGGCGACCGGGCGCGGACGGGGGCCGGAGGTCGTGGCGACCCGCAGCCGGCTGTATCCCGGCACCGAGCACCTGATGGGCTGGGAGGTCGGCGACCACGGCTTCCGCCTCGTCCTGGACGCCGACCTGACCAGTTTCGTCGAGGAGGTGCTGGCGGGCGACATCCGGGCCTTCCTCGCCGACTACGGCCTGACCCCCGACCAGGTGGGCACCTGGATCTGCCACCCCGGCGGCCCCAAGGTCATCGAGAAGATCGTGGAGACGCTGGGCCTGCCGCCCAAGGCGGTCGAGGTGACCTGGCGCTCGCTGCGCCGGCACGGCAACCTGTCGTCGGTGTCGGTGCTCAACGTGCTGCAGGAGACGCGCGGCCGGCCGGGGGCGCCCGCGGTGCTGATGGCCCTGGGGCCGGGCTTCTCCGCCGAGCTGCTCCTGCTGCACTGGTGAACGCCTACCTGGTGCTGATCGGGCTGGTCGTCATGGAACGGCTGGCCGAGCTGGTCGTGGCCAGGCGCAACCTGGCGTGGGCGCGGGCGCGGGGCGGCGTCGAGCACGGCAGGCGCCACTACCCCTGGATCGTGGCGGCGCACGTGGCGCTCCTGGTGGCCGCGCCGGCCGAGGTGTGGCTGCTCGGGCGGCCGTTCGTGCCGGCGCTGGGCTGGCCGATGCTCGCCGTGGTGCTGCTCGCGCAGGCGCTGCGCTGGTGGTGCATCGGGACGCTGGGGCGGCAGTGGAACACGCGGGTGGTCGTGGTGCCGGGGCTGCCGCTGGTGAGCGGCGGGCCGTACCGGTGGGTGCGGCACCCCAACTACGTGGCCGTCGTGGCGGAGGGGGTGGCGCTGCCGCTCGTCCACACCGCCTGGCTCACCGCGCTGGTCTTCACGGCGGTCAACGCGGTTCTTCTCACGATTCGGATCACGGAGGAGGACCGGGCGCTGGCATCCTGTAGCTCATGAGAGAAGAGTTGCTGCCGATGCTGCGCGGGGCCGCCCAGCGCACCGCCGACCTGGTCACCAGCATCCCCGAGGAGGAGTTCGGCCGGCCCACGCCGTGCCAGGAGTTCGACGTCCGGGGGCTGATCAACCACCTGGAGTGGGGCGCCTCGCTGTTCGAGTCGGTCGCGGGCGGCGGCGGGTTCCTGCCTCCGAAGGAGTACACCGGCGACTTCCCCGAGCGGGTCGAGCGCATGCTGATCGCCTGGGACAAGCCGGAGTCGTGGGAGGGCGTCAGCGAGGCCATGGGCGGGCTGCCGCGCACCGTCCTCGCCCACATGGCGCTCACCGACCTGGTCGCCCACGGCTGGGACCTCTCCCGGGCAACCGGCCGCGGCTACGAGGTGGAGGAGGCCACCGCGGCCAGGCTGCTCGCCTTCGCCAAGGACATGGCGCCGATCGGCCGGGCGCGGGGCGCGTTCGGCGAGGAGGTCGCCGTGCCGGCGGACGCGCCCGCGCTGGAGCGGTTCCTCGGCCTCATCGGCCGGGATCCGGCCTGGAGACCGTGATCGGCTCCAGACCCTCGGGCTGCTTGCCGGGGTAGAGCCCGGTGAGCAGGGCGCTCACGGTGTAGAGGTGCCAGGCGAGCGCGGGCTTCTTGACCACCGGGTCGGCGAACAGGGCCCGCGCCTCGTCGGGGTTCACGATGGGCGCGAGCGCGTCGAGGCTGCCGAGCACCTGCCGGCGCAGCACGTCCGTGAGCGCAGGACCGGGGCTGGTCCGCCAGCTCCAGCCGCCGCCGGTCTTCACGGTCGGCATGGCGGGCGGCGGGACGTGCGTCCACGGCAGGCGCCGGGTCATGCCCTCCGCGAAGCGCCACGGCTTGCCCTCGATCGGCACGTCACGCAGGCGGGGCGCGAAGCGCACGACGAGCTGGTAGATCACCTCTTCCGACAGCCGCCAGCGCTGGTCGAGGGCGAGCGCCGCGCGCACCACCCGGTTGTCCAGGAACGGCCGCACCGGATCGCCCCGGCGCAGGGCGCCGGCCCGCGCGCTGGCCTGCCACCGGCCGACCTTGTACCAGATGTAGATGTGGTCGAGCGCCTCCAGCCGGTCGGGCCGCTCCTGCCAGGGGCGGGCCAGCTCGCGGGCGTGCTCGTTGGCCTCGGCGGTGAACAGCTTGTCGTCCTTGCAGAAGGTCGTGGTGATCCGGCGCAGCAGGGCCTTGTCGCCGAGGTCGGTCTGCAGGAGGTTGAGGCTGCCCGCGCGCAGCGTCTCGCCGCTCTGCCCGGACATGGTGGGCTTGCCGGAGTACGGCAGGTAGCTCACGATCGACTCGTACGCCGAGGTCATGCCCTCGCACGTGCGCAGCGTCTCCCAGGCGCGGGCCAGCGGGTGCTCCACCAGCACGGCGTCCTTGGCGGCCGTCTGCGGCGGCGCGATGACCGTGTGCTCGACCTTCAGCTCGGCGGCGATCCGCCGCGCGATGATCACGTCGGGGTGGGTGTCGAGACCGTTCGTCGTCACCCGGAACGGCACCCGCGCGGCGTGCAGCAGCGCCGCCAGGACGCGGGTGTCACGCCCGCCGGTCAGCGCCAGGTTGACCGGCTCGCCCAGGGAGCGCAGCGGCTCGACGGTGGCGAGCAGCGCGTCGGCCAGCTCGTCCACGGCCGCCCGCTTGGCCCGGCGGCTCGCCGGGGGCGGCGCCGTCTGCGGCAGCGGGGTCTCGACGATCACCCGCCGGCCGTCGCGCACCTCGACGCGCGTGCTCGGCCGCAGCGCCGACACCCCTTTGTACGGCGTCTCGTCCGACAGGAAGAACCCCTGCCTGACCATCGTCTGGAGCGCCAGGACGTCGTGCTCGACGCGGTCGCCCGGCTGGGCCATCAGGTGCACGAGCAGGGCGCGGCTGCCGATGAGGTACAGGTCGGGCGTCTCGGCGTGGAAGACGGGGCACACCCGGTTGATCGCCGTGCTCGCGCCCAGCTCGCCGTCGCGCGCGTACCAGGAGGAGAAGCAGCCGCCCAGCGGGTCGCCGGGGTCGCGGGGCAGCCGGGCGACGTCGGCGGGGTCGGCCAGGTGGCCGTTCAGCCCGATGACCCGGCCGCCGTGCTCGGACAGCAGCGGCGGCTGACGGAGGTCGTCGGGCTCGTTGGTCCAGCCGAGCAGGGAGACGCCCCTGCCGTGCCATTCCCGGCCGCGGATGACGTCCGGGGGCACGGGGAAGGCGAGCTCGATGACGCTACGGGCCTTCTCCAGGACAGGAAGAGGGATCTCCCCGTGCTTCGCGGCTATACCGAGGTAGACGCGCATGCCAGCCAGGTCTATCTCATTTGCACCGATTGTCACAACTGATCACGTATCGATCGCGGTTTGTGCTCGCTTACGTCACCGCCCCGGCCAACCACCGGTCAGCCGCCGTCGTAAGGGGTCGGAGGTGGTTGAGGAATGAGAATCCGCCCGTTAGTGATCGGCTCCGGACTGGTCGCCGTCCTCGTGCTCGCCGGGTGCGGCGGCTCCGGCGGCAGCACGGGGAGCGCCGAGCGCGCCAACGCGCCCGCCGCGTCCCAGGGCCCCGCCCGGCCGGAGTCGTCGGCGAAGGACGAGCAGGAGACGGCCACGGCTCAGATCTCCACGTTCGCGCTGGACGTGGACACCGCCTCGTACGGCTACGCCCGCCGCGCCCTGCAGGAGGGCCGCTGGCCCGAGCCGGACCGGATCCGCCCCGAGGAGTGGGTCAACGCCTTCCGCCAGGACTACGAGCAGCCGCCGGACGACGGGTTCGCGGTGCACGTGGACGGCGCCCTGCTGCCCGGCCGCCGGGACGAGGCCGTGCTGCGGGTGGGCCTGCAGACCCGCGCCACCGAGGCCGCCGCGCGCCGGCCGGTCAACCTCACCTTCGTGGTCGACGTGTCCGGCTCGATGGCCGAGCCCGGCCGCCTCGACCTGGTGAAGTCCTCGCTGCGCACGCTGCTCGACCAGCTCGCGCCCGGCGACCAGGTGTCGATCGTGGCCTTCAGCGACGAGGCCGAGGTGCTGGCCTCGATGACCCCGCTCACCGCCCGCGCCGAGCTGTCGGCCGCCGTGGACCGGCTCGACGTCGAGGGCGGCACGAACCTGGAGAGCGGCCTGGTCGCCGGCTACCAGGAGGCGGCCAAGGCGTTCCGCCCCGCCGCCACCAACCGGGTCATCCTGCTCTCCGACGGCCTCGCCAACCAGGGCGAGACCGCGTGGCAGGGCATCCTCGCCCAGGCCAAGGAGTACGCGGCCCGCCAGGTCACGCTGCTCACCGTCGGCGTCGGCCGCGAGTACGGCGACACCCTGATGGAGCAGCTCGCCGACAACGGCGACGGCATGGCCGTGTACGTCAGCTCCCAGCAGGACGCGGACAAGCTCTTCACCACCCAGCTCACGGCCACCATCGAGCTGCGCGCCCGCGACGCCAAGGCCCAGGTGGTCTTCAACCCGTCCGTCGTCGACACCTACCGCCTCGTCGGCTACGAGAACCGCGCCCTGACCACCGAGGAGTTCCGCGACGACAGCCGCGACGGCGGCGAGATCGGCCCCGGCCACGCGGTGACCGCCCTCTACGCGCTCAAGCTCAAGCCGGGGGCGCGCGGGCAGCTCGCCCAGGCCACGGTCCGCTGGCAGGACCCCGACACCCGCGAGGCGTCGGAGGCCGGCAAGTCGCTGCGGGCCGCCGACCTGGCGAAGGGCGTGTGGGACAAGAGCACGCCGGTACGGCTCCAGGTGGACGTGCTGGTGGCGGCGTTCGCGATGTACCTGCGGGAGCGACAGGCGTTCGGGCTGGACCTGCCGGACCTCGCCGAGCACTCCACCCGGCTCGCCTCCCTGGCGGAGGACCCGATGGTGAGCGAGCTGACGACGCTCATCGACAAGGCCCGTGCGGTCGGCTGACCGTCGGCTGAGCGTCGGCTGACCGGGCGCGGAAAACGATTTGCGAGGAGCCGGCCGGGCCGAGCAAGGTATCAGGCATGACACGGCACGACCTGATCACCCCACCGGCCCGGCTCGCCGAGAGCGTCCTGCCCGACGGCCGCCGCCTGGCCCGCGCCGAATGGGGCCCGGCCACCGGGACGCCGGTCGTGCTCTGCCCGGGGGCGGGCACGAGCCGGTGGCTCGGCTTCGGCGCGGACGTCGTGGACGAGCTCGGCGTCCGCCTCATCTCCCTCGACCGGCCCGGCCTCGGCTCCTCCGACCCCGATCCCGGCCGCACCCTGACCTCCTGGGCCGCCGACGTCGCCGCCCTCGGCCTCGACGCGCCGCGCGTGGTCGGCTTCTCGCAGGGCGCCCCGTTCGCGCTGGCCTGCGCGTTCGTCCCGGGCGTGCGCCGGGTGGCGATCGTCTCGGGCGCCGACGAGGTCGCCACCATGACCGAGGTGCTGCCCGGCCACTTCCGCGAGCTGGTCGAGACGGTCGCCGCCGACCCGGCCGCCGCCGAGAAGTTCTTCTCCTCCCTCACCCCCGACGCCCTCTGGGACATGATCGTCCCCAACAGTCCCGCCGTGGACCGGGAGATCTACGAGCGGCCCGACTTCGCCCGCGCCTACCGCCAGGCCATGACCGAGGCCTTCGCCCAGGGCCCGGCCGGCTACGCCCGCGACAGCGTGCTCGCCATGAGCCCCTGGCCGTTCCCGCTCGCGGAGGTCCCCGTCCCGGTCGACCTCTGGTACGGCGACCTCGACCTGCACCACTCCCCCGACCAGGGCTTCACCCTGTCCCAGCGGATCCGCGGCGCCCGCCGCCACCTGATCCCGGGCGCGGGCGGCTCCCTGCTGTGGACGCACGCCGAGCAGATCCTGCGGGCCCTGCTGGCGTAGGCAGGTCCGGGGTGGTCGGTGAGTCCGATACACTCGTACTCACCGCAAGGGGCTATAGCGCAGTTGGTAGCGCGCCTCCATGGCATGGAGGAGGTCTGGGGTTCGAATCCCCATAGCTCCACAGAAAACAAGGCCCGTCCGATCGATCGGACGGGCCTTGTTCCGTTCGCCCCCGCCCGGGGAGCGTTAAGATCATCCGCATCATCGCCTTACTCAGGACCGCCGTCGCCCGCCACCGCTTCGGGCGCCCGGCCGCCGTCGCCGTCGCGCTCTACCTGACCGCCGTCGCCGTCGCCGCCTGGTACGACGACGGGCGGTGGTTCACCTTCGTCGCGACGACGGTCGTCTGGCCGCAGGACGACGGGGTCCTGCTCCTGGCCGCGGCGATCGGCCTGCTCAACGCGTGGGCGCTGTGGCAGATCCTGCGCGGCCCGGCCTCGCCGCGCACCGGGGTGCCGCCGCGTGACGTGGTGTGGCTGCGACGCCTGCTCTACACGGACGTGGCCGGCGACCTGCTGCTCTGGGAACTCCTCGACGAGGTGTCCGACGTCGCGGAGTACGCCGCGAGCCGGGCCGTGTGGGCCGCCACCTTGGTCCTGCTGGTGCGGGTCCTCGGCGGGGTGTCGGCCCGGTTCCGGATCGTCGCACTCGGGCTCGGCCTGACCGGGGTCCTGGGCGCGGCGCTGCGGCCGTTCGCCGAGGTCCCGCTGCTGACGGCGTCGCTCCTGGTGGTGATGGCGACCCTCGGCTGCAAGGCGATGATCCTCGCCGGGCAGGGACGCGACGGGCGGTTCAGCGCCGTCACGATCGCCATCGGCTGGACCGCTCTCCTCGTCCCGCAGGTCCACCCGCTGCTCCAGGTCGGACGGGACGCCTTCGACGGCCTGTCGCTCGCGGTGCACGCGCTCGACGGGCTGATCGTCGTGTGGGCGGCACGCACCGCGCACGAGCTCGCCGCGCCCCGCCAGGACGTCCCGACGCCGGGAACCGGGCGGAGGCCGCGGCTGCTCGCCGCCGCCGTCGTCCTGCTCGGGCTGCCGATCGCCGCGGTCGGCGCCGAGGGGGACGCCCGGCTCACCTACACGGCCGCGGACGAGGGCTGCCGCGACCGGCTCCGGCCCGCGGCCGGCCTCGGGCCCGAGGAGCGGCGGCGGTCGTTCCTCTGCCTGGCCAGGGGCTCGACGTTCGCGGCGGACACGATGTTCCCCGAGGACGTGGCCGACCAGCGCATCCTCGCCTACGGCTCCCAGGCGTGCGCGCTGGCCGGCGACCGCGAACGGCAGGAGCTGCACGAGCGGACGGGCGGCACGGCCGAGGCCATCGAGCTGGCCACGGCCCTGGAGTACCTGTGTCCCGGTATCGTCGCCCGGCAGAACGCCGAAGTCCGCCGCCGGCAGGCCGAGTTCGACCGGCAGGAGACCGCGTGGAAGGCCGCGGCCAACGCCCGGTGCGCCGACCCGTGGCCCGGGGCGCGAGCCAGGCGGCAGGGCACGGCCGCGTACATGCTGTCGGAAGGCGGCGGCTACGCCGTCTTCGACGACGGCGACGACAGCGCGGGCGATCCCGGGAACATCTACGGCGACGGCGACGACGTCGCCGACATCTTCGACGCCGGCGAGGACGGGCTCATCGACGCCGTGGGCGGCACCGCCGCCATCGTGACGTCCGAGGAGAACGTGATGTGCCTGACGGTCAAGGCGTTCGACCGCGCCCCGCCGCTCCGGCTCACCGGCTGGAAGCAGGTGGTCGAGGTGGGCCTCACCAGCCGCAGCGGCCGCCTGGTCGTGCCGGCCTACCCTCAGGGCGGCGGCAGCGGGGCGGCCGGGCCGCTGCCTGACCTGGCCGTCGCCGGTCCCGGCCACTACCAGCTGCGCGTCCACGCCCGCACGCTGCCCTGGGACGAGGACGACCCCGACGCGCCGCGCGAGGAGCACCTGCTCGTCGTCTATCCCGGCCGCTCGACCGACAAGGTCGTGCACCGGCCGCGCGGCTGACGGGCTCAGGGACGGGTGGTGGAGCGGGGGCCCGGTTCGAGTGCCACGTAGGCGTCCTTCACCCAGTCGGTCAGCAGCGGGCGGGTGTCGGCGGGGTCGATGATGTCCTCGACCAGGAACGCCTCCGCCGTACGGAACGGCGAGCGCACCGCCTCCAGCCGCTCGGCGATCTCCGCCTTGAGCGCCGCCGCGTCCTCGCCCGCCTCGGCGAGCAGGCGCTTGAAGGCGACCTCCAGACCGCCCTCGATCGGCAGCGATCCCCAGTCGCCGGACGGCCAGGCCACCCGGAAGGTGTAGCGGTCGTGCGGCCGGTGTGCGGCCCCGGCGACGCCGAAGACGCGGCGGACCAGCACCGAGGCCCACGGGACCGTCGACTGGTAGACGGCGGCGAGCGCGCGGGCGCCGCGGCGGATCGTGCCGGCCCGCTCGGCGGCCGTGCCGATGACGAAGCCCGGCTGGTCCACCAGGTGCACCACCGGCAGGTGGAAGGTCTCGGCCAGGTCGACGAAGCGCGCCAGCTTGTCGGAGCCCTGAGCGGTCATGCCGCCGCCGTAGACGCGGGGATCGGAGGCGAGGACCGCCACGGGACGGCCGTCCAGGCGCGCCAAGGCGGTGATCACGGAGGGGGCGAAGCGGCGGCCGAGCTCCAGGACGCTGCCGGTGTCGAAGACCAAATCGAGCGCGCGGCGCGTGTCGTAGGGGCGGCGGCGCTCGCGCGGCACGAGCTCGCGCAGCTCGGGAGCGGTCCGGTCGGGCGCGTCTGCGGACGGCGTGACCGGGGGCGGCTGCCAGGCGTTCTGCGGCAGGTAGGACAGCACCCGCCGGGTGAGCGCGAACGCCTCCTCCTCGGTGCCCGCGACCAGGTCGACCGTGCCGGCCGCGGCGGCGACCCGCCAGCCGCCGAGCTCCTCCTTGCCCACGCTCTCCCCCATCCCCGCCTCGACCACGGCGGGGCCGGCGATGAAGACCTGGGACAGCTCCTTCACCATGATCGAGACGTGCGAGGTGACCAGGCGGGCCGCGCCGAGCCCGGCCACCGGGCCGAGGGCCAGGGAGATCACCGGGATCCGGCCGAGGTTGGCCACCACCTGGTCCCAGCCCGGGTTGTACGGGACGTAGGTGCGCCCGAACTCCTCCAGCTGCTTGACGCTGCCGCCGCCGCCCGTGCCGTCGATGAGCCGCACGAGCGGGACGCGCATTTCGCCCGCCATGCGCTCGGCCAGGATCTGCTTGTCGTGGATGGCGGCGTCGGCGGCCCCGCCGCGTACGGTGAAGTCGTCGCCGGAGACCACGATCCTGCGGCCGTCGAGACGGGCCCGGCCGATGATGACGTTGGACGGCGTGAAGTCCGCACCGGCGGCCCGGCCGGTCAGCGCGCCGATCTCCTGCCAGGAGTCGGTCAGCGCGGCCAGCCGCTCGCGCACGGTGAGGCGGCCGGTGGCGTGCTGGCGGGCGACGCGCTCCTCGCCTCCCATGCGCTCGGCCAGCTCCCTGCGCCGGCGCAGCTCGGCGAGTTCGGGGTCCCACATGGCGTGACTCCTCCCGGCGGTTGGCGTACCGGCCGGTCGGTACACTACCGGGAGCCGCCCAGGAACGCCATCAAAGGGTGTAGTCGAAGGTGTAGGAGTGGCCGCCGTCGGGGCCGATGACGATCTGCATCTCGCCGCGCAGGCCGGTCAGCTCCCCGGTCGCCGAGTCCGGCACCACCGACACGCGCAGCGCGTGCGCGCCCCGGTCGCTGACCGCGTTGTGCTGGACGACGAAGCTGCCGGACCGGCCGTGCAGGGCGCCCTCGATGCGTTCCAGCGCCACGTACGAGCGGGAGTCCTCCACGGGGGTCGTGGCGATCATCAGCGTGACGAGGCTGGTGCCGGTGAGGTCGCCGTGGAAGGTCTTCGTCATGGTGACGAGGCCGAGCGTGACACCGTCGCGCTCCTCGTAGGGCTGCTTGGCGTCCCAGTTCGCGGTGTCGAAGGTTCCCTTTGCGGTCATGGCGTCCATGCTGGCCGACGTACCTGTCAGGTTCCGTCAGGTTCCGGCGAGGAGTTCGACGACGGGGGCGAACGCCTCCAGGCAGGCCGCGTTGACCGTGACGTACGACACCCCGAGCCGGTCCCTGCGGCGGCGCAGCACGTCAGCCATTTGCGCAGGCGTGCCGCGCAGCACGCCGGTGGCCTCGGGGCCGAGGGGGCCGAGCCAGGCGGGCGGCTCGGCGCCGGCGGCGGCCAGGTTCATGCCGAGCTCCAGGTCGTGGAAGCGGTCGCCGGCCAGCTCGTACAGCTCGTCGAGCTTGGCCGCCACCTGCTCCTCCGTGGCGTGCGGCGGGACACCGAGCGCGACCGTGTCCGCCCTGGCTGCGGCCAGCCGCAGCAGCCGGGTGCCGGAGGCGGCGACGAGGATCGGCACGTCCTTCGCCTCCGCGGCGACCGCGTCGATCGTGTCGGCGAGCCTGCGCACCCGCGCGCCGGCCGGGCCGAAGGTCAGGCCCAGCTCGGCGGCGTCGTGCGCGGCGTCCGGCCTGCCGGCGCCGAGGCCCAGCTCGAAGCGCCCGCCGGACAGCTCCCGCAGCGTCGCGGTCTCCCAGGCGACGGCGCGCGGCGTGCGGTTGGCGACGCTCAGCACGTACGTCCCCACCCGCAGCCTGCTGGTGACCGCGGCCGCCGCGGCGGCGGCGCTGAACGGCGAGAACGTGCCGAGCGTGTCGGGCACCAGCAGCGTGGCGTAGCCGAGGTCCTCGGCCCGCCGGGCCAGGCCGGACCAGTCGGGGGCTCGTCCGGCGACCGCGCCGAACCTGAAGGGGTGATCGCTCATGCCTCTGACGATCGCCTACGGGCGGCTCCGGCGCATCGTCCCCGCGACCGGTGGGCGGCTACGCCCGTGGACGCAGCCCGCGCCCGGCGGGCTACTCCCCGGGCGGTAGGGCTACTCCCCCAGCAGGCGGCCGGTGAAGTCGTTGGCGAACTTGCCCTTGGGGTCCAGCCGTGCGGCCAGCGACCGGAACCGCTCCGGGCAGGAGGGCCACCGGGTGAACAGCTTGCCCCAGTGCGGCCGCGGCTCGTACGGCGCCAGCGTCTCCTCCACCAGCTCCAGCACGGGCCGCACGCCCTCCGGGTCCTTGAGCCAGGTGAAGTGGATGCCGACGCTGTCGCGCCCGTGGAAGGGGCTGAGCCACAGGTCGTCGGCGGCCACGGTGCGCACCTCGGAGATGTGCAGCACCGGCCGGATGCGCTCGCCGATGGCGAACAGCGCGCGCAGCGCCTCGACCGCGTGCTCGCGCGGCAGGATGAGCTCCGACTGCAGCTCGTCGCCCGCGCCGCTGGGCTCGAAGTCGGCGCGGAAGTGCGGCAGCCGCTCGTGCCAGGGGCCGGGCACGCCGAGCTGCGTGGTGCAGGGGTCGGCGGGCATGCCGGGCAGCGGGTGGCGGGGGCCGTCGGCGGGGCGGGTGCCGTACCAGTCGGCGGGCAGGCCGGCCGGCTCGCCGGTGCGCTTGAGCCAGACGCGGGTCTCGCGCCAGTCGGTGAAGAGGCTGACGCTGTAACCGGCGGCCATGATGTCGTCGAAGTGGGCCAGCGCCTCGACCGGCAGGCCCTCGCGGACGTACTGGCGCACCTCGAAGGCGGGCACCACGTCGAGGGTGAGCGAGGTGACGACGCCGAGCGCGCCCAGCGCCACCACCGCGCCGGGGAAGTCGGCGTCGCCGCGGGCGAGGGTGAGCGTCGAGCCGTCGGCGGTGACGAGGTCGAGCGAGGAGACGGCGGCGGCGAGGCTCGGGATGGCGTCTCCCGAGCCGTGGGTGCCGGTCGCGACCGAACCGGCGACGGAGATGTGCGGCAGCGAGGCCAGGTTGGCCAGCGCGAGGCCGTGGGCGTCGAGCTGCCGGGCGAGCCGCGCGTACGTCGTGCGCGCCGGCACCCGGACCCGGGCGGCGGCGCTGTCGATCTCGACGGCGTCCGGCATCCGGTCGAGGACGACGAGGTCGCCCGTGGTGTCGGCGACGTCGTTGAACGAGTGCCCGCTCCCGAGCGCCCGTACGCGGGTGCTGTCCGCGACGAGCCGGCGCAGTTCGTCGAGTGAGGAGGGGTGATGGACGTCACTTGCCCGGAATGCGGTGTTTCCCGCCCAATTGCTCAGCGTCACGGCCTTACCTTCCCACAGCCAGCGCTTGTCAGCCCGGTCAGGTGCCGCTAGTTTCGTCTGGCCGCTGACGGAGGTGCGCCGTGCTTTACCTGTACGAGGCCATAAGCCTGGTCACGCTCGTGTTGTGGCTCTACTGCCTGTTCGACGTGATCACCACGCCGGAGCCGCTCTGCCGCAACCTGCCCAAGATCCTGTGGCTGGTGATCGTTTTCCTCGCGCCGCTCGTCGGCTCGCTCGTGTGGCTGCTGGCCGGCCGCCCGGAGCGGCGGGCGCCGGCGCCGCCGAGCGCCTTCCCCGAGTACGACCGCCCCGGCCGCTTCGCCGCCACCAGCCCCGATGACGACGAGGAGTTCCTGCGCCGCTGCCGCGAACGCGCCGAGGAGCAGCGCAGGAACGCCCCGAAGAGACCCGCCGAGGACGGTTAGAAGCCCTGGGCCAGGCGGTAGTACGCCTGGTTCCAGCGCAGCTCCTTGGCGAAACGCTCGGTCGTGGTGTCGGCGTCGATGAACACCAGCTCCACGCCCAGCATCTCGGCCAGGTCCGTCAGCTCCTCGCGGGTGACCGCCATGGTGAGCACCGTGTGGTGCGGCGCGCCCGCGGTGAGCCACGACTCGGTGGACGTACGCAGGTTCGGACGGGGCTGCCACACCGCGCGGGCCACGGGCAGCTTCGGCAGCGGCTGCGGCGGCGCCACGACGTCGATCTCGTTGGCGACCAGGCGGAACCGGTCGCCCATGTCGGCCAGGCCGACCACGATGCCAGGGCCGGGAGCGGCGTCGAACACCAGCCGCACCGGGTCCTCCCTGCCGCCGATGCCGAGCGGGTGGATCTCGCAGGACGGCGTGTCCGCGGCGATCGACGGGCAGACCTCCAGCATGTGCGCGCCCAGGATCAGCTCGTTGCCGGGCGTGAGGTCGTAGGTGTAGTCCTCCATGAAGGACGTGCCGCCCGACGGGGCCATCGACTTCAGCGTGCGCAGCAGCACCGACGTCTTCCAGTCGCCCTCGCCGCCGAAGCCGTAGCCGTCGGCCATGAGGCGCTGCACGGCCAGGCCGGGAAGCTGGCGCAGGCCGCCGAGGTCCTCGAAGTTCGTGGTGAAGGCCCGGTAGCCGCCGGCCTCCAGGAAGCCGCGCAGGCCCAGCTCGATCCTGGCCGCGTAGCGCAGCGACTCGCTCCGGTCGCCGAGCAGCTCGGGGACCACCCGGTACTGCTCCTCGTACTCCTTGACCAGCGCGGCCACGTCCGCGTCGGAGGCCGCGTCCACGGCCTCGACCAGGTCGTTGACGCCGTAGGTGTTGACCGAGACGCCGAAGCGCAGCTGCGCCTCGACCTTGTCGCCCTCGGTGACGGCCACGTCGCGCATGTTGTCGCCGAACCGCACCAGCTTGAGCTGGCGGACCTCGGCGAGGCCCGTGGCGGCGCGCGCCCACGCCTCGATGCGCCCGCCCACGGCCGGGTCGCTGACGTGCCCGGCCACGGTCTTGCGCGGCACGCCGAGCCGGGTCTGCACGAACCCGAACTCGCGGTCGCCGTGCGCGGCCTGGTTGAGGTTCATGAAGTCCATGTCGATGGTGCTCCACGGGAGCTCGACATTGGCCTGGGTGTGCAGGTGCAGCAGCGGCTTGCGCAGCGCGTCGAGCCCGGCGATCCACATCTTGGCCGGGGAGAAGGTGTGCATCCAGGCGATCACGCCGGCGCACGAGTCGTCCGCGTTGGCCTCCAGCATCACGCGCCGGATCGCGGCGGCGTCCGTGAGCACGGGCTTCCACTCGACCGGGACGGGCAGCTGCTCGGCGATGCGCTGGGACTGCTCGGCCACCTGGCGGAGCGTGTCCTCGCCGTACAGCCCCTGGCTGCCGGTCAGAAACCAGATCTTCAACGCGGGCTCCTCTGTCCGTAGACGTTCTGGTAACGGTCGTACAGGCGGTCGATGTCGTCCTGGGCGATGGGCAGGGGGTCGCCGAGCTGGCGGGCCACGTGCACGGTACGGGCCACGTCCTCGCACATCACGGCGGCCTTCACCGCCGCCTTGGCGTCCTTGCCGATGGTGAACACGCCGTGGTTCTGCATGAGGACCGCCTTGGAGCGGTGGCCCTTGAGCGTCTCGACGATGCCCTGCCCGATCGAGTCGTCGCCGATCAGCGCGAACGGGCCGACGGGGATCTCGCCGCCGAACTCGTCGGCCATGGCGGTGAGCACGCACGGGATCGCCTCGCCGCGGGCGGCCCAGGCCGAGGCGTACGTCGAGTGGGTGTGCACGACGCCGCCGACCTCGGGCATGTTGCGGTAGACGTAGGCGTGCGCGGCGGTGTCGCTGGAGGGGGCGTGCTCGCCCTCGACCAGGTTGCCGTCGAGGTCGCACACCACCATGTTCTCCGGGGTCAGCTCGTCGTAGGAGACGCCGGAGGGCTTGATGACGAACAGGTCCTCGCCGGGGACGCGGCCGGAGACGTTGCCGGCCGTCCACACGACGAGGTTGTAACGCACGAGCTCGGCGTGCAGCTCGGCGACTACTGTGCGGGGGTCGGTCATGCCTGGGCCTCGTTCCTGATGGCGCGCAGCGTGTGGAGCATGCGGCCGTCTCCGAAGAAGTCGTGGAGCCTGCGGTACTCGGCGTAGAGCCGGTCGTAGGCGTCGGCGCGGTCCGGGTCCGGCGTGTACGCCGCCTCGGTCCGCTTGCCCATGGCCGCCGCAGCCTCCTCGATGCCCGGGTAGGCGCCGGCGGCGACCGCGGCGTGGATGGCCGAGCCGAGCGCGGGCCCCTGGTCGGAGCCGATCACCGACAGCGGCCGGCGCAGCACGTCGGCGTATATCTGCATGAGGAAGGGGTTCTTCAGCAGCCCGCCGGCGACGACGAACTCCTCGACCGGCACGCCGGCCCGCTCGAACGTCTCGACGATCATGCGGGCGCCGTACGCGGTGGACTCGATGAGCGCGCGGTAGACGTCCTCCGGCCGCGTCGCCAGGGTCTGGCCGACGATGACGCCGGAGAGGTTGTGGTCCACGAGCACCGAGCGGTTGCCGCCGAACCAGTCGAGCGCCACCAGGCCGTGCTCGCCGACCTTCTGCTTCTCGGCGAGCGCGGTCAGCTCCTCGTGGCCGAGGCCGCAGCTGTCGACGTACCAGGCGAAGATGTCGCCGACGGCCGACTGTCCCGCCTCGTAGCCCCACAGGCCGGGGACGATGCCGTCGCGGACGACGCCGCACATGCCGGGCACCTCGGCGAGCCGGTCGCTGGGCATGATGTGGCAGGTGGAGGTGCCCATGATGGCGACCATCTGGCCGGGACGCACGGCGTCCGCGGCGGCGGCCGTGACATGCGCGTCCACGTTGCCGACGGCGACCGCGATGCCCTCGGGCAGGCCGGTCCAGCCGGCCGCCTCGGCGCTCAGCCGGCCGGCCAGGCCGCCGAGCGGGGCGAGCGTGACGCCGTTCTCGTCGGCGCCGACCTTTCCGGTGGCGAGCTTGTCCACGAACCCGGCGAAGCCGGGGTTGAGCTCGGCGAGGAACTCCTTCGACGGGTAGGCGCCGTCCTGGAAGACGCCCTTGTAGCCGGCGGTGCAGATGTTGCGGCTCTCGACGCCGGTGAGCTGCCAGATGATCCAGTCGGCGGCCTCGATCCAGCGTTCGGCCCGCGCGTAGACGTCGGGGGCCTCCTCCAGGACCTGCAACGCCTTGGCGAACTCCCACTCGGAGGAGATCTTGCCGCCGTAGCGCGGCAGCCAGCTCTCGCCGCGGCGCGCGGCCAGCTCGTTGATGCGGTCGGCGTGCGGCTGGGCGGCGTGGTGCTTCCACAGCTTGGGCCAGGCGTGCGGCAGCTCGGGGGTCTCGAAGCAGAGCGGCGTGCCGTCGGCCGTGGCCGGCAGCACGGTGCAGGCGGTGAAGTCGGTGCCGATGCCGACGACCTGCTCGGCGGGCACTCCGGCGGCGGCGAGCGCGGCGGGCACCGCGCTCTTCAGCACCTCCAGCCAGTCCTGCGGCGCCTGCAGCGCCCAGTCGGGGCCGAGCCGCACACCGGAGCCGGGCAGCTCGCGCTCGATGACGCGGTGGGCGTACTCGTGGACGGCGCTGCCGAGCTCCGCGCCGTCGCTGACCCGGACGACGACCGCGCGTCCGGACAGCGTGCCGAAGTCGACTCCTACCACATAAGTGTTAGCGTTCACATTGCTCTCCAGGGGGGAATTCCGGTGGCATGCCCATCATCTACCGGCAGAACGTCCGCGTGCGGGGGCCGTGCTGGAACGCACCACCAGGCGGGGCGGCACGACCAGGCGCCCGCGCGCGCCGCGCCCGCCTTCGACCTGCCGCAGCAGCACCTCGATGCAGTGCCGGCCCACCACGTCGAAGTCCTGCCTGACCGTGGTCAACGGCGGCGAGAAGAACTCCGACTCCGGGATGTCGTCGAAGCCCACCACGCTGATCTGCTCCGGCACCCGCACGCCCCCTTCGCTGAGGGCGCGCAGCACCCCGAGCGCCATCTGGTCGTTGGCCGCGAAGACCGCGGTGACGCCGTCCATCGCGGCGAGGCTGCGCCCCGCCTCGTAGCCGGCCCGCGGGCTCCAGTCGCCGGTCAGCGGCTCGGGCGCGGGCCGGCCCGCCTCCGCCAGAGCGGTCCGCCAGCCCGCCAGCCGGCCCTCGGTCTCCAGCCAGTCGGACGGGCCGCTGACGTGCCAGACCGTCTCATGGCCCAGCTCCAGCAGGTGGCGGGTGGCGAGCCTGGCGCCCTCGGCCTGGTCGATGCAGACCACCGGGATGTCGTCCCGGTGCGAGCCGCCCTCGACCGCGACCGCCGGCATCCCGGACGGCAGGCTCTCCAGCGCCTGGGCGGCCGAGCGCTGCGGCGCGACCACCACGACCCCGTCCACGCCCTGCTCGGCCAGGTAGTCGATGGCGTCGCGGACGCTGGCCGCGTCGATCGACTTCAGGCTCACGATGCTGACGAAGTAGCCCGCGGTCCGCGCCGCCTGCTCGATGCCGTACACCGTGCTGGCCGGGCCGTACAGCGTGGTGTCGAAGCTCACCACGCCGAGCGTCCGCGACCGCTTGGTCACCAGGGCGCGGGCGACCAGGTTGCGCCGGTAGCCCAGCCGGGTGATCGCCGCCTCCACCCGCGCCCGGGTGTCGGCCCGGACGTTCGGATGGTCGTTGAGCACCCGGGACACCGTCTGGTGCGACACGCCCGCCTCCTTGGCCACGTCGGCCATGACCGGCAGACGGCGCTTGGATGCCGTCACGGGCGTCTCCTCTCGCTGGCGCTCGGGGTCGCGGACAAGATCACGGACAGGGTCGTGCTCAGCGCGTTCCGCCCGCCCGGCGCTTGGTCCAGACGTCGAACGCGACCGCCGCCAGGAGCACCGCGCCCTTGACGAGCATGACCCGCTCGCTGGGCGAGCCGATCAGCGACATGCCGTTGTTGATGACCGCCATGATCAGGCCGCCGGTGATCGCCCCGGCCACCTTGCCGACGCCGCCCTGCACGGCCGCGCCGCCGATGAACGCCGCCGCGATGGCGTCCAGCTCGAAGCTGTTGCCCGCCGTCGGACCGGCCTGGTTGAGCCGGCCGGCGAAGATGATGCCGGCGATCGCCGACAGCACGCCCATGTTGACGAAGATCCAGAAGACGACCGACTTGACCTTGACGCCGGACATGACCGCCGCCTGGAGGTTGCCGCCGATGGCGTAGATCTGGCGGCCGAAGACCGTGCGGCCGGCCAGCATCGAGTAGCCGAGCACCAGCACCGCGAGCAGCACGAGCACCCACGGCAGGTTCTTGAACCTGGCGAGCTGCACGACCAGGAAGAGGATCACCGCGGCGCCGGCCGTCATCTTGAGCGCGAACAGGGCCATCGGCTCGACGGACTGGCCGTAGCCCTTGCGGGCGTTGCGGGTGCGGAGCTGGGAGATCACCATGCCGGCGATCGCGATCAGGCCGATCAGCAGGCTGAACAGGTCGGCGCCGCCGAGCGGGCCGAGGCCGATGTTGCCGAGGTAGCCGTTGGTGAAGCCGTTGGCCAGGGTGCGGACCTGGTCGGGGAACGGGCCGATGCCCTGGTTGCCCAGCACCGTGAGGGTCAGCGCCCGGAACAGCAGCATGCCGGCCAGCGTCACGATGAACGCCGGGATGCCGAAGTAGGCGATCCAGTAGCCCTGCCACGCGCCGATGAGCGCGCCCGCGACCAGCGTGATCAGCAGGGCCAGCGGCCAGGCCACGCCCATGTTGACCATGAGCACGGCGGCCAGCGCTCCGGTCACGGCCACCACCGAGCCGACCGACAGGTCGATGTGCCCGGCGATGATGACGAGGATCATCCCGATCGCGAGGATCAGGACGTAGGAGTTCTGGACGATGATGTTCGAGATGTTCTGCGGCTGCAGCAGCGCGCCGTCGGTGAGCACCGAGAACAGCACGATGATGAGCGCGAACGCGATGTAGATGCCGCTGGAGCGCAGGTTCAGCGACACCCCGCCGAGCGACACCCTGCCTGGCCGGCGTGGCCCTTCCCCGTCGACGCCCTTCGCGCCGGTAGCCGTGCCGGCGGGCACGTCTGCGGGCGTGATGCTGCTCATGAGAGCTTCTCCTGTCCCTTGGTCATGAGGTACATGAGCCGTTCCTGGGTGGCGTCCTCGCGCGCCACCTCCCCGGTGATGCGACCCTCGGAAAGCGTGTAGATGCGGTCGCACAGGCCGAGCAGCTCAGGCAACTCACTGGAGATCACCAGCACGGCCTTGCCCTGGTCGGCGAGGCGATTGATGATCGTGTAGATCTCGTACTTGGCACCGACGTCGATGCCGCGGGTGGGCTCGTCGAGGATCAGCACGTCCGGCTCGGTGAGGATCCACTTGGAGAGCACGACCTTCTGCTGGTTCCCGCCGCTCAGCTTTCCGACCACGCTGTTCACGGTGGGCGCCTTGATGTTCATGCTCTTGTGGAAGCCCTCGGCGACCTTGTACTCCTCGTTCTCGTTGACCCAGCCGCGCCTGGCCAGGCCCTTGAGCCCGGCCGCGCTGATGTTGCGCTTGATGTCGTCGATGAGGTTGAGGCCGTACCGCTTGCGGTCCTCGGTCGCGTACGCGATGCCGTGCCTGATCGCGTCCTGGACGTTGCGGATCACGACCGGCTTGCCGTCCTTGAAGATCCTGCCGGAGATGTTGACCCCGTAGGTCCGCCCGAACACGCTCATCGCCAGCTCGGTGCGGCCGGCGCCCATGAGGCCGGCCAGGCCCACGATCTCGCCGCGGCGCACGGTGAGCCCGGCGCCGTCGACGACCTTGCGGCCGGGCTGGCTCGGGCTGTGGACGGTCCAGTCCTCGATGCGCAGCACCTCCTCGCCGATCGACGGCTCGTGCGGCGGGAAGCGGTTGTCCAGCGCGCGGCCGACCATGCCCGAGATGATGCGGTCCTCGGTCACGTCGTCGGTCGCCATGTCGAGCGTCTCGATCGTGCGGCCGTCGCGGATGATCGTGACGGAGTCGGCGATCGCGGTGACCTCGTTGAGCTTGTGGGAGATGATCACACAGGTGATGCCCTCCTCCCGCAGGCCGCGCAGCAGGTCCAGCAGGTGCGCGGAGTCGTCGTCGTTGAGCGCCGCGGTCGGCTCGTCGAGGATGAGGAGCTTGACCTCCTTCGACAGCGCCTTGGCGATCTCCACGAGCTGCTGCTTGCCCACGCCGATGTCGTAGATCGGCGTGGTCGGGTTCTCGCGCAGGCCGACCCGCTTCATCAGCGCGGCGGCCTCGTAGTTGGTGCGGTTCCAGTCGATGATCCCGCGCTTGGCGCGCTCGTTGCCGAGGAAGATGTTCTCCGCGATCGACAGCTGCGGGCTGAGTGCCAGCTCCTGGTGGATGATGACGATGCCGGCGTGCTCGCTGTCGCGGATGCCGCCGAACTCGACCCGCTCGCCCTCGAAGACGATCTCGCCCTCGTACGTGCCGTGCGGGTAGACCCCGGACAGCACCTTCATCAGCGTCGACTTGCCGGCGCCGTTCTCGCCGCAGATGGCGTGGATCTCGCCCCGCCGGACGGACAGGTTGACGTCCTGGAGCGCCTTGACGCCGGGGAAGGTCTTGGTGATCCCGACCATCCGCAAGATGTGCTCGGTCATATGCCCCTCGCTCAGCTCAGGGAAGCCCCCGGGGACGCGCGGTCCCCGGGGGCAGGGCCCTTACTGGAGCTGGTCCTCGGTGTAGTAGTTGCCGCCGACGATGATCTCCTTGTAGTTGGACTTGTCGACGATCACCGGGTCGAGCAGGTACGACGGGACGACCTTGTTGCCGTTGTCGTAGTCCTTGGTGTTGTTGACCTCGGGCTGGCCGCCCTTCAGCACGGCGTCGGCCATCTTCACCGTCTGCTCGGCGAGCTTGCGGGTGTCCTTGAAGATCGTGGAGTACTGCTCCTCGGCGATGATGGACTTGACCGAGGCGAGCTCGGCGTCCTGGCCGGTCACGATCGGGTAGGGCTGGCCGCTGGTGCCGTAGCCGGAGCTCTTGAGCGCCGACAGGATGCCGATGGACAGACCGTCGTACGGCGAGAGCACGCCGTCGACCTTGGCGCTGCCGTAGGTGCTGGTGAGGATGTCCTCCATGCGCTTCTGGGCCGTCGCCGGGTCCCAGCGCAGGATGGCGGCCTGCTTGAAGTCGGTCTGCTTGCTCTTGACGACGATGGTGCCGTCGTCGATCTTCGGCTGGAGCACCGACATGGCGCCGTTCCAGAAGAACGTGGCGTTGTTGTCGTCGGGGGAGCCGCCGAACAGCTCGACGTTGAACGGGCCCTTCTTGCCGTCCTCGACGCCGAGGCCCTTGAGCAGAGAGGTGGCCTGCTGCACGCCGACCTTGAAGTTGTCGAAGGTGGCGTAGTAGTCCACGTTGGGGCTGTTGCGGATCAGCCGGTCGTAGGCGATGACCGGGATCTTGTTGTCAGCGGCCTGCTGGAGCTGCGAGGTGATCGCGGTGCCGTCGATCGAGGCGATGATCAGGAGCTTGGCGCCCTTGGTGATCTGGTTCTCGATCTGGTTGGCCTGGGTGGGGATGTCGTTCTCCGCGTACTGGAGGTCGACCTTGTAGCCCAGCTTCTCCAGCGCCGACTTGACGTTGTCGCCGTCGTGGATCCAGCGCTCCGACGACTTGGTCGGCATCGTCACGCCGATCAGCGCCCCGGCGCCGCCGGCGGCGGAGGACGCGGAGGCCTCGGCGTCGACCGTCTTCTGGCTGGAGCCACAGGCCGTCATGGTCGCGGCGAGAGCGATGGCAGAGACCACGCCCCCGATCCGTCCCAACCTCATGTCATCTCCTTGCGATGGGGGTCGCGGCAGCGCTGGACGCGGCGGCCGCCGGTGTAGAAGATCAGTTCGTCGCGTGAGAACGTGACGAAGCAGAACAAACTTCGCGTTCGTTTCCGCCGATTGTTATCGCTAACAAAGACTATGTCAACGCTCGGGCATCACCTGCCGGAAACATTCAGGTAACACCCAAGCGCGCGTTCTCCCAGTTCAGCGCCTGGACCGCCCGGAGAACGGGCGTTGCAGGAGGATGAACACGAAGAGCAACAGTCCGATAAAGATCTTGGTCCACCAGGAGTTCAGGGTGCCCTCGAAACTGATGATCGTCTGGATCAGCCCGAGCACCAGCACCCCGAGCACGGTGCCGAGCAGGAACCCGGTGCCGCCGGTGAGCAGCGTGCCGCCGATCACCACGGCCGCGATCGCGTCGAGCTCCATGCCCACCGCGTGCAGGCCGTAGCCCGAGAGCATGTAGAACGACAGCAGCACGCCGCCGAGCGCCGAGCAGAACCCGCTGATCGTGTACACCGTGATCTTCGTACGGGCCACCGGCAGCCCCATGAGCAGCGCCGACTGCTCGTTGCCGCCCGTCGCGTAGACCGACCGGCCGAAGCGCGTGTAGTGCAGCACGTACGCCGCCACCGCCACCACGACCAGCGCGATGACCACGCTCGGCGAGATCCACAGATCGGCGAACAGGTCGATCCTGGTCTGCGCGAACGCCGTGAACGTGGCGTCCCTGATCGGGATGGAGTCGGTCCCGATCGTGTAGCAGAGCCCGCGGGCCAGGAACATGCCCGCCAGCGTCACGATGAACGGCTGGATGTCGAAGGACTGGATGATCCAGCCCATCACCAGCCCGAGCCCCGACCCGATGAGCAGCACCAGCGGCACCACCACGTACGGCGGCCACCCCGGCCCCTCCATCAGGCTCGCCGCGATCATCGTCGACAGCGCCACCACCGAGCCCACCGACAGGTCGATGCCGCCGGTCAGGATCACGAACGTCATCCCCACCGCCACGACCAGCAGGAAGGCGTTGTCGATGAAGACGTTGAGCACGACCTGCCCGCTGGCGAACCCCTCGTAGCGGATCCCGCCCGCCACGAACATCGCCACGAACAGGCACCCGGTCACCAGGACCGGCAGGTACTTCACCGGGACGGAGGCCCGCCCGAACGTCAGCGCGGTCACGCCGTGCCTCCTCGGCCTGCCAAGACTCTCTCCTCCGGGGTCGGTTCCGCGGGCGCCGCCCGGCCGCGGCGGCGGAACGCCTTGGCGCGGAAGGACGGGGACTGGATGAGGCAGACGGCCGTCACGACCAGCGCCTTGAACAGCAGCGTGGTCTCCGGCGGCACGCCGATCGAGTAGATCGTCGTGGTCAGCGTCTGGATGATCAGCGCGCCCAGCACCGTGCCGGACAGCGAGAACCGGCCGCCCGCCAGCGAGGTCCCGCCGATCACCACGGCGAGGATCGCGTCGAGCTCGATCCACAGGCCGGCGTTGTTGCCGTCGGCGCTGGAGACGTTCGAGCTGATCATCAGCCCGGCCACGCCCGCGCACAGAGCCGCGAAGGCGTAGACCATGATGACGATCCCGCGCGAGCGGATGCCGGCCAGCCGGCTGGCCTCGGCGTTCCCGCCCACCGCCTCGATGAGCATGCCGAGCGCGAGCCGCCGGGTCAGGAACGCGGTGATCGCCAGCACGGCGATCACCACGAGGATGCCGAACGGCACGGTCAGCCAGTAGCCGCCGCCGATCACCTTGTACGCCGGGTCGTTGATCGTGATGATCTGCCCGTCGGTGATGAGCTGCGCGAGGCCCCGCCCGGCCACCATGAGGATCAGCGTGGCGATGATCGGCTGGATGCCGACCGCGGCCACCAGGAACCCGTTCCAGGCCCCCAGCACCAGGCACAGCCCGAGCGCCGCGGCCACGGCCGTGGTCACCCCGGCGTCCTCGCTGATCTGGAGGCAGGCGAGCGCGCCGGAGATCGCCACCACCGAGCCCACCGACAGGTCGATGCCGCCGGTGGCGATGACCAGGGTCATGCCGATCGAGACCAGGATCAGCGGCGCGCCGAAGCGCAGGATGTCGATCAGGCTGCCGTACAGGTGACCGTCCCTGACCTGGACGGAGAAGAAGCTCGGCGTGTAGAAGATGTTGAGCGCCAGCAGCAGCACGAGGACCACCGCAGGCCACAGCAGGCGTCTCATGACACTCGCCCTCCGCTGGCGATCGTCTCCAGCAGCACGTCGGTGGTCAAGGTCTCGTCGTTGGGCAGCTCGGCCACCAGGCGGCGGTCGCGCAGCACCTCGACCTTGTGGCTGAGCCGCAGCACCTCCTCCAGCTCGGCGGAGATGAACAGCACCGCCATGCCGCCGTCCGACAGCTCGGCCACCAGCCGCTGGATCTCGGTCTTGGCCCCGACGTCGATGCCGCGGGTGGGCTCGTCGAGGATGAGCAGCCGGGGTTCGAGGATGAGCCAGCGGGCCAGCACCACCTTCTGCTGGTTGCCGCCGCTCAGGTTGCGCACCGGGATCTCGGGGTTGGGCGGGCTGATGCGCAGCGCCTTGACGTACTTGCCGACCAGGTCGTCCTGCGTCTCACGGGGCACGGGACGGGTCCAGCCGCGGGTGGCCTGGAGCGCCAGCACGATGTTCTCGCGGACGGTGAGGTCCGGGACGAGCCCGTCCTCCTTGCGGTTCTCCGAGCAGAACGCGATGCGGTGCGTCATGGCCGCGCGCGGCGTGCGCAGCGACGTGGTCGCGCCGCCGATCGCGAGCTCGCCGGAGCCCGCGTGGTCGGCCCCGAACAGCAGCCGGGCGACCTCGGTGCGGCCCGAGCCGAGCAGCCCGGCGAGGCCGACGACCTCGCCCTCGTGGATGGTCAGGCTGAACGGCTCGATCGCCCCGGGCCGGCCGAGCCCGCGCGCCTCGACCAGGGGGCGGTCGAAGGTCTTGGCCTCGCCGTGCAGGCGTTCCAGCGCGGCCAGTTCCTGGCCGATCATCTTGGACACGAGCTGGACCTGGCTGAGCTCGCTGGTCGGGTACTCGCCGACCAGCCGGCCGTTGCGCAGGATCGTCATGCGGTCGGAGATCTCGTAGATCTGGTCGAGGAAGTGGGAGACGAAGAGGATCGCGATCCCCTCCTCCTTGAGCCGCCGCATCACCCGGAAGAGCTGCTGGACCTCGTCGGCGTCGAGGCTGGAGGTCGGCTCGTCGAGGATGAGCACGCGGGCGTCGATGTCCACGGCCCGCGCGATGGCCACCATCTGCTGGACGGCCAGCGAGTAGACCGACAGCGGCGCCGAGACGTCGAGCCGGACGTCGAGCCGGGCGAGCAGCTCGGCGGCGCGGGCGCGCATGCGCTTCCAGTGGATGCGCCCCCGGCGGCGCGGCTCGCGGCCGAGCAGGATGTTCTCGGCCACCGAGAGGTTGGGGCAGAGGTTGACCTCCTGGTAGACCGTGCTGATGCCGGCCTGCTGCGCCTCCAGCGGGCTGCCGAAGGTGACGGTCCGGCCGGCCAGCACGATGGTGCCCGCGTCGGCGGGGTGCACGCCCGTGAGCACCTTGATGAGAGTGGACTTGCCCGCGCCGTTCTCGCCCATGAGCGCGTGCACCTCGCCGGGGAGCAGCCGCAGGTCCACGTCGTCGAGGGCCTTCACCCCCGGGAACTGTTTGCCGATCCCGCTCATCGTCAGGACCGGCGCGGGTACTGCCATGGAGCCTCCAGATGAAGACCGGGCCGGCGGGCTCGCCGGCCCGGCGTCCTTGCGATCAGTACTGGCGGGAGGGCAGGGCCTGCTTGGCCTGCTCCTGGGTGAACGTGGTCTCCTCGGTCACCACGCGGGCCGGCACCTGCTCGCCCTTGACGACCTTCTTGGCCAGGTCCATGAGCTGCGGGCCGAGCAGCGGGGAGCACTCGACGATGAAGTTGATCTTGCCGTCGGCGAGCGCCTGCATGCCGTCCTTGACCGCGTCGACCGTGATGATCTTGATGTCCTTGCCCGGGACCTTGCCCGCGCCCTCGATGGCCTCGATGGCGCCGAGACCCATGTCGTCATTGTGGGCGTAGAGCACGTCGATGTCGGGGTTGGACTTCAGGAAGGCCTCCATGACCTCCTTGCCCTTGGCGCGGGTGAAGTCGCCGGTCTGCGAGGCGATGATCTTGAACTTGGGCTCGGCGCCGATGACCTCCTGGAAGCCGGCCTTGCGGTCGTTGGCCGGGGCCGAGCCGGTGGTGCCCTGGAGCTCGACGATGTTCACGGTGTCCTGGCTGTCCTTGTACTGCTCCACCAGCCACTGGCCGGCCTTCTTGCCCTCCTCCACGAAGTCCGAGCCGAGGAAGGTCTTGTAGAGGGAGGTGTCCTTGGAGTCCACGGCGCGGTCGGTCAGGATGACCGGGATCTTGGCGTTCTTGGCCTCGTTGAGCACCGGGTCCCAGCCGGACTCCACCACCGGCGAGAAGGCGATGACGTCCACCTTCTGCTGGATGTAGGAGCGGATGGCCTTGATCTGGTTCTCCTGCTTCTGCTGGGCGTCGGAGAACTTCAGCGTGATGCCCGCGCTCTTCGCCGACTCCTGGACGGACTTGGTGTTCGCGGTCCGCCAGCCGCTCTCCGCGCCGACCTGGGCGAAGCCCATGGTGATCGTGTCGTCGCCGCCACCGCTGGTGCCGGCGCTGGTGGTGCCGTCGCCGCTGCCGCAGGACGCCACCGACAGCGCGGTGAGCCCGGCGAGGACCAGGGCCGAGATCCTCTTGAACACTGGGGGGTTCCCTTCTGATGTGAACGCTAACACCCCTGCTGGGGCCAGGGACCGCCGTCATCGCGCACGGCCGCTAGCGACCTTCCGGGGGCTGGGCCGTACTGGCCCTGCGGACGAACGCCGGCGGCACCACAAGGCGCTCCCGCTCCTGGAGGCCGTCCTCCAGTCGCCGCACGAGCACCTCGATGCTGTGCCTGCCGACCGCGTCGAAATCCTGTCTGATGGTCGTGAGCGGCGGCGAGAAGTACGCCGACTCGGGGATGTCGTCGAAGCCGACGACACTCACCTGGCCGGGCACGCTCACCCCCTGCTCGGTGAACGCCCGCAGCACTCCGAGCGCCATCTGGTCGTTGGCGACGAAGACCGCGGTCACGTCCGTCATGCGCGCCAGGCTGCGGCCCGCCTCGTATCCCGAGCGCGGGCTCCAGTCCCCGGCGAGCGGTTGCGGGGCCTCGCGGCCCGCCTGCTCCAGCGCGGCCCGCCACCCGGCCACGCGTCCTTCGGCCTCCAGCCAGTCCGACGGTCCGCTGACGTGCCAGACCGTCTCGTGTCCCAGGGAGAGCAGATGCTCGGTGGCGAGCCTGCCCCCCGCGACCTGGTCCACGCTGACCACCGACACCTCCCCCGCCTGGCCGCCCTCGACGGCGACGGTGGGGATGGCGAGCGGCAGGTCGGCGAGGGCCCGGGCGGCCGAGCGCTGCGGCGCGACCACCACGACCCCGTCCACGCCCTGGTCGGCCAGGTAGTCGAGGGCGTCACGGACGCCTCCGGAATCGATGGACTTGAGGCTGACGATGCTGACGAAGTAGCCGGCCGACCTGGCCGCCTGCTCGATGCCGTACACCGTGCTGGCCGGGCCGTACAGCGTGGTGTCGAAGCTGACCACGCCGAGCGTCCGCGACCGCTTGGTCACCAGGGCGCGGGCGACGAGGTTACGGCGGTAGCCGAGCTTGTCGATCGCCTGGAGCACCCTGGCGCGGGTCTCGCTGCGCACGTTCGGGTGATCGTTCAGCACGCGGGACACGGTCTGGTGCGACACGCCGGCCTCCCTGGCCACATCGGCCATGACCGGTAAGCGACGCCCCAGGCGGGATCCCACTGCCATGCTCCTTCCCTGGCTTGGCCCCGACTGTGAACGTTAACAACCGGTCTCGTCAAGAGGTCGCCGGATTACGGTCGGGTTACGCAAACTCGCTCTTGACGTGCTGGGCGGCCGGTCTTTACGGTGGCGCGGATCGCCGATGTTAACGCTCACTCATTGTTAGCGCTAACACGATCTTGAGGAGCCCCCCGACTCATGATGCGCATCGCCCTGTCGGCCCTGCTGGTGGCCGCCCTGCTGGCCGCGCCGCCTCCCGCGGCGGCGGCGCTCGCGGACCCCGTCCCCGAAGGCGCGGTCGTCGACCCGTTCGACGGCGACGCCCTCGGACAGGACTGGACCGTCCTGTCCCCCGACGAGTCCCGCTGGAGCCTGTCCGGCGGGGCGCTGCACCTGGACACCCTGACCGGTGACACCCACCAGGGCACCAACAACGCGCGCAACCTCTTCCTCGTCGACGTCCCCGACGGCGACTTCGAGGTGGTGACCAGCCTGAGCGCGCCCGTCGCCCTCGACTACCAGAGCGCGGGCCTGCTGGCCTGGCAGGACTGGGACAACTACGTGCGGGCCGGGCTCGCCCACGTCGGCTTCGCCGGCGGGCCGGTGATCGAGACCGCGACCGAGGTGGGGGCCGCCTTCACCTCGGCGTTCGCGGCCCGGCCGGGATCGACGGCCGAGACGCTGAAGCTGGCGCGCCACGGGGACGAGTTCACCTCCTCGTACTGGGACGGCACGGCCTGGGTGCAGGCGTCCCGCATGACGGCCAGGCTGGAGGTGCGCCAGCTCGGGCTGTTCGGGCTCTCGGCGCAGAACGGCGCCTCGATGCGGGTCGACTTCGACTACATCGCGATCAAGGCAGCCGAGGGCCGGCCCGTGGTGCCGGACGGGCCGTTCACGTTGCGGGCGGCGGCGCTGCCGTACCTGGCGGCCGACCGCTCCGGCGCGATCACGGCCGCGGCCCGGCCGCCGCGGACCGGCCTCGCGCTCACCGCCGTCCCGAGCGGGGACGGGGTGCTGCTCAAGGACGTCGCCACCGGCCGCTTCCTGCGGGCCGCCGACCGGGTGAGCCTGGCCGGGACCGGCTCGGTCTTCCTGCTCAAGGACGCGGGCGGCGGCAAGGTCACGCTCACCTCCGGCGACCGCGCCGTTGCCGTGACCGGCGGCCGGCTGGTCATGGGGAGCCAGGCGGCCAAGTTCCGCGTCGAGGGCTACACGACCGGCAAGCTCACCGCGGACACCAGGGCCGCGGGCACGAAGGTCTCCCCCAACCTCTACGGCGTCTTCTACGAGGACATCAACCACGCGGCCGACGGCGGGCTCTACGCCGAGCTGGTGCAGAACCGCTCGTTCGAGTTCAACTCCACCGACGAGCCCTCCTACACCGGGCTGACCGCGTGGAGCAAGGCCGAGCGAGGCGCCACCGCCGCCGTGACGGTCTCCGGCGAGCAGCCGCTCAACCCGAACAACCGCAACTACCTGCGGCTGGAGGTGACCGGCGGCGGCACCGCCGGCGTCGTCAACGCGGGCTTCAACCGGGGCCTGCCGCTCAAGGCCGGCGAGCGCTACGACCTGTCGCTGTGGGCGCGGCGCGACTCGGCCGCCACGCTGACGGTGACCGCCGAGGCCGGCACGGCCGTGCTCGGCAGGGCTTCGGTGCGGGTCAAGGCGGGCGGCTGGGCGAAGTACCGGGCCTCGTTCACCGCCTCGGCGACCACCGACGCCGGCCGGCTGGTGATCCAGGCCCCCGAAGGGCGGACCGACCTCGACATGGTCTCGTTGTTCCCGCGCGAGACGTACAAGGGGCACGGCATGCGGGCCGACCTGGCGAAGCTGATCGCCGACCTGAAGCCGCGCTTCCTGCGCTTCCCCGGCGGCTGCGTGACCAACGTCGGGACCTACGACCCGTACTCACTCAACCAGGACCAGCGGCGGATCTACCAGTGGAAGGAGACGATCGGCCCGGTCGAGGAGCGGCCCGCGAACTTCAACTTCTGGGGCTACAACCAGTCGTACGGCATCGGCTATCACGAGTACTTCCAGTTCGCCGAGGACATCGGGGCCGAGGCGCTGCCGGTGCTGTCGGTGGGCGTCAACGGCTGCGGCGAGAACCGGCCGCTCACCGACGAGACCAAGCTGGCCCGCTGGGTGCAGGACACGCTGGACCTCATCGAGTACGCCAACGGCCCGGTCACCTCCACCTGGGGGAAGAAGCGCGCCGAGATGGGGCATCCGAAGCCGTTCGGGCTGGAGTACATCGGGCTCGGCAACGAGGAGATCTATCCGGAGTTCTTCACGAACTATCCGAAGTTCGCCGACGCCGTCCGGGCGAAGTACCCGAAGATCAAAATCATCAGCAACTCCGGGCAGACCTCCCAGGGGGCCTGGTTCGACCGGATGTGGCAGTTCGCCCGCGACCAGAAGGCCGACCTCGTGGACGAGCACTACTACAACAACCCCGACTGGTTCCTCGCCAACAACCACCGCTACGACACCTATGACCGCAGCGGGCCCAAGGTGTTCGTCGGCGAGTACGCCTCGCGTGGCAACGCCTTCTCCAACGCCCTCGCCGAGGCGTCGTTCCTGACCGGCGTCGAGCGCAACTCCGACGTGATCGAGCTGGCGTCGTACGCGCCGCTGCTGGCCAACGTCGACTACGTGGACTGGACGCCCGACCTCATCTGGTTCGACAACGACCAGGCGTACGGCTCCCCCAGCTACCACGTGCAGCGGCTGTTCTCCCGCCACGTCGGCGACCGGGTGCTGCCGAGCTCCTTCACCGGCGAGGCCAGGCCGGTCGAGGACATCAGGGGCGCTGTCGGGCTCGGCTCCTGGCGCACCCAGGTCCGCTACGACGACGTGAAGGTGACCGCCGCCGACGGGAGCGTCCTGCTCGCGGAGGACTTCTCGGCGGGCGCGCCCGGCTGGACGCCCGGCCCCGGCACCTGGACGGCAGAGGACGGGGCCTACACGCAGAGCGCCCTGGTCGAGGACGCCCGCTCCACCGCCGGGTCGGCCGGCTGGTCGAACTACACGATCGAGGTGACCGCCCGCAAGACCGGCGGCGACGAGGGCTTCCTGGTGATGTTCGGCGTGCGGGACACCGGAAACTTCTACTGGTGGAACGTCGGCGGCTGGAACAACACCCAGACCGCGATCGAGAAGGCCGTCGACGGCGGCAAGTCGGCGCTCGTCACCTCGGCGGACACCGTGCAGACCGGGCGCGACTACCGCCTCAAGGTGCAGGTGGACGGGCGGAGGATCACGACCTGGCTGGACGGGCGCAAGGTGCACGACTTCGTGGACAGCGCCCAGGTCGAGCCGCTGTACCAGGTGGTGTCCAGGGATGGCGACCGGGTCACGCTCAAGGTCGTCAACGCCCAGGACAGCGCGGTCCGCACGGCGGTGGACCTCGGCGGCGCCCGGTTCCGGCCGGCCGCCGTGGTCACCTCGCTCACCGGATCGCCGTCCGACGTCAACACCCTCGCCGAGCCCGAGCGCGTCGCGGCCAAGGAGTGGCGGGAGAACGGCCTGTCCGCCTCCTTCGGCTACGACTTCCCCGCCCACTCGGTGACGTTCATCGAGCTCACGGAGCGATGACCGCGCGGTAGTGGGTGGTGATCCTGCCCTCGTCGTCGAGCACGTGGAAGGCGAGCGACGGGGGCAGGACGTAGTCGAGACAGGTCTCCCACGTGGTGCCGCCCTCCCAGGGCAGCGTCAGGGTGGAGACCACGCCGGGCGCGACGAGGAGCGGCCGGCCGGCGAACGTGGTGGCGGCGGCCGTGTGCGCGTGGCCGACCAGGACGGCCGCCACGTTGGGGTGGCCGACCAGCTCCTCCAGGCGTGGGCTGGGGCGCAGCATGATGTCGTCGAGCAGCGGCGAGTGCAGCGGCACCGGCGGGTGATGGAAGGCCACGAACACCGGGCGGTCGCTGTCCGCCAGCACGCCCTCCAGCCAGTCCAGGGTCTCCTCCTCCAGGTGGCCGGGGTTCTGGCCGGGGATGGAGGAGTCGCACATCGCGTAGATCGCGCGCGGGGTGCGCAGGGCCTGGTTGACCGGGCCGGGGCCGGGGTGAGGGTTCGGGTCGCCGAGCAGGACGCGGCGGAACTCCTCGCGCACGTCGTGGTTGCCGGGCCCGATCAGCACGGGGTGGCGGGAGGTGAGCAGCTTGCGGGCCTGCTCGTACTCGTCGGCGGTGCCGTGGTCGGCGATGTCGCCGGTCACCAGCACGGCGTCGAGGTCGGCGGGGAGCGCGTCGAGGTGACGCATGACGGCCCGCGCGCGGGCGGCGCTCTCGGGGGTGGCGCCGATGTGGATGTCACTCAGGTGCGCGATCACAATCACGCCCCCCACCGTACGCCGGGGACGCCGGCGGAACTCCTGTCAGCCGCCGCCCGTTGAACCGGACGAACAGCGAAGGAGGGGCCTTGGGCTGGCACTACAGGAAATCCATCAAAGTAGGACCGTTCCGGATCAACCTCTCGCGGCACGGCATCAGCCACAGCTACGGCAACCGCCGCTTCCACGTGACCGCGACCCCTGACGGCCGGCGGCACGTGTCGGTGCGCCTGCCCGGCGGCTTCCACGTCGGCAAGACGTTCGGCGGCCGGAAATACCGCGGACATTACTGAATTCGATACAACGCGCTTTTCGTGGGTAGTGGAGTGCCCTCGCGAATTCGATGGAGGAGTTCGAGATGGGCTGGAGCTACCGTAAGTCGATCAAGGTGGGCCCCTTACGGCTGAACCTGTCCCGCGGCGGGGTCGGCCACAGCTGGGGCAACCGGCTGTTCCGGGTGACGCGGAGAGCCGACGGGCGTCGTACGCTGTCGGTCAATCTGCCCGGCGGCTTTCACTGGCGCAAGACCACCAACGGTCGCTGACCGTTCGCCATAGGACGGACCGGAGGGCCCCCCTCCGGTCCGTTCCCATGTCCACGGAGGGGGGAAAGGGTGACCGATCAGGTGATGGAGGTGCTGCGGCGGCTGCGGGCCGGGCGGGAGGCGTTCGCGCCGGGCCCGGCGCTGCCCGTCGTGGACCAGGTCGTGGCGACGGTCCTGTCGCAGGCGACCTCCGACGTCAACTCCGGCCGCGCCTTCGCCCGTCTCAAGGACAGGTTCCCCGTGTGGGAGCAGGTGGCGGACGCGCCGCCGGAGGAGATCGCCGACGCCATCCGCTGCGGCGGCATCGCCGAGCGCAAGGCCCGCCGCATCCAGGAGATCCTGGCCGCGATCGAGGACCGCGAGGGCGCGATCACCCTGGACCGGCTGGACGGGCTCGACGACGAGGCGGCGGAGTCGTACCTGACCTCGCTGCCGGGCGTCGGCCCGAAGACCGCGGCCTGCGTGCTGATGTTCTCCATGGGGCGGGCGGCGTTCCCCGTGGACACGCACGTGCACCGCGTCACCACCCGGCTCGGCTGGATCCCGCCGGGCACCTCCGCCGCGGAGGCGCACCGTCTCCTGCGGCCCATGGTGCCGCCGCAGGTCCGGCACGAGCTGCACATCGCGCTGATCAGGCACGGGCGTACGGTCTGCCAGGCACGCCGGCCCCGGTGCGAGGAGTGCGTGCTGCGCGAGGTGTGCGCGTACGGCAGCGACCCGGCAAATCGAAGAAGTGCGCCACCGGACGCCACCGCAGCCCGGCCGCGTGGCCGCCGGACGGGGTGAAGGGTCGAGCCGCGCAAGCCACATCGGTGGCTCGCCAAGAGGGGTGGAGCTATGGGGATTCGAACCCCAGACCTCCTCCATGCCATGGAGGCGCGCTACCAACTGCGCTATAGCCCCTTGCGATCACCAAGTGTATAGGACTTCCGGAGCGCCCGCGCCCCGGAAGCTCTAGCCGCAGGTGGTGTGCATGGTCAGGGTGGCCTCGTCGAGGGTGAGCGAGACCTGGACCCGGCCCAGCTCGCCGGTGCGGGCGACGTGGGTGCCGCCGCACGGGATGGCCGCCTCGCCCTCGGGCAGCTCGCAGCGCCAGGTGCGGCGGGCGGTCAGCTCGGGGCCCGGGACGTCGATCCGGACGGGGGCGTCGGCGGCGACCCAGGTCTTGAGCCGGTCGTTCACCTCGCCGGCGACCGCGTCGACGTCGAGCCCCTCGGCGGAGAAGCCCTTCTTCCGCAGCGACTTGCCGAGGCGGTAGACGTCGATGCTGCCGCCCTCGACGATGCGCGACGAGATGATCGCGGTCTGGTCGAAGTCGGGGTGGCCGAGCCGGTCGAGCCTCGCCTCCTTGCGCCAGTGGCCGGCGAGGGCCGCGTTGAGCGCGAGCGCGGCGAGGTGGCAGGCGGTGTGGCCGGCCGAGAGCGCCGCGCGGTGGGCGGCGTCCACCTCCAGCTCGACCTCGGTCCCCACGGGCGGCGGCGCCTCGCCGGTCACGTGGACGACGAGCCACCGCCAGCCCTCGTCCCCGCGCCGCACCGGGATGTCCGCCCCCAGGAAGGTCTCGCCGGTCGCCGACTGGGCCCCTGTCACGCAGTCGATGACCGGCGTCCCGCCGACCGTCCCGCGGTCGGCGGGCTGGTCGGGCCAGGTGTGGTCGAGGGGGTGGAAGGGCGTCTCGGCGACGACGAGGCCGTGCCGGTCCCCCACCGGCACGACCCCGACGAGCTCGGAGCGGCCCGAGGTCCGGCCGCTGGGGAAGGTGACGAGAGTCGAGTTCACCCGTCCATCATCCCAGCGCCCGCTCGTCCTCCAGGTGCCGCTCGCGGCCGGCGTACAGGCCGGCGACGAGCTGGACGGCCAGCACCACGAAGATCAGCGTGTACGGCAGCGCCCAGCCCCCCGACGCCTCCCGCAGCACGCCGACCAGCAGCGGCCCGCCGCCCGCTATGAGATAGCCGGCGCTCTGGCCGAAGGCCGACAGCGCGGCGGTCACCTCCGGCGTACGGGTGCGCAGCCCCAGCATCACCAGCGCCAGCGGGAACGACCCCATGCCGACGGCGATCAGCGTCACCCAGAGCGGCGCCCACGAGGCCGGCCCCGCCCAGAGACCCCCGAAACCGACCGCGTAGAAGGCGACGAGCCCGACCACCATCGGCCGCTGGTCGCGGAACCGCGCGGCGATCATGGGCACGACGACCGACACCGGGATGTTCAGCGCGGTGAACACGCCGAGGAGCACTCCGGCCTCGGAGGTGCTGTAGCCGCCGTCGGTGAGGATGGTGGCGAGCCAGCCGAACATGATGTACGCGATCATCGACTGGGTGCCGAAGTAGATCGCGATCATCCAGGCCAGCCGGCTGCCCAGCAGCCGCCGGATCCCCGCGTCCCGGCCTCCCGTGTCCCGCTCCGGCTCACTGCGCAACAGCGCAAGCCACGGAATGGCGGCCACGGCGGCCAGGGCGGCCCACACGCCGAGCGCGACGTGCCAGTTCCCCGACGCGCGCTCGATCGGCACGGTCGCGGCGGCGGCCAGCATCGTGCCCGCCGCCAGGGCCGTGGTGTAGACGGTGGTCATGATCCCGGTGCGCGCCGGGAAGTGCCGCTTGATCAGCGTCGGGATCAGCACGTTGCCCACGGCGCCGCCGGACAGCGCGACCGCGCTGCTCAGCAGGAACACGGGGGCCGAGCCGACCAGCGACCTGACCAGCATTCCCACGCCCAGCGTGACCAGGGCCAGCAGGAGCAGCCGGTGCTCGCCGACCCGCCGGGCGAGCGTCGGGGTGACGGCGCCGACGCCGGCGAAGGCCAGAACCGGGAGGGTGGTGAGCAGGCCGGTGCCGACGCTCGTCATGCCGAGCGCGCCCGCGAGCTGGTCGAGGAGCGGGCCGACGCTGGTGACGGCGGTCCGCAGGTTGAGTGCGGCGAGGACGATTCCCAGCACGAGGAGCCAGGCGAGGGGGGTGGTCGTCCTGCCTCTGGGCTCTGACGCCAGAACGCTCATGCTGGACAAGTCCTCCATTCATCAAGTCATGGGACGAATCACCACCTTAACAGGACCGAAATGTGCGTTTATTCCGCCCCACGTGCCGGTCCCCGGACACACGACAGCGGCCGCCACTTGGGCGGCCGCTGTTCGGGTCGAGGGTGTCCTGCAGGACCGGTCGAGGAGTCCTACAGGACCGGCCGGGGCCCCTGCGGGGGCTCGTCACGCGGAGGGAAGGCGCCGGGAGCCGGCAGGGTCGTGTCGCCGCCCGGCATGGACGGGTCGGTGCCGCCGATCGTGCCGGGCGGCACCTGCTGCGCGCCGCCGTACGTGGAGCCGTGCTCGTGCGTGCGCGGGGCGGCGCCGTCGTGCTGGTGCGGGCCGGGCACGTCGCCGCGCCAGCCGCCCGTCTCCGCGCCGCGCGACTCGATGAACTGCTTGAACCGCTTGAGGTCGCCGTTGACGCGCAGGCGGACCAGCTGCAGCCAGTCGCCGGCGGTCTCGACGAAGCCCTCGGGGTCGTACTCCATCTGGAGCGTGACGCGCGTGCGGCCGTCGTCGATGCGGTGGAAGGTGACGACGCCCGCCTGGTTCGGCTTGTCGACGCTGCGCCAGGCGACCCGCTCGTCCGGGTGCTGCTCGGTGATGTCGGCGTCGAACTCGCGCCGGACCCCGGCGATCTCCGCCACCCAATGCGTACGGGTGTCGGTCACCTGTTTGACCGACTCCACGCCTTCCATGAACTCGGGGAAGCTCTCGAACTGCGTCCACTGGTTGTAGGCCACCCGGATGGGGACCTCGACGTCTACGGAATGCTCGATCGTACTCATGGGTTCAGCCACTTCCCGGCCGGGCCCGACGTTAACGCCTCAATGCCGTTGCCTGCGCAGCCAGTAGAGCCCGACGAGCGGGAGCACGAGCGGGATGAAGAGATAGCCCTTGCCGTAGACGGACCACACGGTCTCGTCGGGGAAGGCCGCGGGGTCAAGGACGCTGGCGGTGCCGATGATCAGCACCCCGGCCAGCTCGACCAGGAGCGCGGCCAGCGCGAGCCGCCGCGCGCCGCGCCAGAGCGCGACCGTGAGCAGGATGTAGACGGCCGCCGCGAACGCCGACAGGCTGTAGGCGAGCGGCGCCTCCCCGAACCTGGTGGCGATCTGCACCGCCGCCCGCGCGCCGGCGGCCAGCGAGAACAGCCCGTAGACGGCGATCAGCGCCCGCCCCGGCCCGCTGCTGATGGAGCTCATGCCACGCCCTGCCAGATCTGCCCGAGCCTGGCGTTCATGACCGCGATCGCGAAGCCGGCCACGACCAGGATCGCGGTCCCCCACCGGGACCGTTCGGCCAGCGCCAGGAACACCCCAGCGGGCGGGATGACGACCTCACCGATGAGGTAGCCCCACAGCGTCGCCGGCTCAGGCGTCTCCGCTCCCCCGGCCAGTGCCGCGATCACGAAGCCGACCTGCACCAGCACGGCGACCTCCAGCACGCCGAAGCCGATCAGCAGCACCATGCCCATGGGCCGGTCGCGGATCGCGGTGATCAGGCTCGCCAGCATGAGCAGCAGCGCGACGGTGATGACGATCGCGGAGACAGTGGTGTTCATCGGAGGTAAGGCTATCGCCAGGGGGCCTCGCCCCTCAGCGCGGCAGCTCGCGCTCGATGCCGTCGAGCAGCCAGCGCAGGCCCCGCTCGAAGTTGTCGTCCGCGCCGGGGACGCCCCGCTCCAGCATGGGCGCCAGGTGCGGCAGCTCGCCGCCGTCGACCAGCTCCCTGACGTACGGCTCCGCGACGGCGGCCCGCTCGGCGTCGCTGACGCCCTCGTGCCGGGGCGCGGCGCGCTCCTGCGCCTCGCGGACCATGTAGCCGGTCATGTAGTCGGTGTAGGCGGTCAGGAAGCGCCAGGCGGCGGGCGGCTCGACGCCGAGCCGGGCGAAGACGGCGAGCTTGTGCTCGACGTGCCGCAGCGCGTTGGGCCCCGCGGGCAGGCCCTGCGCGACCAGGTCCATCCGCCAGGGATGGCGGCGGACGAGGTCGCGCTCGCGGCGGGCGATGGCGAGCAGCGCCTCGCGCCAGTCGTCCGGCGCGGGCCCGTCGGCGCGCAGCTCGGCGGCGACCTCGTCGAGCATGAGCGCGAGCAGGTCCTCCTTGCGCTCGATGTAGGAGTAGAGCGTCATCGTCCGCGCCCCCAGCTCGGTCGCCACCCGCCTGATGGAGACGGCGGCGAGGCCCTCGGCGTCGGCGAGCGCGACGGCGGCGGCCACGATCGCCTCCCTGGTCAGAGCCGGGCGGCGGGGCGGCGCGGGACGCGACCAGACAGAGCTCACAGGACCCGATCCTAAGCCAGGCGCTACACCGTACGAAAATGTTACGGTGTACGACATGCGATACAGCGTACGAACCCCGTTCATCACGACCGCCCTGGTGGTCTTCCTGGGCGGCGTCATGACGATGCTGGACTCGACGGTGGTGAACGTGGCGCTCACCACGCTCGCCCACGACTTCCGCACCACCCCCGCCACCATGCAGCAGGCGGTCACCGGCTACCTGCTGGCCATGTCGATGACCGTCCCGGTGACCGGCTGGGCCGTCGGCCGCTTCGGCTCGCGGCGCGTCTGGCTGGTCTCGCTCGTGCTGTTCGCCGGAGGCTCCGCGCTCTGCGCCGCGGCCTGGTCGGCCGGCAGCCTGGTCGTCTTCCGCGCCGTCCAGGGGGTCGGCGGCGGCCTGCTCATGCCCGTGGGCCAGGCGATGCTGGCGCAGGCGGCCGGCAAGGAGCGCATGGGCCGCGCCATGGCGCTGATCACGGTGCCGTCCATGCTGGCGCCGGTGCTCGGGCCGCCGCTCGGCGGCCTGGTCGTCGAAGGGCTCGGCTGGCGGTGGCTGTTCCTGGTCAACCTGCCGATCAGCGCGGTGGCGCTGGTCGCGGCCGCGCTGCTGCTGCCGCGCGAGCCCGATCCGGTGGCCGCGCCGCGGCAGCCGCTCGACGTGCTCGGCCTGGCGCTGCTCTCCCCCGGGCTGGCCGCGCTGATCCACGGCCTGTCGGAGGTGGGCGACGGGGGCTCGTTCGCGCATCCGGCGCTGTGGATCGGGCTCGCGCTGGTCGCGGCGTTCACCGTGCGGGCGCTGCGGGTGCCGGGCACGCTGGTGGACCTGCGGCTGCTCGGCGACCGTACGTTCGCCGCGGCGGTGGCGGCGCTCGCCTGCTACTCGGCGGCGATGCTCGGCTTCACCGTCCTCGTGCCGCTGCACAGCCAGCTCGCCGGAGGCGGCGGCCCGCTGGAGGCCGGGCTGCTGCTGGCCCCCCTCGGGATCGGGGCGGCGCTCACGCTGCCGATCGCCGGCAAGCTCACCGACAGCCGGGGAGCGCGCGGGGTCGCGGCGACCGGCGTGGCCGCCGTGGTGGCGGGGATGGCGGCGTTCGCGGCCTTCCCCGGGCCGGTGCCGACCCTCGTGGCCGGGCTGGGGCACGGGCTGGTGTCGACGTCGGTGCTCGCGGCGGCGTACGCCACGCTGGAGCGCGCGGCCATCCCGGCGGCGACCACGCTGAGCACGATCGCGCTCCGCCTCGCCTCCTCCTTCGGCGTCGCGGTGCTCGCGGTGCTGCTGCAACTGCTCACCGCGGCGGGCGCGGCCCGGCCCTTCGGCTACGCCTTCGGCTGCGCCGCCGCGCTGGCCGCGCTCTCGCTGGTGCCGATCGGGCTCATAGGATCGAAGGCGTGGAGAAGATCCTCGTCAGCGCCTGCCTGATGGGCCGCAAGGTCCGCTACGACGGCAGCGCCAAGACCAGCTCGGCCGCCGTGCTCGCCGATTGGCGGGCGGAAGGGCGGCTGGTGTCGTTCTGTCCCGAGGTGGCGGGCGGGCTGCCGGTGCCGCGCCCGGCCGCCGAGATCGAGGGGGGCGCGGGCGGCGCGGCGGTGCTGGCGGGCACGGCCAGGGTCCTGACGTCCGGCGGCGACGACGTGACGGCGGAGTTCCTCGCGGGGGCGCGGGCGGCGCTGGAGGCGGCCCGGTCGGCGGGCGCCCGGATGGCGGTGCTCAAGGAGGGCAGCCCGTCGTGCGGCACGCTGGCGATCCACGACGGCTCCTTCGCGGGCCGCAAGAATCCCGGCCAGGGGGTCACCACGGCGCTGCTTGAGCGGCACGGCATCCGCGTGTTCGGCGAGGACCGCCTCGACGAGGCGGCCGGCTACCTGCGCACCCTGGAGAGGTAGAAGGCCGCGCCGAGGCCGGCGGCGAGCAGGGTGGCGATCGTGCCGTGGTACACCACGAGCAGCGTGCCCGCCTGGGCCCCCGGCGCGAACGCCGTCGCGAGGATGCCGAGCAGCACGCCGCCCAGCGCGGCCGCGTGCGTGTAGATCAGCCCGTCCCACGCCCACGGCCGGGGCTTCAGCGCGCCGTACGCGCCGATCAGCATCGCGGCGCAGCACAACGTCTCCACGATCACGGCGGGCGGTATCGGGGGCCGGCGAAGCGGCCCGGGGCCGGCCCCGGCGTGCAGCAGCGCCGCCGCCAGGAAGATCAGTGCGTACAGCAGGGAGAGCCGGCCCAGGGCTCTGCGGATCGCGTCCATGGCACCACGCTCCCACCGCGGGCGCGGCCGGCCATCGTCCCGGAGGAGGCCGCCCGCGTACGCCTCGCGGTGTATCAGCCGCGCGGGAAACTTTCTCCGCCTCCTGGGAGTCCTAGAAATGGGGGCTCGGAAAATTCCATTCCGAAACGGGGAAAGGGACTTGGCGATGCCAGTCGACCTGAACAACGCACTACCCCTGGCCTGGGACTCGGCCACGCTCGACGCGGACACCAAGGCGATGCTCGACAATCTCCAGCCGAACATCCTGCGCGCGCACGTCCGCGAGCACCTGTCCGTCCTGTTCGTCCGGTTCAACGACGCGGCAGAAGGCAAGGCTTTCCTGCGGCACGTGGCCACCACGTGGATGAAGTCGGCGCGCGATCACCTGAAGGAGGTGCGCGACTTCGCGGGCAAGGGGCGGCGCGGCACCCCGTACGTCGGGATCGGCATCAGCAAGGCCGGCTACCGCGACCTCGGCCACTCGGTCGAGCAGGTGCGCGCCTTCGGCGACCAGGCGTTCCGCGACGGCATGAAGCGGCGCGTCGCCGAGGTCGAGGACCCGCCGGTCGAGCAGTGGGACCGCGCCTACCAGCGCGAGATCCACGCCGTCGTGCTCATCGGCGACGACCGGCCCGGCCCGGTGGCGACGCTGCGCGACGAGATCCTCGGCGCGCTGCCGGCCAGCGCCCGGCTGCTCGGCGAGGAGACCGGCAGGGGCATGCGCAACCCGGCCGGCGACGGCATCGAGCACTTCGGCTACGTGGACGGCCGCAGCCAGCCGCTGTTCCTCAAGGACGAGGTGGACCGCGAGCCGCGCAAGCGCTGGGACCCGGCCTTCCCGCTGGCCAACGTGCTGGTTCCGGATCCCTTCGCGCCCGACCCGCGCCGCCACCACGGCAGCTACCTGGTCTTCAGGAAGCTGGAGCAGAACGTACGCGCCTTCAAGGAGATCGAGGAGCGGCTCGCCGACGACCTCGGGCTGAAGGGCGAGGACCGGCACCGGGCGGGCGCGATGCTCGTCGGCCGGTTCAAGGACGGCACGCCGCTGACCGGCAAGGGCAAGGCCGGCGGCGGCCCGGTGGCCAACGACTTCACCTTCGAGGGCGACGACGGCAGCAAGTGCCCCTTCAGCGGCCACATCAGGAAGACCAACCCGCGCTCGTTCGGCCGCGAGGTGCTCATGGCGAGGCGCGGGCAGACGTACGGGCGGCGCGGCGACCAGCCGTGGGACGACGCGCCTGCGGAGACGCGGCCCAGCGGCGGGGTCGGGCTGCTGTTCATGGCGTTCAACAGCAGCCTGGTCGACCAGTTCGAGTTCACCCAGCGGAGCTGGGCGGGCAATCCCGACTTCGAGAACCCGGGGACCGGCCACGACCCGGTCATCGGGCAGGGCGAGCGGGCGATCAAGGTGACGTTCCCGAAGGTCTGGGGCAAGCCAGGGCAGTCGCCGCCGCAGGCCCAGGTGGCGCAGACGGTGACGATGAAGGGCGGGGAGTACTTCTTCGCGCCGTCGCTGGCCTACCTGCGCGGCCTGTGACGCGGTGAGAGCGCCTGGCGTGCATCGAAGGATGTACGCCGGGTTCGCACCGGCGTAGGAGGCGGGGGCGGGCCCCGGCCGTGATGATCGTGTCATGACGATCGGCCTGTTGCTCACCCTCGCCGCCTTCGCGCTGGTCGACAGCACCAGCTTCGGGACGCTGGTCATCCCTCTCTACCTGCTGCTGGCCGGCGAGCGGTCCAAGGTGTCGGGGCAGCTCGTCTACCTGGCGACGATCGCGGCCTTCTACTTCCTGGTCGGGGTCGCGCTCATGCTGGGCCTGTCGGCGGCCGTGGACGGCCTTGGCGAGGCGCTGCACAGCAAGGTCGCCTACGGGGTGCAGCTCGCGCTGGGCGTGGGCCTGTTCGCGCTGAGCTTCCGGTTCGACCCCAAGTACCGCGCCAAGCGGGGCCTGCCCGAGCGCCGCTTCGAGCCGCGCGTCGGCGGGCCCCGGACGATGGTGCTGCTCGGGCTGACGGCCGGGGCGGTCGAGGTGGCCACGATGGTCCCCTACCTGGCGGCGGTCGGCGTCATGACCACCTCCGGCCTGCCGGCCGCGCAGTGGCTGCCGCTGCTGGCCGGGTACGTGCTCGTCATGATCACGCCGCCGCTCGCGCTCATGGGCCTGCGCGCCGTCACCGGGGGCCGGCTGGAGCCGAAGCTGGAGCGGCTGCGGGCCTGGCTGACCAAGCACTCGGCGTCGATGGTGAGCTGGGCGATCGGCATCATCGGCTTCCTGCTCGCCCGCGACGCGGCGGCTCACCTGTTCTTCGCCCCGGAGTGACCGCTCCCGTGCGAGGCGCATCGCATCCGCGCATCTAGGATCGACCTCCGGGGAGGCGATCGAGACGATGTTGCGCACCTTTTTCCGTACCGAAGCGGGCAGCACCAGCGCGCTGCTCATCGCCACCGTGCTCGCCCTGCTCTGGGCCAACTCGCCCTGGGCGGACACCTACGAGGCGTTCTGGCACACGCCGATGGGGCTGTCGTTCGGGACCGCCGAGTTCTCGCTGGACCTGCGCCACTGGGTCAACGACGGGCTGATGACGCTGTTCTTCTTCGTCATCGGCCTGGAGATCTCGTACGAGGTCCGGCTCGGGCAGCTGCGCGACCGGCGGCTGATCGCGGTGCCGGCGGTGGCGGCGTTCGGCGGCATGCTCGTGCCCGCGGGCGTCTACCTGCTGCTCAACGCGGGCGGCCCCGGCGCGGCCGGGTGGGGCGTGCCGATCGCCACCGACACGGCCTTCGTGCTCGGCGTGCTGGCCGTGGTGGGCGCGCGGTGCCCCGATCCGCTGCGGGCGTTCCTGCTGACGCTGGCGATCGTGGACGACGTGCTCGCCATCCTCATCATCGCGCTGTTCTACACGGCCGAGCTGTCGGTGCCCGCCCTGCTCACCGCGGTGCTGCTGCTGGCGGCCATCGTGACGCTGCGCTGGCTGAAGATCTGGCGGGCGCCGGCGTACATCGTGCTGGGGTTCGGGCTGTGGGTGGCCACGCTGGAGAGCGGCATCCACCCCACGCTGGTCGGCATCGCGCTCGGCGTGCTCGTCTTCGTCTACGCCCCCTCCGACCAGAAGCTGCTCCTCGCCGGCGAGGCCGTCCAGGAGTTCACGAACGAGCCGAGCGCCCGCGCCGCCAGGGAGGCCACCCTGCGCGTCCGGCACGCCGTCTCGGTCAACGAGCGGCTGCAACTGCGCCTGCACCCGTGGAGCAGCTACGTGATCGTGCCGGTGTTCGCGCTGGCCAACGCGGGGGTGCGGCTGGACGGCGAGACCCTGCGGGCGGCGCTCACCTCGCCCGTGTCGTGGGGGATCGCGGCGGGCCTGCTGATCGGCAAGTTCGCCGGCATCGCGCTCGGCACGTGGCTGCCGCTCCGGCTCAAGTGGGGCATCCTGCCGGGCAACCTGGTGTGGGGGCAGCTGTTCGGCGGGGCCGCGGTGTCCGGCATCGGGTTCACGGTGGCGCTGTTCATCGTGGACCTGGCCTTCCCCGACCCGGTGATCCGCGCCGAGGCCAAGATCGGCATCCTGGCCGGCTCGCTGCTGGCCGCCGCGCTGGGCTGGGTGATCTTCCGGATGGCCTGGGACCGCGGCGGAGTCTGCGCCCCGCCCGAGGCCGAGCCCGACGAGGAGCTGCCCGAGCTGCTGTCGGTGCCCGTCGGGCCGCGCGACCACGTACGCGGCCGCATCGACGCCCCGATCACGATCGTCGAGTACGGCGACTTCGAATGCCCCTACTGCGGCCGCCTCCACCCCGTGCTGGCGCGGCTGCTCGCGAACAACCCCGACGTGCGCCTGGTCTTCCGGCACTTCCCGCTGCGGACCATCCACCCGCGCGCCGCCTCGGCCGCGATCGTCGCCGAGGCGGCCGGCGACCGGGGCCGCTTCTGGGAGATGCACGACGTGCTCTACGACAACCAGCGTGCACTCACCGACGCCGACCTGGAGCGCTACGCCGCCCGGCTCGGCGTCGAGCCGTGGGAGGACGTGCCCCGGCACGCCGCAAGGATCGCCCTCGACGAGGCTTCCGGCCGCGACAGCGGCGCGCGCGGCACCCCCACCCTCTTCCTCAACGGCGTCCGCTACCAGGGGCCGCTCGACGAGGACGCGATCGGCCGGGCGATAGCCGAGCTACGCCCGTCGCCGCAGCCCTCCTGACAGGTCCCCCCGATTCCCGCAGGATTCCTCCCATGACAGAAACCGGTTCGCTCATGGTCATCAGCCTCGTCGGCGCGCTGCTGAACGGCGCCCTCCTGCTCGTCGGCCTCGTCCTCATGGCGATGCGGCGGCGGGAGCAGGGGCGCGGAGCCGTGCTCGGGATCGCCGGCTGCGCCGTCCTCCTCGTCGGCGCGGGCTTCGCCCTGGCGCAGAGCTTGCTGCAGAGGCAGCTGGTCGATCTGCTGGGCCTGGTCACGGGGCTGTCCGTGTGGGTCGCGATCAGCTCGGTCATCCAGCTCGTCGGTCTCGGCCTGCTGATCGGCGGGGTGGTCGCGAGGCGGACGCCGCCCTCGCCCGCTCCTCCGCAGGGGCCGCAGGGGCCGCAGGGGTGGCAGCAGCAGGGCTGGAACCAGCCGGCGCCTCAGCCGTACCCGCAGCAGCCGCAGGGCCAGCAGCCCTACCCCCAGCAACCGCAAGGGCAGCCCTACCCGCAACAGCCGCAGGGACAGGCTTACCCGCAGCAACCGCAAGGACAGCCCTACCCCCAACAACCGCAGGGGCAGCCCTACCCGCAGCAGCCTCCGCAGCCCGGCGGCCAGCAGCCGCCCTTCGGCCAGGGCCCCTACGGCTGACACCGCCGGCCCCGTCACTCGCCCCGCAGATACCGCTCCCAGGTGAGCTCGCCGGTCGGCCGGGCATCGGTGACGAGATGACCGGCGCGAAAGCCCCTGCCGAGCGCGCCCGGGACCCGCATCCGCAGCACCGGCCGGCGAACCCCGCGCGCCCGCAGCCAGCTCTCGGCGGCCTCGGCCATGGTCAGCACCTCGGGCCCGCCGAACTCCTCGATCCCCCGCCGCGGCCCGGCCTCGATCACGTCCGTCAGCCGCCGGGCCACGTCCCTGACGTCCACCGGCTGCGCCGGGATCCCGGGATCGGCCACCAGCGCCCCGAGCCGGGCCATGCCGCGCAGCGCCTGCTCCACGAACTCGTGGAACTGCGTGGCCCGCAGCACCGTCCACGGCACCCCGCCGTCACGTACCAGCCGCTCGGCCTGCACCTTGACCCGGAAGTAGCCCCACGGCACCCGGTCGGCGCCGACGATCGACAGGTAGACCAGGTGCCGTACGCCGGCCGCCCGCGCCGCCGCGAGCAGCGCCCCCGTTCCGTCCAGCTCCACCCGCCGGGTGTAACGCCCCCGGTAAGGCGCCGAGGCCAGGTGCACGACCACGTCGGCCCCCTCCACCGCCTCCTTCAGGCCGCGCCCGGTGGTCAGGTCCGCGCCGAACCACCGTACGCCGCCCTCCTCCGAGGCGCGCGCGGACCGGCTGGTCGCCCGCGTCTCGTACCCCTCCTTCTTCAGGATCTCCAGCGTCGCGCGGCCGAGCCGGCCGCTGCCCCCCGTCACCAGTACACGTGTCATGCGATCTGGACGGGGCAGCAAGCGAAAGTGTGACAATGTCGGCGGAAAGCCCGACACTCCCCACCCAGCGCGTTCGAGGGGCCCATGACTGCGCACCAGCCCGGCCGTCAGGAGCCGGACCCCGACCAGACCATCCGGCACCGCCTCCCCCACCCCGAGTCGCCCCCGCCCAGCCGGGGGCCCCAGGACCCGCCCGCCACGCGGCGGCTGGACTACACCCCGGACATGCTGCCCGACGTCCAGCTCTACGAGGCCAAGCCGCCGCGTACGGGCTGGTGGTGGATGGTCGTGGTGGGCGGGCTGGTGCTGCTGCTCGGCGCGCTGGCGGTGGCCGGGATCCTGTGGGTGCGCAGCACGCAGTCCTCGGCGGCCGGGCCTGTCCCGGGCGCGGCGGTCACGTCCGCGTCAGCTCCATGACCCAGTTCGTCTCCCAGTCGTCGGTGCCCGCCTCGGCGAACGCCTGCTCCCAGCGGGCAGTGTCGGGGCCGATCCGCGTCCAGACGAACCGGGCGCGGACCGTACGGCCGTCCACGGTCTCGTCTCCGTAGAAGAGGCCCCGGTCGCCGTCGAACGCGCCCACCATGGGCCGGGTGTCGAGCTCGCCACGGGCGCTGCTGGCCCAGTAGATGGACCACTGGAGGGTGCCGGGGTGGTGGACGCGTACGGTCAGGCCGCTCCAGCCCTTGGTGGGGAAGGTGACCTCGTCGAAGCTGGCGGCGCCGCCGAAGTGCCGGGTGGCGACCGAGTGGCCGGGGAACTCGTCCCATTCGTCGCTGCCGGACAGGGGCTTGACGAGCCGGCGGTTGGCGACGTTCCAGTGGCCGGCGAGGAAGTCGAAATCGTTCATGCGGGGACCGTACGCCGGGGTCGCTGACAGGTAATGTCAGCGATTATGCGTGCCTCCCGCCTGGTGTCCATCCTGCTGCTCCTGCAGACCCGGGGCCGGCTGACCGCGCGCGAGCTGGCCGAACGGCTGGAGGTCTCGGTCCGTACGATCTACCGCGACGTCGAGTCCCTGCACGCCGCCGGCATCCCCCTGTACGGCGACGCCGGCCCCAACGGCGGCTACCAGCTGCTCGACGGCTACCGCACCCGGCTCACCGGGCTGACCACGGACGAGGCCGAGTCGCTGTTCCTCGCCGGGCTGCCCGGTCCCGCGGCGGAGCTGGGTCTCGGCGCGGTGGTGACGGCGGCCCAGCTCAAGCTCATGGCCGCGCTGCCGGTCGAGCTGCGCGACCGGGCCGGGCGGCTCCAGGAGCGTTTCCACCTGGACGCGCCCACGTGGTACCGCGAGCGGGAGCCGGTCTCCCACCTGCCGGCCGTGGCCGACGCCGTGTGGAACGAGCGGCGGATCCAGGTCGTCTACCGGCGGTGGAAGGAGCCGCAGGAGGTGGAGCGGCTGCTGGACCCGTACGGGCTGGTGGTCAAGGCGGGCCGGTGGTACCTGGTCGCCGGGACGGACGGGGACGTGCGGACCTACCGCGTGTCGCAGATCCTCGGCCTGCGCACGCTGGAGGAGGGCTTCACCCGGCCGCGGGGGTTCGACCTGGCGGCGTACTGGGCGGCCTATCTGGAGGCGTTCGAGGCGCGGCTGCGGCGGGGCGAGGCGGTGGTGCGGCTGTCGCCGCGCGGCCTGGAGCGGCTGCCCGACCTCATGACGCCGGGCATGGCGGAGGCGGCCCGGCGCACCGCCGGGGCGCCGGACGCGGAGGGCTGGACGCGGGTCACGGTGCCGATCGAGTCGGTCGAGCACGCGCTGGCCGAGTTCCTGCGCCTGGGGATGGACGCCGAGGTGCTGGCTCCGGCCGAGCTGCGGGAGCGGATCGCCGCGACCGCCACGGCCCTGGCCGAGCGTTACGCGGCCGGGGAAACTTTCACGCCCGAGCCCGCCTAGTTCCCGCTGCTTTCGCAGCTCAGAAGGACCGGCCCGTCCCCGATGGACCTGGCCTGTTGCGAGGATGAAAGTTTCTCAACACACTCGCAATGTTTCAGGCCATCGAGAGGAGCCCGGATGAAACTGACAGCTCGGCTGGCCGGCGCCGCGGTCGCCGCGATGGCACTCGTCGTCGCGATGCTGATCACCGCGCCCCCGGCCGCCTCGGCCCAGCTCACCGAGGTGACCGGCTTCGGCACGAACCCCACCAACCTGCGCATGCACCTCTACGTGCCCGACGGCGTCGGCACCCGCCCGGCGCTGCTCGTGGCCGTCCACTACTGCACCGGCTCCGGCCCGGCCTTCTACTCGGGCACCGAGTTCGCCTCGCTGGCCGACCAGTACAAGTTCATCGTCGTCTACCCGTCGGCGACGCGCAGCGGGTCCTGCTTCGACGTCTCCTCGCCGCAGGCGCTGCGGCACGACGGCGGCAGCGACCCGGTCGGCATCGTCTCCATGGTCAGGTACGTGCAGCAGCGCTACAACGCCGATCCGGCGCGCACGTACGTCACCGGCGCCTCCTCCGGCGGCATGATGACGAACGTGCTGCTGGGCGCGTACCCGGACGTGTTCAAGGCGGGCGCGGCGTTCATGGGCGTGCCGTTCGGCTGCTTCGCCACCACCGACGGGTCGAGCTGGAACAGCACCTGCGCCAACGGACAGCTCATCAAGACCCCGCAGGAGTGGGGCGACCTGGTGCGCGCCGCCTACCCCGGCTACACCGGCCCGCGCCCGCGCATGCAGGTGTGGCACGGCACCGAGGACAGCACCCTGCGCTACCCGAACTTCGGCGAGGAGATCAAGCAGTGGACCAACGTCCACGGCCTGAGCCAGACCCCGTCCATGACCGACCAGCCCCGCTCCGGCTGGACCAGGACCCGCTACGGCGGCACCGGCACCACCGTCGCGGTCGAGGGCATCAGCCTCCAGGGCGTCGGTCACAGCCTGCCGCAGGGCGGGATGGCCGCCATGGTGCTGGCCTTCCTCGGCCTGGACACCCCCGGCCCGTCCCAGACGCCGACCTCGACCCCGACCTCGACCCCGACGGTCTCCCCGACCGTCAGCCCCGGCGCCTGCAAGGTCACATACAGCATGAACACCTGGAACAACGGCTTCACCACCGCCGTGACGATCACCAACACCGGGACCACGCAGCTCTCGTCCTGGTCGCTGGCCTTCACGCTGCCCGCCGGGCAGGCGGTCACGGGCGCGTGGAACGCCACCGTCTCCCCCGCCTCAGGGGCGGTGACGGCCAGGAACGTGAGCTACAACGGCACCCTGGCGCCCGGCGCGTCCACCCAGTTCGGCTTCCAGGCCACCCACAACGGCAACACCGCGGCCCCCTCGTCCTTCGCACTGAACGGTGCCGCCTGCACCACCTGACCCCGGACACGGAAACGGCGGCGTCCCGGAGGACGCCGCCGTCGTGGTGCTGGTGGAGCTATGGGGATTCGAACCCCAGACCTCCTCCATGCCATGGAGGCGCGCTACCAACTGCGCTATAGCCCCTGGTCACCGCCACGAGTCCGGCCCGTTGCGGCGCTCCGAGAGCATATAGCCATCCGCCCCGATTCGCCTAATCGCCCGTCAGGTCACGGCCAGGTGGCCGCCCCGGTGCCGCGGGGTCTCCGCCTCGTCCAGCAGGACGATGGCGAAATCCGCGTACGAGACGCGCAGCGCCATGTCCCCGTGCTCGCGGATCTCGTACCGGCCGCTCCGCTCCCCTTCGTGGTCGAAGTCGCCGGCCGGGCTGACGTACACCCAGTCCAGCCCGCCGCCTTCGGTCCGGAGCACCTCCAGACCGGCGGCGTGCGCCAGGCAGAAGGGCCGGAACTCGGCGGGGAAGCCGGGCGCGTCCAGCAGCCGGACCCCGTCGGGCCCGGGCAGCAGCGTGGCGATCCCGATCGCGACGAGCCTGTCCACCCCGGCCTGCCGTAGGCCCTTGACGAGGGCGTGCGCCGCGTCGCTGAAGAAGGTGTCCGAGTCCAGCGCCGCCGCCGCGTTGATCGCGGCGTCGTGCCCGGCCGCGAGGGCGGCGACGTCCGCCGCGTCGGTGACGTCCCCTGCGGCGACCCGTACGCCGTCGTCCACCGGGCCGGCGTACCGTGACGGGTCGCGCACCACCGCCGTCACCTCGTGCCCGCGCCGGCGCGCCTCGGCGACGGCCTGCCGGCCGGCTCGGCCGCCGGCCCCGAAAATCACGTACTTGCCCATCGTCGGAATACCTCCCGTTGCGTCGATGCTCCGGAAAGGTAGCCGCGAAGGCGGTTACCTCCTGGATACCGAGACCCGCGGGAGAGACACCATGACGCACCGGCAGCCCCTGCCCGCCGACCTGTTCGACGAGCTGTGTCCGTCCACGCTGGTGCCGTTCCGCTTCGGCGACAAGTGGGCGCCGTTGATCATCCGCTGTCTGGAGGACGGTCCGCGCCGGTTCTCGGAGCTCCGCGTGCCGCTGCACCGCGTCACCCCGAAGGTGCTCACGCAGTCGCTACGCGGGCTGGAGCGCAGCGGCCTCGTCTCGCGCACCGTCCACGACGCCCCGAGGCCCAAGGTCGAGTACGCCCTGACGCCGCTCGGCCGCAGCATGCTGGAACCGCTGGAGGCGGCATACGCGTGGGTGGCCGAGCACTGGGACGAGCTTCTCGACGCGCAGGAGCGGTACGCCGCGTCCCGAGCGTCCTGAGCGAGCGAGCCGCGCGGCCCCCGAGCCGCACGGCCGTTCTCTCAGACCTCGGCGTCCGGTTTGTCGTCGCTGCTGATGGGCTCGGGCAGGGTGCCGGCGTTGTGCTCCAGCAGCCGCCAGCCCTTGCGCCCTTCCTGGAGCACCGACCACGAGCAGTTGCCGAGCCCGCCGAGCGCCGGCCACAGCTCCTCGGGCAGCCCGAGCAGGTCGCAGATGCCGAGCCGCAGCGCCGCGCCGTGCGAGGCCACGACCAGCAGGCCGTCGTCGTCCAGCTTGGCCGCCCAGCGGCGCATGGCCGACCCCACCCGCTCGGCGACGTCCTGGACCGTCTCGCCGTCGGGAGCCTCCCAGTCGGCGTACTCCTTGGGCCAGCGCGCGGCGATCTCCTCCCGCGTCAGCCCTTCCCACTGGCCGCCTCCGCGCTCGCGGAAGTCCTTGTCGACGTGCACGTCGAGCCGGGCCAGGCGGCCCAGCGCGAGCGCGGTGTCGTTGGCCCGCTGCAGGTCGGAGGAGACGATGAGGGTGGGCCGGAGCGAGGCCAGCAGCGAGGCGGCCCTGGCGGCCTGCGCGATGCCGGTCTCGTCGAGCGGGATGTCGGAGTGGCCCTGGAACCGTCGTTCGACGTTCCACAACGTCTGCCCGTGGCGCAGACATACGATGCGCCTGCTCATGCGGTGTCCCCGCCGGGACGTCCGGCTCGTCCGCTCACGCGCGCGCCCGCTGCAGGTTGGCCTGCATGACGCTCTCCGGCAGCGCGATGGCCGGACAGTCCTTCCACAGGCGCTCCAGGGCGTAGAACGTACGGTCCTCCTCGTGCTGGACGTGCACGACGATGTCGATGTAGTCGAGCAGCACCCAGCGGCCCTCACGCTCGCCCTCGCGGCGGACGGGCTTGGCGTCGGCCTCGGTGCGCAGCCGCTCCTCGATCTCGTCGACGATGGCACGGACCTGGCGGTCGTTGGTGGCGGAGCAGAGCAGGAACGCGTCGGTGATGACGAGCTGCTCGCTCACGTCGTAGGCGAGGATGTCATCGGCCAGCTTGTCGGCCGCGGCCTCCGCGGCGATGCGGACGAGCTGGACGGCTCTGTCAGATGCGGTCACGATGCGGGTCTGTCCTCCTGTGTCGGCAGCATGCCCATATGTTGAGGGTACCCGTCCGGGCCGAAACCCCTCACGTACGGCATGGATACCTTCACCCGTGGGCGTGATACAGCCCCCGTTTGTTGATGTACTGCACGATCCCGTCGGGAACCAGATACCAGATCGGCTCCCCCTTGGCCACCCGCTGCCGGCACTCCGACGACGAGATGGCCAGCGCGGGGATCTCCAGCAGCGTCACCCGCCCCTCGGGCAGGCCGGGGTCGTGCAGGGTGTGGCCGGGCCTGGTGCAGCCGACGAAGTGCGCCAGCTCGAACAGCTCGTCGGCCTGCTGCCAGCCGAGGATCGCGCCGAGCGCGTCGGCGCCGGTGATGAAGTACAGCTCGACGTCCGGACCGTAAAGGTTGGCGATGTCGCGCAGAGTGTCGATCGTGAACGTCGGCCCGGGGCGGTCCACGTCCACGCGGCTGACGGAGAAGCGGGGGTTCGAGGCGGTGGCGATGACCGTCATGAGGTAGCGGTCCTCGGCGGCGGACACCTCGCGCTCGGACTTCTGGTACGGCCGTCCGGTCGGGACGAAGACGACCTCGTCCAGCTCGAAATGGTGGGCGACCTCGCTGGCCGCGACGAGGTGGCCGTGGTGGATGGGATCGAACGTCCCGCCCATCACTCCCACTCGCCGCATCCCATGCCCACCAGACGCGTTCTTCATGGAACGGACCTTACGCGGGCGCACCACCACAACTCGATGGCACCCCCCTTCGTGATGTCCGCGCATGACCCCCGTTACGGACGTAGCATGCCGGGCATGACGACCACCCCGGACCGCAATCGAGTCCAACTGCCCGGCATCTCGTCCCGTGCCTACGAACACCCCGCAGACCGGTCCGCCCTGGTCGCTCTGCGTAAGTTGAGTGGGTTCGACACGGTTCTCAAGCAGATGTCCGGTCTCATCAGCGAGCGCCGCCTGCGCCTGATGTACCTCGCCTCGGCCGTCCGCGTCAGCGAGACGCAGTTCCGCTCGCTCTACGACATGGGCCGCGACGCCGCCTACACCCTCGACCTGCACCGCATCCCGGAGATCTACGTCCAGCAGGACCCGCAGGTCCAGGCCAAGGCCATCGGCTTCGACGACCCGTTCATCGTCGTGACCACCGGCCTGCTCAACCTCATGAACGAGGAGGAGCAGCGCTTCGTCATCGGCCACGAGACCGCCCACATCCTCTCGGGGCACGCGGTCTACCGGACGATGCTCGACATCCTCACCCGCCTCGCCACCCGCGTCGCCTGGATCCCGCTCGGCTACATCGGCCTGCGGGCCATCGTCGCGGGCCTGGAGGAGTGGTACCGCAAGTCGGAGCTGTCCTCCGACCGCGGCGGCCTGCTCGTCGGCCAGGACCCCGACGCGGGCAAGCGGGCGCTGATGAAGCTCGCCGGCGGCGCCTACACCCACGAGATGAACATCGAGGCGTTCCTGGAGCAGTACAACGAGTACGACACCGCGGGCGACCTGCGCGACGGCTTCCTCAAGGTGCTCAACCTGCTCGGCACCACCCACCCGTTCGCCGTGGTGCGCGTGGCCGAGCTGGACAAGTGGCAGCGCAGCGGCGAGTACGACCGCATCCTCGGCGGCGACTACCCGCGCCGCGAGGACGACGCCAGCGCACGGGTGACCGACGAGGTCAAGGCGGCGGCCGAGTCCTACCGCGCGTCCTGGCAGCAGTCGCAGGACCCGTTCATCGGCGTGCTGCGCGACGTCGCCGAGGGCGCGGTCAACGCGGGCGAGCGCATCTTCAACCGCTTCTCCCGCCGCGACGGCGGCCAGGGCTGACCGGCGCCATCGCCATGCGCGGCCGGTCAGCGTGAGCGGCCGCGCCCTGCGGCGGTGACGCCGTGGGAGTCCTGGAGCGGGAGTCCTGGAGCAGGAGTCCTCAGAGCAGGAGTCCTCAGAGCAGGAGGGCGATGGCGCGCACGGCGGCCGCGCACAGGGCGACGAACCCGCCCAGCACCGCCAGCGCCCGCAGTCCCTCCCTGCGCAGGTCCGGCAGCCGGCCGCCGATCCGCTCGATCTCGCGACCGGTGATGCCGCCGCACAGCATCCCGAACACCACGGCCGCCACCGTCACGGGCGCCGGCTGCTGCCACCAGTCGGTGTCGATCTGGCCGCCGCCGGTCACCCAGAGCGCCCCGCCCGACGCCACCGCGACGGGCACACCGGGCCACACCAGCGCGGTCGCCGCCGCGCCGGCCAGCGCCAGCGGGAACAGCAGCACGCGCAGCGTCACCCGGACCCGCCGGGAGCCCCGGTTCCTGACCATCCAGTGGTTCATCCAGAGCGTCCTGGTCAGCACCACGAACACGGCGGTGATCGCGATCGAGGCGATCGGCCAGATCACTGACGTCACCACGCACGGCACCGCCAGCACCGCGAGCAGCAGCAGCGCGCCGTTGCCCGCGGGCAGCGTGGTGGGCGCGTCGCTCTTCCGCCTGACCTGCGGCCGGGCCGCCGCCGCGCGGGTCCGTACGGCGGCGGCCGCACGGGCGCGCGGGGTGGTCAGCTTCGGCCGCGGGCCGGTGTTCTTGCCGTCGCCGCTGCCCCGGACGCGCGGCGCGGGCACCTTCCCGTCCGCCCCGCTCCGGGCCCGCGCCGCGGCCCCGTCCATCCTGCTCCGCGCCACGACCCCGTCAGCCGGCGTACGCCCCCGCCCCGCACCCCCGTCACCAGCCGTACGCCCTCGCGCCGCAGCCCCATCCGCGGCGGCCCGCCCACGAGCAGCGGCCCCATCAGCCGCCGTCCGGCCGCGCGCAGCAGTCCCATCCGCGGGCGGGCGCCCCCGCGCGGCAGCACCGTCAACAGGCGTGCGCCCACGAGCCCCGGCCCCATCAGCAGGTGTCCGCCCACGCGCAGCAGCACCGTCCGCAGGAGTTCGCCCACGAGCCCCAGCCCCGTCGGCAGGCGCGCGCCCGCGCGCGGCAGCCCCCGCCCCGTCCGCAGGCGTGCGGCCTCGCGGTTGGGTGGTCTTCCCCTCCGCCGCGGCGGCCCGCCGCGCCGCCTCGCCACCGGTACGGCGAGGCGGCGGCACCTTGCCGTCGGCGCCCGTCGGATTGGGCCGCCCACGCGCCGCCTTGGCCTCGCCCCGCGCGCCCTCGTCCGTGCCCCGCCCCCGCGACGGCGGCGCCTCCTCGGCCGCCTCCCCACCCGCGTCCGTCTCGGTCGCGCTGGTGACCCTGACCAGCCGCGACAGCCGGTCGGCCAGCAACGCCGCCGTCGGCCGCTTGCCCGGCTCCCGGTTGAGCGCCGCGCGCACCAGCGGCAGCAGCTCGACCGGCACACCCTTGAGGTCGGCCTGCCCGTTGAGCACGGCGTACATCTGCGCCTCGGCCGTCCCCCGCCCGAACGTGGGCCGCCCGGTCGCCGCGAACGCCACCGTCGCCGCCCAGGCGTGCACGTCGGCCGGCGAGTCGACGTGCTCGTCGGCGAAGATCTCGGGCGCGGTGTAGCCGGGCGTGCCGAGGAACGTGCCGGTCATGGTCAGCCGGGTCGCGTCCAGGACCTGGGCGATGCCGAAGTCGATGAGCACCGGCCCCCGCGCGGACATGATGATGTTGCCCGGCTTCAGGTCGCGGTGCACGACCCCGGCCGCGTGGATGATCGCCAGCGCCGCCGCGATGCCCTGCGCCATCTCGACCAGCTCGGCGACGTCGAGCGGCCCGTCCTGGCGTACCTTCTCCAGCAGCGTGGCGCCCTCGATGTGCTCCATCACCAGGTAGGGACGCGCGCAGTTGAGGTCGGCGTCCAGCACCTTGGCGACGTAGGGGCTCTCGACCCTGCGCAGCGCGCGGACCTCGCGCTCCAGCCTGACCCGGGAGGTCTCGTCCTCGGCCAGGTCGTGCAGGACCTTCAGCGCGATGCGCTCGCCCCGGCGGGTGGTCGCGAGATAGACCTCGCCCATGCCGCCCCGGCCGAGCCGCTCGACCAAGGTGTACGGCCCGACCTTGCCGAGCTTGCTCACCGTCCCTCCCCGCCCGGCGCGCCCATAAGGGACACAACCCTAGCGTTGGGACGGGAGTCAACGCTTGCGGCGCGCCGGAGGTCGTCCAGGTTTATCGGCGTGAGTGGTCGGAGAGCATGCTGTCGAGTCGCGCGGTGGGCTCCTCCGACAGCCGCCTGCGGCCCTTGCGGCGCCAGCGTACGTGGCCGTGGCTCTCCAGCAGGAGCATCAGGCGATCGGCGCCGAACAGCACCGCGGCGACGAAGACGAGGGCGACGATGATCTCCATGTCTCCCAGTCAAGCCGCGGTGCGCGGCCACGGTCAGGCCGACACGCCGGTCAACCGGCCACCACCGTGCCTTCTGAGGTGCGCAAATGCCCTTCGCCGGTGTATACCCACTTCGTGGAGGTGAGCTCCGGCAGCCCCATCGGGCCGCGCGCGTGCAGCTTCTGCGTCGAGATGCCGATCTCCGCCCCGAACCCGAACTCGCCCCCGTCGGTGAACCGCGTGGAGGCGTTGACCGCCACCGCCGCCGAGTCGACGAGCGCCACGAACCGCCGGGCGGCCCGCTGCGAGCGGGTCACGATGGCGTCGGTGTGGCCCGAGCCGTGGCGCCTGATGTGCTCCACCGCCTCCTCCAGCGAGCCGACGACGGCCGCGGCGATGTCGAGCGAGAGGTATTCGGCGGCGAAGTCGTCGTCGGTGGCGGGCACCACGCCCGCGCCGTGGGCGGCGATCCGCTCGTCGCCGTGCACGGTCACGCCCGCCTCGGCCAGCGCCTCCAGCGCCTTCGGCACGAACGCGTCCGCGATGTCCTGGTGCACGAGGAACGTCTCGGCCGCGTTGCACACCGAGGGCCGCTGCGCCTTGGCGTTGACCAGGATCTTCACGGCGAGGTCGACGTCGGCCTCGGCGTCGACGTAGACGTGGCAGTTGCCGACGCCGGTCTCGATGACCGGCACGGTGGACTCCTCGACCACGGAGTTGATCAGGGACGCGCCGCCGCGCGGGATCAGCACGTCGACCAGGCCGCGGGCGCGCATGAGCTCCTTGACCGAGTCGCGGGTGCGGCCCGGCACGAGCTGGATCGCGCCGACGGGCACCTCGGTGCCCTCCAGCGCGCCCTGCATGACCGCGACCAGCGCGGTGTTGGAGGAGTAGGCGCTGGAGGAGCCGCGCAGCAGCACGGCGTTGCCGCTCTTGAGGCAGAGCGCGGCGGCGTCCACGGTGACGTTGGGACGGCCTTCGTAGATGATGCCGATGACGCCCAGCGGCACCCGGAGCTGGCGCAGCTCCAGGCCGTTGGGCAGCGTGGAGCCGCGGACCACCTCGCCGACCGGGTCGGGCAGGTCGGCGACCTCCCGCACGGCGTCGGCGATCTTGGCGATGCGGCCCTCGTCCAGCCGCAGCCGGTCGATCATGGCCTCGGACGTGCCCTCGGCCCTGGCCCGCTCGACGTCCTCGGCGTTGGCCGCGACGATCTCGGCGGCGTGGGCGACCAGGGCGTCGGCGATCGCGCGCAACGCCCGGTCCTTGGGCGCCCGCGGCAGCGGGGCCAGCTCGGCGGCGGCCTCTCGTGCCGCGCGGGCGACCTTCAGGAACTCTTCGGACATCACGTGCTCCTCGTTCGGCTGCTAAGCGTGGGTCTCCAGTATGACGATGTCGTCGCGGTGGATCAGCTCGCGTTCATATTCCGGACCCAGCGTGTAGGCCAGCTCGCGGGTGGAACGCCCGAGCAGGCCGGGGATCTCGGCGGCGTCGAAGTTGACCAGCCCGCGGGCCACCACGTCACCCTCCGGCCCGCACAGGTCCACCGGGTCGCCCGCCGAGAACTCGCCCTCCACCGACGTCACCCCGGCCGGCAGCAGCGACTTGCGCCGCCCGACGACGGCCTCCACGGCGCCCGGGTCGAGGCTCAGCCGGCCGCGCCCGGTGGTGGCGTGCGCGAGCCACAGCAGGCGCGTGCCGGGATGACGACCGCCGGGGTGGAAGTAGGTGCCGACATCGGCGCCGCTCAGCGCCTGGGCCGCGTGAGCGGCCGCGGTGAGCACCACGGGGACACCGGCCCCGGTCGCGATCCTGGCGGCCTGCACCTTGGTCACCATGCCGCCGGTGCCGACGGCCGCGCCGTTCCTGCCCAGCTCGACGCCCGCCAGGTCCTCAGGCCCGCGGATCTCGGCCAACCGGCGCGCGCCGCTGCGGCTCGGCGGGCCGTCGTAGAGCGCGTCCACGTCCGACAGCAGCACCAGCGCGTCGGCGCGGATCAGATGGGACACGAGCGCGGCCAGCCGGTCGTTGTCGCCGAACCGGATCTCGTCGGTGGCCACCGTGTCGTTCTCGTTGACGATCGGCACGATGCCCAGCTCCAGCAGCCGGTGAAGGGTCCGCTGGGCGTTGACGTGGTGGGCGCGGCGCATCATGTCGTCGGCGGTGAGCAGCACCTGGCCGACGCGCAGCCCGTACCGGGCGAAGGAGGAGGTGTAGCGGGCCACCAGCACGCCCTGGCCGACGGAGGCGGCGGCCTGCTGGGTCGCGAGGTCACGCGGTCGCGCGCTCAGCCCGAGCGGGCCGAGACCCGCCGCGATCGCCCCGGAGGAGACCAGGACGATCTGCGTCCCGGCCCGGCGCCGCGCCGCCAGCACGTCCACCAGGGCATCGACACGATCGACGTCGATCGTGCCCTGGGGGGTGGTGAGCGAGGAGGAGCCGACCTTGACCACGACCTTCGACGCCGCGCTGATCTGTTCCCGCACGCCTTGAAGCCTATCCAAGCCCCGGCCCACCCAACGCCCGCCCGCTCCCGCCCTCATGGGCTCAGGCCCTGCCCCCGCCCCCGC
>NZ_JBGLOU010000023.1:0-117858 GCF_041402765.1 Nonomuraea sp. AD125B | reverse complement strand
ATGAGCACGGAGGAGATGTTCGGCAGCACATGCCGCAGTGCGACGGCGCCGGCGCGGCGGCCTGCGGCGCGGGCGGCGAGCACGTAGTCGGTGACCATGACCTGGAGCGTGGCGGCGCGGGCCACCCGGGCGAAGGCGGGCACCGTGGCCACCCCGATGGCGATCATCGCGGTGAGCGTCCCGGCCCCGTACACCGCGCCGAGCATGACGGCCAGCAGCAGCGCGGGGAAGGCGAAGACGAGGTCGTTGACCCGCATGACCAGCTCCGACAGCCAGCCGCGCGGCGTCATCCCGGCGAGCACGCCGAGCGGGGTGCCGAGCAGCGCGGCGATGCCGACGGCGACGACGCCGACGTAGAGGGTGGTGCGGGCGCCGACCATGAGCTGGCTGAGCGTGTCGCGGCCGAACTTGTCGGCGCCGAGGAGGTGGCCGCCGCCGGGCTCGTGCAGCTTGGCCGCGGCGTCGACGAGGGTGGGGTCGTACGGCGTCCACACGAACGACACCAGCGCGGTCAGCACCACGACGGCGACGAGCGCGCCGCCGGCGACGAGCCCCGCGTTGAGCCGGCCTCTCATGGCAGCCCTCTTCATCGCAGCCTCGGGTCGAGCAGGTGGTAGGCGACGTCCACCACGAAGTTGATCAGCAGCACGGCCGCCACCAGCACCATCACCACGCCCTGGACGAGCAGCAGGTCGCGCCCGGCGACGCCGTTGAGCAGCAGGTCGCCGAGCCCGGGGATGACGAAGACGCGCTCGACCACGACCGCGCCGATGAGCAGCGTGGCCAGTTGCAGCCCGAGCACGGTGACGACGGGGACGGAGGCGTTGCGCAGGCCGTGCCGCCACAGCGCGCCGGTGCGGCCACGGCCCTTGGCGCGGGCGGTGCGCAGGTAGTCCTCGCGCAGCACGTCGAGGACGGCGCTGCGCACGTACCGGGTCAGTACGGCGCCCTGCACCAGGCCGAGCGACAGCCACGGCAGCAGCAGGCTCCGCAGCCACTCCCCCGGGTCCTCGGCGAGCGGGACGTAGCCGCCGGAGGGCAGCGCCTGGGCCTGCACGGCGAAGACGAACACCAGCAGGATGCCGGCGAGGAACGCGGGGACGGCGATGCCGACCTGGCTGAGCGCGCTGACGGCCGCGCCGAGCGGGTCGCGGTGGTGGACGGCCGCGTACGTGCCGAGCGGCACCGCGACGGCCAGCGCGACGGCCATTCCGCCGAGCACGAGCACGGCGGTCACGCCGAGCCGGTCGGAGATCTGCGGGCCGATGGGGGCGCTGGTGACGTAGGAGACGCCGAAGTCGCCCTGGGCGAGGCCGCCGAACCAGTCGAGGAACTGCGTCACCGGGGGCCGGTCGGTGCCGAACCGCGCGCGCAGCTCGGCGACGGCCTCAGGGGTGGCGTTGACGCCGAGGGCGATCTCGGCCGGGTCGCCGGGCAGCAGCGCCATGAAGGCGAAGACGACGACCCCCGCCACGGCGGTGCTCGCCACCAGCACCGCCAGGCGTTTGACCAGGTAGAGGGTCATGCGGGGGTCACTGCTTGGCGAGCGCGGTGAAGTCGAAGGACTCGGCGATGGCGTTCTGCGGCAGGCCGGTGACGCCCTTCTTGGCCACGATCAGGTTGGGGAACAGGAAGAGCCAGTCGGCGGCGGCGTCGTCGGACAGCAGCTTGGCGGCCTGCTTGAGCGCGTCGGTCTGCTCCTGCTCGGTGCCCTCGTCGGCGGCGGCGAGGAGCTTGCCGAACTCGGGGTTGTCGTAGCGGAAATAGTAGGACTTGTCGGCGAAGATGCCCATGTCGCGGGGTTCGACGTGGTTGATGATCGACAGGTCGTAGTCGCCCTTGGTGAACACCTGGTCGAGCCAGCGGGCGGGGAACTCCAGCGGCTCGATGTCGGCCGTGATGCCCACCTGCGCGAGCTGCGACTTGACGACCTGGGCGCTCGCCACCGCGTACGGCAGGTTGGGGATGCGCATCTTGACGGTGTAGGTCTTGCCGCCGAGCAGTTGCCTGGCCTTGGCCGGGTCGTAGGGGTAGTCGCCGGTGCGGTCCTCGTACCAGGGGTCGGTGGGCGGCGTCATCGAGCCGATGAGCTGGCCGCGCCCGGCCCAGGCGGTGTCGAGCAGCGCCTTGTGGTCGATGGCGTGCCGGACGGCCTGGCGCACGCTCTTGTCGTCGAAGGGCGGGCGGCCGTTGTTCATCGACAGCACGACCTCGCCGTTGGTGGTGCCCTCGATGACCTGGAAGCGGCCGGGGTCGGCGAACTGCTGCAGCGACTCGGGGGCCTGGACGCTGGAGATGACGTCGATGCCGCCGGTGAGCAGCGCGTTGTTCATCGCCGTGGCGTCCTTGAAGTATTTCAGCGTGACCGACGACAGGGCCGGCTTCGTCCCCCAGTATGCGGGGTTGGCGTCGAGCCGGATGGAGTCGCCGCGCCGCCAGGCGCCGAGCACGTACGGGCCGGTGCCGACGGGCTTGTTGGGCAGGTCGGCGACGCCGGTGCGGCTGAACATCGCGCCGAGCCTGGTCGCCATCGCGTACAGGAAGCCGTTGCTGGGGCGCTTGAGCGTGACGACGGCGGTCGTGTCGTCCTTCTTCTCGACCTTGTCGACGACGTCGAGCTGGGCCTTGATCTTGAGCTTCCAGTCGGTCCTGACCCGGTCGAGGGAGAAGACCACGTCGTCGGCGGTGAACGGGGCGCCGCTGCTGAACTTCACGCCCGGGCGCAGGGTGAAGGTGTAGGTCCTGCGGTCGCCGGAGACGTCCCACTTCTCGGCCAGCAGGGGGACGATCTTGCCGTTCTGGTCGAGCTTGACCAGGCCCTCGTACACGTTGACGAGCAGCGCCTGCGGGATCGCGGCGCCTTCGGTGGAGGTGAAGTCCAGGTTCGCGGGCTCGGCGACGGCGCCGACCGACAGCGACGCGGCCTTGGGCGTGCCCCCGGAGCCCGGGCCGTCTCCGGAGCCGCCGCCGCACGCGGCGGTGCCCAGCAGGAGACCGCCCACGGCGATCCAGATCCCGATGCGCCTCATGTCTTGCCGCCTCCTGGCTAGTGCACTGGTCTGACCAGTAGGCTACGCACACTGCCAGTGTGCGGCGGTTCGGGTCAAGGGGGCGTCCATGGGTGGTCCGCGGTTCGAGCCGGTGCGCGCCGTGCGGGCGTACGAGCGGGTCGTGGAGCAGATCGAGGAGGCCGTGGAGAGCGGGGCGCTGACCCCGGGCGAGCGGCTGCCGAGCGAGCGGGAGCTGATGGTGCAGTTCTCGGTCGGCCGCTCCACGGTGCGCGAGGCGCTGCGGGTGCTGCAGGCGCGCGGCCTGGTCCGCTCGCGCCCCGGCGACCCCAACGGCGCGGAGGTGCTGCCGTTCTCGCCCGTCGTGCTGAAGAAGTCGATGACCACGCTGGCCCGGGTGTCGGAGCTGTCGCTGGGCGAGCTGGTGCAGTTCCGGATGGTGCTGGACGCGACGGCGGTGCTGCTCGCCGCGCGCCTGCGCACCGAGGAGCACCTGGCGGAGATGGCGGCGGCGGTGGACGACATGAAGGCGGCCGACGCGGCCGATGCCGCCGCTTTCGGCGCGGCCGACGCCGCCTTCCACGACGCGGTGGCGCGGGCCGGCGGCAACAAGCTCATCCAGGTCTGCACGGACGTGGTCCGCGCCGTCATGGCCGGCCTCGTCGAGGACCGGCTCGCGCGGGCGCCGGACCGGCAGGCGCTGATGCGCCGCGGCGTCGCCCACCACGAGGACGTCATCGCCGCCCTGCGCGCCGGCGACGGCCCGCTGGCCGCCCGGCTGACCCGGCAGTCGATGTACGACTACTACGCGGGCCACCTCCCGGCCGAGGAACGCGCCGCCCTAAGGGCGCTTCTGGAGTGATTTGCCCCACAGGGTGTTATGTTTCCCCCGTGGGGCGCGTGGATGGGGACGGGCTGATTGAGGCGTTTCTGCGCGAGCCGCGCCGATACACCAGCCACCAGGTCGCCGAGATGGCGGGGGTTCCGGTCTATCGCGCGCGGCGGTTCTGGCGCGCCCTCGGCTTCGCGAACGTGGCCGACGACGCCGTCGAGTTCACCGACTCCGACGTCGAGGCGCTGAAGACCATGATCGGCATGGTCAGCTCCGGCCTCTACGACGAGGAGCACGTGCTGCTGATGGCCCGCTCGCTCGGCCGGGCCACGGCCCGCCTCGCCGAGTCGCAGGCCGAGCTGGGCGTGGAGGAGCTGGACCAGGCCGGGGTGCCGCTCGCCGACCGGCCGCGGGCCTGGCGGCGGCGGGCCGAGAAGGTGGTGCCCGAGCTCGCGCGGCTGCTGGTCTACGCCTGGCAGCGGCAGCTCGCGGCGGCCGCCGGCCGCATCGCCGAGCAGGACATGAGCGCGGTACGGCTGTCGGTGGGCTTCGCCGACCTGGTGGCCTTCACCCGGCTGAGCCGGCAGATCACCGGCAGCGAGCTGGCCCGGCTGATCGACAGGTTCGAGGGAACCTCGGCCGACATCGTCACCTCCGGCGGCGGGCGGGTGGTCAAGACGCTCGGCGACTCGGTGCTGTTCGTGGCCGACAAGGCGCACGTGGTGGCCGAGATCGCGCTGCGGCTGGTGGAGCACCCGCGCGCCAAGGGCATGCCGGAGCTGCGGGTGGGGCTCGCCACCGGGCCGGTGATCTGGCGGATGGGCGACGTGTTCGGCACCACGGTCAACCTGGCCAGCCGGCTGACCGCGCTGGCGCTCCCTGGAACGATCCTGGCCGGGCCCGAGATGGCCGAGGAGCTGGAGGGCGACCGGGCCTTCCGGCTGCGGGAGGTCAACCGGCTGTCGGTGCGGGGGCTGGGCGAGCTCGCGCCGTTCACGGTGTCGCGGGGTTAGGATCACCGAACATCGTTCTGCTCATTGAGGGGTGCCCCTTGACCACTCGCCAGCATGCCATCGGTGACCTGCTGCGGCGCTCGGCCGCCCGTCACCCCGCCAAGACCGCGCTCGTGCACGGCGACCGGCGGCACAGCTACGCCGACCTCGACCGGGCCGTGAACCGGGTGGCCAACGCCCTGGCCGCGCGCGGCGTCGGCAAGGGCGACAGGTTCGCCGTGCTCAGCCACAACAACGACGCGTTCGTGATGGCGTACTTCGCGCTGGCCCGGCTGGGGGCCGTCTCCGTGCCGATCAACTTCATGCTGAAGTCCGACGAGGTCGGCTACATCCTGGAGCACTCCGGCGCGATCGGGCTGCTCGTGGAGGAGGCGCTGGCCCCGGTGGCCGCCGCGGCAGCGGGCGAGCGGGTGCGGGTGCGTGGGGTCATCGGCTCGTACGCGGGGTGGGAGCCCTTCGCCGAGTGGGCCGCGCACGACGACGACGGCGAGCCGGCCGCCGAGATCGCCGACGACGACCCGATCCAGCTCATGTACACCAGCGGCACCGAGTCGCGGCCCAAGGGCGCGACGCTGTCCAGCCGCGGCCTCATCGCCCAGTACGTCACCTGCGTCGTGGACGGTGAGATGCGCCACGACGACGTCGAGGTGCACGCCCTGCCGCTCTACCACTGCGCCCAGCTCCACTGCTTCCTGACGCCCGGCATCTACCTCGGGGCCACCAACATCGTGCTGCCCGGCGCCGACCCCGGCGCGATCCTGGCCGCCGTGGAGGCCGAGCGGGCGACCAAGCTGTTCTGCCCGCCGACCGTCTGGATCGGCCTGCTGCGCCACCCCGACTTCGACCGGCGCGACCTGTCGTCGCTGCGCAAGGGCTACTACGGCGCCTCCATCATGCCGGTCGAGGTGCTGAAGGAGATCGCGGCCCGGCTGCCCCAGGTGCGGCTGTTCAACTTCTACGGCCAGACCGAGATGGCGCCGGTCGCCACCATCCTCGGCCCCGACGAGCAGCTCACCCGGCTCGGCTCGGCGGGCCGGCCCGCGCTGAACGTCGAGACGAGGATCGTCGACGACGAGGACCGGCCGGTGCCGCCCGGCGTGGTGGGCGAGATCGTGCACCGCAGCCCGCACGCCATGCTCGGCTACTGGAACGACCCGGACAAGACCGCCGAGGCGTTCCGCGGCGGCTGGTTCCACAGCGGCGACCTCGGTGTCATGGACGCCGACGGCTACCTGTCCGTGGTGGACCGCAAGAAGGACATGATCAAGACCGGCGGCGAGAACGTGGCGAGCCGCGAGGTCGAGGAGGCCATCTACCAGCATCCGGCGGTGGCGGAGGCGGCCGTGTTCGGGGTGCCGGACGAGCGGTGGATCGAGGCGGTGACCGCCGCCGTGGTGGTGCGCGACGGGGCCTCGGTCACCGAGGAGGAGCTGGTCGCGTTCCTGCGGGAGCGGCTGGCGCCGTTCAAGACGCCGAAGCGGGTGACGTTCGTGGCGGCGCTGCCGAAGAACGCCTCGGGCAAGGTGCTGAAGCGGGAGCTGCGCGAGGCGTTCTGAGGCCCGCTCCCGTCACGGGCGGCGGTCGAGGGCCTGCATCCACTTGACGGCGACGGCCGCAACCTGGACCAGCTCGGCGCGCAGCCGGTCGGGATCGGTCTCGGCGAACGCCTCCAGCACCTCCTCGGCCAGGATGTGCCGCCAGGTGAGCGTGCCGGCGCGGTCCGCGGCGTCCGTCTCGTCGCAGGCCGCGGCGGCGCGGGCGGCCGCGTCTGCCCCGCCGGTGCCGTCGGGCAGCTGCTGCAGGCCGAACCTGGCGTCCTGCGCGGCCCGTTCGGCGGTCACGTCGGCGAGCACCCTCGCCAGCGAGCCCGGCACGCCCGCGTCCCCGTCGTGCGAGCCATGGGTGATCGCCGAGGTGTCATGCGTCATGGGGTCAGTCTGCCGTGCCCGGGACGGTGGGCGGGCGGAACCCCGGGCCGAGGTCCAGGGGCGCGGCACAGGCGTGGTCGCGGAAGGCGCGGGCGGCGGGGGTCAGGCGCTCCCCCGCCACCCAGCACACCCCGATCGTCCGGAACAACGACGGCGACAGAGGAACCTCCACGACCCCGGCGACGGCGGGCCCCGGGTCGCTCCGTGACGGCGCGGCCCGGCCAGGGCCGGTGCGCGGGAGTGCCGCCGGGCCGGGGTCGGTGCGGGGGAGGACGGCCACGCCGAGGCCCGCTGCCACCAGGCCGCGGACGGTCTCCGACTCCTGGCCCTCGAAGGCGATGCGGGGCTCGAACCCGGCCGCCGCGCACAGGTCGTCGGTGATCTGGCGGAGTCCGTACCCGTGCTCCAGCGTCACCAGCTCCTCCCCCTCCAGCTCCGCCGCCCGCACCCGCGCCCGACCGGCGAGGCGGTGGCCCGGGGGTACGGCCAGCACCAGCTCCTGGTCGGCGAGCGGCCGTCCGGCGAGGTCGGGGTCGCCGAGCGGCATGGGGGCGACGAAGACCAGGTCGATCTCGCCCTCACGGAGGGCGCGCAGCATGTCCTGGCGCGAGCCCTGCGCCAGGCTGAAGCGCACGCCGGGGTTGCGCTCGCGGAAGCGCCGGATGAGTGACGGCACGAGCGTGCGGCCGAGCAGGTGCAGGAAGCCGAGGACGACGCGCCCGCTGGCCGGGTCGATCTCCTCCCGCACCTCGCGGGCGGCCGTGGCGAGCGCGCCGAGCGCGCGGCCGGAGGCGGCGGCCAGCGTACGGCCCGCCCTGGTCAGGCGGATGCCGCGGCCGGACGGGAGCAGCAGCGGCGCGCCGACCAGGTCGGACAGGGCGGCGAGGCGGCGGCTGGCGGTGGGCTGCGGGATGCCGAGCTGTTCGGCGGCGCGGGTCACGTGGCCGGTCTCGCCGACGGCGGCGAGCAGGGCGAGCGCGGGCGCCAGGTGGGCGGCGAGCCGGTCGTCGGCGGCGTCGGGCGATTCATGCGTCACGGTATGAATTATCATTCATCGCGGTATTGGACGCATTTATTAGCTTTGCTTAGCGTTGACGGCATGGTTCTTCGCGAGCGGCAGCAGGTCAGGAACGACGCCGCGCCCGGCGGCAGCACGCCGGGCGCGGCCGGGACGCCGGGGGCCGGCGGGACGCGGCGGGTCAGCGCGGCCGTCGCGGCGGGCGGGCTGTCGTCGTTCGCGCTGCTCTACGCGCCGCAGCCGGTGCTGCCGCAGCTCGCCGAGGGGTTCCGGCTGGACCCCGGGAGCGCGTCGCTGGCCGTCGGCGTGGCCACGGGGGCGCTCGCCGTCGCGGTGCTGCCGGTCGCGGCGCTGGCCGAGCGGGTCGGGCGGCGGCGGGTGATCGTGTGGTCGGTGCTCGTGTCGGCGGTGCTCGGGCTGCTGCTGCCGCTCGCGCCGACCTTCCCCGTGCTGCTCGGCATGCGGGCCGTGCAGGGGGTGGCGATCGCCGGGTTCGCGGGGGTGGCGGCGGCGTACCTGGCGGACGCGCTGGGGACGAAGCGGCTCGCGGCGGCGGTAGGCGCGATGATCGCCGGGAACTCGGTGGGCGGCATGCTCGGTCGGCTCGGCACCGGTTTCGCCGCCGCTCCCCTGGGCTGGCACGGGTCCCTGGCCGTGGTGGCGGCGGTGGCGCTGGCCTGCGCCCTGTTCGCAGCCCTGACCCTCCCGAGGGCGGACACGGGAGTGGGCAAGGGCGCGAGCACGGCCGCGGGCGCAGGCGCGAGCACAGGCACAGGCGCAGGCACAGGCACGAGCGCGGGCGCAGGCACGAGCGCGGGCGCAGGCACGAGCGCGGGCGCGGGCACGGACGCAGGCACGGGCACGGACGCAGGCACGGGCACGGACGCAGGCACGGGCACGGACGCAGGCACGGGCGCGGGCGCCCGGCAGGAGTGTGCTGCGGGCGGGGCTCGGGGGGCGCTTGGGGTTGGGGTGTGGGTGCCCTGTGCGGTGGGGGCGCTGGCCATGGGGGCGTTCGTGGCGCTCTACAACGCGGCCGGGTTCCGGCTGGCGGCGCCGCCGCTGTCGCTCGCCCCGGCCGCGGCGTCCCTCGTGTTCCTGTCGTACGCGATGGGCACCGTGTCGTCGGCGGCGGCCGGGCGGCTGGCGGGGCGCTTCGGGCGGACGGCGGCGCTGGTGACCGCGCTGCTCGTCACCGTCGCGGGGTCGGCGCTGACCCTGCACCCGGCGCTGCCGGTGATCGCCCTGGGGTTCGCCGTGCTGACGGCCGGGTTCTTCGCGGCGCACGCCATCGCCAACGCCTGGGTGACCGCGCAGGCGTCGCCCCGCACCCGGGGGCGGGCCGCCGGGCTCTACACCCTCTGCTACTACCTGGGCAGCGGCGCGGGCGGCACCGTGGGCAGCGTGGTGTACGGGCGCGCGGGCTGGCCGTGGCTCATCGCGCTGACCACGGCCTGGCTCCTGCTCGCCGCCCTCGCCGTCGTCCTCACCAGCGGCCGCGCTCCGGCGCTCACGGACGGCGGCCGCCGGGTCGCCGCAGAGGCAGCACGCCGGTGACGGTCGTGCCCTCGCCGGGCACCGCGCGCACCGAGATCGTGCCGCCCGCGGCGGCGAAGGCGGCCCGCATGGCCGTGACCTCCGGCCCACGCTCGTCCACGGGCAGGCCCGCGCCGTTGTCGCTGACCGTCATGCGCAGGCCGCGGTCGCCGCTGGTCACCGCGACCGACACGAGCGAGACGGCCGCCGTCTCGCGTCCGGCCAGCGCCAGGGCCTCGCGGAGCGCGGCCGGCACGGCGCGGGCGGCCCGCGGCGGGACGTCACCCGCCGGCAGGGCCCACGTCTCGACGGCGATCCCCGTCCGCCGCGACCACTCGGCCAGGCAGCGCCGCACCTCCGCCGCGAGCCCGCAGGCGGTCCCGTTCGCCGATCCGTTCGCGATCCTGCCGGTCATGGTGGCCTCCTCGACGCCGCTCCCCCGCTCCCCGGCGGGGCTGGGGCCAGCATGCGGGGAGCGGTGTTGAGAAGACGTTGAGGCGGTGCGCAGTCAGGCGGGGGCGAGCCGGGTGAGGGTCACCGTGATCTCCTGGCGGCTGCCGGCCGGGCCCCGGTGGACGCCCTTGAGCGGCGGCACGTCGGAGTAGTCACGGCCGCGGGCGACCACGACGTGCGCTTCGCCGACGTGGCCGCGGCCGGCCGGGTCGAGCGGCAGCCACTGCCCGGCCCAGTATTCCACCCAGGCGTGGCTCTGCCCGTCCACCGGCTCGCCGACCTCGGCGGCGGGCCGCGGGTGCAGGTAGCCGGAGACGTAGCGGGCGGGCAGCCCGGCGGCGCGCAGCAGGCCCGCCGTCAGGTGCGCCAGGTCCTGGCAGGCGCCCTTGCCGAGGTCCCACGCCTCCTGCGCGGAGGTACGCGCGCCGCCCGCGCCCGGCAGGCACGCCACCCGCGCCGTCACCATCTCGCAGATCGCCCCGGCCGTCGCGTGCGGGTCGCGTCCGAGCGCCTGGACCCTGGCCAGCTCCTCCAGCTCGGGGCCGACCGCGGTCATCGGGGTCGAGCGCAGCAGCTCCTTCAGCGACGGGTCGTAACCGGCCGCCACGCGCCGGGGCGGCCGGCCCGTCTCGACCCTGCTGACGGCCTCGACCGTCAGCGACGTGTGCGGCTCCATCACGTCGAACGAGGTCACCTTCGTCCCCCAGTAGTCCTCGTAGGTGAAGACGGGGACGGACGGGGTCACGGTGACCCGGCTGGAGAGCACGTTGTGCGCCGGGGTCATCCTGACCTCGTTGTAGGAGGAGTGCGCCTCGCCGTCGTACTCCACGTGCGTCACGTGCGAGACCTTCAAGCGCCAGCCCATGCCATCGCCTCTCTGTAGCCCGCCATTGCGGCGGAGGGTAGGAGAGGCGTGTTTCGCCGGGCGGCACCGGATGTTACAAGCGCTCCTCAGGCGCCAAGGTAGCGCAGGACGGCGAGCACCCGGCGGCTGTAGCCGGGGTCGCGGGGCAGGTCGAGCTTGTCCATGACGGCGTTGACGTGCTTCTCGACGGTGCTGAGCGACACGTGCAGGCGCTCGGCGACGGCGGCGTTGGTCAGGCCCTGGGCGAGGTGGCGCAGCACCTCGGCCTCGCGCGGGCTGAGCCGGCTCAGCGGGTCGGCGCGGGTGGCGCGGGCCAGGAGGCTGCGTACGACCTCCGGGTCGAGAGCCGTGCCGCCGGCCCGGACCCGCTCCAGCGCGTCGAGGAACTCGGCCACCTCGGAGACCCTGTCCTTCAGCAGGTAGCCGAGCCCTTCGGTGGAGCCGGCGAGGAGCCGGGCGGCGGAGTGCTGCTCGACGTACTGGGACAGGACGAGCACGCCGATCTCCGGGTGGCGCTCGCGGATCTCCAGGGCGGCCCGCAGCCCCTCGTCGCGGTGGGTGGGCGGCATGCGCACGTCGATCACGGCCACGTCGGGACGGTGCCGCTCGACGGCGTCGAGCAGCGCGGGCGCGTCGGCGACGGCGGCGACCACCTCGTGGCCGGCCTCGTCGAGCAGCCGGGTCAGCCCTTCGCGCAGCAGCACGGAGTCGTCGGCCAGGATCAGCCGCACGGAGGCGCCTTCGGCAGGGTGGCGGTGATCCTCGTCGGGCCGCCGGGCGGGCTGTGCACGCTCAGCTCGCCGTCGAGGGCCCGCACCCGCCGGGCCAGACCGGACAGCCCGCCGCCCGCCGGGTCGGCGCCGCCCCTGCCGTCGTCAGAGATGGCCACGCTCACCGTCCGCTCGTCCTCGCTCAGCACCACCAGGATGTCATGGGCGGCGGCGTGCTTGACCGCGTTGGTGATCGCCTCGCGGGCCACGAAGTAGAGCGCGGTCTCGACCTCGGAGACCGGCCGTCCGGCCAGCCCGTAGTGGACGGTGACCGGCACGCCGGCCCGCTCGGCGGCGCCGTCGAGCGCGGCCCGCAGCCCCAGCTCGTCCAGTGCCGTCGGGTAGATGCGCCAGGCCACGCCGCGCAGCTCGTCGAGGAGCCGGCGCGACTCGGTGTAGGCCTGGTCGATCAGCTCGGCGACACGAGCCCGGCCGGCCCCGTCCGAGGCGATCTGGTGGCGGGCGCGGCCGAGGAGCATGGCGAGGGCGACGCCGCGCTGCTGGACGCCGTCGTGCAGGTCCCGCTCGATGCGGCGGCGCTCGTCGTCCACCGCTCTGACGATGCCCGTACGTGACGCGGTCAGCTCGGCCACCCGCCGGCGCAGCCGTTCCTGGCGGTCGGGGCCGAGGAAGCGGGCCGCGACGGCCCGGTCGAGCGCGGCGGCGGCCAGGGTCAGCAGGGCGGTCAGGGTGAGCGCGGCCAGCCCGGCGGTCAGGCCGAGCGCGCCGCTGCTGGTCACGACGCGTACGCCGGGCAGGGTGACCGGCACCGGCTCCGAGCCGCCGAGCACGAGGTCCCACAGCCCGCCGAGCAGCAGCAGGACGGCGAGGAACAGCGCGTTGAAGCAGGCGTACCCGGCGAGCGCTCCGACCAGGGCCCGCGCGGCGACGAACCCGAGGCCGCCCTCCCCCGCGCTCTCGTGGCCGTACCAGCGGGCGAGCCTCGCGCGTTCGAGCGCCGCCAGCCGGGCGACGACCCGCCCGGCGGCGGGACGGGCGGCGGGGACGAGGAGCGCGGGCCAGCCCAGGCAGATCAGCGCCAGCCCGGCGACGCCCGTGACCGTGCCGAGCAGCACCCCGACGGGCGCCCGCGCCAGGGAAGGCCGGCCGGCCGTGCGCGCGCCCTCCGTCACCTGCTCACTCCCTCGCTTCACGGGTACGGCCCCGGCGCAGTCTAGGCGTCACGGCGGCGCAGGACCGCGTGGCCGGCCGCGAGGACCGCCGCCGTCCAGGCCAGGAGCCAGGCCAGGCCCTCCCCCGACGAGTACGGGATCGGCCCCCCGGTCATGTTGTCCGTGCTGCCCATGAACGCCAGCCCCGCGAACAGCGGCATCCGCAGCGACATCGCCACCGCCGGCCCGCTGCCGGTCATCATGAGCAGCAGCGGCAGCCCCATGAGCAGCATGAACACGACGGTCAGCGTCCCGGCCGCGCTGCGCAGGGCCGCCCCGGCGCCGAGGGTGAGCACCGCGATCAGCGCGAAGTACACCCCGATGCCGGCCAGGTCACGCACGAGTTCGCCGGCCGGCAGCACGACCAGGCCGCCGAACACGTCGAGCGACAGCAGCGCGTACACGGCCGCGGTGGCCGCCGCGCCCGACAGCACGCCGGTGGCGGCCATCACGGGCGCGAGCACCAGCGCCTTGGCGGCCAGCATCACCCCGCGCACGGGGACGGCCTGGAGGGTGACCCGGATCGAGCCGGAGGCGTACTCGGCGGTGATCGTCAGCATGGCCAGCGCCACCAGGGCGAACTGGGCGAACGACGTCGCCGACACGGCCGCCTCACTGGCCGGCACGGGCGCCGCGGCCGGCCCGTCCGAGCGCAGCGCCTCGGTGGCGAACGCGCCGCCGAGGGTCACGGCGGCCAGCACCATGAGGGCGAACGCCGCCGCCAGGCACCACCACGTGGACCGCACCGACCACAGCTTCGCCCATTCGGCGCCGGCCGCCTGCCAGAGGACGCGCACGCCCCCGGCGTCCCGTTCCGTCGTCGCGCTCATGCGCCTCTCCTTCCCGCGCCGTACTCGACGTCGCCCTCGGTCAGCTCGTGGTAGGCCTGCTCCAGTGACGCCTCCCTGACCCGCAGCCCGTGCAGCCTGACGCCGGCCTCGTGCGCCAGGTCGCCGACGCGTTCGACGGGCGCGCCGGTCGCGACCAGCTCGTTCTCGCCCGTCCTGGTCACCTCGACCCCGGCGGCGCGCAGCCGGGCGGCCAGCTCTCTCGCGTGCGGGGTGCGGACGACCACGGCCGTCAGCGAGCTGCCCGCGATGACCTCCGCGAGCGGCGCGTCGGCGATGAGCCGGCCCTTGCCGATCACCACCAGGTGGTCGGCGGTGAGCTGCATCTCGCTCATGAGGTGGCTGGAGACGAACACCGTGCGGCCCTCGGCGGCGAGCGAGCGCATGAGCCCGCGCACCCACCGCACCCCGTCCGGGTCGAGGCCGTTGACGGGCTCGTCGAACAGCAGCACCCCGGGGTCGCCGAGCAGCGCCGCCGCGATGCCGAGCCGCTGGCTCATGCCCAGCGACAGCGCACCGGCCCTGCGGTGGGCCGCGCCTTCCAGGCCGACGGCCTCCAGCACCTCGCCGACCCGCCCGCGCGGGATGCCGTTGCTGCGCGCCAGCGCCACCAGGTGGGCGTGCCCGGAGCGGGCCGGGTGCAGCGCCCGCGCGTCCAGCAGCGCGCCGACGGTGCGGAGGGGGTTCCTGATCCGCCGGTACGGGACGCCGCCGATGAGCGCGGCGCCCGCCGTGGGCCGGTCGAGGCCCAGGATCAGCCGCATGGTGGTCGACTTGCCCGCGCCGTTCGGCCCGAGGAAGCCGGTCACCGCGCCGGGCCGCACGTCGAGGGTCAGGTCGTCGAGGGCGAGGCGGTCGCCGTACCGTTTGCTCAGTCCCGTCAGTCTGATCACGCCGCCTCACGCTAGGCGGGCGGGCGGGGCCGCGGCCATGGTGGCGGACCGCCGACTTCGATGGCGGTAAACCCCCATGGTGGGGATGTCGGGGAGCGGTGGCAGGCCCTACGATGCGCGCCAGCCGGAATCGTCATCCCCTGAGTGAGGTCTTGTGTTCGGAATTCTCCGCCCGTGCGCGGCGCACGGCTGCCCGTCCTTGATGCAGGCGTGGCGGGCGCACCTGTGCGGGTTGTGCCTGACGTTACGTGACGGGGAGGGTCACGGCGCGCGGCTGGCCACCAACTACGACACGCTGGTCGTGTCCGTCCTGGCCGAGGCCCAGCTCCCGGCCGGCACGGCGCCGCGCCGGACGGCGGGGCCGTGCGCGCTGCGCGGGTTCCGCCCGGCCGAGGTGGTGGACGCGCGCGCGGGCGGTGCCCGGCTGGCGGCGGCGGTCTCGCTGGTGCTGGCCGCGGGCAAGCTGCGCGACCACGTGGCCGACGGCGAGGCCGCGTTCGGCACGGTGGCGGCCCGGCGGAGGCTGGCGGCCCGCTGGCAGGAGGGCGGGGCCAGGCTGGCGGCCGGGGTGGGCTTCGACGCCGCCGCGCTGACCGCCACCGTGGACCGCCAGCTCGACGTGGAACGCTCCGCCGGGCCCTCGACGGGCGTCCTCACGCTGACCGCGCCGACGGAGGAGGCGGTGGCGGCGGCGTTCGCGTACACCGCGGAGCTGGCCGGGCGGCCGGGCAACGCGGCCGCGCTGGCCGAGGCGGGCCGTTTCTTCGGCCGCCTCGCGCACCTGCTGGACGCGGTCGAGGACCGCGCGGAGGACGAGGCGCGCGGCGCGTTCAACCCGCTGACCGTCACCGGCACGCCGGAGCGGGAGGCGCGGCGGCTGTGCGAGGACGCGGCCCACGGGCTGGAGCTGGCGCTGCGCGAGGCCGCGTTCGAGGACCGGCACCTGGTGGACGCGCTGCTGGTCACCGAGGTGCGGCGGGCCGTGGACCGCGCCTTCGCCGAGACCGCCTCCTACGAGCGGCCCGGCTGGATCAGGAAGTCGGCGGCGGGCGTCGCGACGTTCTTCACCTGCGGGATCTGGCGTCCGCGCTGGAGCAGGCGGGCCGGCCGCCCGTGCGAGGACCGCTGCTACTTCGGCGATGGGAGCTGCTGCGAGGTGGGCAACTGCTGCAAGTGTTGTGATTGCTGCGACGGCTGCGGCAACTGACGCCGCTCAGCCGAGCATCCACTGGGGCGTCTCCTTGAGCAGCTCGTCCAGCTCCTCGACGGCCTCCCGCTCGACGGCGCCGGCCCGCGCCAGGTCCTCGACCCGCCGGCACAGCTCGGCCTCACGGGTGGCGCCCACGGTGGCGCAGCTCCCCTTGAGCCGGTGCGCCAGTGCCTCCAGCCGCGCGTGGTCGCCGGCGTCGGCGGCGGCGCGCAGGTCCTCGAAGGTGCGCCGCGCGGTCGCGAGGTACGCCTGCGCCACGTCCGCGACCGCCTCGGGCGACAGCCCGGCCAGCTCCGGCGGCAGGCTGCCGTAGGCGGCCCATTCGGGGACTCTGGCCAGCACCCGGGGCCAGTCCACCGGTTTGGCCAGGTGGTCGTCCATGCCGGCCTCCAGGCAGCGGACGCGGTCGTCCGGCATGGCGGCGGCGGTCATGGCGATGATGGGGGTGCGCGCCTCCTCGCGCCGCCGGATCTCGGCGGTGGCGGCGAGGCCGTCGAGCACGGGGAGCTGGCAGTCCATGAACACCAGGTCGTACCCGCCGGTCAGGACGGCCCGCACGGCCTGCGCGCCGTCGTCCACGGTGTCCACCTCGTGCCCGGCCTGGCGCAGGACGAGCATGGCGACCTGGCGGCTGACCTCGTCGTCCTCGGCGACCAGGATGCGTACGCCGCCGGGCTCCGCCGCCGGGTCCTGGACGAGCTCGCGCGGCTCCCCGGGGCAGCCTTCCGCGACGCCGAGGGCGTTCTCGACGGCGGCGAGCAGGCGGCGGCGGCTGAGCGGCCGGGTGATCGACTGCACGGCCCGTTCGCCGGCGGCGGCCGGCCAGGCGAAGCGCGCCCGGCCGGGCGTGACGACCACGACCACGCTGGTGCTCTGGAGCAGCGGGTCGCTGAGGATGGCGTGCGCGAGCGAGCCGCTCCCCTCGGCGCCGAGGTCGAGGGCGACGACGGCCAGCTCGTACGGCCCGCCGCCGGCCGCCGCGGTGCGCAGCTGCACCAGCGCCGAGCGGGCGTCCCTGGTCTCCTGGACGGCGAGCCCGGCCTCGGACAGGTAGCGCCCGGCGAGCGCCCGGTCCTCGGGGCGGGCGTCGGCGACGAGGGCCCGCCGCCCCTGCAGCGCCCCGGCTCCCGGCTCCGACCAGGTGAGCACGTCCATCGGCAGCCGCACCCAGAACCTGCTGCCGACGCCCTCCACGCTGTCGAGCCCGATCTCGCCGCCCATCAGCTCGGTGAGCTGCCTGGCGATGGCGAGGCCGAGGCCGCTGCCGCCGGTGCGGCGGGTGATGGGCGAGTCGACCTGGCGGAAGACGCCGAAGACCCGCTCGCGGTCGTCCGGCGGGACGCCGACGCCGGTGTCGGAGACGGCGAAGCGCAGCGTCACCCGCGGCTCGCCCGGCTCGCCCTCCTCCAGGGAGACGTGCAGGTCCACGCCGCCCTGGACGGTGAACTTCAGCGCGTTGCCGACCAGGTTCACCAGGATCTGCCGCAGCCGCGCGGGGTCGCCGGCGACCTGGCGGGGCACGTTCTCGTCGAGGCGGAGCGTCAGCCAGAGCCCCTGCTCGTAGGCGAGCGGCGCGAGCGGCGCCACCACCTCGTCGCACAGGCGCGGCAGGTCGAACGGGGCCTCCTCCACCTGGAGGTGCCCGGCCTCGATCCTGGACAGGTCGAGGAAGTCGTCGAGCAGGCGCAGCACGTTCTGCGCGGACTCCTGGGCGGTGGTGGCGTAGTGGCGCTGCTCCTCGTCCAGGCGGGTGCCCATGAGCAGGGAGTTCATGCCGAGCACGCCGTTGATCGGGGTGCGGATCTCGTGGCTGATCTTGGCCAGGAACTCGGACTTGGCGCTGGAGGCGCTGACCGCCTCGTCCCTGGCGGCGGCCAGCTCGGCGGCGTAGCGGGCGAGCGTGGCCTGGGCGCGGCGGCGGCCGCGGGTGGAGTGGATCTGGATGCCGAGTCCGATGAGGATGAGCAGGGCGAGCAGGCCGGCGACGGTGACGACGGTGCCGCGCAGCTGCTCGGCGCTGGCCAGCGCCTCGGACGCCGACACCTCGGCGGTCACCGTCCAGCCGATGCTGGGGATGGGCTCGGAGGCCGACAGGACGGTGCCGTCGATGCCGCGGAAGCTGCCGTTCCAGGTGCGGCCGGCCAGCGCCGCGTCCACGCGCGGGTCCTCGCGCAGCGAGGTGAGGGCGTACAGCTTCCTGCCGGGGTCGGCGACGAGCACGCCGGCCCGGTCGGTGATGAGCAGCCGGATGTTCTGGGCCTCGGCGGCCTCCTCGGCGAAGCGCTGGATGGCGTCCAGGCTGTAGACGACGGTGAGGATGCCGAGCATGCGCTCGCCGTCGGCGCTGGGGATGGGCGCGGCGACGGCGACGGCGCGGGAGACGTCCCGCATGGTCGGCGTGTACGCCTGCGAGACGTGCGCCTGCCGGCGGTCGCGCACCGCGCGGTACCAGTCGGAGTTGCCGATGTCCTGGGGCAGCGCGCTCGGCGGCTCGGCGCCCAGCATCTCGCCCTCGGGCGAGGTGAGGATGAGACCGCTGACGCCGTCGTCGCGGGTACGTTTGAGCTCGGCGAGGTAGCCGCGCAGGGTCTCGGCGCCGGTGTGCTTGACGGCCTCGCGGACGCGGGGCTGCTCGGCGAAGGCGACGACGAGCTGCTTGAGCGAGCCCATCTGCTGCTCGACGACGACCCGGCTCACCGAGGCGGTGGTCTTGACCCGGTCGCTGACCTCGTTGCTCATCGCCTGCTCGGAGAGGCTGATGCTGGAGGAGGTCAGCAGCGCCAAGGGCAGCAGGCCGAGCAGTGTCCACAGGGCCGTCACCGCGAGCAGCCATCTCACCGGCGTCCGTCTCCTCCCGATCACCCGGCTCCAGACTAGGAGGGATCAGCCGCCGGTGGGAGGATCAACTTGAGCAGAATGCGCTAAAGTCGATCTTTATTAGCAAAAGCCACCTAAGCTGCACTGAACCTCTGTCAGATGGAGCGAGGAGCGTGCGGTGCCTCAGTCCAGGGACATCACCGTACTCATCGTGGACGACGACCCGGTCGTGACGGCCGCCTTGCAGGCGCAGGTCAACCGGGTGCTCGGGTTCAGGGTCGTGGGGATCGCCCACAGCGGCCACGCGGCGCTCGCCGCCGCCGCCCGTTTCGCGCCGCGCCTGATCCTGCTCGACCTGCACCTGCCCGACCTCCCCGGGCTGGAGGTGGCGCACCGGCTGAGACGCCCCGAGCAGCCGCCCGCGGACGTGATCGTCATCTCCGGCCGCAAGGAGTCGGCGACCGTGCGCGCCGCCATCCAGCGCGGCGCCCTGTACTACCTGGTCAAGCCCACCCGCACCGGCACCCTGGAGCAGACGCTGCTGCGCTACGCGGCCACGGCCGAGCAACTGGAGGCGAGCGGCCGCTTCGCCGAGCAGCAGGAGATCGACCGCATCTTCCGCTCGCTCCACACCGACCAGCCGTTCCGCCCGAAGAGCATCTCCGCGGCCACCGAGCAGGCCGTGCTGGACGCGCTGGCCGAGGTCGCGGAGGACGTCTCCGCGCACGAGCTGGCCGCCAGCATCGGCGTCAGCCGCGCCACCGCCCGCCGCTACCTGGAGCACCTGGTCGACCGGGGCCTGGTGGAGACCAGGCCGAGGTACGGTCCCACCGGCCGGCCCCAGCACCGTTACCGCGCTAGATGACGGGCCAGATGACCAGTTCGAGGAATGCGCTCGCCGCGCTGCTGTGCCTCGTGCTGTGCCTGGTGCCGGCGGGCTGCGGGCAGGCCGACCCGTTCCCCGAGGGCTCGACCATGGCCCGCATCAGGGACCGCGGCGTCCTCGTCGTCGGCATCAAGTTCGACCAGCCCATGTTCGGCTACAAGGACCCCGCCACCGGGCGGATCATCGGCTTCGACGCCGAGATCGCCCGGCTGGTGGCCCGCGACCTCACCGGCAGCGAGCGCAACATCCGCTTCGTCGAGACCGTCACGCGCGAGCGGGAGAACTTCATCTCCCAGGGCATCGTGGACCTGGTCGTCGCCACCTACTCGATCACCCCGGCCCGCGCCCGCCTGGTGACCTTCACCGACCCGTACTACTACGCGGGCCAGGACCTGCTCGTCCGGGCGGCCGACACCCGCATCCGCGGCGTTGCCGACCTCGACGGCAGGACCGTCTGCACGGCGATCGGCTCCACCTCCGCGGACCGGCTGCGTGCCGAGGTGTCCGGGGCCCGGCTGGAGATCGTCGACACCTACAGCGTGTGCGTGCCGGCCCTGCTGTCCGGCCGCGTGGACGCGCTCAGCACCGACGACACGATCCTGCTCGGCCTCCAGGCGCAGCATCCCGACGCGCTGCGGCTGGTCGGCAAGCCGTTCGGGCGCGAGCCGTACGGGATCGGCGTCCGCAAGGACGACCTGGCCTTCCGCGACTACCTCAACGGCCTGATCGCCCGCTGGCTGGCCGGCGGCGAGTGGGAGCGCGCCTACCGGGACACGATCGGCGTGTCCGGGGCCACCTCGGAGAGCTCCAAGCCGTCGGCCCGCTAGATCACGACCCGGCCCGATTCCTGAGCAGAACGATCACAAGCCCTTCCTGGCAACACGCGGCTCCTACGGTTACGCCATCGCGGACCGAGACAAGGAGCGTGACGCATGACACAGGAGGCCCTGATCGTCCTGGACCGGGTCAACAAACGCTTCGGCGACCACCACGTGCTGAGGGACGTCGATCTGACGGTCTCCAAGGGCGAGGTCGTGGTGATCATCGGCCCGTCCGGGGCGGGCAAGTCCACCCTGTGCCGCGCCATCAACCGGCTGGAGACCATCGACTCGGGCACGATCAGCGTGGACGGCACTCCGCTGCCGGCCGAGGGCAAGGCCCTGGCGCGGCTGCGGGCCGAGGTCGGCATGGTCTTCCAGTCCTTCAACCTCTTCGCGCACAAGACGGTCCTGGACAACGTCGTCCTGGGCCAGGTGCACGTGCTGAAGAGGCCGAAGGACGCCGCCGAGCGCAAGGCCCGCGACCTGCTCGACCGGGTGGGGATCGGCGGCCAGGCCGCCAAGTACCCCGCCCAGCTCTCCGGCGGCCAGCAGCAGCGGGTGGCGATCGCCCGGGCCCTGGCCATGGACCCGAAGGTGATCCTCTTCGACGAGCCCACCTCGGCGCTCGACCCCGAGATGGTCAACGAGGTCCTGGAGGTCATGACGGCGCTCGCCCGCGACGGCATGACCATGGTCGTCGTCACCCACGAGATGGGCTTCGCCCGGCGGGCCGCCGACCGGGTGGTCTTCATGGCCGACGGCGAGATCGTCGAGCAGGACACCCCTGACGGATTCTTCACGGCGCCCGGCAGCGAGCGCGCCCAGTCCTTCCTCGCCAAGATCCTCACGCACTAAAGGAGCGCACGTCATGTTCGGAAGGTCCCTCTACGCGGTGTTCGCCGTCATGGCCCTCGCGACCGCCTGCGGCGGCGGTCAGGACAGCTACGACTCCGTGGTGGACAAGGCGAAGAACGAGAAGAAGCTCGTCATCGGGGTCAAGGCGGACCAGCCGGGGCTGGGCCTGCGCACCCCCGACGGCGCGTTCACCGGCTTCGACGTCGAGGTCGCCAAGTACGTCGCCAAGCAGCTCGGCGTCGAGCCCGACGGCATCACCTTCAAGGAGACGGTGTCGGCCAACCGGGAGGCGTTCATCGAGCAGGGCCAGGTGGACCTGGTCGTGGCGACGTACTCGATCACCGACGCCCGCAAGCAGAAGGTGTCCTTCGCCGGGCCGTACTTCGTGGCCGGGCAGGACCTGCTGGTCCGGGCCGACGACTCCTCGCTGACCGGGCCGGAGACGCTGAACGGCAAGAAGCTGTGCTCGGTCGCCGGCTCCACCCCCGCCCAGAAGGTCAAGGCGGAGTACGCCAAGGAGGTGCAGCTCCAGGAGGAGCGGACGTACTCGGCGTGCGTGGACCGGGTGCTCGGCGGCCAGCTCGACGCCATCACCACCGACAACGTCATCCTGGCCGGCTACGCGGCGCAGCACAACGGCAAGCTCAAGGTGGTCGGCAAGCCGTTCAGCACCGAGAAGTACGGCATCGGGCTGAAGAAGGACGACACGGCCGGCCGCAAGGCGGTCAACGACGCGCTGGAGAAGATGTTCGCCGACGGGAGCTGGACCAAGGCGCTGCAGGCCAGCGTCGGCGCCTCCGGCTTCGCCCTCCCGCAGGCGCCGCAGCTGGAGCGGTACTGATCGTATGGAAGCCCTGCTGACCGAAGGCGGGACGATCCTCGCCGCGTTCTGGATGACGATCAGGCTGACGGCGGTCAGCGCGCTCGGCTCCCTCGTGCTGGGGACGCTGCTGACCGCCATGCGGGTCGCGCCGCTCGCCGCGCTGCGGGCGGCGGCGGGCACGTACGTGTCGGTGGCCCGCAACACCCCGCTCACGCTGGTGCTGCTGTTCACCGGCCTCGGCGTCGGCGCGAACCTGGGCGTGGAGCTGTCCGACGACATCGCGACCAACAACTTCTGGCTCGCCTGCATCGGGCTGACCGCCTACACCTCGGCGTTCGTGTGCGAGGCGCTGCGCTCCGGGCTGAACACGGTGCCCGTCGGGCAGGCCGAGGCGGCCCGCTCGCTCGGGCTCGGGTTCGTCAAGACGCTCCGGCTGATCACGCTGCCGCAGGCGTTCCGCGCGGTGGTGGCGCCGCTCGGCAGCATCCTCATCGCGCTGACCAAGAACACCACGATCGCCCTGGTGGTGGGCGTGAGCGAGGCGTCGGTGCGGATGCGGGAGATGATCGAGACGTACGGGGACCAGGTGATCGAGATCTTCCTCGGCTTCGCCGCCGGGTTCGTGCTGCTGTGCCTGCCGATGGGCCTGCTGTTCGGCTGGCTGTCGCGGCGGATGGCGGTGGCCCGATGAGCTACGCCAACCTCTACGAGCCTCCCGGCCCGCGCGGCGTGCGCCGCAACCGCGTGCTGGCCGGGACGGTCACGCTCGTCCTGCTCGCCCTCGCCTACGTCGTGTACGTGCGCTTCGACGAGAAGGACCAGTGGGCCGCCGACAAGTGGCTGCCGCTGCTGCGCGGCGACGTGTGGGCCACCTTCATCCTGCCCGGCCTGGCCGGGACGCTCGGCGCGGCGGTGGCCGGGGTGCTGCTGGCCGGGCTGTTCGGGCTGGTCTTCGCGGTGGCGAGGATGTCGGAGCACGCCTGGATCCGGGTGCCTGCGGCCGCGGTGGTGGAGTTCTTCAGATCGGTGCCGCTGCTGCTGCTGATCTTCTTCGCGTTCTTCGGCTCGTACATGGTCATCGGGGTGAACATCTCGGCGTTCGCCGCGGTGGTCTTCGGGCTCACGCTCTACAACGGGTCGGTGATCGCGGAGATCATCCGGGCCGGGGTGCTGAGCCTGCCGAAGGGGCAGCGGGAGGCGGCGTACGCGGTCGGCATGCGCAAGAACCAGGTCATGCGCCTGGTGCTGCTGCCGCAGGGCGTGCGGGTGATGCTGCCCGCGCTGGTCAGCCAGTTCATCGTGCTGCTGAAGGACTCGGCGCTCGGGCTCATCGTCGGCTACGACGAGCTGGTGGACCGTGGGCTGAACGGCATCGCCGCGAACTTCTCCAACGTCATCCCGGCCGCGATCCTCATCGCGGCGATCTTCATCGCCATCAACACCTCACTGGACCGCCTCGCCCACCGGCTGGGCCGCTGACCTGGTCGTACGACAATGGCACCATGACGATCCCCCTTCCCGGCCCGTTCACCGGACGCACCCTCGACGGCCTGGGGCGCGACCTGCGCTCCGGGCGCACGACCGCCGCCGAGCTGACCGCGCTCGCGCTCGACGCGATCGCCGGCTCCGAGCTCAACGCCTTCGTCACCGTGGACGCCGCCGGGGCGGCGAAGGCGGCCCGGCGGGCCGACGAGGAGCTGGCGGCCGGGATCGACCGGGGGCCGCTGCACGGCATCCCGGCGGGCGTGAAGGACCTCATCATGATCGCCGGGATGCGGGTGACGATGGGGTCGCGGCACTTCGCCGGCCACGTGGCGGACGAGGACGCGGCCTGCGTGGCCCTGCTGCGGCGGGCCGGGGCGGTCGTCGTGGGCACGACCACCACCCACGAGTTCGCGTACGGGCCGACCGGCGACCGCTCCGCCGGCGGGCCCGCCCGCAACCCGTGGGACCCCTCCCGTATGACGGGCGGCTCCAGCGCGGGCAGCGGCGCGGCCGTGGCGGCGGGGCTGGTCCCGCTGGCGCTCGGCACCGACACCGGCGGCTCGGTCCGCATCCCCGCCGCCCTGTGCGGGGCGGCCGGGTTCAAGCCCGCCTACGACGCGATCCCGGCGGACGGCGTCTTCCCGCTCTCGCGCACGCTCGACCACGTCGGCGTCCTCGCCGCCACCGCGTCCTGCTGCCGGCTCGCCTACGAAGCCCTGACCGCTTCCGGGCTCTCGGAGACGGTGGGCGAGGTCCGGGTGGGGTGGCTGGAGCCGGACAGTCTCTTCCCGACCGATCCGCGGGTCGCCGAGGCCGCGCGGGCCGCCGCGGGGCCGGTCGCGGGCGAGGCGCGGATGGCGCCGGAGGTCCTGGAGCTGTTCCGTGAGACGTACCTGGCGGTCCAGAGCGGCGAGACGGCGGCCGTGCACGCCGGCCGGCTGGCCTCGGCGCCCGGCCTGTTCGACCCGGAGGTGCTCGACCGCCTCCGGGTGGCCGCCGAGCTGCCCGCCTGGCGCTACGTCCGGGCCATGGAGGCCCGGCGGGAGCTGAAGGAGCACGCCGAGGCCCTGTTCGGCCCGTACGACGTGCTGGCGACGCCGACCGTCCCGATCCTCGCCCCGCCGATCGGCGCGCGGGAGGCCGAGCTCGGCGGCGAGCCGATCCAGGTGCGCGCGGCGCTGCTGGCCATGACCAGCCCGTGGAACGTGCTCGGCCGTCCGGCGCTGACCGTCCCGGCCGGGCTCGTGGACGGGCTGCCGGTCGGCCTGCAGCTCGTCGCCCGCCCCGGCGGCGAGGCCCAGCTGTTCGCGGCGGCCCGGCAGTGCCGCTGACCGCTCAGGCGAAGAGCTGGGCGAGCTTGAGCAGCAGGTTGTAGATGCCGTAGGCGAAGGGCAGGCCGACCCAGGCCCACGCCACCGCCATGAGCGCCGTGCGCCTGCTCATACGGTCTGTCCCTTCTCCTGCGTGACCGTCCCCCGGGACGGGTGCTCGTGGTACTTGTCCGCCACGGGCCGGATCAGCTCGTTGGCGAGGAAGCCGACCGCGAGCAGGCCGATCATGACGTACAGCGAGGTGGTGTAGAGGGCGGGGCCTGAGCGGCCGGCGGCCTCGCCGGCGTCGGCGACCGCGTTGACGATGAGCGGCCCCAGCACGCCCGCCGTGGACCAGGCCGTGAGCAGCCGGCCGTGGATGGCGCCCACCTGGTACGTGCCGAACAGGTCCTTCAGGTACGCGGGTACGGTCGCGAAGCCGCCGCCGTAGAAGGACAGGATGCCGAGCGCGCACACGATGAACACCGGCTTGGACGAGGCGCCCGCCAGCGCGATGACCAGGTACAGCAGCGCCCCCGCGCCCAGGTAGACGCGGTAGACGTTCTTGCGCCCGATGAGGTCGGAGGTGGAGGACCAGACGAAGCGGCCGGTCATGTTCGCCAGCGACAGCAGCGCCACGAACCCGGCCGCCGCCCCGGCCGCGACGGCGGCGGGCGTGCCCGCAAAGAAGTCGGTGATCATCGGCGCGGCCTTCTCCAGGATGCCGATGCCCGCGGTGACGTTGCAGCACAGCACCACCCACAGGCAGAAGAACTGCGGGGTGCGGATGGCGTTGCGGGCCGAGACGTCGGCGTCGGTGACCAGCGGGCGGCGGCCCGCGGCGGGCGGGGTCCAGCCGCGCGGGTGCCAGCCCTCGGGCGGCACGCGGACCAGCAGCACGCCCATGGTCATGAACGCCGCGTAGGCCACGCCGTGGACGAGGAACGTCAGCGCGATCCCGCCGGTGTCCGCGCCGAACGCGCCGAGCATCTGCGCCGACCACGGCGAGGCGATGAGCGCTCCCCCGCCGAACCCCATGATCGCGATGCCGGTCGCCATGCCGGGCCGGTCCGGGAACCACTTGATCAGCGTGGAGACCGGGGAGATGTAGCCGATGCCGAGCCCGATCCCGCCGACGACGCCGTAGCCGAGCACCACCAGCCAGTACTGCCGGGTGGCCACGCCCAGCGCGGACAGCAGGAAGCCGGAGGAGAAGCAGGTCATCGAGACGAACATGGCCCAGCGCGGCCCGTTGCGCTCCACCAGCGTGCCGCCGAAGGCGGCCGAGAGGCCGAGCATGACGATGCCGAGCTGGAACGGCAGCGCGCTCTGCGTGCCGGAGAGCCCGAGCGCGGACTCCAGCGGGGGTTTGAACACGCTCCACGCGTACGCCTGGCCGATGGCGAGGTGCACCGAGAGCGCCGCGGGCGGCACGAGCCAGCGGCTCCAGGAGGGGTCGGCGACGGTCCGGGACCGGCTGAGGAATCCTGCCACGCGCAACATACTGTATGCGGTATTGCGGACGCGGCGAATCTTTACGGCGAGCGGTCAATTCTTGTCGACGAACGGCATACCCGTGTTTGCTGGACGGGTGATCTCCCCCTACACCGGCTGGACCAGGGAGCACTGGGCCGCCCTCGCCGACCGCCTGCTCCTCGCCGCCCGCGCCCACGCCTCCCCCGCGCACGCGCGCGTCGCCTTCCCCGGGCCGCCCGGCGGGTACGGCCCCGACGTCGACGCCCTGGAGGGCTTCGCCCGCACGTTCCTCGCCGCCGGCTTCCGCGTCGCCGGCGAGGACGGGCGCGACCCGCTCGGCCTCATGGAGTGGTACGCCGAGGGCCTGGCCGCCGGCGTGGACCCGGCCTCACCCGAGCGGTGGCCCCGGCTGGACGAGCACGACCAGGCCAAGGTGGAGGCCGCCTCCGTCGCGCTGGTGCTGCACCTGACCCGTCCGTGGCTGTGGGACCGGCTGCCGGCGCGGGTGCGCGAGCAGGTGGTGGACTGGCTGGCCCCCGCGGTCGGCGCCGCCTACCCGCCGATCAACTGGGTCTGGTTCCAGATCGTCACCGAGCAGTTCCTGGCCTCCGTGGGTGGGCCGTACGCGGAGGAGGACATCGAGGCGGGGCTCGCCCTGGCCCGCACGTTCGAGCGCGCCGACGGCTGGTACGCCGACGGCCCCGAACGCTCCTACGACCACTACAACGGGTGGGCGCTGCACCTGTACCCGCTGCTGTGGAGCGAGATGGCCGGCCGCGACCCCGATCCCGCGTACCTGGCCCGGCTGGAGCGCTTCCTCGACGACGCCGTGCACCTGGTGGGGGCCGACGGCTCGCCGCTCGTCCAGGGGCGCAGCCTGACCTACCGGTTCGCCGCGGCGGCGCCGTTCTGGGCGGGGGCGCGGGCCGGGGTCGGCTCCCCCGGGCTGCTGCGCCGGGCCGCGTCGGGCATCGTGCGGCACTTCGCCGAGCGCGGCGCGCCGGACCGCGACGGGGTGCTCACCCTCGGCTGGCACGGGCCGTGGCGCGGGATCGCGCAGGACTACTCGGGGCCCGGCTCGCCGTACTGGGCGGCGAAGGGCCTGCTGGGGCTGTCGCTGCCGGCCGGTCATCCGGTGTGGACGGCCGTCGAGGAGCCGCTGCCGGTCGAGACCGGCGACTTCACGCGGGTGGTGCGGGCCCCCGGCTGGCTGGTCAGCGGGACGCGGGCGGACGGGATCGTCCGGGTCGTCAACCACGGCACCGACCACGCGCGGCCGGGCGCGCGCCTCGCCGACGCGCCGCTCTACGCCCGGCTCGGCTACTCCACGGCCACCTTCCCGCTGCTGTCCGGCGATCCGCTCGACCAGTCGGTGGCGGTGCTGGACGAGGACGGGCGGGCCTCCCACCGAACGGGGTTCACGGCGGGGCCGGTGTCCGCGCTGCCGTCAGGGACGCTGGTCGGCTCGTCGCGGTGGCGGGCCCGCTGGGGCGAGCAGGGCCCCGGCCCGGACCACGGGTACAGCCGGCCGGGCGGCGAGCTGCGTGACGGGCCGGAGGTGGAGGTCGTCTCGGCGGTGCGCGGCGCCTGGGAGGTCCGCTTCGCCCGCCTCCCCGCCGAGCGGGACGCCCGGACGTCCGCATCGGACCCCCGGGCCTCCGCATCGGACCCCCGGGCTGACGAGCCGGGCGGGCGGCTGCGTCTCGGGGGGTGGCCCGCGCCCGAGGGCGGGCCCGCGACCCGCGTGACCGGCGGCCCCGGGCTGACGGAGCAAGGTGTGGCGGTCGCGGCCACGCCGCTCGCCGGACGCACGCTGGTGCCGTGGTGCGCCACCCCGGGCCCGGCCGAGCCCGGCCGCTGGTACACCGCCGCGCTGCTGCTGGGCGAGGGCGGCTCGGGGGGCGAGCCGCCGGTGGTCAAGGACGACGTGATCACCTGGCCGGACGGCGCCACGGACGAGATCCCCTTGCCCGTCTGACACCGTGCGCGCCGCGCGGCGGTACGGTCGCCCTCGTGACCCAGACAGCGCCCATCGTGATCGGGCACCGCGGCGCGAGCGCCCACCGGCCCGAGCACACCCTCATGTCGTACGAGACCGCCATCGCCCTCGGCGCCGACTACATCGAGCCCGACCTGGTCGCCACCAAGGATCACGTGCTGGTGGCCAGGCACGAGAACGAGATCTCCGGCACGACGGACGTGGCCGCGCGGCCCGAGTTCGCCGACCGGCGCACCACCAGGACCATCGACGGCCGGCCTGTCACCGGCTGGTTCACCGAGGACTTCACGCTGGCCGAGCTGAAGACGCTGCGCGCCAAGGAGCGGGTGCCGGAGCTGCGGCCGGGCAACACGGCGTTCGACGGGCTCGCGGAGATCCCGACGTTCGAGGAGGTCGTGCGGCTCGCGCTGCGGGCGGGCGTCGGGGTGTACCCGGAGACCAAGCATCCGTCGTACTTCGCCTCCATCGGGCTGCCGCTGGAGGAGCCGCTGCTGGAGGTGCTCGGCCGGCACCGGGTGCGCGCGGCGTATATCCAGTCGTTCGAGACGGCGAACCTGCGCGAGCTGCGCGCCAGGACGGAGCTGCCGCTGATCCAGCTCGTGGCGTACGACGGCGCGCCCTACGACTGGGTCGCCGCCGGCGACCCCCGTTCCTCGAAGGACCTGGTGACGCCGGACGGCCTGCGCGAGATCGCCGGGTACGCCGACGGCATCGGCGTCGACACCCGGCACGTGGTGCCGCGCGACGCCGACGGCCGGACGCTGCCGCCCACGACGCTCGTCGCCGACGCCCACCGCCACGGCCTCGACGTGCACGTGTGGACGGTACGCGGCGAGAACTCCCAGCTCCCGGCCGACCACCGGGCGGGCGACCCGGCGAGCCCCGCCCACCCGCGGGCGATCGGCGACGTCACGGGCTGGCTGGCCAAGCTGCTGGACGCGGGGATCGACGGCGCGTTCTGCGACGACCCCGGCACGGCCCGCGCGGTGCTCGCCGAGCGGGCCCGCCGCCGGCGCTGACCCGGCTCACGTGCGACGCCAGCGCGCCTCGCCGAAGCAGTACGCCGCGAACAGCAGCAGCCCCAGCGCCACCACCACGAGCAGCCACGGCCCGGCGGGCGTGCCGGCGAACTCGCGCAGCGCCGCGTCGATGCCGCCCGCCTCGTCCGGGTCGAACGTGACCGCCGCCCGGCAGACGAGGATCCCGGCCAGCGCGGCGACCGCGCCCCTCGCGACGAACCCGCCGAGGCCGAGGTGGTCCATGACGGTACGGGCGGGCGCGGGCATGCCCGCCCGGTCCAGCTCCTTCCTGAACCCCTTGACGAGCCCCTGGCGCACCCAGTAGCCGCCGAGCACGACCAGCCCGAGCCCGATCGCGCCCACGATCACCGGCCCGCCGGGCAGCCCGAGCAGCGTCGCCGTGATGTCGCGGGACTTCTCGTCGTCGGACGACGCCTTCCCCTTCGTCAGCACGCTGATCAGGCTGACCACGACCAGCGCGTACACCGCGACCCTGGCGACCGCCTCGGCCCGCTCGATCGTCTCGCCGCCCCCGAACAGCGCCTCCGAGATCTGCCACAGCGCCAGCGCCACGAACCCGACCATCATGATCCACAGCAGTCCCGCGCCGAAGGGCAGCTCGGCGACCGCCTCGATGGCGCCCGCCTTGTCTGCCTCCTTCGACCGCTCGCCCAGGCCGACCTGCACCGCCACCGCGCCGACCAGCGCGTACAGCACGCCGCGGCAGGCCAGGCCGATCCGCGTCGCGACGTCCATGACGGGGTGGCGGGCCGCTCTCCGCGCCGCGCCGCGTACCTCTTGTCCCGCCGTGCTCATCATCCCTCCAGAGGGGTTCGGAGACGTACGAGATGCCCCGGAAACGGCGTTGCAGACCTCGGTATCGGGCGGCGTCGTCGTTACGATGATCAGGTGAGGACCGACCAGCACGGACTCGCCATGAGCGGGGCGAGCGCCGCCGCGGCCCGCCACTACGACCGCGCGATCGACGAGCTGCTGCACTTCCGGGCCGAGGTCGACGCCGAGGCGAACGCGGCGCTGGAGGAGTCGCCCGACTTCCCCATGGGCCACGTGCTCGCCGCCTATCTCGGGCTGCTGACCACCGAGGCCGAGGACGCGCGGACGGCGCGGGTGCGTTTCCACGCCTTCCTCCGGCGCGCCGGCGGGAGATCCCTGCCGCCGCGCGAGCGGGCCCATCTCGCGGCCGTGCGGGCGCTGCTCGACGGCGACTTCCTGACCTGCGGGGCTCTGCTCGCCGAGATCACCGCCGAGCATCCGCGCGACGCGCTGGCGCTGATCGCCGGGCACCACGTCGACTTCTTCACCGGCGACGCCCGCTCGCTGCGCGACCGCGTCGGCGGCGCGCTCACCGCCTGGGGTCCCGGCGACCCGCACTACGGGCAGGTGCTCGGCATGTACGCCTTCGGGCTGGAGGAGGCCGGGCACTACGACCGGGCGGAGGAGGTCGGGCTGCGGGCGGTCGAGCTCGACCGGCGCGACGTGTGGGCGATCCACGCCGTCACGCACACGTACGAGATGCGCGGCCGCTTCGGCGACGGGCTGCGCTATCTCGACGCGCGGGTGCCCGACTGGTCGGCGGGGACGTTCCTCAACGTGCACGCCTGGTGGCACTACTGCCTGTTCGCGCTGGAGGCCGGGGACGTGCCGCGGGTGCTGGCGATCTACGACGCGGCGCTGGCCGACGGGCAGTCGTGCCTGGAGCTGCTGGACGCCGCCGCGCTGCTGTGGCGGCTCCACCTGGAGGGGTCGGAGCAGCCCGAGCGGTGGCGGGCGCTGGCCGACGCCTGGCCGGCGCGGGTGGCCGAGCCGTTCTACGCCTTCAACGACATGCACGCGGTCATGGCGTACGTGGGCGCGGGGCGGCTGGGCGAGGCGGACAAGCTGATCGCCTCGCGGGAGGCGTACGTCGCCGAGGCCCGTCCCGGCGTGACCAACGTGGACATGACGCTGCGGGTGGGGCTGCCGGTGTGCCGGGCGCTCGTCGCGTTCGGGCGCGGCGACCACCGGGCGGCGCTCGACCTGCTGTACCCGATCAGGCACCGGGTCAACGAGTTCGGCGGCAGCCATGCCCAGCGCGACGCCGTGCAGCGGACGCTGCTGGAGGCGGCGCTGCGGGCCGGGGCGCGGGACGTCGCCCGGACGCTGGTCAGCGAGCGGATCGGGGTGCGGCCGTGCAGCCCGTACAACTGGCTGAAGCAGGCGGCCGTGGCCGAGGCGTTCGGCGACCGGGCCGCGGCGGCGGCCGCGCGGACGCGGGCCGGCGAGCTCGCCCGCGTACTCTGACCGGGCCGTTCGACTGAGTCATGACTCAGGAGCAAGGCGTGTGACCGCCGATTCGCAAGGGACTCCCGGGGCCGTAGAGGTCTTCACGAGGCGGCGTTCGTGAGAAGATCGAGATCATGATCGGTCTGCCAGGCTCGGGTCGTCGCGCTCGCCGTGCCGCCGCGACGGCCACCCCCGTGATGCTCGTGCCGTGCCCATGGACGCCCGCCGTCGCCGACGCCCCACCCGGTCGTGCCCTTCGGGCGCGTACCCGGCCGGTGCCGATCACATGCTGACCATGCGCGAAGGCGATCCCCTCACCAGCCCCTCCCCCGCTTCCACTGATGAGCAGGACGCCCCGGTCCGCCGGGAGAGCGGCCTGCCGCGACGGGAGACCGTACGCGGGGTCCCCCGCGTCACGACGGCCTCGCCCGTGACGCCGGCCGCGCCGACGGCGCCGATCACGCCGTCGTCGCCGGACGCCGGCCCCGCGCCGCACGACCACCGCTTACCGGCCGCGACCCCGGACAGCGGCCGGGCGGAGGACACCGCGCCGGGGAGCGTCGGGCAGATCCCCGGCCTCCGGCCGCGCCGCCGCCCCAAGGACGGCGGCGAGGTGCCCGGCGCCGACGTGGACCTGGTGGACGCCCTCGACCCGCTCGCCCGCCGTACGGTGTCCGCCTGGCTGTGCGACAAGCCGTCCGCCGCCGCCCGCCAGGTGGCGCTGCAGGTGGTGGCGTCGTTCCTGCGCTGGCTGCAGGTGGCCGAGCCGGGCGTCGAGCTCCTGGCCGTCACCGGCGCCCATCTGGAGGCGTTCTGCGAGGCCGCCCGTACCGGCGGCGTCCCCCGGAGCCCCGGCAGGCCGCTGACCAGCAAGACGGTCAGCCGCAAGCGGGCCGCCCTGCTGTCGTTCTACACCTACGCCTGGCGCTGCGGCGTCGTCCGGCACAACCAGGTCGCCGGCGCCACGCCGGCCAGGCCGGCCCGCCAGGGGGACGGTCAAGCGGTCACCCCGGAGGAGCGGCGGCTGCTCCGGGAGGGCGTCGCCCGCCTCGCGGCGGACGGCCGCACCGCGGAGGCGGCGGCCGTCGCGCTGCTGGAGCTGACCGGCGCCGCCGTGGAGGCCCTGGCCGGGCTGACCCGGCAGGACGTGCGCACCGTGCCCGACGGCACCGTGGGGCAGCCGGCCGTCGTCACCGTCAACCACGGACGGGACGACGTCGCCGCCTTCCTGGTGACGCCGCTGGCCCGCCCGCTGCTGCGCGTCCTGTGCGCCAGCCGGCCGGCGGGCGAGCCGCTGATCCGCCGCCCGGACGGCCGCGCCCTCGACGCCGCCTGGCTGGGCACGGCGCTCACGGCCGCCGCCCGCGCCGGAGGCGTCCCCGAGCACCGCGCCCGCCTGCTCACCCCGGCGATGCTCCGCGCCGCCAACGTCACCGACCTGCTCAACGCCCGATAACCCCCGTGAGCCCCGTCTCGCCCCGGCTTGGGGCGGGACGGGGCGGGGTCTCCGGGCCGGGAGCGCCGGGCCGGGAATGTCGGTGGGGCCGGGTAGGGTTTCGGCCCATGGATCGGGAACTCACGCTCATGGTCGTCCACGCCCACCCCGACGACGAATGCCTCAGCACCGGCGGCATCCTGGCCCGCTACACCGAGGAGGGCGTCCGCACCGTCCTGGTCACCTGCACCAACGGTGAGCAGGGCGACGGTGACGGCGGCGTCAAACCGGGCGAGGACGGCCACGACGACGCGGCGGTGGCCGCCCGCCGCCTGGCCGAGCTGCGCGAATCGGTCGCCCACCTGGGCATCGACCACCTGGAGCTGCTCGGCTACCGCGACTCCGGCATGGACGGATGGGCGGGCAACGGGCACCCCGACGCGTTCGCCAACGTCCCGGTGGAGGAGGCGGCGGGCCGGCTGGCCGCCCTGATCGAGCGCTACCGGCCGCAAGTCGTGGTGACGTACGACGAGACGGGCGGCGGCGGCTACGGCCACCCCGACCACGTGCAGACGCACCGGATCACCGTGGCGGCCGTCGAGTCGACCGGCATCCCCGACAAGTTCTACTACACGGCGATGCCGCGCTCGGCGATGAAGCAGATGTTCGAGCTGATGCGCGACAGCGGCATGGACGTGGGCGACTTCGAGGTCCCCGACGACTTCGGCACCCCCGACGAGCGGGTGACCACGGTCGTCGACGTGGCCCCCTACACCGAGCGCAAGCTCAAGGCGCTGCGGGCGCACGAGAGCCAGGGCGAGAACATCTTCCTGCTGCGCATGCCGGAGGAGACCCAGCAGCGGGCGTTCTCGTACGAGGCGTTCGAGCGGGTGCTGTCCAAGGTGCGGACCCCCACCCACGAGGAAGACCTGTTCACGGGCCTGCGCCACTAGCCGCTGTCACCGGCGCCCGACTGAGGAAAGGCAGCCCGATGATCGCTGTCCTGGGCGAGTGCGTCGCAGACGCCTTCACCACCCGCCCCTCCGCCTCCATGGACGGCGGAGGCGACAGCAGGAGCTTCGAGCGCGACGGCGGGGCCGGCTCCGCCGTCGCCGTCGGCGGGCGCGGCCTGGAGTTGCAGGTGCTGCCGGGGGGTGGCCCCGCCAACACGGCCGTGGCGCTGGCCCGGCTCGGCGCCCCGGCGCGCTTCCTCGGCCGTCTCTCCGGCGATGTCTTCGGCGACCTGTTCCGCGGGCATCTGGCGGCCTCGGGCGTGGACCTGTCGGGCTGCGTCGAGGCCGCCGAGCCGAGCACGCTCGCCATCGCGGCCCTCGACGCCGACGGACGCGCCGGCTACACCTTCTACGCCGAGGGCGCCGCCGACTGGCAGTGGAGCCGGGACGAGCTGACCCCGGCCAGGCTCGGCGCCGCCGCCTGCCTGCACACCGGATCGCTCGCCCTGGTCAGGGCCCCGGGGCGGGCGGCGGTCGAGGAGTTCGCGCGGGCCGCGTCCGCGCACGCCACGATCTCGATCGACCCGAACGTCCGCCCCAGCCTCGCCGCCAAGGACGACTACCAGGTGGCGCGCTGGTGTTCGTGGGCGGACATCCTCAGGCTCAGCGACGACGACCTGGAGTTCCTGCTGCCCGGGGTGTCCCAGGAACACGCCTGCGACACCTGGCACGAGGCGGGTGCCCGCCTGGTGGTCGTCACGCGCGGGGCCGCGGGTGCCCTGGTCTCGCTGGACGGCGAGCGCACCACCGTGCCCGCCCCCAAGGTCGAGGTCGTGGACACGGTCGGCGCGGGCGACTCCTTCACCGCCGGCCTCCTGCACCACCTGCACGCCGGCGGCCACCTCGGCGGACGACTGGACGGCCTGGACCTGGGGACGGCGGCGGAGGCGGCGGCGTTCGCAGCCCGCGTAGCCGCCCTGACCTGCTCAGTCCCCGGCGCCGACCCGCCCTGGGCCACCCGACTGACCACTCACCCTGATCACCCGGGCTGAACGCCGGCGTCCGGGCCGGGACCAGGCGTTCCTGACGGCCGGCTGGGATCGGTGGGTGCGGTGCGGTGGCCGTTCCAGACGAAGCGGGCCGTCGTCACGGCGTCGTCGCCGTCGCCGGTGATGAGCTGGTGGACGGCGATCCCGTCGAGCTCGCGATATTCGCACCATTCGTGATCGGAGGTCAGCACGAGGTCCAGCCCCAGGTCCACCAGCAGCTCGAAGACCTGGCCGCGGTTCGTCCGGTCCACGCCCACGAACACCTCGTCGAGCAGGATGAACCGGGGGCAGCCCGGGTCGGTCTGGTAGTGCGCGGCCACGGCGGCGAACAGCGGCAGGTGCAGCGCGATCGCCTTCTCCCCGCCCGACAGCGCGCCGTGCAGCTTCCTGGTGAGGTCCTGCCAGCCCTGGCCGTCGCCGCGGTCGAGCCGGACGGTGAACCGGTGCCAGGAGGTGTAGTCGAGGACCGTCGCGAGCTGGTCCTCCCAGCAGCTCGCCGGGGAGCCGTCGGCCCGGGCCTCCTCCACCCGGTCGCGGAAGAAGGCGTACAGGGTCTCGCGGGCCGCCTCGTCCAGGTCGGCCGGGTCGCGCAGCAGCAGGTCGCGGGCGTTCCTGGTGGTCGCAGGCTGGGCCGGGTCCACCTGCCAGGACAGCCGGACCGCGAGCCGGGAGGCGGTGCGGACTCGTGCCAGACGCCGGTTCATGTCCTCGACCAGGGCGGTCGCCTGTCTCATGCGGTCGGCCAGGTGCCGGCGGGCGATGCCGCCGAGCATGCGGTCGAACAGGTCCCGCTCCGCCTGGCCGCTGCCCGACCTGCGCGCGTCCCGCTCGGCGCGCAGTGTGTCGGTGAGTGCCGCCACGCCGGTCCGCGCGCCGCCGGTGCTCGCGGTGAGCACCTGTACGTCGTCGTCGCAGGCCAGCTCCAGGGTCGCCCGGTGGGCCAGGGCCTCCCTGGCGTGGTGGACGGCGTCGCGCAGGCGGGTCTCGGCCTCGCGGAGGTGGCGCGGCTCGTACGGCACCGCGTCGAGGTGTTCGGCCAGGCGCCGGGCCGCCTCGACGGGCGTACCGGCGGGGTCCGAGGTTGCTTCGGGCGGCAGGGCGGCGTCGTACGGGAGGTGGCCGGAGGTGAGGCGGTGGAGGCGCGCGCGGGCGGCGTCGTACGCGTGTTCCGCCCCGGCGTGCTTCTCCTCGGCCGCGGCCAGCTCGCCCTGGAGGCGGCCGAGGCGGGCGTTGAGGCGGGCCAGGCCCTCGTTGAGCGACTTGACGAGGCGGCGGGAGGAGCGGTGTGCGGCTTGGACGTCGTGAAGCTGTTCGAGCACCCGCAGGCGGCCGGCGTCGTCCGCGGAGCCAGCGGCGGACTCGCCCCTGGACCCGGCGGCGGGGTCCCCGGCCGGGCTTGTAGTGGCTCCAACGGCGAAGCCGGCGGCAGGTTCCCCAGCGGGGCTTGTAGCGGGCTCGACGGCGAGCTTGCCCGCGGATTCCCCGGCGGGCCTCGCTGCACGTACGACGGCGGAATCGGCGGCGGAAACCCCAGCGGGCCCCGCCGCACGTTCAATGCCAGAACCGGCCGCAGAATCCCCAGCGGGCCTCGCTGCACGTTCGACGGCGGAAGCGGCTGCGGGTTCGACGGCGGAGCTTACGGCGTGTTCGATGGCGGACAGGCGTTCGGCCAGGCTGATGGCCGACGCCGCCTCCTCCGCTCGTTCGACGGCGCGTACCGCCAGGTCCTCGTACTCGCGGGCGGTCTCGGCGGCGTACGCGGCCAGCTCGTGGGCGGTGCGGGCGTCGGCGTGGCGCTCATGACGTACGGCGGCGGCGGTCTCGGCGGCGCGCAACGCCTCCTCCAGGCCGTCCAGGGCGGGCAGGGCCGTCGGGAGGGCGTGCGCGGCGGCCTGCTCGGTGGCCCGCCTCAGCGCGTGGACGGCCTCCGCCTCGCGCCCGCGCAGCCGTTCCTCGGCCGCCCGCAGCCGGTCCTCCAGCAGCGCGACCTTCGCGAGCGCCGCGTCCAGGGCGCGGGCGGCGGCGTCGTACGGCCCGCGGTCGGGCCTGCGCCGCAGCTCGGCGGCCAGGGCGTCGCGGTCGCCGGCGAGGACGGCGAGCAGGTGCCCGCACTCGGCGGCCAGGCCCGTCACGTCGCCCAACCGCTCGTCCAGCTCGGCGATCCGGCGGCGGCGGGCCCGTTCGCGGGCGGCGGCGCCGACGTACGAGGGCTCCGGCTTGGCCCACCGGCCGACGGCGGGGCCGAGCCGCCAGGTGCCGTCCGCGCCGATGACGGCCGGATGGTCGGCGCCCGGCGCGGTGGGCGCGTACGCGATCGCGCCCAGCACCGCCTCCACCGGCGCCGGGGAGCCCGGCTCGGCGAGCAGCACGTCGGCGAGGCTGGCGCCGGGCGCGGGACGCGACAGCGCGGTCACGGCGAACGCGTCGTGCTCGTCCGCGGCGAACCCGCCGTCCGGCAGCAGCCACAGGTCGAGCAGGCCCGACGCCTCCAGCGCGGCCTCCACCGCCGCCTGGACGCCGGGGTCGACGCCCGGCCGGAACCCGACCGCCCGCCACAGCGGCGTCCCCGGACGTCCCTCGCGGGCGGACCTGTCGCGGGCACGGGGGGCGGGCGGCTCCAGGACGGCCCGCTCGTCGAGGCCGCGGCGTTCCGCGGCCAGCTCGGCCCGCTCCTTCGCCAGGTTGTCGCGTACGGTCGTGAGCTGGTGCTCGCGCGCCGCCATCCGTACGGCGGCGCCGATCCTGGCCTCGGTCACCGCCTCGTCGGCGGCGGCGGGGTCACCGGCGAGGGCGGCGAGGCGGCCGGGGTCGAGGCGCAGATGGACGCAGCCGGCAGCCCACTCGGCGAGGGCGGCGGCCAGGTCCTTGAGGCGTTCTTCGCGCAGGCGGCCGGTGCGCTCGCCGGTCTCGCGGGCGGCGTCGAGGGCGTCCCTGGCCAGGTCGCGGTCCCGCTCGGCGGCGGTACGGCGGCCGGCCGCCTCCTCGTGGGCGAGCGCCGCGGCCCTGACCTCGCGGATCTGCGCGGCCCGGCTGCTCACCGCGACCCGTACCAGCTCGCGCGCCGCCCGCGCCTCTTCTCTCGTGCTCGTACCCGAGGTGTCCAGGTCGTGGGCGCTGAGGAGACCGGCTCGCCGCGCCGCGTCGCGGGCCTCGGCGTCGGCCCGGCCGGCCAGTGCGGTCGCGGCGCGGGCGGCCGTGGCGGCGCGGAGCGAGAGGCGTTCCCTGGCCGCCGCCGCCCGGGCCGCCGCGCCCGCCTGGTCGCGCAGCGCCGCCGCCGTCTCGTGGGCGCGCCGCGCCTCCTCACGCAGCCGGTGCAGGCCGCTCCCGATCCGGTACGCCTCGCTCTCCTTCAGCCCGTCGATCCGCGCCGCCAGCGCCAGCTCCCGCGACTCCTCCTCCCCCAGCCGCAGGGTCGCCGCCCGCAGCTCCTCCTCGGCCTCGCGCAACGCCGCGCGCCGGGCCGTGGCCTCCTCGGCCCGCGCGTCCAGCTCGGCGCGGCTCTCCAGGACGCCGGCGGCGGCCGCGCGCAGGACGCGGCGGGCGTAGTCGCGCTGCCGGGCGGCGAGCCGGTCGGTCTCCGTCACGTCCCGGTCGAGCCGCCGCAGCTCCTCGCGCTGCCGTTCCAGCCGCTCGAAGCCCTCGGCGAGGTCGCGGAGCTCGTCCTCGGCGAGCGGCGGCAGCGCGCTGGACAGCAGGTCGGACAGCAGGCCGGGGTCGAGGCGTTCGGACAGCTTGGGGGTACGGAGCTGGCGCAACGCGGTCAGGAGCGTGTCGTAGCGCTGCTCGTTCAGCCCCGCGTAGAGGGTCCGGCGCACCACGGTCCGGTACGCCTCGGCGGATTCGTACACCGTGCCCGCCTCGCCCAGCTCCTCGGCGAGCTGGGTGCGGGTGAGCGGGTGGCCGCCGTCGCCGGTCAGCCGGATGCCGCCGGGCACGCCGATCCTGGCGTCGGTGAGGGTGAAGTAGGAGGCGGTGACGTTCTTGGTGTGGACGGTGGCCTGGAGCCGGGCGCCACAGGTGAACCAGCGGCCGTCGGCGTGCCGGAACTCCAGCCACACGAAGCCCGCCCGGGTGACGCCGCCCGCGCCGTCGCCCATGAGGTTCCAGTGCATGGTGCGCTCGCTGCCGCCGAACGTGGACAGCCGGCTCGGCTTGAGGCTCGCGTCCAGCACGTACGGCAGCAGCAGCTCCAGCACCTTGGACTTGCCGCTGCCGTTGGGGCCGCGCAGCAGCAGCCGGCCACGGTGGAACTCGAACACCTCGTCGTAGTAGCGCCAGACGTTGAGTATCCCGGCGCGCTCGGGCGTCCAGCGGGCCTCGCCGCCGCGCGCGGCCCGGGCCCTGGTCAGCTCGGTGACGGTCATGCGTCCTCCACCAAGTCGGCGTCGGGGTGGTCAGGGGCGACGCGGTAGCGGGCGGCGGCGGGCAGGGCGGTGACCCGGTCCCCCGTTCGGCGGGCCAGGCCGAAGCGCGCGAGCACCTCCAGCGCGTCGGCGGCCAGGCGGGCGGCGCCGTCCCGCGACTGGTAGGACCTGGCCCACTGGGGGAAGCGGCGCAGCAGGCCGGCGGCCTCGTCCGCCAGTCGCGCGGTGGTCAGGGGGCCGCCGGTGATCAGCGGGTCGAGCAGGAGCAGGGCGGCGACCTTGGCGGGGCTGCCGTCGTCGGGGAAGCGGTCGTCGGTGGCGATGGCGTCGGGGTCCACGAGGAGGAAGCCCTCGGCGCGTTCCTCCAGGACGAAACCGGCCTCCTCGGCGGCGCGCCGGATGGTGCGGCGGCCGGTGGGTGAGGCGGCGTAGGCGTGCTGGTCGGGGGTGAGGTCGTCGTGGTGGACGACCGGCTCGTCGAGGAGGCGGCGGACGAGGGAGTGGCGGGCCCACAGGAGGCGCTGGGTCTCCGTCGGGTCGTTTCCGCCGTAGCGGGGCTCGGCGGTGAGCGCGGCCAGGTCGGGGGCGTGGAGGGTGGAGGGCGGGACGGGGGTGGTGAGCAGCCGGGTCAGCAGGGTGGTGTCGGCGCGGTAGAGGACGTCGGCGTCACGGGGGGAGGGTTCGTGGAGGGGGGTGAGGGCGCCGTACTGCTGCAGGAGGGCGAGCGCGTCGGCGAACGCGGCCCGCTCCTCCCCCCGTGCCGGGTCGAACGGCGGCACGCCCGGTTCGGCGGCGGCGGCCCGCGCCACCCGGCGGGCCAGCAGGCCGACCGTGGTGACGGGCGCGGCGAGCAGTTCGGCCACGCACAGGCACAGCAGCGTGTAGCGGCGACGGTCGAACGGGGTCCCGGAGCCGCGCGTACGCCGGGCCGGGCGGGTGGCGTCGGCGCGCGGGGAGACCTTGGCGAGCCGGGCGTACCCCTGGCGGGGCTCGACGACCAGCCGCCAGCCGCAGAAGTAGTCGAACCACTGGACGAGCGGGCGGCGGCGCTTCCTGACCAGGTCGAACGCGGCCGGGTCGGCGTGCCGGGACACCAGGGGGCGGCCGAGCAGGGTCCTGACGGCCCGTGCGATCTCCTCCTTCTCGGCCCGGACGAGCTGGTTGGCGCGGCCGTTCACGCCCCGACCGCCCGGCCGTGAGTGGTCGGGGTCGCCTCGCGGCCGTGGCCGGGGGTGCGGAGGTCGATGAGGTAGTCGGGGGCGCGGAAACAGCCCTCCGGGGTGCGCAGCTCCGCCATCGCGCCGTCCTCCGGGTCGCGCAGCACGATCTCGATCCGGCCGTCGGCGGTGGTGGCGCGGCGGAACCCGGTGGAGTCGGGGCGCTCGGCGAGGGCGCGGCCGAGGAGGTCGAGCAGGCGGCCGAGGCCGTCGTGGTCGAGCTCGCCCAGCCGCGACAACCGCACCGCCCCGGTCCCGGAGGACCCCGCCCCGCCGGCTCCCGCCGCTCCCAGCGCGACGGCGCCGGACGATCCCGGCTCACCGGCCCCGGAGGACCCCAGCCCGCCGGCCCCGGACGACGACGGCCCGCCAGGGCTCGGTGACGAGGGTCCGGCGGTGGAGGGCGGGGTGGAGCTGGTGGTGGTCAGGGAGGACCAGGCGGCCTCCAGGGCGGCGCGCTCCCTGGCGGCGCGGGCGCGGCGCTCGGCGCGCAGGGCCGTCACGTCGCGGACCCTGCCGGTACGGCCCACCCGCTCGGTACGCCCCCGTGCCCGCAGCAGCGCCGACACCTCGACCGGCTCCGCCCGCGCCCACGGCACCCCGGCGGGGACGAGCTCGGCGTCGGCGTGCCCGAGGTGCGCGTGCCGGGCGGGCCCGAGCCCGAACGCGGCGTCCCACAGCCGGTGGGCGTCCTCCTCGGTGGGGGCGGCGGCGAACCAGCGGGCCAGCGCCCGGAAGTCGGCGGCGGCTCCGACCGGGCGGTGCCGCGCATCGGCGATCCGGTCAAGCGACTCCAGCAGCGCGACGACGGCCTGCCTTGCCTGGTCGTGCAGCCGCCGCGCCCCGCCGTCCTCGGCACCGAACCACGCCCGCAGCTCCTCCCACCGCACCGCCCGCTCCTCCAGCCATGCAGCCACCGGGTCCTGCCCCGCCTGGAACGGGGACAGGTCCACCCGGGATGGGGATAGGTCGGCGCGGGACGGAGACAGGTCCGCCCGGGGCGGGGACAGATCCACAGCGGACGAGGGCAGGTCGGCGCGGGACGGAGGCAGCTCCGCCTGGGGCGGGGACAGATCCACAGCGGACGGGGGCAAGTCGGCGCGGGACGGAGCCGGATCCGCGCGCGACGGGCGCAGGCCCGCGCCGGTGAGGGCGCGGGTGTGCAGGAGGTGCACGCCGTGCGCGGCGACGGCCTCCAGGGCCCGGGCTATGGCGTCCCGTCGCTGGTCCAGGCCCGCAACGTACTCCTGTAGGTACGCCACCGTCTCCCGTAGATACACCACGTCCGCATCGGGCGTGGGCTCGCCGGGGCGCAGGAGGCGGCGCAGGTCGGCCGTGAAGCGGCCGGCGTCGGTCCGGAGGTCGTCGAAGTGGCGCTCCAGTTCGCGCAGCGCGGTGAAGACACGCCGGTCGCGGCCGGGGTCGGGGTCGCGGAGCAGGTCGGCGAGCTCGCGCAGGCGTTCGGCGACGGCGTCGAGGACGGCGGCGTGCAGGGCGCCGGAGGGCGGCCCGGAGGACGACAGGGCCGCCGTGGCGTGACGGAGGCCGGCGAGCGCGGCCTCGCCACGCGGGGTCAGGGCGTACTGGATGCTCTCGCGCCGGTACGCCTCAGCCGTGCCGAAGCCGCTCCCGTGGTCGAAGACGACGTCGAGCAGCCCCCAGGCGGTGAGTCTGCGGAGCGCGGCGGCGAGGTCCCGCTCCCCGCAGGCCCCGGCGGGCAGGAGGGCGCGCAGCCCGGCCGGCGTGAGTGCGGTCTCCAGGCGGCCGGCGGCCGCGGCGAAGGCGTGGAGGACCGCGGTGTGCAGGTCCGCCCGTTCCGTCGTGGCGAACCGGAAAAGCTCCGGCGGCATCCTCGGCGGCTCAGCCATCGCCCCGCTCCTCTCGCGCGATTTCCGGACCACGCAAACGGTAGCGGGGAACGGCCGGAGGAAGGCCCCGGTTTGCGAGCGGATCACCCGGGTACTGCGGCAGATTGGAAACAACCCGGGAACGGATATCGGAGGGTCGAAATGGCGGAATTCGAGGCATCTCGCGGCATGCCGGCCGAGAGCACGATCGTGTTCGGCGTGGCCTCCGACGTCGCAGTGATGGACCGCTGGCTGCCGCGCGGCCTGCACGTCTCCGACGCGGGCCCCGACCGGGTGGAGGCCGAGGGCGACCTGGTGCCGGGCGAGGGGACCCACGAGGGGCTGTTCCGCGCGCAGGAGGACCAGCTGCGCGTCGAGTGGGGCGGCCGTGACCACCCCGACTACGCCGGCTGGCTCCAGGTGTCCGACTCGGCGAGCGGGACGAGCGAGGTCACGGTGCACCTCTCGCTGCTGGACGAGCCCGAGGGCGGGGAGCGGTCGGCGGAGGTCCGCGAGCTGCTCGACCGTTCGCTCGACCGGCTGGCCGATGAGGTGAACCGGCGCGTCGAGGGCTCCGGCTGAGCTGAGAGACCAAGCTCCGACTGAGCGCCGAAATCCCCATTTCCGCCGCGCCGCCGGATTTTTCCGATCACTGCTCTTATTCTTGCAAATGATCTAATACAGCGTTATTAAAGGGCATCGCAAGCTTTCACGTTCAGCGTTTGAGCATGCGACGCTCAATCCTTGTCATTTCAGCGGTCCTCACCGCTTTGCTCGCCATGACCGGTCTCGCCGGTGCCACCACCCATGACAGCAGGCGGCCGGCCTGGACATCGTGCGGCGGCGGTTTCCAGTGCGCCACGTTGCGGGTCCCGCTCGACTATGCGAAGCCGGGCGGCCGGCAGATCAAGATCGCTCTGATCCGGCTGCCCGCCACCGGGAAGAAGATCGGCTCCGTGGTCCTGAACTTCGGCGGCCCCGGCGCGTCCGGCGTGGACCTGCTGCGGGCCGACAGGACGGTCCTGTCGGCCGCGCTGCGGCAGCGTTTCGACGTGGTGTCGTTCGACCCGCGCGGCGTGGGCCGGTCGGCCCCGGTGCGCTGCCTCGGCACGCTCGGCATGGACGCCTACCACGCCGCCGACTCCACCCCCGACGACCGGCGCGAGCGCGCCGCGATCACGCAGTGGAGCAAGGCGCTGGCCACGTCCTGCGCCGCCGGCTCCGGCAAGGAGCTGCTGCGGCACGTCGGCACCTACGAGGCCGCCCGCGACCTCGACGTGATGCGCTCCGCGCTCGGCGACGCCCGCCTGACGTACCTGGGCTGGTCCTACGGCACCTACCTGGGCGCCAGGTACGCCGACCTCTACCCGAGGCGGATCCGGGCGATGGTGCTCGACGGCGCGGAGGACCCGCAGCAGACGGGGGCCGAGTTCCAGCGCTCGCAGGCGCAGGGGTTCCAGGTGGCGATGAACGCGTTCCTGCGCGACTGCTTCAGGCGCGCGGACTGCCCGTTCAGGAAGCACACTCTGACCGTGGCCCGCAGGCGCCTGGACACGCTGCTCCGCCGGGCCGACCGGGCCCCGCTGCGCAACACCATGGACGGGCGGCAGGTCACCGAGTCGATCGTGCGCACCGGCATCATGGCCGCCCTCTACTCGGCCGGCTCCTGGAAGTACCTGCGCGGCTCGCTGGCGATGGCGTTCAAGGGCGACGGCACCGCCCTGCTGGTCCTCGCCGACCTCTACAACGGCCGTAACCAGGACGGCACCTACAAGAACGAGTCCATGGCCCGCCTGGCGATCTCCTGCGTCGACCACCCCGAGACGCCGTGCCCGTACTGGCCGGTCAAGGGACGGAAGTTCACCAAGAAGGTGACGGCCCCTGGCTCGCCGCCGATCGTGGTGGTGGGCACGACGCGGGACCCGGCGACGCCGTACGCGCTGGCCAGGTCGCTGGCCGCGCAGCTCGACCACGGCGTGCTGCTGACCAACGACGGCGACGGCCACACGGCCTACCACGGCGGTTCGTCCTGCGTGGAGCGCCAGGTCGACCGCTACCTGATCACGGGCCGCGCGCCGGCCCGCGGGGCCTGCCACGCTTCCGCCAAGGTCTGATGCCGCCAGCCCCTCCCCCTGGTGAGGGACTGGTCAACCCCGGCCGTGCCTGCGCGGCCGGGGTTGCGGCGTGGGCGAGATTGGGCGGACGAGACCGGTATGCCCGCCCCCGCCCGAGGAGCCTATGGAGTCGCTGCTGATCCTGCACGCGGTGGCGGCGGTGTGCGCTCCCTGGCTGGCCCGCCGGATCGGCGGGCGGCGCGCGCTGCCGGTGCTGGCGCTGGCTCCGGCGGCGGGGTTCGGGTACACGGCGTGGCTGGGGCTGAGCGGGCGGGTGCCGGCGGAGGAGGTCACCCGGTGGGCGCCCTCGACGGGGCTGGAGCTGGCCTTCCGCGCCGACGCGCTGGCGATGCTCATGATGGCGCTGGTCACCGGCGTCGGCGTGCTGGTGCTGGTCTACAGCGCCCGGTACTTCCCGGCCGGCGACGAGGGGCTCGGCCGCTACGGCGGCGTGATGGTGGCCTTCGCCGGGTCGATGCTGGGCCTGGTGACGGCCGACGACCTGCTCCTGCTGTACGTCTTCTGGGAGCTGACCACCGTCTTCTCGTACCTGCTGATCGGGTACGACCCGGAGAGCCGGATGAGCCGGCAGGCGGCGATGAAGGCGCTGACGGTCACCACGTTCGGCGGGCTGGCCATGCTGGCCGGGTTCGTGCTGGTGGGGACGGCGGCGGGCACGTACCGGATCTCCGAGGTCGGTCCCGGCGCCGTCGGGCCGGCCGCGATCGGGCTGATCCTGGCCGGCGCCCTGGCGAAGTCGGCGGTCTTCCCGTTCAGCTCGTGGCTGCCCGCGGCCATGGCGGCGCCGACGCCGGTCTCGGCGTACCTGCACGCGGCCGCGATGGTGAAGGCGGGCGTGTACCTGGTGGCGCGGCTCGGGCCGGCGGCCGGGGACCTGACGGGGTGGCGGGTGCCGGCGGTGGCGCTCGGGCTGCTGACGATGGTGCTGGGCGGCTGGCGGGCGCTGCGCGAGAGCGACCTGAAACGGCTGCTGGCCTACGGCACGGTCAGCCAGCTCGGCTTCCTGATCGCGCTGTTCGGATACGGCACGCAGGGGGCGGCGCTCGCGGGCGTGGGCATGCTGCTCGCGCACGCGCTGTTCAAGGCGGCGCTGTTCCTGCTGGTGGGCGTGATCGACCACGCGACCGGCACCAGGGACCTGCGCGAGCTGAGCGGGCTCGGGCGGTCGATGCCGTGGGTGTGCGCGGCGGCGGTGCTGGCCGGAGCGTCGATGGCGGGGGTGCCGCCGCTGGCGGGGTTCGTCGGCAAGGAGGCGGCGTTCGAGGCGCTGAGCGGCGCCCCGTGGCCGCTGGCGGGCGCGGTGGCGGGGTCGGCGCTGACGGCGGCGTACACGTTGCGTTTCCTGTGGGGGGCCTTCGCCGCCAAGCCGGGGCTGGCGGAGCGGCCACTGGAGCGGCCGATGGAGGGGCAGGTGGAGCGGCCGGCCGCGGCGATGTTCGTGCCCGCGGCGCTGCTGGCGGCGCTCGGGCTGGTCCTGGTGCCGTTCTCGTCCTGGTACGGCCACACGATGGAGACCGGCTACGCGGCCTTCTTCCGCGACCCCGGCCACGCCGCCCATCTGGTGGTGTGGAGCGGGTTCGGCCTGCCGCTGCTGCTGTCGGCGGCGGCGCTGGCGGGCGGCGTGGCGCTGTTCCTGGCCGGGGAGCCGGTCGCGAGGATGGGCGCGCGGCTGCACCTGGTGGACTCCGGGCAGGCGTACTGGGCGTTGATCCGCCGCCTCGACCGGCTCGCCATCCAGGTCACCGGCGTGATCCAGCGCGGCTCGGTGCCGGACTACCTGCTGCTCGCGCTGCTGGCCACGATCGGCGTCGGCGTGTTCTCGGTCATCTACGGCGGCACGCCCCGCCTGGAGTCGCCGGTCGTGTGGTGGGAGCGGCCGGAGCAGCTCGTCGTCGCGGTGCTGACGGTCGCGGCGGCCGTGGTGGCGCTGTTCGCCCGCGCGTCCATCTTCCTGGCCGTCATCGTGGGCTTCACCGGGTACGGCACGGCGCTGCTGTTCCTCGTGCACGGCTCCCCCGACCTGGCGCTCACCCAGTTCCTGGCCGAGACGCTCAGCCTGGTGATCTTCGCGCTGGTGCTGCGGCGGCTGCCGATCGACCCGGTCAGGGGGCGGCTGGCCCTGCCGCTGCGCGCCGCGCTCGGCCTGGCCGTGGCCGTGGTGGCGACCGGCGCCGGCATGGAGGCGATGAGCGCCCGCACGGCCGCGCCGGTGGGCGGGCTCATGGAGGCCGCGGCGCGGGAGGCGGGCATCGCCAACATCGTCAGCGCCGTCATCCTCGACATCCGCGCCTGGGACACCCTGGGCGAGAGCTCGGTGCTGATCGTGCTCACGCTGGGCGTGACCAGCCTCGTGTTCCTGCGGCGGCGGTCGTACGCGATCGAGCGGGGCGAGCAGCCGCCCGCCGAGCGTACGCACTGGCTGGCCTCGACCCGGCCGGCGGAGAGGCGGATCGTGCCGTTCGAGATCGCGGCCAGGCTGACCTTCCACACGGTGCTGCTGCTGTCGGTGTTCCTGCTGTTCATCGGGCACAGCGGGGTGGGCGGCGGGTTCGCGGGCGGCATCGTGGCCGGCCTCGCGATCACCGTGCGCTACCTGGCGGGCGGCCGCAACGAGCTGGCCGTGGCGCTGCCGGTGCACGCGGGCGTGCTCATGGGCGTCGGGCTGACCCTCTCGGCGGCGACGGCGCTGATCGGGCTGCTGGCCGGGCAGGCGGCACTGGACATGCTGGCCACCGACGTGACCGTACCGGTGCTCGGGCACGTGCATCTGTCCACGGGGCTGCTGTTCGACATCGGCGTCTACCTGTCGGTCATCGGGATGGTGCAGGACGTGCTGCGCGGCCTCGGCGCGGAGCTGGACCGGCAGATCGACGCCGGGGAGGGCGCGGAGCCGGACGCCGGGGAGGAGGGGTGAACGCGCCGCTGCTGCCCTTCGCCGCCTCCTGCGCCCTGATCGCGGCCGGGGTGGCGCTGCTGCTGGAGCGGAGCCTGGTCCGGGTGCTGGCCGGCGTGATCATGCTGGGCAACGGGGTGAACCTGCTCATCGTCACCGCCGGTGGCAACGCGGGCGTGCCCCCGTTCGTCGGGGCGGCGGGCAAGGCCGATCCGCTGCCGCAGGCCATGGTGCTCACCGCGATCGTCATCACGCTGGGGGTGACCGCGTTCGTGCTGGCCATGGTGCACCGCTCGTGGCAGCTCACCGGCAGCGACGAGGTCCAGGACGACACCGAGGACCGGCGGGTGCGGCTGCGCGCCCGGCGCGGCGCGCTGAGCCAGGCCCTGCACCGCCGCAACGACGCCTACCGGCGGCTGATCGCCGAGCAGCGGGCCGAGCTGGCCCGGCTGGAGGCCGAGCAGGCCGAACGGGAGCGGCTGGAGGAGGCGGACCTGGAGCGGCGCATCGACCGCGTCCACGTCGAGCTGGAGCAGTGGGCGCGGCGGCTGCGCGAGCGGGGCGCCACGGAGGAGGAGCTGCAGCGCCGCCTGGAGGAGGCGTCGCTGCGCGAGCCCGCCGTGGACAACGCGCTGCGCATCGAGGAGCTGCGGGAGGAGCACGAGCGGCGCCGCGTCACGCAGGCGGCCAGGGAGCGCGACCTGCGCAGGCAGCTCAAGGCGCGGCAGCGGGAGGCGCGCCGGGAGCTGCGCGCGGCCATCCGCCGCGAGCTGGAACGGCAGGCGCTGGCCCAGGACCCGGAGCTGGAGGGCGAGGACTCATGATCCTCGCCATCCCCGTGGACAGGGCCGTGCTGGAAGGGCTGGTGTGCGTGCCGGTGCTGCTGCCCCTGCTGGCCGCCGGGGTGAAGCTGGCCATCGGCGGGCGGCTGCGGCGGCTGCAGTCGCTGCTCAGCATCGGCACGATGAGCCTGACGCTCGCGGTGTCGGTGCTGCTGCTGGTGGCGGCCGACTCCGGCGGGCCGCTGGTGACCGAGCTCGGCGGCTGGCCCGCGCCCGTCGGGATCTGCCTGGTGGCCGACCGGCTCTCCACGCTGGTGCTGGTGGTGTCGTCGGCGGTGACGCTGTGCGTCATGGTCTACTCCATCGCCAACGCCTACGACGAGCAGGAGCACGACGCGCCGATGGCGATCTTCCATCCGGCGTTCCTGGTGATGGTGGCGGGGGTGGCCGACGCGTTCCTGTCGGGCGACCTGTTCAACCTGTTCGTGGGCTTCGAGCTGCTGCTGAGCGGCTCGTACGTGCTGCTGACCTTCGGCGGCACGGAGGCGCGGATCCGGGCCGGGGCGACGTACACGCTGATGGCGCTGGCGTCGTCGATGTTGTTCCTGATCGCGCTGGCGATCACGTACGCGGCCACGGGCACCCTGTCGCTGGCCCAGCTCGCCACCCGCTTCGCCACGCTGCCGACACAGGTGAAGCTGCTGGTGGAGCTGACGCTGCTGCTGGTGTTCGCGATCAAGGCGGCGCTGTTCCCGATGTCGGCCTGGCTGCCCGACTCCTACCCGACCGCGCCGGCCCCGGCGACGGCGGTCTTCGCCGGCCTGCTCACCAAGGTCGGCGTGTACGCGATCATCCGCCTGGAGGCGCTGCTGTTCCCCGGCGGCCCGGTCTCGACGCTGCTCATGTGGGTGGCGCTGGCCACGATGCTGACCGGCGTGCTCGGCGCGGTGGCGCAGACCGACATCAAGCGGATGCTCTCCTTCACGCTGGTCAGCCACATCGGGTACATGGTGTTCGGGGTGGCGCTGTCCACGGTCGCCGGCATGGCGGGCGCGATCTTCTACGTGGTGCACCACATCACCGTGCAGACCAGCCTGTTCCTGGTGACCGGGCTGATCGAGCGGCGGACCGGGACGACGTCGGTGAACCGGCTGGGCGGGCTCATGAAGGCGGCGCCGCTGATCGCCGTGCTGTTCTTCGTGCCCGCGATGAACCTGTCCGGCATCCCGCCGATGTCGGGCTTCCTCGGCAAGCTGATGCTGGTGCAGGCGGGGCTGGCGCACGGCGGGCCGCTGCCGGTGGCGCTCGTGGCGGCCGGGCTGGTGACGAGCCTGCTCACCCTGTACGCCGTCGCGAAGACGTGGGCGAAGGCGTTCTGGCGGGAGACACGGGAGGAGCGGGCGGGCACGGTGGTGGAGAGCGAGGAGGACACCGGCGAGGAGCCGACGGTCACCACGACCACGCTGCCGGCGGCGCTGGCGGGGCCGGTGGCCGCGCTGGTGGCCCTCGGGCTGGCGTACACGGTGCTGGCCGGGCCGCTGTCGGCGCTGACCTGGCGGACGGCCGGCGAGCTGATGGAGCGCGAGCCGTACGTCTCGGCGGTGCTGGGAGACCGGCGGTGAACGGGCGGTCGCTGGCCCCGCGCGTGCTGGGCCGCAGGGTGCCGCTGCCGCTGGTGGCCTGGCTGACGCTGGTTTGGGTGACGTTGTGGGGCGAGGTGTCGCCGGGCAACGTGCTGGGCGGGATCGCGGCGGGCACGGTGGTGTCGTGGCTGCTGCCGCTGCCCGCACTCGACCCCGGCATCAGGATCCGGCCCGTCGCGCTGGCGCGCTTCCTGCTGTACTTCGGATGGGACCTGGTGGCCTCGACGGCGCGGGTGGTGTTCTACGTGTTCCGGCCGGGGCCGCCGCCCGCGCAGCTCGTCCGGGTGCGCCTGCGCACGTCGTCGGAGCCCATGACGGTGCTCATCATGACCGCGCTGTCGAACGTGCCCGGCAGCATCGTGGTGGAGGCCTACCTCGCCGAGCAGTGCCTGATGCTGCACGTCCTCGGCATCCCGGGCGACGCGACGGAGAAGGTGCGCGGCGACGTGACCGCGCTGGAGTCGCGGGTGGTGGCCGCGTTCGGCACCCGCGCGGACCGGGAGGAGCTGGGGACGCCGTGACCCTGGTGTACGCGCTGACGCTGGCGCTGCTCGGCGTGGCCGCCGTGCTGACGCTGTACCGGGCGGCGCGCGGCCCGTCGATGCTGGACCGGGCCGTGTCGCTGGACGTGATGACGTCGCTGTCGATGTGCGGCGCGGGCGCGTTCGCGGTGGCCAGGGACGACTACTCCGACCTGCCGATCCTGCTGGTGCTGTCGCTGCTGGGGTTCGTCGGGTCGGTGTCGCTGGCCCGGTTCTTCACCGCCCGGTCCGGCGGCAGGAGGCCCAGATGAGCGGCACGATGAGCTCGCTCGATCCGCTCGCCGGGGCCTGTCTCCTGCTGGGCGCGGTGCTGGCGCTGTCGGCGGGGGCCGGTCTGGTGAAGTTCCGTCACACGCTGGAGCGCATGCACGCCGGGACCAAGCCCCAGGTGGCGGGGGTGCTGCTGGTGCTGCTCGCCATGTGGCTGCACCGGCCCACCTGGGCGACCGCCGGGCCGCTCGCGCTGGTCGGGCTCTCGCAGGTGATCACCGTGGCGGTGGCGGCGTACACGGTGGCGCGGGCCGCCTACGCCCGCGACTCCTCACGGGAGGACGAGGACGACGGGACGTCGCTGCCGCCGGAGGAGCCGTCCGGCACCTCACCGGAGTCCTGATCGTCGCGGTCCTGATCGTCGCCGTTCGCCCGGTCGAGCGCCGCCTGCCCGAACCACGTCCAGAGGGCCAGCACGGCGATCGCGCCGGCGACGGGCCAGGCCAGCCGGGGCCCGAACAGGTAGTCGATGACCAGGCCGGTGGCCGCCGTCATCGACACGATCAGCGCGAGCGCGCCGAGGATGCCGTAGAAGTTGGAGCGCTTCACCAGCAGCTCCTTGCGGCCCTGACGGAACAGCACCCGGTGCTGCGCCGTGGGCGCGATGTAGCAGATCGAGGCCACCGCCGCGCCGACCAGCGCCGCGAAGAACAGCCACCGGTCGGCCGGGGCCAGCCGGTCGAACTGCTGCGAGAACGGCACGGTCAGCAGGAACGCGAACAGCACCTGCACGCCCGTGACCGCGACGCGGGCCCCCTGCAGGAGCTCCACGAAATTGCGGTCCGCCCGTTCCTTGTCCGATTCTCGGCTCACGCGCCCTCCTGTGCCGTCGCCGCGGAATGCGGCGTGAAGAGCGATCTACTTCCACGTAAAAAAGTGTCAAAACCTGGCCATGACGATCTTGGCCGGGGTGATCGGCAGCTCCCTGACGCGGTGGCCGATGGCATGGTGGACGGCGTTGCCGATGGCGGCCGCGGTGCCGACGATGCCGATCTCGCCGATGCCCTTGCTGCCCATCGGGTTGAGCCGCTCGTCCTCCTCCTCCAGCCAGACCGCCTCGACGTCCGGGACGTCGGCGCAGGCCGGGATGTGGTACTGGGCGAGGTCGCGGCGCAGGAAGCCGCCGAACTCCTCGTCGGTCAGCGTCTCCTCCATGAGCGCCATGCCGAGGCCCATCGTCATGCCGCCGATGAACTGCGAGCGGGCCAGCCTGGCGTCCACGATGCGGCCCGCGGCGAACACGCCGAGCAGCCGCGACACGCGGATCTCGCCGGTCACGGCGCTGACCCGTACCTCGGCGAACTGCGCGCCGAAGGCGTGCCTGGCCAGCTCGGAGTCCTGCCCGACCTCCTCGGTGGTGTCCGCGCGGCCCTCCCTGCCGTCCTTCTTCAGCTCCTCGCAGGCGCGTACGACGGCCGACCCCCAGGAAGCGGTGCCCATCGAGCCGCCGGCGACCGGCGCGGCCGGCAGGTCGCTGTCGCCGAGCTCGACGTGCACCCGGTCGGGGGCGACGCCCAGCGTCTCGGCGGCGATCCTGGTGAGCGCGGTGCGCGCGCCGGTGCCGATGTCGGCCGCGGCCACCTGGACGAGGAAGCCGCCGTCGCGCACGCACGCCACGGCCTGGCACGGGCTCCGCTTCGCCGGGTAGGTGGAGGCGGCCACACCGGTGCCGATCAGCCACTCCCCGTCGCGCCGGACGCCCGGCTCCGGGTCGCGCCGCTCCCAGCCGAAGCGGCGGGCGCCCTCGCGCAGGCAGCCGGCCAGGTCACGGGAGCTGAACGGCAGGCCGCTCTCCGGCTCGGTCTCGGGCTCGTTGCGCAGCCGCAGCTCGACCGGGTCGACGCCGGCCGCGTAGGCCAGCTCGTCCATGGCCGACTCCAGGGCGTACATGCCGGGGCACTCCCCCGGGGCGCGCATCCACGACGGGGTGGCGACGTCCAGCCGGACCAGGCGGTGCGCGGTGCGCAGGGCCGGGGTGGCGTACATGACACGGGCCGGGACGGCGGTCTGCTCGGCGAACTCCTTCAGCGTCGAGCTCTGCTCGTAGGCGACGTGCTCCAGCGCGGTCAGCCGGCCCTCGCCGTCCGCGCCGAGGCGCAGCCGCTGGATGGTGGGTGTGCGGTAGCCGGTCACGTCGAACATCTGCTGCCGGGTCAGCGCCACCTTGACCGGCCGGTCCGTGACGCGCGCGGCGAGGGCGGCCAGCACGGCGTGCGGCCGCGTGGTGCCCTTGGAGCCGAAGCCGCCGCCGACGTGCCTGGCCACCACGCGGACCCGGCCGGGCGGCAGGCCCAGCGTCTTCGCGATCATGTCGCGGTCGGTGGTGGCGCCCTGCGTGGAGTCGTAGACCAGCAGGGTGCCCTCGGCGTCCCACACGGCGAGCGCGGCGTGCGGCTCCATCGCGTTGTTGTGCAGGACGGGCGTCGTGTACGTCACGTCCACGACGGTCGCCGCCTCCGCCAGCCCGGCCTCGACGTCGCCCTGCTCGGTGTCGGAGGGGAAGTTCGGGTTGACGACCTCCGGTCGGTAGAGGCCCGGGTGGTCGGCGCGCAGGCTGACGTCGTGGTCGGCGGGCTCGTACTCGACCCGGACGGCGTCGGCGGCGGCGCGCGCCTCGTCGTAGGTGCCGGCCACGACGGCGGCGATGATCTGGCCGCGGTAGGCGACCTCGCGCCGCTGGAACAGCGCCAGCTCGGCGTCGGCGTCCTCGGCCAGCTCGGGCGGGTCGGCCACGGACAGCACGGCGAGCACGCCGGGCATGTCGAGCGCGGCGGCGGCGTCCACCCGGGCGACCCGGCCCTTGGCGATGAGCGACTGGACGGGATAGGCGTACGCGACGCCCTCGACCGGGTACTCGGCCGCGTACGTGGCCAGCCCGGTGACCTTGACGCGGCCCTCGACGCGATTCACGGTGCCAGCTCCTCCAGCGTGTTGACGATCAGGTCACGGGCCATCGGGACCTTGTAGGCGTTGCGCGGCAGCGGCCTGGCCTGCTCCAGCTCTGCCTCGGCGGCGGCCAGGAACGTCCCGCCGGTCGCCGGGCGGCCGATCAGCTCCCGCTCGGCCCGCTCGGCCCGCCAGGGCACGTGCGCGAGGCCGCCGAGCGCGATCCGGCACCCGGCGACGGTCCCGTCGGCGGCGACGTCGAGCACGGCCGCGATGGACACCAGGGCGAAGGCGAACGAGGCCCGCTCGCGCACCTTGCGGTAGAGGGACGCGCCGGGCGGCGGCGCGGGCAGCTCGACGGCGGTGATGAGGTCGCCGGGCTCCAGCACGGTGTCGCGTTCCGGGGCCTCGCCGGGCAGGCGGTGCAGGCCGGGCATGGGGACGATGCGGTCGCCTCCAGGGCCGGTGACGTGCACCTCCGCCTCCAGCGCGGCCAGCGCCACCGCCATGTCGGACGGGTGGGTGGCCACGCACGCGCCGGAGTGGCCGAGCACGGCCAGGTTGGAGTGGTCGCCCTCGATGGCGGGGCAGCCGGAGCCGGGCCGGCGTTTGTTGCACGGCCTGCTCACGTCCTGGAAGTAGGCGCAGCGGGTGCGCTGCAGCAGGTTCCCGGCCACGGTGGCCATGTTGCGGATCTGGCCGGAGGCGCCGGTGAGCACCGCGCGGGCGAGCATCGGGTAGCGGGCGCGCACCAGCGGATGGGCGGCGAGGTCGGTGTTGCGCACCGCCGCGCCGACGCGCAGCCGGCCGCGGACCTCCTCGACCGCGTCGAGCGGCAGCCGGCTGACGTCCAGCAGGTGCTCGGGGCGGGCCACGCCGAGGCGCATGAGGTCGACGAGGTTGGTGCCGCCGCCCAGGTACATGGTGCCGGGGCGGTAGCGGCGCACGGCGTCGGCGGCGCTGGTGGCGCGGGCGTAGTCGAACGGCCTCATCGGGCGACCTCGGAGATGGCGCTGACGATGTTGACGTACGCGCCGCAGCGGCACAGGTTGCCGCTCATGCGCTCCCTGATCTCGTGCGGGGTGAGCTCGGGGTCGTCCAGGAGGTTCTCGGTGACGGCGCTCGGGCCCGGCTCGCCGAGCATGCCGGCCGCCGAGCAGAGCTGGCCGGGGGTGCAGTAGCCGCACTGGAAGGCGTCGTGCTCGATGAAGGCGGCCTGCAGCGGGTGCAGCTGCTCGCCGTCGGCGAGCCCCTCGACGGTGGTGACGGAGAGGCCGTCCATGGCGACCGCCAGCGCCAGGCAGGAGTTGGCCCGCCGCCCTTCGACGAGGACGGTGCAGGCGCCGCACTGCCCGTGGTCGCACCCCTTCTTCGAGCCGATCAGCCCCAGCCGCTCGCGCAGCAGATCGAGCAGCGACATTCGGGGGTCGACGTCGAGCGGGTGCGGCCTGCCGTTCACCGTAAGGCGGATGTCCATGAGCGCTCGCTACCCGACCTGATCGCCGGGCAACCTCCGGGGGCGGTAAAGCGCCTTCGTCCGCAGCCGTCCGTTTTGCGCGGGCGGTGTCGGGTAGCCGGGGGCGCATGGGCCTGGCGTTCGACGAGCGGATGAGCGAATCGGCGGCGGTGCTGACCGTCAACGCGGGCTCCTCCAGCCTGCGTCTCGACCTGGTGCAGGGCGGCTGCGTGCTGGACAGCGCGCACGCCGAACGGGCCGCCGACCCGGCCGCGGCGCGGGAGGAGCTGGCGCGTTTCCTCGGCGGGCACTTCGACCGGGACATCCGGGCGGTGGCGCACCGCCTGGTGCACGGCGGCGAGGCGGTGCGCGCCCCGGCGGTCGCCGACGACGAGACGGTGGCGGCGCTGCGCGGCGTGACGAGCCTCGCGCCGCTGCACCTGCCGCCCGCGCTGGCGCTGCTGGAGGCCGCCCGCGAGCAGCTTCCCGCGGTGCCGCACGTGCTCTGCCCGGACACCGCCTTCCACGCGGAGCTGCCGGAGGAGGCGGCGACGTACGCGCTGCCGCGCGAGTGGCGCGAGAAGCACGGCCTGCGCCGCTACGGCTTCCACGGCCTGTCCTACGCCTGGGCCGCCGACCGTACGGCGGAGCTGCTCGGCCGGCCGCTCGCCGAGTTGGAACTGCTGATGACGCACCTGGGCGGCGGGTGCTCGGCGTGCGCGCTGTCGGGCGGGCGCAGCGTGGACACCTCGATGGGGTTCACGCCGCTGGAGGGCATGCCCATGAGCAAGCGCTCGGGCAGCGTCGATCCCGGGATGCTGACCTGGCTGCTGGCCGAGGGCCGCCTGAGCCTGGACGAGCTGAGCGAAGGGCTGGAACGGCGTTCCGGGCTGCTCGGCCTGTCCGGACGCTCCGGCGACACCCGCGAGCTGGTCGCCGCCGAGCGCGACGGCGACAAGGACGCCGGGCTCGCGCTCCGCGTGTTCGCCCACCGGGTGGCGCGGGAGATCGCCGCCGCGGCCACGTCGCTGCCGCGCGTGGACGCGCTGGTGTTCACCGGCGAGATCGGCTGGGACCAGCCCGAGGTGCGCGAGGCGGTCTGCCGGCGGCTCGGGCCGCTCGGGATCGAGCCTCCCGCGCTCACCGGCCGCCGCGACGACGGGCCGGTCAGCGCGGACGGGGCCGCCGTACCCGTCCTGGTGGTGCAGGTGCGCGAGGAGCTGCAGCTCGCCCGCGAATGCCTGCGCGTCCTCGGCGAGGAGGACCCGTGACCCGGGCCGCATGACCTGCCCGGCACCGCATGACCTGCCCGGCACCGCATGACCTGCCCGGCACCGCATGACCTGCCCGGCACCGCATGACCTGCCACGCCCCGGCTTGCCGCCCCCGCCCCCTCTCCCGTCCCCGTGCCGCCCCCGTGCCCGGTGGTTTGTCGGTGCGGGATGGTTGGATCGTCCGTGTGGAGGCGTCGGTCGAGCAGCTCGTCTACGTCCGCGAGGACTCTTACACCGTCGCGCGCATGAGCGCCGACGGCGAGCCCGGCTTCGTGGCGACCGGCCGGGCGCTGGCCGGGGTGCAGCCGGGCGAGACGCTGCGCCTGCACGGCGAGTGGGGCCGGCACGCCCGCCACGGGCGGCGCTTCGCGGTGTCCGGGTGCGAGCGCGTCACCCCGTCGTCGGTCCGGGCCATCCGCATCTATCTCGGCTCCGGCCTGGTCAGGGGGATCGGGCCGCGCCTCGCGCACGCCATCGTCGAGCACTTCGGCGAGGCCACGCTCAAGGTCATCGACGCCGAGCCTGAGCGGCTGACCGAGGTGGTCAACATCGGGCCGCTGCGGCAGGCGCAGATCGTGGAGGCCTGGCGGGAGCAGAAGGCCATCGCCGCGCTGATGGTGACGTTGCAGGGGCTCGGGGTGAGCCCGCTGCTCGCGGCCAAGATCTACCAGGCGTTCGGGCAGGACGCCGACGAGGTGCTGGCGACCGACCCCTACCGGCTGATCGGGCGGGTGCGGGGCATCGCGTTCCGGGTGGCCGACCGCATCGCGCTGCAGTCGGGGGTGCCCGAGCGCAGCCCGCAGCGGGTGAGGGCGGCGCTGCTCGACCGGCTGGAGGCGGCGGGGAGCCGCGACGGCCACTGCTACCTCCCGGTCGCCGCCCTCGTCCGCGAGACGGCCGAGCTGATCGAGCAGGACCAGGACCTCGTGCGCCCGCAGCTCGACGCGCTGGTCGCCGAGCGCCGCCTTGCGGTGGAGACCTCGCCCGCCCAGCCGGGTCAGCTCGTGGCCTACGCCAAGCACGTGCACGCCCGCGAGCAGGCGCTGGCCACGCACCTCGCCCGGCTGCTCAGGGCCCGTTCGACGCTGCCGCTGCGCGCCTTCCGCGAGGACGACTCGCTCCACGACGACCAGCGGGCGGCCGTCACCATGGCGCTGACCAGCACGGTCGCGGTGATCACCGGTGGGCCGGGGGTGGGCAAGAGCCACACGGTCCGGGCCATCGCGACCGCGGTGCGGCAGGCGGGCGGCACGGTCACGCTCGCCGCGCCGACCGGCAAGGCCGCCAAGCGGCTGTCGGAGCTGACCGGGCTGCCGGCGATGACCGTCCACCGCATGCTGGCCCAGCAGCCCGACCCCGAGCCCGGCACGCTGTTCGACGAGCGGCCCTCGCGGGCCGACCTCATCGTGGTGGACGAGGCGTCCATGCTCGACCTGCACCTGGCCACCCGGCTGGTGGCGGCCGTCCCGTCCGGCAGCCACCTGCTGCTCATCGGCGACAGCGACCAGCTCCCGAGCATCGGGCCCGGCGACGTCCTGGCCGACCTGCTGCGGGTGCCCGGCGTCCCGCGCATCCAGCTCACCCATGTCTTCCGGCAGGCGGGCGGCAGCGGCATCGTCGAGGCGGCCCACCGCATCCGCGCCGGGCGCATGCCCGTCACGCCGGGCCGGGGCGGCTTCTGGTTCGAGGAGCTCGACGACCCCGCGCAGGTCGCCCAGCGGGTCGCCCATCTCGCCATGGTCGCGATCCCGCGCAAGCAGGGCGTCGAGCCCAGCCAGGTCCAGGTGCTGTGCCCGATGCGCAAGGGCGAGACCGGCGCCACCGCGCTCGGGCGGCTCATCCAGGACCGGCTCAACCCGGCCGCCGACGACAAGCCCGAGCACTGGTCGGGAGCCACGGTGTTCCGGGTCGGCGACCGCGTCATGCCGATCCGCAACAACTACGACAAGGGCGTCTTCAACGGCGAGACGGGCACGGTGACGGCCGTCACCCCGGCCGAGCGCACGATCACCATCCGCACCGACGACGGCGAGAGCGTCGCCTACGGCTTCGACGAGCTCGACGACCTCACCCACGCCTACGCGATCAGCGTGCACCGCTCACAGGGCAGCGAATACCCGTTCGTGGTGGCGCCGATCGTCGCCGAGTCCGGCGGCATCATGCTGCGCCGCAAGCTCCTCTACACCCTGGTCACCAGGGCCAGGGCGTGGGTGGTGCTGGTGGGGCAGCGCGAGGCGCTGGAGCTGGCCGTCCACCGGGTCGGTTCCCGCCGCAACACCGGCCTGGCCCGCCGCCTGGCCCTGACCCTGGAGACCCCGCCGACGGAGACAGCGGAGACCTGAGAGTGGACGAAGACGTGATGCGGCGCCGCCTGGTCCGCGTATCCAAATTCCTGGCCCGCCACCTGCGCCACGACCCCGGGCGCATCGGCCTCACCCTCGACCCGGCCGGCTGGGTGCCGGTCGAGGAGCTGCTGTCGGCCGCCGCCGCGCACGGCTTCCCGATCACGCCCGCCGAGCTGGCGCGGGTGGTGGAGACCGATGACAAGCGCCGCTACGTCATCGAGGACGGCCGCATCCGCGCCAGCCAGGGTCACTCGGTGCCGGTCGAGCTGGGCCTGCCGCCCGCCGAGCCGCCCGAGGTGCTCTACCACGGCACGGTGGGCCGCTTCCTGTCCGCGATCCGGCGCGAGGGGCTGCGCCCGATGGGCCGCCACCATGTGCACCTGTCGCCCGACCGCGACACCGCCGTCCGCGTCGGCGCCCGCCGGGGCGCGCCCGTCGTGCTGGTGGTGCGAGCGGGCGCGATGCACGCCGACGGGCACGTCTTCCACCTCAGCGCCAACGGCGTCTGGCTGACCGGCCACGTCCCCCCGGCCTACCTCGCCTTCTGAAGCGTGGCGCGGGCGGCCATGAGGGCGAAGCCGAGCAGGTTGAGCCCCTGCCAGGTGGCCGGGGAGGCGGCGCGTTCGTCGGCGGCGGCCAGGCCGATGCCCCACACGCGGTCGCGAGGGCTGGCCTCGACCAGCACCCGCCCGGAGGTGCCGAGCAGATAGGCGGCCAGGTCGGCGTGCTGGCCGAACTTGGCGGCGTTGCCCCGCGCCACGATGGCGAAACGCTCCCCGGCCCAGGTCGCCTCGTCGAAGCCGCGCACACCGCGGCCGAGGTCCTTGGCCTCGGCCGGGTGCCCGGCCGCGAGGATCCGCTCGGCGGTCTCGCCGTCGCCGAACAGCCACGCCTTGTGCGCCATCATGTAGTGCTCGGCCGAGGCGTAGACGTGGCCGTCCTCGGTGAACGTCACCGGCCACCACTGGCTGAGGCAGCCCGGCCCCACGCCGCCGCCGCGCGGCGGCCGGTGGCCCCAGAAGTAGAGGTACTTCAGCCGGAGACCGGCGCGTTCGGCGGCGACGGCCTCCTCGACGGTCATGGGCAGGGCGGGTTCGTCGGACATGAGAGTGACTGTCCCACAGATCACGGTTGTTCAGCCGAGTGATCGGCGGCACGGTGCAGCCGGGCGGCGAGGGTGCGCAGGGTGGCCGCCAGTTCGGGCGGGTCGAGCACCTCGAAGTCGAAGCCCTTGGCGGCGACGTACGCGGCCAGCTCGTCGAGGGAGTCGGCGCCCGCCGTGAACAGGCAGCGCTCGCCGTCCACCGGCTCCAGCCGGCCCGCGCCCGGCGAGGTGCGCGGGGCGACGGCGGTGAGCGGGGCGTGGAAGAGGATCCGGGCCTGGTGCCGGTAGGGGGCGGTGGTGATGCCGCGCGAGACGTACGCCGCCGCGTCGTCGTCAGGCGGCGTGCGCGGCGTGAACCGGGCGCCGGGCAGGCCCAGCAGCTCCTCGACGCGGTCCATCCTGAACGTCCGCCAGTCGCGCCGGCCGACGTCCCACGCCAGCAGGTACCAGCGGCGCGGCGTGTGGACCAGCCGGTGCGGCTCCACCTCCCGCTCGCCCGCCCCGTCGCGGCCCCGGTAACGCAGCCGCAGCCGCCGGTGGTCGCGGCAGGCGGCGGCGACGGCGGTGAGCAGGTCGGCGCCGACGCCGACGCCGGGGACGGCGGCCCCGGCCAGCGGGACGGTCGCGGCCTCGAACGCCGACACCCGGTGCCGCAGCCGCGACGGCAGCACCTGCCGCAGCTTGGCCAGCGCGCGCAGCGCGGCCTCCTCCAGCCCGGCCACGCTGCCGGTGGCGGCGGTGCGCAGGCTGAGCGCGACGGCCACCGCCTCCTCGTCGTCGAGCAGCAGCGGCGGCAGCGCCGCGCCCACGCCCAGCCGGTAGCCGCCGGCCACGCCGGGAGCGGCGTCCACCGGGTAGCCGAGCTCGCGCAGCCGCCCGACGTCGCGCCGCACCGTGCGCAGGCCGACGCCGAGCCGGTCGGCAAGCTCGCTGCCGGTCCAGTCGGCCCGGGACTGGAGGAGGGACAGCAGGCGGAGCAGCCGCGCCGAGGTTTCCAGCATGGCCGACATTCTGCCGCGCATCGGTGCCCGAACCTGTCACCGATTCCTTCTAGCGTGCTGCGCATGGAGACCTCGCGCATCGCGCCGTACCGCATCGACATCCCCCAGACCGCCCTCGACGACCTGCGCGACCGCCTGCGCCGCACCCGCTGGGCCCCGGAGCTGCCCGGCACCGGATGGGAGCGCGGCGTGCCGACCGGCTACCTGCGGGAGCTGGCCGCGTACTGGGCGGGCGGCTTCGACTGGCGCGCCCAGGAGGCGGCGCTCAACGCCTTCCCGCAGTTCACCACCACGATCGACGGCGCGAACGTGCACTTCCTGCACGTACGCTCGGCCGTGCCCGAGGCGACGCCGCTGCTGCTCCTGCACGGCTGGCCGGGATCGGTGGTGGAGTTCCTCGACGTCATCGGGCCGCTCACCGACCCGGCCGCGTACGGCGGCGCCGCGTCCGACGCCTTCCACCTGGTGATCCCGTCGCTGCCCGGCTACGGCTTCTCCGGCCCGCTGCCGGACACCGGCTGGACCGACGGCCGCACCGCCGCCGCGCTGGCCACGCTCATGGACCGGCTCGGCTACGACCGCTACGGCGTGCAGGGCGGCGACGTCAGCGCCTTCATCGCGCCGCTCATCGGCCGGGCCGCGCCGGAGCACGTCATCGGCGTGCACGTCAACGCGCTGCTCACGTTCCCGAACGGCGACCCGGCGATCATGGGCGCGCTCACCGACGCCGAGCGGGCCCGGCTGGCCGGGATGGAGGAGTGGCAGCGGAAGCTGGGCGCGTACATGAATCTGCAGGGCACCCGCCCGCAGACGATCGCGGCCGCGCTGCACGACTCCCCCGCCGGGCAGCTCGCCTGGATCGTGGAGAAGTTCAAGGACTGGACGGACCCGGCGGCGAAGCTGCCCGAGGACGCCGTGGACCGCGACCGCATCCTCACCGACGTGAGCATCTACTGGTTCACCGAGACGGCGGGCCCGGCCGCCCACACCTACTACGAGCGCTTCAACGACGCGGCCGCGTGGGCGCCGAAGCCGCGCGGGACGGTGCCGACGGGCGTGGCCGTCTTCCCGACCGACTTCTCGGTCCGGCCGCTGGCCGAGCCGGTCCACAACGTCGTGCGCTGGTCGGAGTTCGACCGCGGCGGCCACTTCGCCGCGCTGGAGGCGCCGGACCTGCTCGTGGCCGAGCTGCGCGCCCTCTTCGCCGGGCTGCGCTAGCGAAGGCGGCCCTGACCTGCGGTTATCCCCCCGGGGTGCGGGTAGCCGCAGGTGCATGCCGAAGAAGAAGGACCAGCCGAAGAAGGACGCGCTCGCCAAGGGCGACCAGGTGAGCTGGCGCAGCCACGGCGGCACCGCCGAGGGCGAGGTGGAGAAGAAGATCACCAAGCGGACGAAGGCCGCCGGCCGCACCGTCGCCGCCTCGCCCGAGGAGCCCCAGTACGTGGTGCGCAGCGACAAGAGCGGCGGCGAGGCCGTGCACAAGGCGTCGGCGCTCAAGAAGCGGAAGAAGAAATGAGCGACGACCGCCGCGAGATCGCCGCCGAGTTCGACCGGGCCGTGAACATGACGGTCAAGGAGCTGGAGCACTGGCTGACCACCGAGGAGTCGAGGTCGGTCGGGCAGAAGGAGGACGGCGCGGGCGAGTCGACCGGCCACGAGTCCGGCCGCCGCATCGTCGCGCTGCTGCACCGCCGCAGGTCGGAGTGGGGCGACGACGACTACGCCCACATGAGGAAGGTCATCGGGTACGTGCACCGGCACCTCGCCCAGCGCCCTTCCGGCGACGTCAGGGAGACGCGGTGGCGGTACTCGCTGATGAACTGGGGGCACGACCCGCTCAAGTGATCGGGGTCTCCCGGGCGTTCGCGCCCGTCCGGGACCGCTGCCGCGCACGCGAGGGGTATGGTGGGGCGCGGTGAGCCGGGAAGTCTGGTCGGCTTTGGATCGGCGACCGAACGTGTCCCGGAGGGTGTTGCGCGATGCGCTGGAGTGATGGCGGCGATCGATGATGCGCGCGACCTCGACGCTTTTAGCGAGATTCCAGCACCCGGCCCAGGTCGTGGCCGCCGGTTTCGCCGTGGCGATCGGGCTCGGGGCGCTGCTGCTGTCGCTGCCCGCCGCCACCGCCGGGGACGTGTCGGCGGGATGGTTGAACGCACTGTTCACGGCCGCCTCCGCGGTCTGTGTGACCGGGCTGGTGCTGGTGGACACCGAGGCGCACTGGTCGGTCTTCGGCGAGGTGGTCATCGCCGGGCTGGCCCAGGTGGGCGGCCTCGGCATCATGACGATGGCCACGGTCTTCACCCTGCTCGTGTCGGGCCGCCTCGGGCTGCGCGCCCGGATCGCCGCCCAGACGGAGACCAAGACGCTCAGCATGAGCGACGTGCGCCGGCTCGTGCTGAAGGTGGTGGCTTTCAGCCTCGTCTGCGAGGCGGTGGCCGCCGCCGTGCTCACCGGCCGGTTCGTGCTCGGTTACGGCGAGTCGTTCGGCCGCGCGCTCTACCTGGGCGTCTTCCACGCGGTCACGGCGTTCAACAGCGCCGGGTTCGCGCTGTGGCCGGACAGCCTCATGCGCTTCGTCACCGACCCGTGGATCTGCCTGACGATCGCGATCGCGGCCATCGTCGGCGGGCTGGGGTTCCCGGTGGTGTTCGAGCTGGCCCGCCTCTGGCGGCAGCCGAGCAAGTGGACGGTGCTGACCAGGATCACCGTCGGCACCAGCGTGATCCTGCTGGTGTCCGGCACCCTCGTCTTCCTGGCCACCGAGTGGCGCAACCCGGCCACGCTCGGCGGGCTCGACGACGGGCACAAGCTGATGGCCGCCTTCTTCACCGCCGTCATGCCGCGTTCGGCCGGGTTCAACGTGCTGGACATCGCGCAGATGTACCCGTCGAGCTGGCTGGCGACCGACCTGCTGATGTTCATCGGCGGCGGCAGCGCCGGCACCGCGGGCGGCATCAAGGTCACCACGTTCGGCATGCTGGCCTTCATCGTCTGGACCGAGATGCGGGGCGAGAGCCGGGTCAACATCGGCCGGCGGCGGCTGCCGGAGACCACGCAGCGCCAGGTCGTCACGATCACGGTGCTGGGGGTGGCGCTGGTGGCGGTCTCGACGTACGTGCTGCTCGCGCTCACCCCCTACAAGCTCGACCAGGTACTGTTCGAGGTCATCTCGGCCTTCGGCACGACCGGGCTGTCCACCGGCATCACCGCGAGCCTCGGCACCCCCGGCCACGTGCTGCTCGCCGTGCTGATGTTCATCGGCCGGATCGGGCCGCTCACCCTGGGGTCCGCGCTGGCACTCAACCGGCGCACCCGCCGTTACGAGCTACCGGAGGAGCGAGTCATCGTTGGCTGACTACAAGAGCAACCCCGTCGTGGTCATCGGGCTGGGCCGGTTCGGCACCGCGCTGGCGCTGGGGCTGACCCGGCGCGGCACCGAGGTCCTGGCCATCGACCACCGGCCCAAGATCACGCAGGCGCTGGCCGGGCAGCTCACCCAGATCGCCACCGCCGACGCCACCGACATGGAGGCGCTGCGCCAGCTCGGCGTCCCCGACTTCTACCGGGCGGTGGTGGCGGTCGGCAGCGACATAGAGGCCAGCATCCTCACCACGTCGCTGCTGGTCGAGCTGGAGATCAACGACATCTGGGCCAAGGCCGTCAGCTCCCAGCACGGCCGCATCCTCGACCGGATCGGCGCCCACCACGTCGTCTTCCCGGAGCACGACATGGGCGAGCGGGTCGCTCACCTGGTCAGCGGCCGGATGCTGGACTTCATGCAGGTCGACGGTGACTTCGCGCTCGCCAAGATCAAACCGCCGAAGGAGTACGTGGGCGTGCCGCTCGGCGAGTCCAACCTGCGGCGCAAGCGCGGCGTCACGATCGTCGCGGTCAAGACGCCGGGCGAGGCGTTCACGTACGCGACCGCCGAGACCGAGCTGTCCTACGGCGACGTCATCCTCGTGTCGGGGCGTACGGAGGAGGTCGAGCGCTTCGCCGAGCTGCCCTGACGGGCGCGCCCGCTAGGCTTCGGGAGGAGGACACCGATGCGCGCACACGAGCTCGCCGTCGACTTCCCGACGGTCACCCCGGACACCCCGGCGCTGGAGGCGGCCAGGCTGCTGGCCGACGGCGACCTGCCGGGCCTCATCCTAGCCGACGCCGACGGCCGGCCGATCAGCATCCTGCCCGGCACCGAAGTGCTGCGCCTGGCGGTGCCGCCCTACTGCCGGGACGACCCGGCGCTGGCGCGGGTGGTGGACGAGGCCCACGCCGACCTGTTCCTGCGCCGGCTGGGCGAGCGTACGGTCCGCGAGTGCCTGCCCGAGCAGCCCCGCGAGCTGCCGGTCGCCGACCGGAAGGCGACGGTGCTTGAGCTGGCCGCGCTGATGGCCCGTACGCACAGCCCGCTCGTGGCGGTCGTGGACGCCGATGGGCGGCTGGTGGGCGCGGTCACCCTGCGGGACCTGCTCGGCCACGCCCTCTGACATGCGAGCGTGTCGCCCGGTCGGCCGCGGCCGGCGTCGTAGGGTGGTGCGCATGGTGAGGACCGCGCCCCGACAGCCCGTACCCGCCCGGCGGGCCGACGCCGAGCGCAACATCGCCGCCATCCTGGAGGCCGCCACCCGCCTGCTCAGCGCCGACCCGGCGGCGAGCGTCGCCGACATCGCCAAGGCGGCCGGGGTGGGCCGGGTCACGCTCTACGGGCACTTCCCGTCCCGCGAGGCGCTGGTGGACGCGGTGCTGGAGCACGCGGTCGGCCTGGCCGACGCTGTGCTGGACGACCCCGGGCTCGACGAGCGCCCGGCGCCGGAGGCGATGGCCGCGCTGCTGCACTCGTCATGGGAGGTCCTCGACCGGCACCGCCGCCTGTTCGTGGCCGCCGACCGGATCATGGCCACCGAACGCATCCGTGAGCACCACGAGCGTCCGCTGCGGCGGGTGGAGCGGCTGATCGAGCGAGGCCGCCGGGAGGGCGACTTCCGTACGGACCTGCCGCTGCCGTGGCTGGTGACGACGTTCTTCTCGATCATTCACAGCGCCGCGCAGGAGCGGGAGTCGGGACGGCTGCCGGCGGAGGACGTCGAGCGGGTGCTGATCACCACGATGCTGTCCCTCCTGGCCTCCCCCGCCTGACGCCCGCGCGCCCTCAGGGGCGATCTCCAGGGAACCGTACCCGGGTACGGTTGTGCGTGCTAACTTGAACACCACTGTTCGAGTTTAGGGGTTGGAACGCATGGAGATCGACGTCTCGCGCGGCGGAGTCCGCGCGCCGGGCGGGTGGGGCGTGCTGGTGCTGCTCTGCCTGGCCCAGTTCATGCTCATCGTGGACATCACGGTCGTGCAGGTCGCGCTGCCATCCATCGGCGCGGACCTGGCGCTCGGCCGCGAGGCCCTGACGTGGGTGGTGACCGCGTACACGCTGTGCTTCGGCGGGCTCATGGTCCTCGGCGGACGGCTCGCCGACGTGCTCGGCGCCCGCCGGACGCTGCTGGCCGGGCTCGCCCTGTTCACCGCCGCCTCGCTGCTGTGCGGGCTGTCAGGGAGCGGCGCGACGCTGATCGCGGGCCGGGCGCTGCAGGGCGTCGGCGCGGCGCTGCTCTCCCCCGCCGCACTGGCCGTCATCACCACCGTCTTCCACGGCGAGCGACGCGGGCGGGCGCTCGGCGTCTGGGCGGCCGTCGGCGGCAGCGGCGCCGCCCTCGGCGTGCTCCTCGGCGGGCTGCTCACCGCCGGGCCCGGCTGGGCCTGGGTGTTCGTCGTGAACGTGCCGGTCGGCCTGCTGGTGCTGGCCGCCCTGCCCGCCGTGACGCCCGCCGTGCCGGGGCGGGCGGGGCGGGTGGACGTGCCGGGCGCGCTGCTCGTCACGGCGGCGACCGGCCTGCTCGTCTACGGGGTCGTCACCGCGGGCGAGGCCGGCTGGGGCGCGGCCGCCACGCTGCTGCCGCTGGCCGCGGCCGTGCTGCTCTACGCGCTGTTCGCGGCGGTCCAGCGGACCGCGCGGGCCCCGCTCATGCGGGCCGCGACCCTGGCCAGGCGGCCCGTGATCTCCGGGATGTTCCTCATGCTGACGGCCACCGGCCTCATGCTCGGCCTGTTCTTCATCGGCTCGCTGTACCTCCAGCACGCGCGGGGCTTCGGCGCCCTGGAGACCGGCCTGCTCTTCCTGCCCGTGGCGCTGGCGATCACGATCGGCGCGCAGGCCGGCGGGCATCTCGTCCCCCGGCTCGGCGGGCGGCCGGTGGCGGTGGCGGCGTTCGCGCTGACGGCGGCCGGGGCGGCGTGGATGACCATGATCTCGCCGGAGACCAGCCCGTACGCCACGCTGCTGCCCGGGTTCACGCTGGCCGCGCTCGGGATCGGGCCCCTGTTCGTGACCGCCACCACGACCACCATGGCCAACGTGCCGCCCGGCGAGAACGGCGTGGCCTCCGGCGTCATCAACACCTTTCACGAGCTGGGCGGCTCGATCGGCGTGGCGGTGGCCTCGGCCGTCGTCGCGCCGAGCCTCGCGCCCGGTGCGGCGGGGATCGGCGGCTTCGTCTCCGGACTGACCGTGTGCGCCGTGACGGCCGGGGCGGCGGCGCTCGTCTCGCTCCGGCTGGTGCCGCCCGGCCGGCCCTCGGGGGCGTTCGTCGGTCACGGGCACGGCCACTGACGACGGCTCCTCCGATGAGGATGCCGCGGACGGCTCCCGCCCACTATCCTTCATTGATGGTCCCGAACCGCCGGCGAGACCGGTGACGAGCTGAATGCCCATGTTGACGCTGGCCCACGAACGCCGGCCGGGGGTCACCGTGATCACGGTGTGCGGCGAGCTGGACGCCACCAACCGCGCGCAGCTCGACGACTACGTCAAGGACCTGACGGACGCCCCGCTCGTGTTCGACCTGTCCCGGGTGCCGTTCATGGACAGCTCCGGCCTGCACGTCCTGCTGATGTGCGATGTCCGCTGCCGTCGCGAGGGCGGGGCCGTGCACCTGGCCGCCGTGCAGCCGCTGCCGGCCCGCCTGTTCGAGATCACCGGCGTGCTGTCCCACGTGCCGATGCACGCCACGGTCGAGGAGGCCGTGACGGCGGCGCTCGGCCGGGCCGACCGCTCCGTCTGACCCCGTAGGGCGCCGGTGCCACGCGGATCGCGACGCGCGACCGGCGGACGGGGCGTCCGCGGCGGGTTAGTCTCTGCGTCACCGGAACCACCGGCCCCGGGCGGCTGCCGCGTCACCTCGGCGCGCGCGTCCGGCGCCGGCCGGTCGTCGGCGGACTCGTGAGGAGGGCGGAACGCGTGGACGACCCGACAGCCCCAGCGGGCGAGGCCGCCGCCGACCTCGGCAGGCTCGCCGCGACCGTCGAACGGCTGCGGCGCGAGCTGGCCGGCGCGCGCCGCGCCGCCGACGAGCGCGCCCTGGTCGAGCTGGCCAAAGGCGTGCTGGTCGGGCGGCTGCGCTGCGGCCCCGCGCAGGCGGCCGAGCAACTCACCACGCTGGCGGGCCGGAGCGGCCTGTCGCCGGTCGAGGTGGCCGCCGACGTGGTCAACGCGGCCGCGTACGACCGCGTCAGCGTGACCGCGCAGGCCCAGCCGGAGGCCGCGGTGCCGCTGCGCGCCGCCGAGAGCGCCGTCCTCGACGCCGGCGACACCCAGGCCGTGGCCCGCTCCCTGCTGGAGCACGCGCTGCCGCCGCTCGGCGCGACGGCCGTGGCCGTGTGGGCGGCCGGGCCGGACGGGTCGCTGTCGCTGGCGGGGCAGGCGGGTTTCGCCCCGGAGGAGGCCGGGAGCTGGCGGCACGTGCCGCCCGGCGTCGACACCATGGCCGGGCGGTCGCTGGCCGGGCGGCGGACGCTCTGGCACTCCGGCGACCTGCCGTCGATCGGCCGCCGCCGCGCCGACCCCGGCGGCCGGGTGACCATGCCGATGACCAGGGGCGGGCGGGTCGTCGGCGTGCTGGAGGTCTGCTGGCCGTACGCGCCGGAGGCGGCGGACGCGTCCCGGGCCGAGCGGCAGATCGAGGCGCTGGCCGAGCTGTGCGCCCACACGCTGACCGCGCCGCACGGAGGGCCGGCCTCCGACCTGCCGGAGCTGGCCGGTCTGGCCGACGCGCTGCCCGATCCCGCGCTGGTGCTGCGGGCGAGCATGGACGCCCGCGGCGGCCTGGCCGACTTCGAGGTACGGCACGTCAGCCGGCGGCTGCGCGGGGCGCCGGCGCTGGAGGCGTACCCGTTCAAGGCCGGCGGGCTGCTGCTCGAGGCGTTCCCGCAGGCGGCGGGCGGGCTGTTCGGGCACGTCGAGCGGGTGCACGCGACCGGCGAGCCGTTCCGGTCCGAGCGCATGCCGCTGGCGCTGAGCATGACGGGCGTGGCCGACGTGAGCCTCACCCGGCACGGCGAGAACGTGCTGCTGGTGTGGCGCGACCACGACGAGGACGCCCGCCTGGCCGGGCTGCTGGAGCACGCCCAGCGGCTCGGCCGCATCGCCGGGTTCGAGGAGAACGCCGCCACCGGCGAGATCACCTGGACCGCCCAGCTCTACGCGCTGTACGGCCTGTCGCCGGGCGAGCCGCCGGTGCCGCTGGAGCGGCTGCGCGAGCACGCCCACCCCGACGACGGGGTCACCGTCGGCCGTTTCCTGCGCACCGTGCTGCACCATCGGCGCTTCGCCGCCGCCGCGTTCCGGCTGCGGCGCGCGGACGGCATGGCCAGGCACCTGCGGGTGGTCGCCGAGCCGGTCTTCGGTCCGGGCGGGCGGCTCATGGCGGTGCGGGGGGCGTACCAGGACATCTCCTCGCAGCACTGGACGGAGGTGGCGCTGGCCGTCACCCGGGACCAGCTCGCCCACAGCGAGCAGGAGTCCGCCGAGCGCAACCTGCTGGCGCTGCGGCTCCAGCACGCGATCATGCCGCCGTCGCACGGCACGACGCGCTCCGACGGGCTGCGCATCGCCGTGCGCTACCGGCCCGCGCAGAAGGACCACCTGGTCGGGGGCGACTGGTACGACGTGGTCACGCTGCCGTCCCGGCAGATCCTGCTGTCGGTCGGTGACGTGGCCGGGCACGGGATGGAGGCGGCCACCGGCATGGTGGTGCTGCGCAACGCGCTGCGCGGCCTGGCCGCCACGGGCGCCGGGCCCGCCCGGCTCATGTCGTGGCTCAACCTGGTCGCCTGCCACCTCGCCGACCCCATGACCGCGACGGCGGTGTGCGGCCTGTACGACCCGGCCACCCGGGTCCTGACCTGGGCCAGGGCCGGTCACCTGCCGCCGATCCTGCTGCGGGAGCCGGACGGCCGCGAGCTGCCGATGATCAAGGGGCCGCTGCTGGGGGCGTTCCCCGACGCCGCGTACGAGGAGGGGCGGGTGCAGCTGCGCGCGGACGACACGCTGCTGCTCTACACCGACGGCCTCATCGAGCGGCGCGACCGCAACCTGCGCCACGCGCAGGACCGCCTGCTCGCCATCGCCACCCGTGGCGCCGCCTCCCTGGACGACCGCCTGGACGACCTGCTCATCCACTGCGGCTCCGACACCGACGACGACACCTGCCTCATCGGCGTCCAGCTCACCTGAGACGATCAAGAGCGTGACCCCCATGCGCGCGATCCTCGTCTTCGACCCGCCCTCGCAGGTCGGCCGTTTCTTCACCCCCGAGCTGCTGGCCGAGCTGCGGCGGCACGTCGAGCTCGATCCCACGCTCGTCCTCACCCGGTACGAGGGGCCGGCGCTGGCGCGGGCCGAGATGCTGATCACCGGCTGGGGCGCTCCCCCGCTGGACGCCCGCGCCCTGGAGAACGCGCCGCGCCTGCGGTACGTGGTGCACACCGCGGGGACGGTGAAGGGGCTGGCCGGGCCGGCGGTGTTCGCCCGCGGGATCCAGGTCAGCTCGCAGGTGGCGGCCAACGCCGTGCCGGTCGCGGAGTACACCCTGGCGATGATCCTGCTGGCCAACAAGCAGGTCTGGCAGCTCTCCCGCGCCTACACCGAGAGCCGTCGCCCGCCCGGCCTGGAGGCGATCTGGTCGGCGGGCGGCAACGCGGGCCGTACGGTGGGCGTGATCGGCGCCTCGGCGGTCGGGCGGCGCGTGCTGGAGCTGCTGCGCCCCTTCGACCTGCGCGCCCTGCTGTACGACCCGACCCTCGCCGATGCCGAGGGGCTGGACGCCGAGCTGGTCGGGCTGCCCGAGCTGATGGCGCGCAGCGACGTCGTGACCATCCACGCGCCCGCGCTCCCCGAGACCCGGCACCTCGTGGGGGCCGCCGAGCTGGCCCTGATGCGGCCGGGGGCGACGCTGATCAACACCGCCCGGCCGTCGCTGGTGGACCAGGACGCGCTGGTGAAGGCGGTGGCCCGGGGCCGGATCCACGCGGTGCTCGACGTGATCGAGCCGGACGACGCGCTGTTCGACCTGCCGGGGGTGCTGCTCACGCCGCACGTTGCCGGGTCGGTGGGCACCGAGCTGCACCGGCTGGCGGCCGGCGCGGTCGCGGAGGTGGCCGCCGTGGCGGCGGGCCGGCCGCTGCGGCACGCGGTGGACCCGGCGACCCTGCACCTGCGGGCCTGACCCGGCGCTCAGTCCTTCGCGGGGCGGCACGATAACGTGGCCGTGAAACGATTCATAGCGATCACGCGGAAGGTCACCTTGGACTACGAACGCCAGCCGTACCGCAGGTGCGGCCGCAGCGGACTCCTGCTCCCCGCCGTCTCGCTGGGCCTGTGGCACAACTTCGGCGAGGGCAAGCCCGTCGAGAGCCAGCGAGCGATCCTGCACAAGGCCCTCGACCTCGGCATCACCCACTTCGACATCGCCGACCGCTACGGGCCGCCGATCGGCGCCGCCGAGGCCGCGTTCGGCCGCATCTTCCCCGCGTCCCTGCGGGACGAGGTGGTCGTCACCACCAAGGGCAGCAACCCCATGTGGGACGGTCCGTACGGCAAGGGCAACTCCCGCAAGCACCTGCTCGCCACCCTGGACCGCTCGCTCGCCCGGCTCGGCCTCGATCACGTCGACATCTTCTACCTGCACCGCGACGACGAGGACACGCCGCTGGAGGAGCAGGCCGCCACGCTCGACCACATGGTGCGCACCGGCCGCGTGCTCTACGCCGGGGTGTCCAACTTCTCGCCCGAGCGCACCGCCGAGATCGCCCGGCTGCTGCGCGGGCTCGGCACCCCGCTGCTGGTGCACCAGCCGCCGTACTCGCTGCTCAACCGGGGCATCGAGGACCGGCTGCTCGGGGTGCTGGAGGCCGAGGGCGCGGGCTGCGTGGTGTACTCGCCGCTGGCGCAGGGGCTGCTCACCGACCGCTACCTCGACGGCATCCCGGCCGACTCGCGGGCGGCCGAGGGCCGCTTCCTCACGGCCGACCGGGTGACGCCCGAGGTCCTGGCGTTCGTACGGGCGCTGGCCGGGATCGCCGCCGGGCGGGGGCAGACGGTGGCGCAGCTCGCGCTGGCGTGGGCGCTGCGTGACCCGCGCGTCACTTCGGTCCTGGTCGGGGCGTCGAGCCCCGAGCAGCTGGAGGCCAACGTGGCGGCCGTGGACAACCTCGACTTCACCGACGACGAGCTGGCCGCCATCGACCGGGCCGCCAAGGAGGCCGGGGTCGCGGCGTAGCGGCGGGCGCGGAAGGTAAAAGTCGGGCCGGGAGATCCTCCGTTCAACGGCGAACGCTGGGCCCCGGCCCCCGTCGCGGCTCTAGGTTTCGGGGTTCAGCCCACCCGCGAAGGAGCTGCCCCATGCCCGAAGCCCCCGCATCCGGTCCGTCCCTGTTCGTGACGCGCCGGGAGATGGCCCGCCTGCTCGCCGGGGTGGGGGCCGCCGCCGCGTGCGCCGGGGCCCTCCGGGCCGGGCCCGTACGCGCGGACGTCCGGCCGTCCCGGGTGGACGCTCTCCTGCGTGAGCTGACGCTCCAGGAGAAGATCGCGCTGCTGCACGGGGCCGCCGACCCCGCGGCCAAGGGAGCGGCCGGGTACGTGCCCGGCGTGCCCCGGCTCGGCATCCCCGAGCTGCGCCTGGCCGACGGCCCCGCCGGCGTGCGCGGCGCCGTGCAGGCCGGCGGGCGGGCCACGGCGCTGCCCGCGCCGGTCGCGCTCGCCGCCACGTTCGACCCCGGCCTGGCCCGCCGGTACGGCGCGGTCCTCGGCCGCGAGTGCCGGGCCTTCGGCATGGACGTGATCCTGGCGCCGATGGTGAACATCGTCCGCGTCCCCCAGGCGGGCCGGAACTTCGAGACCCTGGGCGAGGACCCGGTGCTCGCCGCCGCGCTGGCCGCCGCCGAGGTGCGCGGCATCCAGGGCGAGGGCGCGATCGCCACGGTCAAGCACTACGCGGCCAACAACTTCGAGAACGAACGCCAGAACGTCGACGTGCGCGTGGACGAGCGGACGCTGCGCGAGGTCTACCTGCCGGCGTTCGAGGCCGCGGTGGCGGCCGGAGCGGGGGCGGTCATGGCCGCGTACCCGCGCGTCAACGGCCGGTACTGCGCCGAGAACCGGCACCTGCTCACCGAGATCCTGCGGGACGAGTGGCGCTTCACGGGCTGGGTGATGTCCGACTGGGGCGGCACGCGCAGCGGCGTCCCCTCGGTCGAGGCCGGGCTGGACATGGAGATGCCCTCGGGGGCCCACTTCTCGGGCCTGGCCGCGGCGGTGGCCTCGGGGCGGCTCGCCGGCTCCGTCGTGGACCGGTCGGTGCGCAGGATCCTGCTCCAGCTCGACCGCTTCGACCTGCTGACCGCGCCGCAGAACGAGGTGACGGGCGGGGTGCCTGGCGGGGTGCTGGGCGGGCTGCTGGGCGGGGTACCGGACGGGCTGACGAGCGGCCGGGTGGACGCGCTGACGGGCGGGCTGACGGGCGGGGGGACGGGTGCGCTGACGGGCGGGCTGACGGGCGGGCCGGCGGCTGGGGACCCCGCGCGGCCGGTGTTCGACGCCGCGGCCGGGGCGGTGGTGGCGCGGGAGGTCGCGTTGGCGGGGGCGGTGCTGTTGCGCAACGAGCGCGGCCTCCTGCCGCTCCGCCGCGCCGACCTGGCGGACCTGGCCCTCATCGGCCCCACCGCCGCCGTCCCGCTGGCCGGCGGGGGCGGCAGCGCCCGGGTGCTGCGCTCGGGGACGGAGAGCCCGTTCGCCGCCCTGCGCCGCCGGGCGGGCGGGGCCGCGCGGGTGCGGTTCGCCACCGGCGTGGACCTGGACGGCGTCCCGGTCCCCGCGAGCGCCCTGTCGCTGACCCGCACCCGCCGGGGCGGCGACCCGGAGACCGTGACGCGGGTGGACCACACCGGCGCAGCGGCCCTGCCCGCGGGATCGTCCTGGACCTGGAAGGGCACGATCACCGCCCCCGCGACCGGCGACTACGACCTGCGCGTCCAGGGCGCCGGCGCCCCGCCGTCGTCCGGCGGCTCGATCACGCTCACCGTGGACGGGACCAGGATCGGCGCGGTCGAGGCGCTGCTCGGCGGCAACAGCAGCCTGATCGCGACCGCGGACGGCCTCACCAACGCCGGGGCGGTCGTCAGGCTGGAGGGCGGGCGGCCCACGCCGCTGCGGATCTCCGCCACCGGGGTCGCTGGAAAGCCGCTGGAGGTCCGGCTGGCCTGGGTCACGCCGGCCCGGCGGCAGGAGGCGCGGGAGGCCGCGGCGGCCCTGGCACGCGGCGCGCGGGCGGCGGTGGTGTTCGCCTTCGACGAGGGCACGGAGGGGGCCGACCGGACGGGCCTGGCGCTGCCGAAGGAGCAGGACGCGCTGATCGCGGCGGTGGCGGCGGCCAACCCGCGGACCGCCGTCGTGCTGAACACCGGGCACCCGGTGCTCATGCCGTGGCTGGCGGACGTGCCGGCGGTGCTGCAGATGTGGTACCCGGGGCAGGAGGGCGCGGACGCCACCGCCGCGCTGCTGCTCGGCGCGGCCTGCCCCGGCGGGAAGCTGCCGGTGACGTTCCCGGCGCGGGCCGCGGACGCGCCGGCCGCCGCGCCCGAGCGTTACCCCGGCGTGGCCGGCACGGCGGTCTACGACGAGGGCGTCTTCGTCGGGTACCGGCACTACGACGCGTACGGGATCGAGCCGCTGTTCCCGTTCGGGCACGGGTTGTCGTACACGCGGTTCGCGTACGCGGGGCTGTCGGTGCGGCCGTCCGGGGACGGGCTGCGCGTGACGTTCACGCTGGCGAACGTGGGACGGCGGGAGGGCGTGGAGGTGGCGCAGGTGTACGTGACGCCGCCCGCCGACCCGCCCGTGCCGATGCCGCCGCGCGTGCTCGCGGCCTTCGCCCGGGTCCGGCTCGCCCCCGGCGAGCGGCGGCGGGTCACGGTGACGGTGCCCGGCCGGGCGCTGCGGCACTGGGGCGGCCAGGGCTGGGTGCTCGCCGCCGGGAGGCGGGCCGTGCAGGTCGGCTCGTCGTCGCGGGACCTGCGGCTGCGACGGGAGGTCACGGTACGGTGAGCGAGGGGATGAATCGTTTCAGCGGGGCTGATGATCGCATAAGCTAGGGGGCCACGCCGCTGGACGCGGTGGCGACTGACACTGAGGAACGATGTCGAGCATCAAAGAGGTCGCCCGCCTCGCCGGGGTCTCCGTCGGCACCGTGAGCAACGTGCTCAACCGTCCCGACATGGTCGCTCCCGAGACCCGCGAGCGCGTGCAGGCCGCGATCACGCGGCTCGGCTACGTCCGCAACGGCTCGGCCCGGCAGCTGCGGGCCGGGCGCAGCAGGACGATCGCCGTCGTGGCGCTCGACCTGGCCAACCCGTTCTTCATCGACGTGCTCAGCGGCGTCGAGAGCGCCGCGCAGCGCGACAGGCTGACCGTGATGGTGTTCAACAGCAGCAAGGACGCCGACCGGGAGGAGCGGCTGATCGAGGAGCTGGCGGAGCAGCGGCCGCTCGGCGTGCTCATCACGCCGGTCAACGACCGGGGGCAGCGGGAGCGGCTGGAGCAGCTGGTGTCGCGGGGCATCCCGGTCGTCGTGTTCGACAACTCCTCCCGGTTCAGCCACGGGTGCGCGGTGGCGGTGGACGACGTGCTCGGCGGCCGGCTGGCCGGGCGGCACCTGCTGGAGCGCGGGCACCGGCACATCGCCTACGCCGGCGGGCCGTTCAGCGTCCGGCAGGTGGAGGACCGGCACGACGGGCTGGCCGCCGTGCTGGGCGAGCGGGAGCGGCTGACCGTCATCCGGCTGCCCGACCTCAACGTCGCGACCGGCCGCACGGCGGGCCGGGAGATCGCCGAGCTGTCACCAGGGGCGCGGCCGACCGCGGTGTTCTGCGGCAACGACCTGGTCGCGCTGGGGGTGTTGCAGGAGCTGACGCAGCGCGGGCTGCGGGTGCCGGACGACGTGGCGATCCTCGGCTACGACGACATCGACTTCGCGGCGGCGGCCGCCGTGCCGCTGTCGTCGATCCGGCAGCCGCGCGAGCAGATCGGCGACACGGCCACGCAGATGTTGCTGGAGGAGTCCGGCCGGGTGCCCGGTCATCAGCACCGGCGGGTGATCTTCCAGCCGGCGCTGGTGGAGCGGACGTCCACGGCCGCACAGGCTCCCGCGGCCCCCTGACCCGGCCTGGCCGCCCGGCCGGACACGACTTGGCCATGCGTGGCGAGGCGCGGTCTGGCCGCCCGGCCCGGCCTGGGTAGGCGCGGTCTAGCCGCCCGGCCTGGGTAGGCGCGGTCTGACCGCTCAGCCCGGCTTGGCGAGGCGCGGTCTGGCCGCCCGGTCCGGCCGTCCCATCCGGTTCGGCGTGGGCGTCAGTAGTCGTCGTCGGCCCGATCGAGGCGCTGGTGGAGGCCGTAGACGAAGCGGGCGCGGTAGTGGGCGCCCTCGTGGGCGAAGCCGACCGTCCAGTGGTGGGGGGCCGCGCCCTCGAGGTGCAAGGCGTCGGGAAAGCCGGCCCCGACGTCGGCGACGACGCAGCTCCACGGCGTCAGCTCGGCGAACGGAACCGCCCGCCCGCCGCCCGGCCGGACGAACCACTGGTTCCACACCTCACCGCCCGGCCCGGACAGGACCTCGAACCGCAGTCCCGGCCAGGACGGCAGCGCCCAGCGGGCCACGTCGCAGGTCAGGCTGCCCACGCGCCGCTCGCCCTCGTACGCGGGCGACCCGAGCGCGGCCAGGAACGCCCGCCGCCCCTTGGGTGCCCGGGCCGAGTGCGCCATGGCGGTCCACCGGGTGTGCGCCTGCCGCAGCTCGGCGCGGGTGGCGCCCATGGCCTTGAGCGCGTCCTCGACGCGGGCGGCGGCGAGGTCGCGCATGCGATGCATCAGCGCCAGCTCGAACTGGCGCACGCCGAAGGTCATGATCCGCTCCCCCGCGCCCCATGATTCCACACGGGAGCGTTCTTGATACGTTGTGAAGAGGTGTGCCGGGAAGTCTGGTCGGCGAGTCGTTCATCCGTCGTGAGCAGAGGATGTGCCAGTGCGCCTCACTGACCGGTTTCCCGCGTGACCGCGCTCTCCTGGGCGAGCGTGGCGGTCTTCCTGGCCGCGTACGCGCTGATCGCCACCGAGAAGGTCCACCGGGTCGCGGCCGCGCTCGGCGGGGCGGCGATCATGCTGCTGATCCACGCCACGGGCGCCGAGGCGGCGTTCTTCTCCGAGCGTACCGGCGTCGACTGGAACGTCATCTTCCTGCTCCTCGGCATGATGATCATCGTCGGGGTGCTGAAGGAGACCGGCGTCTTCGAGTTCCTGGCGATCTGGGCGGCCAAGCGGGCCCGCGGACGGCCGTTCCGGCTCATGGCGCTGCTGGTGATCATCACCGCGTCGGCCTCGGCGCTGCTCGACAACGTGACCACGGTGCTGCTCATCGCGCCGGTCACGCTCCTGGTGTGCGAGCGGCTGGCGCTGCCCGCCGCGCCGTTCCTCATCGCCGAGGCCATGGCCTCCAACATCGGCGGCGCGGCCACCCTGATCGGCGATCCGCCGAACATCATCATCGCCAGCCGGGGCGGGCTGACCTTCAACGACTTCCTCGTGCACATGGCGCCGATGGTGGTCGTGCTGATGGCGGTGTTCGTCGGGCTGTGCTGGCTCATGTTCGGGCGGCGCTTCCGGCACGACCCCGAGCGGGCCGCGGAGATCATGGCGCTGGACGAGCGGGAGGCGCTCGGCGACCGGACGCTGCTGTGGCAGTCGCTGAGCGTGCTGGTGCTGGTCATGGCGGCGTTCGTGCTGCACCCGGTGCTGCACTACGAGCCGTCGGTCGTCGCGCTGCTCGGCGCCGGGGTGCTGGTCGCGGTGACGAAGGTGACCACCGAGCAGGCCATCGCCGAGGTGGAGTGGCCCACGCTGGTGTTCTTCGCCGGGCTGTTCGTCATGGTGGGCTCGCTGGTGGAGACCGGGGTCATCGGCGAGCTGTCGAAGGCCGCCGTGGAGGCGACGGCCGGGCGGCCGGAGCTGACCACCCTGGGGCTGCTCGGCGTGTCCGGCGTGCTGTCGGCGATCGTGGACAACATCCCGTACGTCGCCACCATGAGCCCCATCGTCGAGCGGCTCGTCGACGCGAACGGCGGCGACCAGACGCTGTGGTGGGCGCTGGCCTTCGGCGCCGACCTGGGCGGCAACGCCACCGCCGTCGGCGCGGCGGCCAACGTGGTCGTGCTCGGCATCGCCGCCCGCAACGGCACCCCGATCAGCTTCTGGCAGTTCACGAAGTACGGCCTCGTCGTCACGGCGGTCACCGTCGGCCTGGTCGCTCCTTACCTGTGGCTCCGTTACCTGCTGTGATGTTCTCCTTCCGCAACCGGTAGTGTCGTCGGCGGTGTGCCGGGAAGTCCGGCCGGTGATGCTTCCGTAGCGCCTTGGAGAGCCAGCGAACGATGACCCCGACCGCGCCCGCAGACCCGACGGGCCCTTCCGCCGCCGGCGACTTCTCCCTGCGGATCCGCAGCCGCGGCGAGGTCCTGCTGATCGAGCTCGGCGGGCCGTTGTCCGGCGCGCCGGTGGAGATCCTGCGGATGTACCTCGCGAAGACGCTCGCCACGCTGGCGGTCCCCGCGCTCGTCGTGGACCTCGCCGGGCTGACCGGCCTGGACGCGGCCGGCCTTGAGGTCCTGCGTTCGGCCACCCGCGACGCCGCCGCGGCCGGCGGGCGCCTGGTGGTCACGGGCGGCCTGCCGCTGCTCGGCACGGCCGGCGCCGCCGGCCTGGACCTGCTGCCCACGATCGACGCCGCACTCGCCGCACTCGACCCGCCCTGACCGGGGAGGGCGACGGTGAGGGGTTTGGGCCCTCCCCCTTCTCCCTCCCGGAGGCCAAGGTGGAGGGTGGCCACCGTGCTCCCTGGCGAACGAAGGAGATCACCATGGACACCCGCCACGCGACGATCCCGCTCCAGGCCCCCGTACCGCCGTCCGACCTGCCCGAGCGGGTCGAGGTCGCGCACGCCGGCGGCGAGTCCTACCTCATCACCGTACGGGGCCACACGCTGGTCGCCGGCCAGCCGGAGCAGGCGGGCGGCGACGACGCCGGCGCGACCCCGACCGAGCTGTTCGTCGCCTCCCTCGCCTCCTGCGTGGCCTACTACGCCGGCCGCTTCCTGTCCCGCCACGGCGCCTCGCGGGAGGGGCTGCGGGTGAGCGCGGACTTCGGCCTGGCCGCCGACCGGCCCGCCCGGGTCGCCGCCGTACGGCTGCGCGTGGCCGCGCCCGGCCTGCCCGCCGAGCGGCGGCCCGCGTTCCTGGCCGTGATCTCGCGCTGCACCGTGCACAACTCGCTGCGCCGGCCGCCCGAGGTGGTCGTCGAGCTGGCCGGGGACGCGTGACCGCGCGCCGCGGCGGTCCGCGGGCGACCTCGTCGTGGTGGAGAACTGACCCGGCGCGCCGATCCGTCACCCGCCGCCGGGGCGCGGCCTGACCACCGCGACCGGGCAGGTCAGGCGGTGCAGGACCGCGTGGCCGACGGACCCGAGCAGGGCCGAGGCGAAGCCGCCCCGCCCGCGCGAGCCCACGACCACGAGGTCCGCCGCCCGGCCCGCCTCGATCAGGGCGTGCACCGGGTGGCCGTGCACCTGCGCGTCGGTGATCCGGACGTCGGGGGCGCTCTCCCGCCACGCCGCCGCCCGCTCGGCCGCGGCCCGCGTCAGGTACTCGTAGCCCTCCTGCGCCAGCGTGTCGTACGCGGCCGCGTACGGCGAGTACACCGGCGACTGCCAGGCGCAGACCACGTGCAGGGTGACGTCACGGGCCCTCGCCTGCTCGATCGCGTACGCGACGGCCGCTGCCGCCTGCTCCGAGCCGTCGTCGCCCACGACCACCCGGCCGTGCCGCACCACGGACGTCTCCCGTACGATCACGACGGGCCCGGGGGCGTGCCCCGCCACCCCCATGCCGACCGAGCCGAGCAGCATCCCGGCGAACCCGCCGAGCCCCCGGCTGCCCAGCACCACGCTGTCCGCCGTCACCGACTCCGCGAGCAGCGCCTCGACCACGTCGCCGGTCAGCAGGGCGGCCTCGACCTCGACGTCGCGGGTCAGGGCGAGCGCCCGGTCCCGCGCCACGTCCAGCGTCTCCTCGCAGGGCTCCAGGCCGTCCTGCCCCGGGGGCCGCCGCTCGCACACGTGCACGAGCCGCAGCGCCAGCCCTCTCAGCTGGGCGTCTGCGGCGGCCCACTCCACGGCGGCGGCGGCCGGGGCGGAGCCGTCCACGGCGACCAGGACGGGCCCGGTCATCGCGCGCCTCCCCCGCTCCCGTGCCGTCGCGGCCCGGCCGCGCGGGCGGGATCGCCCGCCCACGCGGTACGGCCGCCGCCGGGCGGCACCGGGACGTGCCGCGACCTGGGCATCCGGATCATCCGCGCGGCGAGCCACGCCCCGCAGCCGGCGGCACCGCGGTCACCGGGCTCCGGCGACGACCCGGGCGTCGGGGCCGGGGAACACCAGGGTCTCGTGCCCGTCCTCCAGCCACCGCACGATGTACGGCGGCGAGCCGTCGTCATGCTCGACCCGTACGATGACGCCTTCCTTGCGGAGTTCGCCCCCGTACGTGCCTTCGACCACCAGCCGATCTCCCACACTCGCCCTCATCACAGACCTCCTCGTCCCACTCCTTCTCCCAGGTCAGATGCCCCGTACGGGCCCCTAGTCACAGGAACGACCGGCTCCTTTCCGCGGGACGTCCGGGGCCCCGGCAGGTTCGGGGATGCGGGCCGGCGTGGCGTGGTCCGGACGGGTTTCGGCAGGTGCCTGTCCGGCGATGGGACGGGGGAAGGAGGGCCGCGAGGTGACTCAGAGCCGGGACGAGGTGCTGCGGCGGCTCGTACGTGAGGGCACGCTGACGGCCGCGCAGGCGTTGGCCGTGCACCAGGCGCTCGACGAGGCGGAGCGGCCGGCGCGGGCGCGGTGGGCGGAGGTCGCCGGATACGTCGGCGGCGCGTTGCTGCTGGTGGGCGCGGTGTCGCTGGCGGGGACGTCGTGGCCGGTCCTGTCCACGACGGCCCGCGTCCTCATCCTCCTGGCCGCGACCGCCGCCCTCCTGACCGCCGGCCTCCTCCTGGCCGACCTCGGCCCCCGCCTCCGCTCCTCCCCCGCCCCGCACGAGACCGCCCCGCACGAGACCGCAACGCACGAGACCGCAACGCACGAGACCGCCGCGCGCGGGACCGGCCCGCGCGGGACCGGCCCGCGAGGGGCGGCGCGCTCTCGCCCGTCGTCGGGCGGGAGGCCGGGTGAGTCCCCGTCCCTCGTCCACTGGGGTGCCGGGGAGCGCTGGCGGGCCTGGTTGGAGGGGGCCGGGCGGGCCGGGCCCGTGCGGCGGCGGTTCGGGGGTGTGGCGCTGGCGCTGGCGGCCGTGACCGGGGCCCTGGCCGCCGCCGAGCTCGCCGCCGTCGTCACCGGACGTCAGCTCACGGCCGCCGCCGTGACGGGGCTGGTCCTGGCCGCCGCCGGGTACGTGGCACTGCCGGGCGGCCCCTGCGCGGTGGCGGCCGCCGGGTTCGCGGCGCTGACCGCCGAGGCCGTCGCCGGCGAGCTGGCCGGCTACGGCTCCATGGCGGTGGGCCTGACGCTGGTCGGCACGGGCGTCGCGTGGACGGCCCTGGTGATGGCCGGGGTGATCGGGCAGCGGCGGCTCGGGCTGGGACTCGGCGCGGTCGTGGCGCTGTTCGGCGCGCAGCACGGCGCCGGGACCGGCGACAGCCTGGCCTGGTCGTACGTGACGACGTTCGCCGTCGCGGTGGCCTGCCTCGTGCTGTACCGGTGGGAACGGGCCTGGGTGCTGCTCGTGGCGGGCGTCGCCGGGTTCACCCTGGTCGTGCCCGAGGCGGTGTGGGACTGGACGGACGGCGCGGTCGGCGGCTCGCTCGCGTTGATGATCGCGGGACTGGTGCTGGTGGCGTCGTCGGTCCTCGGCCTGCGGCTGCACCGCGCCTCCCGCCCGGACCACGCGCCATAGCCACGAGCCGCCACTCATAGGCCGCCCCGCGGAACGCCCGGCGTCCCGATCCGGCCGGCCGGGCGTTCCCGTGTGAGCGGTTTCAAGCGGCCGCGGTCACGGCCCGCTCTCAGGACCCCGAGCGGCGTCACCGCACCCGCTCATCCGGGCGTAACGGTATTGATCACCTCCTCCGGGGGTCGGGTGACCGAGTCCACCATCATGCGGATGCAGCTCACTTGGATCTTCTTTGCGACCCAGTTGGAACCCCGCTGACTGGGCGCGATGACCAGCGGCAAGCCCCCCAGATACGGGCGACATGCCCTTCATCCGACACAAAACGTGTCTGATGTGATGGGAGCGCTCCCAATCCTCCCTTTGCACGCTTCATCCCCTTTAATCCGCTTTCACGGTCACAAATCACCCCATCGGTAACGGTTGCGTTTCGGTGGATTGACGTGAACAGCGGGCAAGTGCACCCTTTGTGGGAGCGCTCCCAAAGACTCCCACCGCGGCGGAGCGCGTGCCGCGGTGCACTCCCCCAACATTCACCCGAGAAGGGGTCCACCATGATGATCAGCAAGCGTCGCGGCGGTCTGGCCGCGGCCTCGGTGCTGGCCGCGGCGGCGCTGACGGTCGCGTCCTGCAGTTCCGGCGGCGGCACTTCGCAGTCCAGCGCTCCCGCCTCGTCCGGAGCGGCCGAGCCGGTCACGATCCGGGTTCAGACCTTCGGCAGCGGCACCAACTTCGGCTACAAGAAGGCCATCGAGAAGTGGAACGCCGAGCACAAGGACATCCAGATCAAGGAAGAGCACCTGACGGACCAGTTCGAGCAGCAGTACTGGCCGCAGATGATCCAGTGGCTCACGTCCGGCACGGGCGCGGGCGACGTGGTCGGCATCGACGAGGGCGGCATGGGCCTCGCCAAGGCGCACCCCGAGTGGTGGGCCGACTTGAAGGAGTTCGGCCTGGATTCCCGTAAGGCCGACTTCCCCGCCTGGAAGTGGGAGAACGGCGTCGCCGCCGACGGCAAGCTGTTCGGCCTCGGCACCGACATCGGCGGCATGAGCCTCTGCTACCGCGCCGACCTGTTCAAGAAGGCCGGCCTGCCGAGCGAGCGCGACAAGGTGAGCGCCCTGTGGCCGACGTGGGACGACTTCATGAAGGTCGGCCAGCAGTTCCAGAGCAAGGTCAAGGACACCAAGTGGGCTGACGGCACCAACACCCTCTACCAGGTGTACCTGTACCAGGATGCCGCCAAGAACGGCAACGTCACCTACTTCGACCAGCAGAACAACCTCATCGTCGACAAGAACCCGGCGGTGAAGAACGCCTTCGACTTCGCCTCGAAGATGAGCCAGCAGGGCCTGACCGCCAAGCTGCGCAACTTCACCGACGAGTGGGCCACGGGCACCCAGAAGGGCGCCTTCGCCACGGTCGGCTGCCCGTCCTGGATGCTCGGCGTGGTCAGCGGCAACGCCGGCGACGACGCCAAGGGCAAGTGGGACGTGGCCTCGGTGCCCGGCGGCGGCGGCAACTGGGGCGGCTCCTGGCTGGCCGTGCCCAAGCAGTCCAAGCACCCGAAGGAAGCGGCCATGGTGGCCGACTACCTGACCCAGGCGGAGACCGAGGCGAGCATCTTCACCGACTTCGGCAACATGCCGAGCAACACCAAGGCCCAGCAGGACCCGGCCGTCCAGGGCGCGAAGAACGAGTTCTTCAACGACGCCCCCATCGGTGAGATCTTCGCCAAGTCCGCCTCCTCCCTCCAGCCGGTCTTCCTCGGCGTGAAGCACGCGCAGGTGAAGAACGCCATCGAGTCGGTCATCCAGGGCATGGACGACGGCTCGGTCGCCTACGACAAGGCCTGGCAGCAGCTGGTCGACGACGCGGTCAAGGCCGCGGGCTGATCCTTCCGCCCGGCCCGCCACGAGCGGGCCGGGCACTCTGCCGCCGAAAGGTCTGTTATGAGCCTCGACACCCTCCCGCGGGCGTCACGGAGCAACCACCGCCGTGTCCGCCCGCCCGGCCGCCGCTGGGCGTCGCGATTCGACGTCAAGGGCATGCCGTACGCCCTGGTGTCTCCTTACTTCCTGCTGTTCGCCGCCTTCGGGCTCTTCCCGTTGGCCTTCACGCTCTACTACTCGCTCTACGACTACGATCTGGCCGGCACCACCGAGTGGATCGGCCTGGGCAACTACACCGCGCTCCTCGGCGACGAGGACTTCTGGCGCGCGGTGACCAACACGGTCGGCATGTTCGTCCTCGCCACCGTGCCGCAGATGCTGCTCGCGCTGTTCCTGGCCAACGCGCTCAACAAGCGCTTCCGCTTCCGCCTGGCGATCCGGATGAGCGTGCTGCTCCCGCTGGTCACCTCGGTGGTCGCGGTCGCGGTCGTGTTCAGCCAGCTCTTCGCCCGCGACTGGGGCCTGGTCAACTGGATCCTGAGCTGGTTCGGCGTGGAGCCGTTCAACTGGCGGGCCGAGCGCATCCCGTCCTGGATCGCCATCGCGACCATGGTCGACTGGCGCTGGACCGGCTACAACGCGATCATCTTCCTGGCCGGCATGCAGACGATCCCGCGCGACCTGTACGAGGCCGCCGCGATCGACGGCGCCTCCCGCCGCCGCCAGTTCTGGCAGATCACGCTGCCGATGCTGCGCCCGACCATGATCTTCGTGGTGCTGAACTCCACGATCGGCGGCCTGACGCTGTTCTCCGAGCCGACCACCTTCTACGGCGGCAACGTGGACGGCGGCTCGCAGGGCCAGTTCCAGACGGTGGCGATGTTCATCGTCAAGGAGGGCTTCCGGGAGTTCGACTACGGCTACGCCGCCGCGGCCGCCTGGCTGCTGTTCCTGCTCATCCTCATCGGTGCCGCGATCAACTTCCTGTTCGTGCGCAGGATCGGAGGCACGAAATGACCAACTGGTCTCCGACCGTATTCACCCGGGTCATGCTGGCGCTGGCGGTGTTCCTGTCGGCGTTCCCGCTGTACTGGATGGTGGTCATCGCCTCGCGCACGAACTCCGACGCGGTGTCCGTGCCGCCGCCGTTCCTGCCGGGCGGCAACCTCGGCGAGAACATCGTCGCGGTGCTCAACAACGAGGACGCGAAGTTCCTGCTGGGCCTGACGAACTCGTTCATCGTCGCCGCCACGGTGACGGTCTCGGTCGTCATCATCTCCACGCTGGCCGGATTCTCGTTCGCGAACCTGCAGTTCAAGGGCCGCAACGTGCTGCTGGTGCTGGTGCTGCTCACGATGGCGGTGCCGCTGCAGCAGATGGGCGTCGTGCCGCTCTACCGGCTCATGGTGAGCCTGGAGTGGACGGGCACCCTCAAGGCGGTCATCCTGCCGTACCTGCTGAACGGGTTCGGCGTGTTCCTGATGACGCAGTACACCCGCCAGGCCGTGCCGATGGAGCTGGTCGAGGCGGCCCGCGTGGACGGCGCGGCGACGCTGCGCATCTGGTGGAACGTCGTGCTGCCGGCCGTGCGGCCGGGCATGGCGGTGCTCGGCATCAACACGTTCATGCTCATGTGGAACGACTTCATGTGGCCGCTGATCGTGCTCACCCCGGACAACCCGACCGTGCAGATCGCGATCACCTCGCTCAATGCGAGGTTCTCCACGAACTACACGTTGATCTTCGCGGGCACGGCGTTGTCCATCATCCCGCTAGTCGCTGTATTCATCGCATTCGGCCGTCAGATCGTGGGCGGACTCATGGAAGGTGCGGTCAAGGCGTGACGACACAAGAGGAACAGACGCGTTCCGGGCTCCGCTTCCCCACGGGTTTCACCTTCGGCGCGGCGACCTCGGCGTACCAGATCGAGGGGGCCGTCGCCGAGGACGGGCGGGGCACCTCGATCTGGGACACCTTCACCAGGACGCCCGGCAAGATCCTGAACGGGCACAACGCGGACACGGCCATCGACCACTATCACCGCTTCCGCGACGACGTCGCGATCATGGCGGATCTGGGCCTGACCGCCTACCGGTTCTCGGTCTCCTGGCCGCGCATCCAGCCGACCGGCTCGGGCAAGGTCAACCAGAAGGGCCTGGACTTCTACAAGCGCCTGACGGACGAGCTGCGCACGCACGGCATCGACCCGTGGCTCACCCTCTACCACTGGGACCTGCCGCAGGAGCTGGAGGACAAGGGCGGCTGGCCCAACCGGGACATCGCCTACTGCTTCGCCGACTACGCGGCGACCGTCCACGAGGCGATGAAGGACCACGTCCACACGTTCAGCACGGTCAACGAGCCATGGTGCGCCGCGTTCCTCGGCTACGCCTCCGGGGAGCACGCCCCCGGCAGGCGCGAGCCGGAGAACGCGATCAGGGGCGCGCACCACCTCAACCTGGCGCACGGGCTGGCCGTCCAGGCCATGGGCGCGCGCCGGGTCGGCGGCTGCGTCAACCTGTACGCGATCACCCCGGAGACCGACAGCGCCGCGGACCTGGACGCGGCCCGGCGCATCGACGGCCTGCAGAACCGCTTCTTCCTGGACGCGATGCTGCTCGGCCGCTACCCGGAGGACGTGCTCGCCGACCTGCCCGGCGACACGGACTTCATCCAGGACGGCGACCTGAAGACCATCAACGCGCCCCTCGACGTGCTGCTCGTCAACTACTACAGCCGCTTCACGGTCTCGGGAGCACCAGGCGGCCGGCAGTCGGCGGCGGCGGCCCCCACGGACGCGGGTTCCCCGTGGGTCGGCAGCGAGCACGTGTCCTTCGCCAACGGGGGCCGCCCCGTGACGGCGATGGGCTGGGAGATCGACGAGGGCGGCCTCGTCGAGGTCCTCACCCGCGTCGCGCGCGACTACCCGCCGATCCCGATGGTGGTCTCCGAGAACGGCGCCGCGTTCGACGACGTCATCGAGGACGGCCGCGTGCACGACGGGCAGCGGCAGGCGTACGTGGAGGCGCACCTCGGCGCGTGCAAGGCAGCCATTGAGGCCGGCGTGCCCCTGGAGGGGTATTTCGCCTGGTCGCTGATGGACAACTTCGAGTGGGCATGGGGCTACGGCAAGCGGTTCGGCCTGGTGCACGTGGACTTCGACACCCAGGAGCGGCTGATGAAGGACAGCGCGCTCTGGTACGCGGAGATCATCCGGCAGAATAGGACCCATGAACCGACCGACTCTTGAGGCCGTCGCGGCCCGCGCGGGTGTGGGCCGGGGCACGGTGTCGAGAGTCATCAACGGCTCGCCCAATGTCAGCGCCAAGGCCCGCGAGGCCGTGGAGCTGGCGATCCGCGAGCTGGGCTACGTGCCCAACCGTGCGGCGCGCGCCCTGGTGACGCGCCGCACGGACACGGTGGCGCTGGTGGTGTCGGAGTCACAGCTCCGGGTGTTCGACGAGCCCTACTTCGCCGGCACCATCCGCGGCATCGGCTCGGCGCTGGCGGAGACCGGGTTGCAGCTCATCCTCGCGATGGCGCGCACCCCGGAGGAGCACGCGCGGCTGGAGCACTACCTGACGGGGCAGCACGTCGACGGCGTGCTGCTCCTGTCGCTGCACGGCGCCGACCCCCTGCCGGGGCGGCTGGAGGCGATGGGCGTGCCGACCGTTCTCGGCGGCCGCCCCGTCGGCCTCGACCCCTACAGCTACGTCGACATGGACAACAGGGCCGGGGCCCGGCAGGCGGTCAAACACCTGCTGAGCCTCGGCCGCGGCGCGATCGCGGCCATCGCCGGCCCCCAGGACATGGGCGTGGGCGTCGACCGTCTGGCCGGCTACCGCGACGCGCTGCTGCCCTCCGGCCTGCCGGAGATCGTGGCCTTCGGCGACTTCTCCGAGCAGAGCGGCTCGGCCGCGATGATCGAGCTGCTGGAGCGCCACCCCGAGCTCGACGCGGTCTTCGCCGCCTCCGACCCGATGGCGCTCGGCGCGATGCGGGTGCTCAAGGCCGAGGGCCGCCGCATTCCGCGGGACGTCGCGGTGATCGGCTTCGACGACTCCAAGGCCGCGCTGCACGCCGATCCGCCGCTCACCACCGTCCACCAGCCGACGGAGGCCATGGGCCGGCAGATGGCGCGGCTCCTGGTCGCCCGCATCAACGGCGAGGAGCTGCGGCAGCCCGTCGTCATCCTCGACACCCACCTCGTCCGGCGGGAGTCGGCCTGAGAGGAGCCCTGCGTGGACAGCAGGACCAAACGCCGCTTGTCGGCGGCCGAGCTCGACGCGCTGGCCCGGCGGGCCCTCGGCGCGGGGGTCACGGCGTCCGCCGAGCTGACCGACGGGTTCGCCAACGCCGTGTGGCGGCTGTCGCTCGACGACGGGCGCGAGGTGGTGCTGAAGCTGGCGCCGCCGCCCGAGCTGGATCAGCTCAGCTACGAGCGCGACCTGCTGCGCATGGAGGCGGCCGCCATCGGGCTGGCCGCCGCGGCGGGCGTGCCGGTGGCCGGGCTGCTGCGCGCCGGGTTCGACGACCCGGTGCTGGGCGGCGACTATCTCATGCTGGCCGCGCTCGACGGGGTCTCCTGGAACGCCTGCAAGGACGCGCTGCCGCCGGGCTGCGGCGACGACCTGCGCCGCGAGCTGGGCCGCCACCTCGCCAGGCTCAACGGGGTGACCGGCGAGGTGTTCGGCTATCCGCACGCCGGCATCACCGGCGCGACCTGGCGGGAGGCGTTCCTCGCGATGGTGCGGGCGCTGGTGCGCGACACCGAGCGCTATCCGACGCCGCTGCCGCGCCCGGCCGGGGAGATCCTGGCCGTGTTCGAGGCCGCCGCGCCCGCGCTCGACGAGGTGACGACCCCCCGCCTGGTGCACTTCGACGTCTGGGTGGGCAACGTCTTCCTGGACCTGCGGGGCACGCCGCGGATCCAGGCGCTCATCGACCACGAGCGGGCGTTCTGGGGCGATCCGCTCGCCGAGTTCGTCACGCCGACGATCTTCGGCGAGCTGCGGGAGGACGATCCGCTGCTGGCGGGCTACCGCGAGGTGACGCCGCTGGAGCTCACGCCCTCCGCGCTGACCAGGCTCGACCTCTACCGGGCCTACCTGTCGCTGATCCTGCTGGTGGAGAACGGACCCCGGCAGTACCCCGAGGAGGAGTACGCCGGGCTCCGCGACGCGGCCTTCTCCTCACTCGCCGAGGTGCTGGACCGCCTCGTACGCGCCTCCCTGGACACCGTGGGCTAGCTTCGAGCACTGCCCCGCCCCGGCGCCGGACAGCTCGTTCGGCACGCCGAGGTCGGCGGGGACGGCGGTGTTGCCCGAGCAGGCGAGCGCGCCCTTCACCGTGGTCCCCGACAGGATCGGCGCCGTGCTGCCGGTGAGCTGCGCGGCCCCCCGCAGGTCGGCCCCCACGATCACCAGCTCCTTCGCGCCGGAGACGGTCACCGCGCCCTGGACGCCGGTGCCGAGCAGGTGGACGGCGGCCGGGTTCGCGGCGGCCAGCGCGCCGGTGATCCGGCCGCCGGTGGCGACCAGTCCGGCGCCCGCCCGTACCGTGACGGGTCCGGTGACCCTGGCCTCGTCGAGGCAGGTGACGCCGTCGGCGACGACCAGCGGGCCCCGGTGCTCGCCGGTGACCGTACGGGTGCAGGCGGGCGGCGGGGCGATCGTGGTGACGGTGAACTTCCCGGCCTCGCCGATGTTGCCGGCCGCGTCGATCGAGCGGTACTCGACGGTGTGCCGGCCGCGCGGCAGCTTGCCGTACACCAGCGAGTCGATGACGGTGCCCTGCTCGGTGAAGGTCCACGGCAGCTCGGAGGAGGTGGGCCAGCCGAAGTAGTTGAACCAGCCGTCGCCGTCCACCCGCGACTCCGAGACGACGTAGCCGTCGCGGTCGTCGTCGCCGGTCAGGCGCATGGTGAACGGGCCGTTGTAGACGTAGGTGTCGCCGGCGCGGGCCAGGGGGCGCGACAGCTCGTACGCGGTGGCCGGCGGCGCGGCGTCGACCTCCCAGGTGAGCGTCCGGCCGCCCACTGTGGCGGTGAGCGTGTGCGCGCCGGGCGTCAGGCCGAGCGCGCCGAGGTCGAGGTCGGTGCCGCCGTCGACCTGCCCGCCGTCGAGCCGCCAGTCGATCCGGGGGATCTCGGCGGCCGGGTGGGTGGTCTCGACGTGGACGAGGTCGGCGCGGCCGACCGGCCGGTCCGTGGGCGTCGAGGAGACGACCTCGACCGCGACCCCGTCGGGCGGCGTGGTGAGCGCGGTGTCCACCGTCCAGGTGCGGGTGCCGGTGAGCGCCGCCTTGATCGCCGGGTCGCGGACGAAGCCGGTCGGGTCGGCGACGGTGGCCGTGACCGTGTGCGTGCCCGGCGCGAGGCCGAGGGTGCGCAGGTCGAGAGCGTCACGGTCGCCGGGCAGCGTCCGGCCGTCCACGCTCCAGGTCGTCGTCAGGGAGTGGCTGACCGGGCGCATCGGCTCCACCCAGAGGACGCGGTCCGCGCCGACGGGCGCGGCCGTGGGCGTCGCGTCCTGGATCACGGCGGTCTTGGCGGTGATGCGCTGCGTCATGACCTCGCGGCCGACCTGGTCGTAGTAGTAGCCGAGGGTCTTCATCATCGAGTGCTCGCTCGGCCGCCACACGCCGCTGGTGTAGTAGAGGCCGCCCTCGTGGCGGCCGATCGTGCCGCCGGACTCGCTCGGCTCGCCCAGCCAGCGCCACCACTTCCTGCGCTGCTCGCGCATCTGCTGCTCGGTGAGCAGGGTGTGGTGGGCGCTGCCCGGCTCGCCGCCGGTGTAGGCGCCGCCGGGGACGCCGCGCTGGTAGTAGTCGTACTCGTCCTGGAGGCCGCCGAGCGAGTGGCCCAGCTCGTGCGGGCTGATCAGGGCCGACATGCTGTTGCTGCCGGAGGCGGTGGCGTAGGAGCCGCCGGCGCCGCCGTACGTGCCGCTGTTGGCCAGGGCGAGGATCTGCCGGTTGCCGGACGTCGTGCCGGTCACCATGTCGGCGTAGCGGGTGGCGGCGGCGTTGTCCATGGTGATGAGGCGCTGCACGCTGCCCGGGTTGCAGCGGCCCCAGAAGCCCATGCTCAGGGGGGTGGTGCGGCGGGGGGCGTCCAGGCCGGGGTCGCAGCTCACGCCGGACTCGCCGGAGACGATGTCGATGCGGTAGACGTTGACGTAGTTCCGGTAGGACTTGAACGGCTCGATCGACCACATGACGTTGAGGTGCCGGTCCACGTCGGCACGGAACTTCGCCTGCTCGGCCTCGGTGTAGCCGTCGCCCATGACGACGAGGTTGAACCGTTTGGCCGGCGGGCCGGTGACCTGCACGGGAACGACGGTGGCGGCGCCGGGGGCGGCGGCCGCGTCGGCGGCTGCGGCGGGGGTGGCGGCGACGGGGACGTGCAGCAGGGCTGCGGCCGTGATCAGGGCCGCTAATTTACGCATGCCCTGCACTATCTCCCACAAGACCATCTTTTGCCCAGATCCCCCTTTTTCGACTTTCTCCGGTCAGGCTGCGGGAAGGCCGGCGAGGAGGATCGGGTCGGTGGTCGGGCGGGGTGAGCCGCGTGCCGGTTCGACCGTGAGTGCCACCCGCTCGTCGCCGCGCAGCGGCGTCAACAGGACGGGAGCGGTGACGCCGCCCTCGGCGCGACCCAGCAACCCGGCGGGGCGCGGCCCGCCCGGACCCATCAGCCACAGCTCGTACCCGCGCGACTCCGGCAGCGGCGGCAGCCCGGACGAGGTGAACAGCAGACGGCCCGCCGAGCGTGACACCACCACCGTCGCGGTCCCGCCGGAGGCGACGGGGCGGCGCACGGTCCGGGCGTCGGACGCGGCCAGCAGCACGGCGACCTGCCGGTTGACGCCGGCGAGCCGCTGATTGGCCTCCGCGACCTGCCGGTTGACACCCGCGAGCCGTTGGTTGGCGTCCGACAGCCGCTGGTTGGCCTCGGCGAGCCGACGGCTCTCGGCGGCCAGGCCGCCGGAGTCGCGGCGTGCGTCCACGGCCACCGCGCCGAGCCCGACGGCGGCCGCCGCGCACACGGCGGCCAGCCCGGCCAGCATCCTCGCCGGCCACCCCCGCCCCTGCCCGGGCCCCTGCTCCCGCCCCCATCCCTGTCCCCGCTTTCGCCGCCGCTCTTCTCCCGCCCAAGTCCGTGCGACAGGGGGTGGCGCGAGACCGTCACCCCGCGCAGGGGCGGCGCCGAGCAGGGGAAGCATGGGGCGCGGGGAGGGGCGGCGGGCGGCGGCGAGCAGGCGTGGGCGCAGTCCGGGCGGCGGGTTCACCGCCACGGCGCCGGCCAGCCGGGCGGCCGTCTCGCGCAGTCGCCGCACCTCCGTCCCGCAGCCGGCGCACCCGCGCAGGTGCTCCTCGAACAGCGTCCACTCCGCGTACGGCAGCGCGTCCACGGCGTAGGCGCCGGAGAGGGCGTGGAGGTCGTCGTCCATGATCACTTCCGGGGTGAGAGGCGGCTCACGCATGTACTTCGGCCGCTCGGGCACGCCGGATGGCTCAGGCCCTTGCTTCTTTCCGTGGACGTGAGACAATCTCATCAGGTGATGAATTATGACTTGTGTGATCGCGGGCGGCGGCCCGGCGGGCGCGATGCTCGCCCTGCTGCTGGCCAGAGCGGGCGTGGAGGTCACGCTCCTGGAGAAGCACGCCGACTTCCTCCGTGACTTCCGCGGGGACACCATCCACCCCTCGACCCTTCAGGTGCTCGACGAGCTGGGCCTGGTGGACGAGCTGCTGAAACTGCCCCACCAGGAAGTGCGCGACGTCGGCCTGGTCACCGACGCCGGCGAGGTCCGCATGGCGTCGCTGCGCCGGCTGCCCCGCCCGTACGACTACATCGCGTTCGTCCCCCAATGGGACTTCCTCACGATCCTCACCTCGGCCGCCCGCCGCTACCCCGGCTTCCGGCTGCTGATGGGGGCGGAGGCGTACGACCTGATCCGCGAGCGCGGCGCGGTGCGCGGGGTGCGCTACCGCGACGCGTCCGGCGAGCACGAGCTGCGGGCGGACCTGACCGTCGCGGCCGACGGCCGGCGCTCGGCGCTGCGCGAGCGGGCGGGCCTGGTGCCGCGCGAGCTGGGCGCGCCGATGGACGTGCTGTGGTTCCGGCTGCCCTGGCGGGAGGGCGACCCGGCGGACACGTTCCTGCGCGTCTCGCGCGGCCACATGATGGTGGGCATCAACCGGGTGAGCTACTGGCAGCTCGCCTACCTCATCCCGAAGGGCGGCCACGACCGGCTGGTCGGCCAGGGCATCGAGGCGCTGCGCCGGCCCGTCGCGCGGCTGCTGCCGTTCCTCGCCGACCGCGTCGCGGAGCTCGGGAGCTACGACGACGTGAGCGTGCTCACCGTGGCGATCAACCGGCTGCGCCGCTGGCACCGGCCCGGCTTCCTGTGCATCGGCGACGCCGCGCACGCGATGTCGCCGGTGTTCGGCGTGGGCATCAACCTGGCCGTGCAGGACGCGGTGGCCGCCGCCAACGCACTCGCCGCCCCGCTGCGGTCGGGCACGCCGGTCCCCGAGTCGCTGCTGCACCGGATCCAGCGGCGGCGCACGCCGCCCACCGTGATCACCCAGACGGCCCAGCGCGTGGCCCAGAACCTGCTCGTCCGCCGGGCCCTGCGCGGCAGCTTCGACCCCGGCGTGCTGCCGCGCGATCTGACGCGGGTGCCGCTGCTCAACCGGCTGCTTCCGCGCCTGGTCGGCGTGGGGATCCGGCCCGAGCACGTGGAGACGGAGGAGGTCCGTGGAGAGGCTACGCACCGGTAATGGCCAAAACGTGGACAACGAGGTCGGTAGGTAGGGGCTCCTTGGCATACCCTCGTATCTCGTGAGCAGCAATCTACTGGATCTCGATTCCTGGCGAGCCCTCCCCGCGGCCCAGCAGCCCGACTGGCCCGATCGCAGCGAGCTCGACAAGGTCGTCGCCGAGCTCGGCGGCCTGCCCCCCTTGGTGTTCGCCGGCGAGTGCGACCAGCTGAAGGACCAGCTGGCCGCCGTGGCCCGCGGTGAGGCGTTCGTCCTGCAGGGCGGCGACTGCGCCGAGACCTTCTCCGGCGCGACCGCCGACAACGTCCGCAACAAGCTCAAGACGTTGCTGCAGATGGCGATCGTGCTGACCTACGCGGGAAAGGTGCCGGTCGTCAAGATCGGCCGGGTGGCCGGTCAGTTCGCCAAGCCGCGCTCCAAGCCCACCGAGGTGCGCGACGGCGTCGAGCTGCCCGCCTACCGGGGCGACATGGTCAACGGGTTCGAGTTCACCGCCGAGTCGCGCACGCCGGATCCGTGGCGGCTGCTCAAGGCCTACCACTCCTCGGCCGTGACGCTCAACCTGGCGCGCGCCTTCACCAAGGGCGGCTACGCCGACCTGCGGCAGGTGCACGCCTGGAACCAGGACTTCGTGTCCGGCTCGCCGGCCGGCCGCCGCTACGAGCAGCTGGCCAGGGAGATCGACCAGGCGCTCGCGTTCATGCGGGCCTGCGGCGCCGATCCCGAGGAGTTCCACACCGTCGAGTTCTACTCCTCGCACGAGGCGCTGATCCTCGACTACGACCGGGCGCTCACCCGCATCGACTCGCGGACCGGCCTGCCGTACGACGTGTCGGCCCACATGGTCTGGATCGGCGAGCGCACCCGCCAGCTCGACGGGGCGCACGTCGACTTCTTCGCCCGCATCCGCAACCCCATCGGCGTGAAGCTCGGCCCGACCACCGCGCCGCAGGAGGCTCTTGACCTGGTCGAGCGGCTCAACCCGGCCAACGAGGCGGGGCGGCTCACGTTCATCACCCGCATGGGCGCCACCAAGATCCGCGAGCACCTGCCCGCGCTGGTCAAGGAGGTCACGGCGGCCGGCGCGCAGGTGGCGTGGATCTGCGACCCGATGCACGGCAACACCTTCGAGGCGCCCAGCGGGCACAAGACGCGCCGCCTGGACGACGTCCTCGACGAGGTGGCCGGCTTCTTCGAGGTGCACCGCTCGCTCGGCACGCACCCGGGCGGCATCCACATCGAGTTCACCGGCGACGACGTGACCGAGTGCGTGGGCGGCGGCCACGGCATCGTCGAGACCGACCTCGCCACCCGCTACGAGACGGCCTGCGACCCCCGTCTCAACCGCAGCCAGTCCCTTGACCTGGCCTTCCGCGTCGCCGAGCTCTACCGCGGCTGACGCACGCTCACTCGCCCCGGCGGCTGCTCCGTCATGGTGATCTGCGTCTCAGTGGCTCCTGATACCGAACGGAATTCACGTTATACGTGAGGTTCCGCCGCTATGATCGCCACGAAAGAGGGCGAAAACTTGGAGCCAATCGTGGACAGTGGTGCCCCGGAAGGGGTGGACCCCAACGTCCCCAACGTCGCGCGGATGTATGACTACTACCTCGACGGCAAGGACAATTTCGCGGCCGACCGGGCGGCGGCGGAGCAGATCCTGAAGACCTTCCCCCACACCAAGGAGGGGGCCCGCGCCAACCGCGAGTTCCTGCGCCGCGCGGTGCGCTACCTCGTGGACAACGGTGTGCGGCAGATCGTGGACCTGGGCGCCGGCCTGCCGACCCAGGGCAACACCCACGAGATCGCTCCGGAGGCCCGCGTCGTCTACGTCGACTACGACTCCGTGGTGTGCGTGCACGGGCGGGCGCTGCTGGCCAGGAAGGAGAACGTCGACTTCCTCCAGGCCGACGTGCGCGAGGCCGACGCGCTGCTGGACAAGCTGGCCGGGCTGATCGACTTCAAGCAGCCGGTGGCGTTCCTGGCGCTGGCGCTGCTGCACTTCATCCCGGACGAGATCGCCTACGACGTGGTGGCCAAGCTGCGCGAGGTGAGCGCCCCCGGCAGCTACCTCGTGATCAGCCACGCCGTGGACACCACGCCGGACACCACCGAGCAGGCGCTGGAGATCTACCGTAGGGCCACCGCCGCGCTCAACCTGCGCGACCGCGAGGGCGTCCTGCGCTTCTTCGACGGCTACGAGCTGGCCGAGCCGGGGCTGACGTTCCCGGCGGGGTGGCGTCCCGACGATCCGCTGGCGCCGGGCAACGGCGTCGACTTCGGCTACGTGGGCGTCGGCCGCAAGGCGTGACACCGTACGAGAAAAGCCCCGCCTGTGGCGGGGCTTTTTCTTGGGCCGGCTGCTAGTTCTGTTCGGCCTGCTTCAGCTCCTCGCTGAGCTCCTGCCTGATGGCGTCCATGTCGAGCGCCCTGACCTGCCGGATGAGGTCCTCCAGCGCGGGGGCCGGGATGGCGCCGGCCTGCGCGAAGACCACGATCCCGTCGCGGATGGCCATGAGCGTCGGGATCGAGGTGATGTCGAAGCCCTGCGCGAGCGCCTGCTCCGCGTCGGTGTCGATCTTGCCGAAGGTGATGTCGGCGTGCTGCTCCGAGGCCTTCTCGAAGATCGGCCCGAACTGCCTGCACGGCGGGCACCAGGTCGCCCAGAAGTCCAGCAGCACGATGCCCTTGTCGGCGATGTCGTTGAAGTTCTTCTCGGTTACTTCGATGGTCGCCACAAGTGGCTCCTCGCTGATCGTCGTCATTGTCGTGAGGTAGAACCCATACCCCGTCCGCGGCATTCCAGCTCCGGCCAGGGGCCGGCCGGGCGTGGGGGCGTACAGGAGTGGGTTTTCGACTGCATATATCCGCATAAATGCGGATAGAACATTTAAACACCGATCCTTGACGGTCGGCGTACGCGGGTATGAGCAGTGCATGGACTGGGTCACCTGCGCGTATTCGGCTGCCTGCACCGGAGTCGCCACCAGGCCGTCCGGCCTCTGCCTCGCCCACCTGTCGCCGGATGAGGTCGCGGAGACGCTCGCCCGCGTGGCCCCCGGCCGTCTGCTCGACCTGCGCGGCACGACGCTCACCGGCGACCTGCTCAGCAGGGTGCTGGAGGCGACCGGCGGCCGGCTCGGGCGGGCGCGGATGGAGCGGGTCAGGTTCACCGGCGACGTACGCCTGTCGGGCGTCACCTTCTGCGGCGACGTCTCGCTCGACGACGCCCGCTTCGACCGGCTGGCCTCGTTCTTCGGCGCCCGCTTCGAGGGCAACGTGTCGCTGGCCGGCGCCCGTTTCGCGCGGGAGCTGTCCTTCCACGGCGTCGCGGTACGCGGGCACGTCTCGCTCGACCGGGCCGTCATGTCGCGCGACGCCCTCTTCAGCCAGGCCGACTTCGGGCACGGGCTGTCGTGCGAGCGGGCCAGGTTCGACGGCTACGCCACCTTCGACGGCGCCCGCCTCGGCGACGGGGGCGCCTTCCGCGGCGCGCGCTTCGGCCGCACCCTGTCCTTCCGCAAGGTGAGCGGCAACGCCGGGTTCGAGGCGGCGCACTTCGCGGCGGACGCGTACCTGTCGGCCACCGGGCGGCTGTCGCTGGCCCGCGCCCGCGCCGACGCGACCCTCGACGTCACGGTGACGCGCTGCGGCGTGGACCTGCGCGGCGTGGAGGTGGCCGGCGCGACCGCGGTCAAGCTGACCGACTCCTCCGCCGACCTGGAGGGCGCGGTGCTGCGCGGCCCGGCCGTGGTGAGCGGCCGGGGCCGGTCGGGGGTGAGCTCGCTGCGCCAGGTCCAGGCGGCCGACCTGACGCTGCACGGGCTGGACCTGTCGGCCTGCCGGTTCGCCGGGATCGTCCATCCCGCGGGGGTGCGGGTCAAGGACTGCGCGTTCGCGCTCACGCCGCGCGGGGTGCAGGTGAGCCTGCGCTGGCCGGTGCTGCGCTGGTTCGCCCGGCGCAGCGTCCTCGCCGACGAGCGCGGCGCGGGCGGCGCCGGGGGCGGCGAGCAGGCGTCCGGCGAGCAGGGCCTCTCCCCCGAGGCCCTGGCCGCGCTCTACGCCGGGCTGCGGCCCAGCGACCGCGCCACGGCCGCCGACTTCGCCTTCGCCGCGATGGAGATGCGCCGCCGGGCCGGCCACCACTGGCGGCTGCCGGTGTCGTGGCTGCTGTTCGGCTACGGCCCGCGGCTCGGCCGGACGGCGGGCTGGTTGACCGCCCTGGCGACGGTCGCCCTGGTCGCCGTGGTGTGGGCGTCGGCCGGCCACGCCTCCGCCGTCCATCCCTGACCGACCACCCCCGTCAGAGCGCGTCGACGATCTCGGCGATGCGCCGGTAGGCCGCCGAGCGCCAGCCGCCGCCCATGATGCGGCGCGACATCTGCTGCAGCTCGTCTTCGGGGTCGAAGCCCTCGTGGTCGAGGAACAACCGGGTGCCGCGGCCCTCGGGCTCCAGCCGCCAGGTGACGGTCCAGTCGGCGCTCCCGCCGTCGCGCCAGCTCAGCTTCAGCAGCCGCTCCGGCTCCAGCTCCAGCACCTCGCAGTGCACCACGCCGTCGAAGCCGACGGACTTCTTCGGCGTCGTACGGAAGGTGAAGCGGTGCCCGACCTCCGGCCGGAAGTCGCCGGGCATGAGCCATTTGGCGATCAGGTCGGGCTCGGTCAGCGCCCGCCACACCTTGGCGGGCGGGTGCGCGATGAACTGGTCGAGCCTGATCGCGGTGCGGTCCTCAGCGGGAGCCGGCATCGTCGTCCTCCATCTCGTCGAGCAGGGTGGTCAGCGCGGCGAGCCTCTCGCGCCAGAAGCGTTCGTACGGCGAGAGCCAGTCACGGATCTCCATCAGCGGCGCGGGCTCCAGCCGGTAGAGCCGTTCCCTGCCCTTCCGCGTCTCGGCGACCAGCCCGGCGTCCCTGAGCACCTTCAGGTGCTCCGACACGCTGGGCCGGCTCATGGCGAACCGCTCGGCCAGCCGCCCGGCGGGCTGGCCGTCCTCCTCCAGCAGCAGGCGCAGCAGCTCGCGCCGGGCGGGGCTGGCGAGGGCGGCGAAGACGTGGTCGGCGCTCATGCCTGAGTGACGACGAAGCCGTTGCCGAACGGGTCGTGGAACAGCAGTTGCCGTCCCCAGGGCTGCTCGCTCGGGCCCTCGGCCTCGACGCCGTGCTCGCGCAGCCGCGCGGCCAGCTCGTCGAGGTCGGGCGCGGCCACGACGAGGCCGCCGATCGGGGCCATGCCGGGGAACCAGGAGGCGAGCAGGAGCGCGGTCTCGCCGCCCTTGGGGGCGACGGTGAGCCAGCGGCCCATCGGGAACGGGTTGTCGGCGCGCACGTCGAAGCCGAGGACGCCGGCGTAGAACTCCAGCGCCCGCTCCTGGTCGGCGACGGGCACGGTGACGGTCTGGATCGCGGAAATCAGCATGTCCGCCACTATATGTAGGATTTTTCCTACATGACAAGCCCCGACGGAGCCGCATATCAGGGAATTCCCGGAGTGACCGGCGGCAGGGGCCCTCCGTACAATCGGGATCATGCGCATCGACGACTACGTGGCCGAGCTGAACCGCGCGCTCGCCGGCCCGCCCGGTCCCCGGCGGGACCTGATCGTCGAGGCGCGCGACAGCCTCACCGACGCCGCCGACGCGCTGGAGGCCGAGGGCCTGGACCGGGCGGAGGCGGAGCGGGTGGCGGTGGCCGGGTTCGGGCCGGTCGAGGAGATCGCCCCGGGCTACCAGGCGGAGCTGACCTGCGCCGCCGGGCGGCGGCTCGGCACCCTGCTGTTCGTGGGCGTGCCGATCACCGTGCTCATGTGGTCGATGCTGTGGCGGCTCTACCCGGCGACCGAGACCGCCTGGCTGGCCAAGCCCGGCTGGTACGTAGCGGTCTCACGGCTGCTCGACGCCGCGCAGCTCGCCGTCGGCCTGTACGGCGGGCTGGTGCTGCTCGCCCTGGGCCGGGGCGCGCGGTGGATCCGCCGGCCGCGCCTGCTCACCAGGTCGCTGGCGGTGACGGTGTGGGTCTCGCTGCCGGTCACGAGCGGGCTGGGCCTGCTGCTGACGTACGGCGCGGACCAGACCAACACGCTCTCCCCTCTGCCGACGCTGCTGGCCAACCTGGTGACCGCCGCGCTGTGGGGGCTGCAGATCTATGGGGCGTCCCGCTGCCTGCGCCTCACCCGCCCCGTCGTGACGCCCTGCCCGGCAGCCTGAGCCCGCCAGTCCGAGCGCGCCAGTCTGAGCCCGTCAGCCTGAGGCCGGGGTCTCGGGACGCAGCACGCCGCCGATGACGCTGGCGAACTCGCGCCAGGCCGAGCGCTCCCCTTCGAGCTGCCTCCTGCCCGAGTCCGTGAGCCGGTAGGTGCGCCGCTTGCGCCCGCCCACGGTCGCCCATTCGCTGGACAGGTGGCCGATGCGCTCCAGCCGGCGCAGCGCCGGGTAGACCGTGCCGGTCGGCACGCTCAGCGCGCCGCCGCTGCGCTCCTGCAGCGCCTCGATGATGGCGTAGCCGTGCAGCGGCTCGCGCTCCAGCACCGCGAGCAGGAGTGCGTCCATGTGCCCGCGCAGCGCGTCCGGATTCATGTCTCAGATCTTAGGCAACCGATCGTCATATAGACAGCCTACATGTAGGCCGTCTATATGTAGAGTGTCTATATGTAGGCAGACACAACTACGGATCGGACCGGAGCCGGAATGGACGTACTCGACCTGGCACGCACCCAGTTCGCCGTGACCGGCGGGCTGCACTTCCTGTTCGTCGTGCTCACGCTGGGGATGGCGCCGCTGGTCGCGCTCATGCACACCCGCTGGGCGATGACGGGCCGGCCGCTCCACGAGGCGATGACCCGCTTCTGGGGGCAGATCTACGTCATCAACTACGCGCTCGGCATCGTGACCGGGCTGGTGATGGAGTTCCAGTTCGGCCTGGCGTGGAGCGGGCTGTCCCACTACGCCGGGGACGTCTTCGGCGCGCCGCTCGCCATGGAGACGCTGCTGGCCTTCTTCCTGGAGTCCACGTTCCTCGGGCTGTGGATCTTCGGCTGGGGCCGGCTGCCGCGGTGGCTGCACCTGGCGTGCATCTGGCTCGTGACGCTCACCGCGTACGCGAGCGCGTTCTTCATCATGCTGGCCAACTCGTTCCTGCAGAACCCGGCCGGGTCCGTCGCCCGCGACGGCCGGCTGGAGCTGGTCGACTTCGGGGCGCTGCTGACCAACAAGGCGCTGGTGTTCTCCTTCCCGCACGTCGTGGCGGCCGGGCTGTTCACCGGCGGCATGGTGCTGGTCGGGGCGAGCGCGTACATGCTGCGGCGGCGCACCGAGCAGGTCGAGTTCTTCACCCGCTCGATGCGGCTCGGCGTGGTGACGGCCGCGATCGGCATCACGTTCACGATGGGCTTCGGCTACGCGCAGTTCGCCGGGGTGCAGGACGGCAAGTGGGACAACGTCGGAGCGGCGATCGGGCTGGCCCTCATGATGGAGGTCGGGCAGCTGCTCGGGCTGGTCGTGCTGCTCGTCATGCTGCCGCTGATCCGCTTCCTGCCGCGCTGGCGGTGGACGTATCCGCTGCTCGTCGCGATGACGCCGCTGCCGTTCGTGCTGTCCATCGCCGGGTGGGTGGCCAGGGAGGTCGGGCGGCAGCCGTGGATGATCTGGGGCAAGTTGACCGTCGCCGACGCCATGACGCCCGGGCTCACGGCGGGCATGGTCACCGCCTCGCTGATCGGGTTCGCGGGCGTGCTGGGGCTGCTCGCGGTCGTCGACTACGTGCTCATCGCGCGGACGATCCGGCGCGGGCCACGTGAGCCCGACCTCGGCGCCGGCGTGCCCGGCGAGACCCGCACCCCCGCGCTGAGCCTCTAGGGAGGACTGACATGGAAGTGATCTGGTTCGCCTTCTTCGCGGTGCTGCTGGTCGGCTACTTCGCGCTGGAGGGCTTCGACCTCGGGGTCGGGCTGCTGCTGCCGCTGCTCGGGCGCACCCGCGAGGGGCGCGACCGCATGGTGGCGGCGATGGCGCCGTACGTGCTGGCCAACGAGGTGTGGCTGGTGGCCGTGGCCGGGACGCTGTTCGGGGTCTATCCGGCGCTGGAGGGCGAGGTGCTGTTCGCGCTCTACCCGGTCGTGGTGGCGATGCTGCTGAGCTGGGTGCTGCGCGACGCCGGCCTGTGGTTCCGCCGCCGCGCGGACGGGCGGGGGTGGCGCGGTTTCTGGGACGCGATGATCGCCTTCGGGTCGCTGGGGCTGTCGTTCGGATGGGGCATGGCGCTGTACGCCGCGGCCACCGGGTTCGCCGCCGGGCCGATGCATCCGCTGGGGCTGATGCTGGGCATGGTGGTGACGCTGCTGTTCGCCTGGCACGGGTGGACGTTCCTGGCCTGGCGGACGCCGGGCGAGTTCGGCGCGGCCCGGCCGGGGCGGGCGCTGGTCGTGTCGGGGATCGTGGCGGCGTTGCCCGCGGCCGGGGTGCTGGCCGGGGCGATGCCGTACCTGGTCGAGCACAGTGCGTCGGCCGCTACGTTGAATGTGCTCAGTCTCATGGTCCTGCCGTTCGCACCCATCATGCTGGGCGCGCAACTATGGGTATGGCGCACTTTCCGCCCAGGGAAGGACGCCTTCCGGCTCCCGTCGTTCTTCTGAGGACACGTGCACAAGGATCTTCTGCGGCTCATGCGGGCCGAGCGGGCGGTACGCCTCCACCTGGCCGTCACGCTGGTGGCGGCCGTACTGGCCGGGCTGCTCGTGCTGGTCCAGGCCGAGCTGCTGGCCGGCGTGCTGTCCGGCCGCTTCACCGCCGCCGCGCTGGCGGCGGTGGCCGCCGTCGTCGGGGTGCGGGCGCTGCTCGCCTGGACGCAGGGGGTCTTCGCCGGGCGCACCGCGACCGGCGTGAAGTCGGCGCTGCGCCGCCGGCTGCTGGCCCGGCTGCGCGAGCTGGGTCCCGGAGGGCTGGCCGCGCACCGCTCGGGCGAGCTGGTCACGCTGACCGGGCGCGGCCTCGACGGCCTGGACGCCTACCTCACCGGCTACCTGCCGTCGATCGCCGTGGCCGGGGTGGTGCCGATCGCCGTGCTGGTCCGGCTGTTCGCCGCCGACCTCGCCAGCGCCGTCATCGTGCTCGTCACGCTGCCGCTCATCCCGATCTTCGGCGCGCTGGTCGGCATGACGACCAAGGCGGTCACCGAACGTCAGTACCTCGCGCTGTCGCGGCTCGGCGGGCACTTCCTCGACGTCGTACGCGGCCTGCCCACCCTGCGCGCCTTCGGCCGGGCCCGCTACCAGGCCGGCGTCATCCGGCAGGTGGCCGAGGCCCACCGGAGCGCGACCATGCGCACGCTGCGGGTGGCGTTCCTGTCGTCGCTGGTGCTGGAGCTGTGCGCGTCGCTGTCGCTGGCGCTGGTGGCGGTGCCGATCGGGCTGCGGCTGCTCGGCGGCTCTCTGGACCTCACGACGGCGCTGCTGGTGCTGCTGCTGGCGCCGGAGGCGTACCTGCCGCTGCGGGCCATGGGGACGCGCTTCCACGCCTCCATGGAGGGCGTGGCGGCGGCCGACGCGGCCTTCGCCGTGCTGGACACGACCGGGGACGACGCACGGCGTGAGGTCGCCGGCCGGGCCGCGCCGCGCTCGGCGGGCCCGCCGGAGATCCGGCTGGAGAACGTCACCGTACGCTATCCGGGACGCGAGGCCGCCGCGCTGGAGGACGTCACGCTCACCATCGCGCCCGGGGAGCGGGTGGCGCTGGTGGGCGAGAGCGGCGGCGGCAAGAGCACGCTGCTGCACCTGCTGCTCGGGTTCGTGGAGCCGGCCGCGGGCCGGGTGCTCGTGGACGGCGCCGACCTGCGGGAGCTGGACCCGGCGGCGTGGCGGGCGCGGCTGGCGTTCGTGGCGCAGCGGCCACACCTGTTCGCGACGTCGGTCGCGGACAACATCCGCCTCGGCGCGCCCGGGGCCTCCGACGAGGACGTACGCCGCGCCGCCGAGGCAGCCCACGCCGACTTCGTGGCCGCGCTCCCCCAGGGCTTCGCGACCGTGCTCGGCGAGCGGGGCGCGAACCTGTCGGCCGGGCAGCGTCAACGGGTGGCGCTGGCCCGTGCCTTCTGCCGGCCCGAGGCGTCCGTGCTGCTCCTGGACGAGCCCACGGCCCGCCTGGACGGGCGCAGCGAGGCGGCGGTGGTGGCGGGCACGGCCGAGCTGGCACGGGGCCGTACGGCCGTCATCGTCGCCCATCGGCCGGCGATGATCGACTTGGCCGACCGCATCATCCGCCTGCACGCGGGCCGCGTCGTCGCCGACACCGCGGACGCCGGGCCGGGCACCGAGTCGGGCACCGGGCGGCAGGGTGAGCGCGTGGCGGTCGTACAGGGCGAGAGCGGGGTCGAGGCATGAGGCGGGTCATGGGCAAGCGGCTGGTGTGGGCCGTGCTGGCCGGGGCGGCGGCGGATCTGGCCGGGCTCGGCCTGATCGCGGCGGCCGCCTGGCTGATCACCAGGGCCGCCCAGCAGCCGCCGCTGGCCGCGCTGAGCGTGGCGATCGTGGCGACCAGGGCGTTCGCGACGAGCAAGGGCGTCTTCCGCTACGTCGAGCGCCTCACCGGCCACGACGTGGCCCTGCGCGCCCAGGCCGGCACCCGCGAGGACCTCTACGGCGCGCTGATCCCGCCGCAGCGGCCCCGTCACGGCGGCGCCGACCTGCTGAGCCGCATGGTGGACGACACCGAGGCGGTGCAGGACCTGCTGGTGCGCTGCCTGCTGCCGGCCGCCGCGGCGGCCGTGGCCGGGCTGGCGGCCGTGATCGTCGGGCTGACCATCCTGCCTCTCGCGGCGCTGGTGCTGGTGGCCGGGCTGGCGCTGGCCGGGCTCGCGCTGCCCGCGGGCACGGCGGCGGCCGCCCGCCGCTGGGCGGCGAGGATCGCGCCGGCCCGCGCCGAGCTGGCGGGCCGGGTGGCGGACCTGGTGCACGGCTCGGCGGACCTGGCCGCGTACGGGGCCGACGAGGCGGCCCTGCGCCGGGCGGAGGCCGCCGACGAGGCGCTGGCCGCGCTCGAACGCCGTCAGGCCCGCGTGCACGCCGCCGCGCTCGCCGGGGGCACCCTGCTGCAGGGCCTGACCGTCGCCGCCGTGGTGCTGCTCGCCCAGGGCGCGCAGGTGGGCTCGGTCGGCACGGCGGTGCTCGCGCTGACCGCGCTGGTGTCGTTCGAGCCGGTGCTGCCGCTCGCGGCGGCGGGCGAGCGGATGGCGGGCATCACGGCGGCGCTGCGCCGGCTGCGCGAGGTGCGCGCCGCGGCCCCGGCCGTCGCCGACCCGGCCGCCCCCGCGCCGCGGCCGGAGTCCCCGCTGACCGTCGAGGTCGAGGACCTGGTCGTCCGCCACTCCCCCGCCCCCGAGGAGACCCGGCCCGCGCTGGACGGCGTGTCGCTGCGGCTCACGCCCGGCCGGCGGGTCGCGATCGTCGGGCCGAGCGGCGCGGGCAAGAGCACCCTGCTGGCGGCGCTGATGCGGCTGGTGGAGCCGGAGTCCGGGCGCATCACGGTCAACGGCGCGGACGTCCGCGACCTGGCCGGCGACGACGTGCGGGAGCTCATGACCGGGCTCACCCAGGACCCGTACATCTTCCGTACGACGTTGCGCGACAACCTGCGCCTGGCCGGCCCCGACGCCGGCGACGAGCGGCTGCGCCGGGCCGTGGACGACGCCCGGCTCGGCGACTGGGTGGAGCGCACCGGCTGGGACGCCGAGCTGGGCGAGGACGGCAGGACCGTCTCGGGCGGCCAGCTCCAGCGTCTGGCCCTGGCGCGGGCCCTGCTGTACGACCCGCCGGTGCTCCTGCTGGACGAGCCCGCCGAGGCCCTGGACGAGGAGACCGCCGACCGGCTGATGGCCGACCTGCTCGACGTCACCAGGGACCGTACGACGTTGCTGGTCACCCACCGCCTCAAGGGCCTGGAGTCGGTGGACGAGGTCGTGGTGCTGGAGGAGGGCCGGGTCACCCAGCGCGGCCGGCACGACGAGCTGGTGGCCGTCCCCGGCTACTACCGCGACCTGTGGGAGTCCGAGGTCCTCACCCGGAGATAGCCGGCCCCGAGCGGCCGGACGTTGTGTTGGCGGCGCAATCAGGTTTATGATTCAAACCAGTTTGGCCGACCGAGGAGTTTACGTGCTTGATGACGACGAGCGGCCGCCCACCCCCGAGGAGACGCTGCGCGTCATCGAGGCTCAGCAGGCCGCCGCGGCCCGGCACATCTACATCGACCCGCTGCTGCTCTACCTGCCCTGGGGGGTCGCCTGGCTGGTCGGGTTCACCGCCCTGTTCCTGCACCTCGGGCTCGACGGCCGGTCCTACGCGCCGATCAGCCAGGGCGCGGCGGTGTCCCTGCTGACCGCCGCCCAGCTCGTGGCCGGCACGGTGGCCGCCTACGGCATCACCCGCGCCAACCGGCAGGTCCGCGGCACGACCAGGGACCGGGGGTCGATGTACGGCTGGGCGTGGTTCGCCGGGATCGCGCTGACGGCCGTGCTCGACGTCCGGCTCTCGCCCCTTCTGCCGCCGGCGGAGAGCCAGCTGCTCTGGGGCGGCTCGATGCTGACGATCGTGGCGGTGCTCTACATGGTGGGCGGCGCCGTGTGGTCCAGCCGCCAGATGTTCTCCGTCGGCCTCTGGACCGCCGCCGTCAACCTGCTGGGCGTCCTGCTCGGCGCCGGCTGGCACGCGCTGCTGACGGCGGTGCTGCTCGGCGGCGGGTTCATCGTGGCGGGCCTGTGGTGGAGGCGCCGCTCATGACGGCGGACCAGCCGCCGCCCGAGCTCGACCCGGTCATCCACGCGCAGGCGAGGCTGCGGGTGGTCGCCGCGCTCAACGTGCTCGGCGACGGGGACGAGATGACCTTCGGCGCGCTCAAGGACCTGCTCGGCATGACCGCCGGCAACCTCTCGGTCCACCTGACGAAGCTGGAGGAGGCGGAGTACGTCCGCATCACCAAGACCCACAGAGGCCGCACCCCGGTCACGTACGTCGCGCTGACGAGGCGCGGGCGGCTGGCCTTCGAGGACTACACCAGGGCCATCCGCGCCCTGATCGACCCCGCTGGAGGAACCACATGACAGTCCTCGCCAGGGCCGTCGAGGCCGGCCGCCGCTACGGCGACGTACTGGCACTCGACCGCGTCTCGCTGGACATCAGGGCCGGTGAGCTCGTCGGCCTGCTCGGCCCGAACGGCGCCGGCAAGTCCACCCTGATCAACCTGTTCGTCGGCCTGCGCCGCCCCTCCTCGGGCACGGTCGAGCTGCTCGGCGGCTCGCCGCTGGACCCGGCGCGGCGGCGGGCCGTCGGCGTGACCCCGCAGGAGACCGGCCTGCCCGAGTCGTTAAGGGTGGGCGAGATCATCGACTTCGTCTCCGCGCACTTCCCCGACCCGGTGGAGCGGGGCGAGCTGCTGGCCAGGTTCGGCCTGGACGACCTGGCGCGGCGGCAGGTCGGCGGCCTGTCGGGCGGGCAGCGGCGGCGGCTGGCCGTGGCGCTCGCCTTCGCCGGCCGCCCGCGCCTGGTCTTCCTGGACGAGCCCACCACCGGCCTCGACATCGAGGCCAGGCGGACGCTGTGGGACGGCATCAGGGCCTTCCAGCAGGAGGGCGGCACGGTGCTGGTGACCAGCCACTACCTGGAGGAGATCGAGGCCCTGGCCGAGCGGGTCGTGGTCATCGGCCACGGACGGGTGCTGGCCGATGACACGGTGGCCGCGGTACGCGACTTCGTGGGCGTCCGCAAGGTGTCGCTCACCGCTCCGGACCTGCCCGAGCTGCCCGGCGTCCTCGGCTCCGAGCGGCGCGACGGCCGGATCGAGCTGCTCACCGCCGACCCCGACCGGCTGGTGGTCGAGCTGGTGCGCAGCGGGGCCGCGTTCTCGGGGCTGGAGATCCGGCCCACCACCCTGGAGGAGGCCTTCCTGGCCCTCACCGCCACCTCCGGCCAGAAGGAGAGCACCCATGTCTAACCTGGTCGTCGCGCACACCCGCTATCTCCTGCTGGAGCAGATCAGGGTGCCGATCGGGCTGCTGGCCAGCTCGTTGTTCCCGGCCGTGTCGATGGTGGCGTTCGTGGTGCCGTTCGCCGGCCAGGACCCGGTGGCGGCGACCACCGCGACGGGCTCGCTGATGTTCTTCGGCTCGATGTCCGCGGCGCTGATCGGGCTCGCCATCTCGGTGTCGCAGGACCGCGAGCTGCCGTGGAACCCCTACCTGCGCACCCTGCCCGCCGGGCCGTTCCCGCGCTTCGCCGGGCGGATGCTCTCGACGCTCGCCGTGATGCTGGTGTCGGTGGTCCCCGTGATCGTGGTGGCCGCGCTGTTCACCGAGGCGACGATCACACCGGCGCGGCTGCTGCTCGGGCTGGGCACGCTGGTCGCGGGGAGCGTGCCGTTCATGCTGATGGGGCTGCTCGTCGGGCTGCTGCTGTCGTCGAAGGCCGCGATGGCGGTGGCGCAGGTGCTGTTCTTCCCGATGGCGATCGTGGGCGGGCTGCTGCTGCCGCCGCAGATCCTGCCGACGTTCGTGCAGGTCGTCTCGCCGTACGTGCCGACCAGGGGCGCGGCCGAGCTGATCTGGTGGGCGGTCGCCGGGACCACTCCCGGCACCGTGCCGCTGGTGATGCTGGCGGTCTGGACGGTCGCCATGGCGGTGGCCGCCGCGTGGGCGTACCGGCGGGACGAGGGCCGGCGTTTCTCCTGAATTGGGGGGGTGTGCCGCCGAGTCCGCAGCGATCTCGACGGCACACCCGTCCAAGAGGGGGTCCTTGTTATTTCTTCTCGACGAGGGTCACGGTGGCGTCGTGCGCCTGCCCGTCCCTCATATATGTGATCTTGACCGCTTGACCGGGTTTGAAACCTCTGACCTGTCCGACAACCGTATCGCCCCCGTCAACCGCCTTGTCGTTGATTTTGGTGATGAGGTCGCCCTGCCGCAGACCTGCCTTCTCCGCGGGGCTTCCGGCGGTGATCTCCCTGATCAGGGCGCCGGGAACGTCGCCTGTCGCGTCCGTCACACTCACGCCGAGGAAGGCGTGGGTGACCTTGCCGGAGCTGATGAGCTGGTCGGCCACCTGCTTGGCGGTGTTGACCGGGATGGCGAAGCCGACGCCGCCGCCGGCCGCCTCGGAGGCGATCGCGGTGTTGATGCCGATCAGCTCACCGGCCGCGTTGACCAGCGCGCCGCCCGAGTTGCCCGGGTTGATCGAGGCGTCGGTCTGGATGGCGCCGCCGATCGTGGTCGGCTCCTCGCTCTGGCCCTGCTGCTGCTCCTGGCCCCAGCCGGGCGGCAGCTGCTGGCGCTGCTCGCCGCCGACCGTCAGAGTGCGGTCCAGGGCGCTGACGATGCCCCGGGTGACGGAGCCGTCGAGACCGAGCGGGCTGCCGATGGCGAGCACGTCGTCGCCGACCTTGAGCTGGTCGCTGTCGCCGAGCGCGGCCTTGGTCAGCCCGGAGGCGCCCTCGGCGCGGATGACGGCGAGGTCGGTGGCCGGGTCGGTGCCGACCACACTGGCCTTGGCCGTCTTGCCGTCGCTGAACTTGACCGTCATCTGCCCGCCGCCCTGACCGGCGCCGACGACGACGTGGTTGTTGGTCAGGATGAGGCCGTCCTCCGACAGCACCACGCCGGATCCCTCACCGCTCTGCCCCTGGATCATCACCACGCTGGGCTGCACCTTGGCCGCCACCTCGGCGACGGTCAGATCGCTCGAGGCGGTCTTGAAGACGGGGCTCGGCGCGCTGGGGTTGGAGGTGGTGGTGACGGAGACGGGGTCGGGCTGGAACGCGTTGACGACGACACCGCCGACGATCCCGCCGCCGATGGCGGCTGCCGCCAGCGCGAGCCCGGCGACGGCCTTGCCGCCGTAGAAGGGCTTCTTCGGGGGCGCGGGGGGCGGCGGGGGCGGCTGCTCCATGATGATCGTGTCCCGCCGGGGAAAGCCCCCGGCGGCCGGCGGGGTGGCGCCGAACTGGCTCCAGCCGGTGCCCTGCTCGCGAGGCTCGTTCGCGTCCATCTGTCATCTCCTCGAGGGTTCTCTGACTCAAGGGTGCCAAGGCGCGCGTAAGACCTGGTTAAGCCTCTGATCAGAACTCCATGAGAAGGCCGATGGAGCGAGGTGCGCGTGCAGGCGTCAGGGGGACAGGACGCCGATCCCGCGCAGAACCCCCACGAGCAGGGTGACGGCGATGCTGGTGAAGAGCACCCAGATCCATACCTGCCGGTAGAGGCGGACCATCCGTCGTGCCTCACGCCATTCGCGCTCGCGGGCGCGTGCGGCGCGTAAGCGGGCGATGTGGGCGCGGCTCGTGACCTTCAGTCTGCTGCGGTCGATCTGCTGTACCGGCATGATCCCATCCTGACAGGACGGGGCGGCCGGGGAAACGGGCCGCCCCGCGCGGGTTCAGGAGCGGGCGGGCCAGTACTCGTCGCGCAGCAGGCGCTTGTAGAGCTTGCCCGTGGGGTGGCGCGGCAGCTCCTGGCGGAAGTCGATCGACTTCGGGCACTTGTAGTGGGCCAGGCGCTCGCGGCAGTACGCGATCAGCTCAGCCTCCAGCTCCGGCCCCGCCTCGTCCATGGAGACCGGCTCGACCACGGCCTTGACCTGCTCGCCCATCTCCTCGTCCGGCACGCCGAAGACGGCCACGTCGGCGACCTTGGGGTGCACCGACAGCACGTTCTCGGCCTCCTGCGGGTAGATGTTCACGCCGCCGGAGATGATCATGTACGAGCGGCGGTCGGTGAGGTAGAGGAAGCCGTCCTCGTCGAGGTAGCCGATGTCGCCGAGCGTGGTCCAGCCGCGGCCCTTCGGGTCCTGCGCGGAGCGGGTCTTGTCCGGGTCGCCGTGATACTCGAAACGGCCGCCGTTCTCGAAGAAGATGGTGCCGTGCGTGCCCGCGGGCACGTCCTCGCCGTCCTCGTCGCAGATGTGCACGACGCCGAGCAGGGAGCGGCCGACGGTGCCCTTGTGCTTGAGCCAGTCCTCGGGGCCGACGTAGAGGAAGCCGTTGCCCTCGGTGCCCGCGTAGTACTCGTGGATGATCGGCCCCCACCAGTCCATCATCTGCTCCTTGACGGGCACGGGGCAGGGCGCGGCGGCGTGGATGGCGTACTTGAGCGAGGACAGGTCGTACCTGGCCCGGGTCTCCTCGGGCAGCTTCAGCATCTTGATGAACATGGTCGGCACGAGCTGCGAGTGCGTGACCTTGTGGCGCTCCACCAGCGCCAGGTACTGCTCGGGGTCGAAGCGTTCCATGACCACGACCGTCGCGCCGAGGCGCTGAAACGTCATGCAGTAACGCAGCGGGGCCGCGTGGTAGAGGGGCGCGGGCGAGAGGTAGACGCTGTCGGTGGAGGGCGCGAACAGCGCCGAGATGAGCTGGAGCAGCATCCCGGGCTCCTCCAGGGGGCCGTGCGGCGCGGGCACCTTGACGCCCTTGGGCCGGCCGGTGGTGCCGGAGGAGTAGAGCATGTCGGCGCCGGTGCACTCGTCCTCGACCGGCGTCGTCGGCTGCCCGGCGACGGCCTCCTCGTACGACTCAAAGCCCTCGGCGACGCCGTCGATCATCAGGCGCAGCTCGACCTTGGGCGTGGCGTCGGCGATCGAGGCGGCCACGTCGGCCAGGTCCGCGCTGGAGATGAAGACCCGCGCGCCGCAGTTGTCCACGATGTACGCGAGCTCGTCGGTCTGCAGCCGGGAGCTGATGGGCGTGTAGTACAGACCCGACCGGTGCGCCGCCCAGGCGACGGACAGGAAGAGCGGGTGGTTGGTGAGCATGAACGCGATGTGGTCGCCCGGCCGTAGCCCGGCGGCGCGGAACAGGTGCGCCAGCCGGTTCGACTCCTCGTCCAGCTCGCGGTAGGTGACGATCCGCCCGGAGCCCGCCATGACCACAGCGGGCTTGTCGGGGGTGACTGCTGCGATGGCTCCCGGATGCATGACTAGAACAGTATTCGGTAGGCGGGCGGGCGCGCCAGCACGCGGACGCCGCCCGCCCGTCATCCTTCCCGGTCAAGCCGGGGGGACCTACTCGGCCGGGATGACCGAGCCCTCGTACTTCTGCTGGATGAACTCCTTGGTCTTCGGGTCCTGCAGCAGCTTGCCGAGGGTGACGATGCCGGCGTCCTTCTCGTGGCCGGCCTGCACGACGAGGCCGTTGACGTACGGGTTGCCCTCGGTCTTCTCCAGCGCGAGCGCCTGCGAGGCGGGCTTGAGCCCGGCCTCAAGGGCGTAGTTGCCGTTGATCACGGCGGCGTCCACGTCGTCCAGCGAACGCGGGAGCTGCGCCGCCTCCAGCGCCTTGAACGTCAGGTTCTTCGGGTTGGCGGCGACGTCGCGCTCGGTGGCCGCGGTGCCGACACCCTCCTTCAGCGTGACCACGCCGTTGTCGGCGAGCAGCTTGAGCGCGCGGCCGAGGTTGGTGGCGTCGTTGGGCAGGGCCACCGTGGCGCCGCTCGGCAGCGCGGACAGCTCGGTGACCTTCTTGGAGTAGAGGCCCAGCGGCTCCAGGTGCACGGGGGTGGCGAAGGCCAGCTTGGTGCCCTTGGAGGCGTTGAAGTCGTCCAGGTACGGCTTGTGCTGGAAGAAGTTGGCGGTGAGCTGCCCCTCGTCGAGCTGCACGTTCGGCTGCACGTAGTCCGTGAACTCCACGATCTCCAGCTTGAGCCCGGCGGCGGGGGCCAGGTTCTCCTTGACGAAGTTCAGGATCTCCGCGTGCGGCACGGGGCTCGCGCCCACCTTGATCACGGTGTCGGCGGACTCGGCGGTCTTGCCGCCGGCCTCCGAGGCGGTGTCCGTCGCGGACTGCGACGTACCGCATGCGGCGAGCGACAACGACAGGGCGACGACGCCCAGGACACGACGGATGTTCATGATTTCTTCCTTACTTGTGCGATAGACGCCGGGCGACCCAGTCGCCCAGGCTCTGCAGGAGTTGCACGATGACGATGAGCAGCACGACGGTGACGATCATCAGCAGCGTCTCGAAGCGCTGGTAGCCGTAGCGGACGGCGAGGTCGCCGAGCCCGCCGCCGCCGAGCGTGCCGGCCATGGCGGAGTAGCCGATGAGCGCGACGACGGTCACCGTCAGCCCGGCGACCAGGCCGGGCAGGGCCTCGGGCAGCAGGACCTTGCGCACGACGGTGGCCCGGCTCGCGCCCATGGCCTGGGCGGCCTGGACGACGTCCGTCCCGACCTCGCGCAGCGCGGTCTCCACCAGCCGGGCGAAGAACGGCACCGCCCCGACGGTGAGCGGCACGACGAACGCGGCGGTCCCGATGGTGGTGCCGACGACCAGCCGGGTGAACGGGATGATCGCGATCATCAGCACGATGAACGGCAGCGACCGCCCGATGTTGACCACGAACCCGAGCACCGCCCGCAGCGCGGGCGCCGGCCGCAGCCCGCCCCGGTCGAGCACGACGAGCGCCACGCCGATCGGCAGCCCGAACAGCACGGTGAACAGCGTGGACCAGCCCACCATCTGGGCCGTCTCCACCGTCGCCGGCCACAGCAGCGGCAGCATCTCTTCCCAGGTCACGCGGCCTCCTCCACGATCAGTCCGGACTCACGCAGGTACGCGAGCGCGGCCCCGGCCTCCGGGCCGTCCAGCGCGACGCGCAGCCGCCCGACCGAGTCGCCGGCCAGCTCCTCGATCGAGCCGCCCAGGATGTTGAGGTCCACGTCGAACTTGCGCACGACCTCCGACACCACCGGCCGGCCCGCCTGGCCGGCGAACGTCAGCGTCACGGAACCGGCGGGCGCCGGCTCGGGCAGCGGGAAGATCTCCCTGGTCAGGCGGGATCCGGGGGTGCGGACGAGGTCGGCGATGGTCCCCGACTCCTCGACGCGCCCGCCGGACATGATGGCGACGGAGTCGCAGACGCTCTTGACCACGTTCATCTCGTGGGTGATGAGCAGGATCGTCAGGCCCAGCTCGGCGTTGAGCCGCTTGAGCAGGGCGAGGATCTGCTGCGTGGTGGCCGGGTCGAGCGCGGAGGTGGCCTCGTCCGACAGCAGCACCGACGGGTTGCCGGCGAGCGCGCGGGCGATGCCGACGCGCTGCTTCTGCCCGCCGGAGAGCTGGTGCGGGCGGTGCCCGCCGCGGCCCTCCAGCCCGACCAGCTCCAGCAGCTCGCCGACGCGGCGCTCGCGCTCGGCCCTGGACACGCCCATGATCTCCAGGGGGAACGCCACGTTGCCGGCGACCGTACGCGAGGACAGCAGCGCGAAGTGCTGATGGATCATGCCGATGCGGCGGCGGGCCCGGTTGAGCTCGGCCTCGCGCAGCGCGGTCAGGTCCTGACCGGTGACGGTGACGGTGCCCGCGTCGGGGCGTTCGAGCAGGTTGACGCAGCGCAGCAGCGTGCTCTTGCCCGCGCCGCTCTGGCCGAGCACGCCGAAGATCTCGCCTTCGCGCACGGTGAGGTCGACGCCGTCGAGCGCGACGACGTCGCCGTACTGCTTGCGCAGGCCGGAAGCCTGGATCACGGAAGAACTACCCCACGACTGAGGGCGGCCGGGGCCGCGGAGATGGACGACAACGGGCGGAGGAACCGGCCGGCGTCAGCGGGTGCCCGGAGGGAACGGCAGGTGGCTCAGCCTGCGCAGCACGAACACGGGGGCGATCATCAGGACCTTCGGGAGGAGAACGGGCGGGCGGGGGCGGTCGGGGTCAGCGGGCCGGCATTCGTCCCAAGCGCATGCGACAACACAGGGCCGCCCCGGGGGCGCCTTGGTGGTTCGCGTATGCCTCGTTCACGCCCGTGCAAACGGCTGGCGAGAAGCGCATATTCCGGACCACTCGCGTGATTCATGTCACGTCGGTCGTATCGGTGGAGATGCATCGGTAGCGATGTAACATGCGGGCCATGAACATCGCGAGGATGCGCAGACTCGGACGGCGGCTGGTGGAGCTCGCCAAGGCCACGGAGAGCGAGGCGGGCGAGCCGGTGCTCACCCCCGGCGAGGAGGCCGTCTTCGTGGACGTGCTCCGCCATCCGGACAGCGCGGTGCGCGAGATCCAGGCCCGCACCGGCTTCGCGCAGAGCCACGTGTCGGCGTCCGTGGCGCGCATGCGCGAGCGCGGCGTCCTGGAGACCAGGCCGGACCCGGGCGACGGCCGGCGTACGCAGGTGCGGGTGGCCGACCGGACCGTGCACGCGCTGTTCCGGCGGGCGACCAGCCCGGTGGACGAGGTGGTCGGGGCCGCCCTGCGCGACCCCGCCGACACGGCGCGGGTGGTCGCACTGCTGTCCGAGCTGGAGTCGTTGCTGATCACCGACGAGTCGCACGGCGCGGGCTGAAACAGGAACGCCCGCCGTCCCTCGGCGAGGGACGGCGGGCGTGGTCCCGCAAGACGTGGTCCCGCAACGCGTGGCCCCGCAAGGCGCGGCCACGCGGGACCGGTCAGGCCGCGACGGTGGTCCCGACCTGGGCCGGCGTCAGCGCGAGCTCCAGCACCTCGCGCACGTCGCTGACCGGGTGAATGGTCAGCTCGCTCCGGACCTCCTCGGGCACGTCGTCCAGGTCCGGCTCGTTACGGGCCGGGATCAGGACGGTGGTGATGCCCGCCCGGTGCGCGGCCAGCAGCTTCTGCTTGACGCCGCCGATCGGCAGGACCCGCCCGGTCAGCGAGATCTCACCGGTCATGGCCACGTCGCTGCGGACCAGCCGGCCGGACAGGAGCGAGGCCAGCGCGGTCGTCAGCGTCACGCCCGCCGAGGGACCGTCCTTAGGGACGGCGCCCGCGGGGAAGTGCACGTGCACCGACCGGTCCTTCAGCGCGGTGACCGGCAGCTCCAGCTCCGCGCCGTGCGAGCGCAGGTAGGACAGCGCGATCCTGGCCGACTCCTTCATCACGTCACCGAGCTGGCCGGTGAGCGTGAGCCCGGTCTCGCCGGTCTCCGGGTCGGCCAGCGACGCCTCCACGTAGAGGACGTCTCCCCCGGCCCCGGTGACGGCCAGGCCGGTGGCGACGCCCGGCACCGAGGTGCGCTGGGCGGTCTCCGGCAGCGAGGACTCCGGCACGAACCGCGGCCGGCCGAGGTATTCGACCAGGTCGGACTCGCCGACGGTGACCGGCAGCTCGTCCTTGGCGGCCACCTTGCGCAGCACCCGGCCGACCGCCCGCTCCAGCGAGCGCACGCCCGCCTCGCGGGTGTACTCGGCGGCCAGCCTGCGCAGCGCGGCCTCCTCGACGACGACCTCCTCGGCGCTCAGCCCGGCCAGCTCCCGCTGCCTGGGCAGCAGGTGGTCGCGGGCGATGGCGACCTTCTCGTCCTCGGTGTAGCCGTCGAGCGTGACGACCTCCATGCGGTCGAGCAGCGGGCCCGGGATGGCCTCCAGGACGTTCGCCGTCGCCAGGAAGAGCACGTCGGACAGGTCGAGCTCGACCTCGAGGTAGTGGTCGCGGAAGGTGTGGTTCTGCGCCGGGTCGAGCACCTCCAGCAGCGCGGCCGTCGGGTCGCCGCGGTAGTCGGCGCCGACCTTGTCGACCTCGTCGAGCAGGACGACCGGGTTCATCGAGCCGGCCTCGCGGATGGCACGGACCACGCGGCCGGGCAGCGCGCCGACGTACGTGCGGCGGTGGCCGCGAATCTCGGCCTCGTCGCGGACGCCGCCGAGCGCCACCCGGACGAACTTGCGGCCCATCGCGCGGGCCACGGACTCGCCCAGCGAGGTCTTGCCGACCCCGGGAGGGCCCGCGAGCGCGAGCACCGCGCCGCTGCGCCGGCCGCCGACGACGCCGAGGCCGCGCTCCTGGCGGCGCTTGCGCACGGCCAGGTGCTCGATGATGCGGTCCTTGACCTCCTTCAGCCCCGTGTGGTCGGCGTCGAGCACGGCCCGCGCACCGGTGATGTCGTAGTTGTCCTCGGTGCGGACGTTCCACGGCATGTCGAGGACGGTGTCGAGCCAGGTGCGGATCCAGCCGGTCTCGGGCGACTGGTCGGGCGTGCGCTCAAGCTTGTCGACCTCCTTGAGCGCGGCCTCGCGTACCTTGTCGGGCAGGTCGGCGGCCTCGACGCGGGAGCGGTAGTCCTCCTCCTCGGTCTCGGCGTCGCCGTTGAGCTCCTTGAGCTCCTTGCGTACGGCGGCGAGCTGCTGGCGCAGCAGGAACTCCCGCTGCTGCTTCTCCATGCCCTCCTGGACGTCCTTGCGGATCGTCTCGGCGACGTCCAGCTCGGCGAGGTGGTCGCGGGACCACTCGATCAGCCGGGCCAGCCGGTCGGCGGGGTCGGCCGCCTCCAGCAGCTCGACCTTCTGCGCCGTGGACAGCCAAGGGGTGTAGCCGGAGCTGTCGGCGAGCACCGACGGGTCGTCGATCTGGTTGACCTGGTCGACCACCTGCCAGGCGCCGCGCTTCTGCAAGATCGTGGTGGCCAGGGCCTTGTACTCCTTGGCCAGCTCGTGCGCGCGCTCGCTCGCCGGGACGGCGTCGATCGTGTGCGCCTCCACCCACAGTGCGGCGCCGGGGCCGGTCGTGCCGGCGCCCACGCGGACGCGGTCCACGCCGCGGACGACCGCCGCGGGCTCGCCTCCGGGAAGCCGCCCGACCTGCTCCACCACGGCGCGGACACCGGTGGCGCCGTAGCGGCCGTCGATGCGGGGAACGAGGAGCACCCGCGGCTTGTTGCCACCGGATGCACGGGCCGCGTCGATCGCCGCGCGCACCTCGGAGTCGGACAGGTCCAGCGGGACCACCATGCCCGGCAGGACCACCTCGTCGTCCAGCGGCAGGACCGGGAGGGTCAAGCTCTCACTCATGCGAACTCCAAAGGGTTGAGTTATACCGACTCAATCCATTGGAGCCGCCTAATGTTCCCTTTCTTGGTGATGTTCGCTCAGGGCGATCGTAATCATGTAAGCGGTACCTGGGGTTGAGGCAGGATCAGACCTCGGGGGGACGCGGGACGGACGGCGATGTCCGTAGCCTTGACCACGTGATCCACCGCCGGCGCGACTCCCGCACCTCCTCCCCACCGCCACCGCGGACCCACGAAGTCCGTGACGGCGGTCATGGGGCGGCGGACACGCACGGAGCGGCCGAAGCCGGCGACCACGCGCCCGTCCTCAGGGAACCTGATGACCACACGCCCGCTCCCAGCGAATTCGGCGACCACACACCCACACCTCAGGAACCTGGCGACTACACACCCGGCCCCGGGAAACCTGGCAACCGCACGCCTACACCTGGAGAACCTGGCGGCCACGAGCCCTCCGCCGGCGCAGCCCCTGCAGCAGGACGTGCGGCCGACGACGACGCCAGTCACCGCCCCAGTGCCGCGGGCGGCGGA
>NZ_JBGLOU010000022.1:0-151088 GCF_041402765.1 Nonomuraea sp. AD125B | reverse complement strand
GCCCGCGTCCGGCTCATCGCAAGCGACACACCGGCCCAGAACCCGCTCCCGCAGACACTTACCGCTTAACCTGCAGAAACAGGATCACGCGAAGCTTGATTCATACACCACGTCCGTGGACGTGACCGGTGGGTGAGGTAGTTGGATCAATGGCCCCGCCGTTCTCGCGGGTGAACATCGGGGTTGACGGCGACCGATCGATGCCCAGTTCATCGCGCTGGACTTGTTCGTGGCGGTGCAGAAGCCGGAGAGTGGCCGGGCGGCACCGGTGGGCCGCCGATACCCGGCAGACACCGGTCACGAATCGAGAAGCGCCGGGCCCGGAACCCCTCGTAGCGTGAGCTTCATGAGCACGACCCTGAAGCACAAGGGAGCCAAGGCATGAAAGCGCACGTCAGCTCAATTCTCCTCGCCGTCCGTGACATGGACAGGGCCAAGCGGTTCTACACCGAGGGGCTCGGCTGGAAGATCAAGAACGACTTCGGCGTCTCGGTGTTCTTCGAATCGGACGGAGCCTCGCCCGTCGGCTTCTACGGCCGCGACGGCCTGGCCGACATGGTGGGAACGAGCCGGGACGGCAGCGGCTTCGGCGGGCTTGTCCTCACTTACGTCGTCCGCAGCGAGGCGCGGGTAGACGAGATCATGGCAGAGGCCGAGAAGGCCGGTGCCACGATCCTCAAGCCTGCCGGCGCGCTGCCGTGGGGCGGGTACGGCGGCACCTTCGCCGACCCGGACGGCTACATCTGGAGCCTCGGCTACAGCGCCCAGGGACAGGACCAGCCGTACGCCGAGTGACTCCGCCGGCGGCCCCAGCGGGCCTGGAGCCCCTTGCGGCTGTGGATCGACCAGTGACAGCATGCGCCGGTGCATCCATTGAGGCTGATCGAGCCGACCCCGGGAGAGTACTCACTGTTGCTGGAGGCAGGAACCACGCGGGTCGACGACGTGATCGAAGATCTCGGCCATGAGCCGAACGGATACTTCTGGGAGGGCGTCGCGCAGGTGCTCGTCGGCACCGAGGCTCCCGCTCTGGAAGGGCGATTCTCGTACGACCCCGAAGGCGACATGTTCTGCGCGTACGGAAAGGACCGCGGCGCGCTGGAGGAACTCGGCATCCTGATGGCGACCATCGTGACGGACGCCGACCGCGTGCGGCGGCTCGTGGCGGCCGCCGAGGCGAACGGTTTCGAGTTCGACGACTGACTCGCCTGCCGCTGAAAGACAGGCGCTCTGAGCTGCGGAAAACTGAGGCGGGCTCGGCGCGAAGCCGAGCCCGCCCGTTTCGGATCCGCCCGGTCCCGGCGTTGGTACGTCAGGACGTACGGGCGGGACCTGTGTCATGCCTTGGCGCTGCAGGGTCAGCAGGCCCGGGTGCTAAGGCAGGAGACCATGGTCGCCGCCGGAGCTGGGGCTGCGGCCCTGGTAGAGGAGCGGCAGGTTGCAGGGGTCGACGGTCTTGGTCTGGTCGGGGTTGCTGCCAGGTCACCGTGGCTGATGTCGTTGGTCCAGGCGGCGCGCTGTTGGCCTTGCCGGCGAACGGGTTGCTCTCGGTCGCGGCGTTCGGCGTCCACGAGCCGTCCAGGCGCAGTGGGTCATGCGGTCATCGAATTGATGACTGCCTCAGTGATTAGAGAGGACGCTGGCCTGGCTTACCGCTTGTCGCCGTCTGGCCCGCGACTACGAACGAGACCCGAAGATCTCCGAGGCCGTCATCCGCTGGGCCGCCATCGCCGGTATGGCCCGCCGTCCCACCCGCACGGGCCCCGCTCGGCGACAGGCCAGAATCGTCTGCGACTGACGAAGCATCATGCCGCGGCGGCGTAGACCTCACACCTCAAGAATCAAGGCCTGTGATCACCAGGCAGGGCTTTGACCTGCTCGGAAGATTTTCGGCATCCACAGGCTGGGCGGATGCCGTGGTCACGAGGCCGGTGCGCAGGCCCGGCGTACGGCGGGCAGATGGGTAGTCAGGGTCTGCGCGTAGGCGATGAGCACCGCCGGGATCTCGTCGCCGATCTTCATCCAGGCGATTCCCTGGGCTTCAGTCTGTGCGGCTTGCTGTTCCTGACCGGTGCCATCCATCTCGACGGCGGCCTCCATCAGCAGGTGGATGTGGATCGAGGCGGCCAACGCCGCTGAGCTGGGGCTTCACGTTGCAGGGCCGGAGCCTCGGAGGCAGCCGCAGGCCGCTGGAAGCCGCCGGATGCCGAGCGCCGAGTTGTCCCGTGCCTTGACATTCACCGGAAGATGCCGCGGCGCCACGCCGCCCATCCCACGAAGGCCGCAGCGGCCCGGGACGTGGATGCGCGCGCTGCCGGGGAGGGCTGGGCCGGGTGGTCGTCAGCTTCGGGCGGGGTGCGTGATGCGTTCGAGCCATCGCCGCAGAAGGGCGGCCTCGACCGGTTCCAGTGCCTGCGTCCCGGTGAGATCGAGCTGTGCGTGCAGGCGCAGCGCCGCAGTGTGCAGCGGGTCAGCGTCGTTCGCGGCGGCCGGTTCAGCCAGTACGTGTGAGAACACGGCGTCCCTCATGCGGTGGGACAGCGCGTTGTCGCCGAACGGGGCGGGTCTGGCGATGTGGTCGAGGGCGGTCCCGACGTTCGCCGACAGGATGAGCCGGGCGGCGGTGTGCGGCTCGACCTTGAGCGCGCCCACCGCCGCACACCGCGTGAGTGCCGCCACCAGCAGGTCCATCACGCGCTCTCGAGCTGTTGAGCGCGACCACGGCCTCGGGGTGAACATCAGCTGGTAGAGGGCCGGGTTCGCCTGTGCGAAGGCCATGTGGCCGTCCCAGCCGGCGTGCAGGTCGGCCACCGGGTCGCCGGTCTGCTCCTGGGCGGCCTTGAGCGCGGCGTAGCGCTCATAGCCGTGGTCGGCGACGGCGTCCAGCAGGCCGCGCTTGTCGCCGAACAGCCGGTAGAGCACGGGCTGGCTCACGCCGACGGCCTCGCAGACCGCCCGTGTGGCGACCTCGTGGTCGGAGGACGACGCGAGCTGCCGCTCCGCCGCCTCGATCATCGCCGCGCGAAGCGAGTCGTCCTCTGGCATGCAATCAATGATAGCGGCAAAAGCTAGCGAGGTTACGGAGCTGTGCTATCGTCGGAGCGTACCGTCGATACGGCATTCCCATATCGGCGATAAGATCAAGGGGTCTTCCATGAATGATCAGCGTGTGGCCGTCGTCGGCGGCGGCTCCCGTGGAATAGGCAAGGCGATCGCGGTGGCGCTGGGGGCACGGGGCTACGCGGTCGCGGTGGGTTTCCACGGATCGGACCTCGCCGCGGTGCAGGTGACCGAGGAGATCACGACATCCGGCGGCCGGGCGCTCGCGGTCCAGGCCGACGTGGCCGACGAGGACGCCGTCGCGAAGATGTTCGACGTGGCGGAGAAATCCTTCGGCGGGATCGACGTGGTCGTCAATTCGGCGGGGCGGTTGTCGCTGTCCCCGATCGCCGACCTCGACCTCGACGAGCTGGACGCCCTGCACCGCACCAACATCCGCGGCACCTTCGTCATGGCCAGGGAGGCCGCACGCCGCGTGCGCGCCGGAGGCGCGATCGTCAACCTGTCCACCTCCGTGGTCGGCCTGCAGTTTCCCGGCTACGGCGCGTACGCCGCCAGCAAGGGCGCCGTCGAGGCGATGACACTGGTGCTCGCCCGAGAGCTGCGCGGACGGGACATCACGGTCAACGCCGTCGCGCCCGGCCCGACCGCCACCGAACTGTTCCTCGACGGCAAGGACGAGGCGACGATCGAACGGCTCGCGAAGCAGCCACCGCTGGAGCGCCTCGGCACCCCGCAGGACATCGCCGAGGTCGTCGTCTTCCTGGCGAGCCCGGCCGGGCACTGGATCAACGGCCAGGTCGTGCGCGCCAACGGTGGAATCATCTGATGACCGCCGTGCTAGCGGTCGGCTCACGGGCGGGGCCCGGCACGGGGCACGCCGTCGTGGCCGGCATGAGGCGGACCGCCGACCGCACCGCCCCGCCGTCACTGCCCTGCAACGGCTCGCCGCCGACGAAGACCTCACGTTGCCGGCGTCCGAGCTGGACGTGCAGTCGATCGCCGACGAGATCGTCCCCCTTGTCGATCTCCCCGCCGGCGGCCGTCCGTTCCGCAGCCATCTCGATCCCGGAAAGAAGGGCAGCGAGGTCGTCCCGATCGTCGCCGACCGCATCCGCACCGAGTTCTACCGACGTGTAGGCGTCGAGGACCTGCTGTCCTCAACCGCCTCGCTCTGAATCACCACTACAGGAAGGTCATCACCATGCCATTCGCCAACCTCAAGGTGCCCGCCGACACCCTGACCCCCGAGTCCAAGAAGAAGCTCATCGACGCCGTCACAGACGCCTACGCCACGGTCTACGGAGAACGAGCCCGCGCCACCACCCTGGTCCTCCTGGAGGAGGTCCCGGACGGCGGCTGGGGCGTGGGCGGCAACGTCCTGACCGCCGAGATGCTCGGCCGTAGCTGACCCGTCCGGCGGTAGGGCCGCACCCCCGGACCTACTGCCGGGCCTCGCCCGCCCGTTCTCTCACCTGGCACGGGCGGGTCCGAGCCGGGCGGGGCAGGTCTACGAGCTGACCGGGCCCAGGCTGCTGACGTTCGCCCGGGCCACCGCCGAGATTGCCGCGGCCGCCGCGCGAGATCGACTACAACGCTCGCTCGGCGACGGGGTCCAGCGCGCGCTGGGCGGCGAGCCGCGCAGCGCGCGCTGGGCGGCGAGCCGCGCGACTTCGCCGACTTCGCCCGCCAGGGCGCGGCGAAGGGAATCTGGAGCGCCGTCCGGCGGTCGCGGTCGGGTTCGCGCTGTCGGTGGTGATGCTGCGTGGTCACCATGGCGGTGAACGTGCCGCTCAACGACGCGCTCGCCGCGGGTCAGGTGACGCGGTCCGGGTTCGAGGGCGTCTGGGACACCTGGAACGTGGTGCGAGCGGTGGCCGCCACCGGCTCGCTGGTGCCGGACAGCTTCCCCAGGCTCGGAGGTTCCTCCGTGTGGGCGATATACGCAGCCTGCTCGGACGGGCCGAATCTTCCCTCGTCGCCTCCCGAGAGATCGCCGTCGCCTGTCGCGCCCGGCGACCAGCCAAGCGATGGGTTTTGTCCGTGATGGCGGAACAGTGCGGAGACTTCCTCCGGCTACCGCCTCGCGATCAGCCGTACGCGTGCCCATGCTGGCCCAACGGGTCGGCCAGTTTGACCGAAGGGCGGCGGCGCTACCGAGAAATGCGGGGACTGCCGCCGCTGGAGCTGTGACAGCAACGGCCACGGACGAAGGCCGATTGGTCGGCTCCGCCTCGCGGGACATACGCGGGATCGGCCTCCTGCAGGCGATGTCTGTGAGGCATTCCCAGAGGTCATCACTCGATGGCCGTTCTCATTTCACGGCACCACGCCTATGACCAGGCCAAACTCGTACACCACTTCCGTGGACGTAACCCCTCACGGGCACGGACATCGGGTCGAGCATCGCGCGCGGCCGCGCCTGAAGAGGACCTGGGTGGCGCCGAGGCGTCAGCGCTATTGTTGTGAACGCATGTTCATGCTACTGTCGTGGACAGCTGTTCACGATGGCGTGAACGCTTCGATCAACCGCCTCAATGCCTGGGCGGGCCTGCGCATCCGCAACAGCTGGCGCACCTCGTCCCGGCATGCCCTCGCGTCCTAAGTGATCTGCCAGGCCCACCGGCCGGCCGAGGATGCCGCGTCCAGCACCCCATTCACGTTGGAGGCCACATGACCACTGATCGCAAAAGCCCCACCGTCTCTACGTCCAGGACGAACGTGCAGGTGCTGGCGTGGTGCAGCGCCAACGCGCTGATCACCACCGTTCATCACGTGTACGGCGCCGTCATCTACGGCACCCCTGGGCGTTATCACGCCGTCCTCGCCGCCGCGTTGCTGTTGGCTCTGGACGTGGCCGCATACGCTTGGGCCCGGCGCCCGGTGGCTTGGTGGATCCACTGGTCGGTGTCCCTGGTCGGTTTCGTTCTTTCGTTCGGGCTCTTCGAGGGCCTGTACACCCACGTGCTCTCCCCGCTCCTCCAAGGGGGCTACGTGACGCCTGGGCAGCCGTTCGACCTGCTCTTCCAGGCCACCGGTGTGCTGCACGTCCTCCCCGCCGCCGTGACGGCGCTGCTGCTCGTGCGCCTGTTGCGCGAGCGTGGGCAGGCGGTGACCTCGTGAGCAACAGCGCCAGAGCATGGCGGCATGCGCACCGGATCGCGAGCAGGCCGTTGATGGCAGCGCCCAGCCCGCAAGGCCACGTCGGGAGCCTGTGGTCCCGGAGCTTTCCCGAACGAGGCAGGACGAGACCCGTATGAAGGTCATAGTCCTGGGCGGCTACGGTGCCGTCGGCTCCCAAGCGGTCGCTTATCTCCGGGAGATGGCTGCGCACGTCCTGGCCGCAGGACGTGATCCGAAGCGCGCCGATCTGCTAATTGACGCCGGTCATCCCCACGGCCTCGATCGCGTGTTGAAGGACGTGGACGTGGTGCTCAACTGCGCCGGCACAGAAGACGCCGCCCTGGCGGACCAGGTCACCCGCCACGGCGCGGCTTTCGTGGACATCACGGCGAGCGTGGAATACACATCCGCCGTCGAACGCCTCAAGCCGTCCGCCCCCATCCTGCTCAGCGTGGGCTTGGCCCCAGGTTTGACCAACCTGCTCGCCGCCGCTGTCCAGCACGAAGCGCCGGCCCAGCCCATCGACATCGCTTTGTTGCTCGGCGCCGGTGAGCGCTACGGCAAGGCTTCCACCACCTGGGCGTACCAGTTGCTCGGTCAGGACTTCGCCGATCCGGCGACGGGCGAAAGAATCCGCAACTACAGCCGTCCCCGGCGCTTCCACCTGCCTGTGTACGGGGTGCGCCGGCTGCTTCGGGTCGATTACAGCGACCAGCACGTCCTCCACCGCGACCTCGGCGTGCCCGTCCGTACGTACTTCGGGCTCACGTCCCGTCTGGCGACCGCCGCCCTGGCCGCCCTGACACGTCTTCCCGCGGCTGCTCACGCGGCGCCTTCCTGGCACCTCCCAGGCGATCAACGATGGTTGGCCCTGGCGCGCAGCGCCGACGGCCGCACCCATACGCTCGGCGGCCGGGTCCAGGCGCATGCCACCGCCGCGATAGCGGCCATCGCCGCTGTGAAGGCCGCCCGCCTACCGCGCGGGGTTCATCACCTCCACCACGTACTGGATCTGTCGGACCTCGCAGCTCTGCCGATCAGGCTCCATCCCTGGTATCCGCCGACCCCCGAGCCCAACCACTGAAGCCCACTAGAGAACAGGTACGGTTATGCCTCTTATCACGGTCACCCGGTTCCAGATCGATCCCGCCGACGCCGAACAGTTGCGGGCCCGGCACGCCGCCCTCGTCGCCGCGACCAGAGCCGCAGCGCCAGGGCTGGAGGAGGCGTGGCTGGGCAGAGTCGACGATGAGCACTGGGCCGGCATCTGGCGCTGGGACTCGGCCGCCAGCCTGGCGACGGCCCGGCAGGCAGCGGCCGGCAGTCCTGAAGTCGCCGCCGCCTTCGCGCTGACCCGGGAGGCCGGCGCAGAAGACTTCGAGATCCTCGACGAGCACTGACGATCCGCAGCCGACGCCGGCCACATCACCTCAGGGGATCCCATAGCCCCAATGGGACGCGGCAGGCCACCGCCGGGGGCGCCATCGGTGTGGACCTGTCGGCGCCGATGCTGCGTCAGGCCCGCCGCGCCGCCGCGGGGGGTGGGATCGGCAACGCCGTCTTCAAGCAGGCCGACGCTCAGATCCATCCGTTCCCGATGGCTCTTTCGATGTGGCCATCAGCATGTACGGCGTCATGTTCTTCGCTGCGGCCGGGCGGGCGCCTGGCGGCCGGGTGCCCGCAGCAACCCGAGGAGTGCGGGGGGTTCGTGATCCCCGTCGCGGCCCTGCTCGGCGTCCCGCCGAACCGGCTCCGGTGCCGCAGGACTTCGGCCGAACGGCGGACGAGGCCGCCGAGGCCCTTCTCGCCAGCGGTCCCGCTCGTCACCTCGTCGAGCAGGACGAGCTGCTCTCCTGGAGGGGGGCGGGACACGCCGCCAGCTATCATGAACAATGGTTCATGGTAGGCTTCGGGGTCACGATGCAGTCGCGACACTGGAGGGGTCATAGCACCGGCCCGACGTGGGGCCGCCGCGACGGCGGCGCTGCACGCTTCGATGATCGACCACGCCGCCCAGCTCGTCCGTCGTGACGGGGCCGACGCGCTCACCATGCGGGCGCTGGCCCAGGAGGCGGGATGCTCCCTCGGCATGCTGTACAAGATCTTCGACAGCCGGGAAGCGCTCGTTCTCGCGGTCGTGGACCGGCAGTTCCGGGACCTCACGGCAAGCCTGGAGGAGATCGTGGCGCGGGCCGGCACGGGCACCGTGGCGGAAAACCTGGGACGGTTCGCCGAGGTGCTGCTGGGCCCGGCCGCCGAAGTGATCAAGCTGGCCGCCGGGGTGCCCGTACAGGAACGGGGCTTCCACGACTCGGCCATGGGCAGCGGGTTCGTCGACGCCCTGCCGACCACCGTCACCCGCTACATCGCCGCCGAGAAGCGCCTGGACAGGATCGGGGCTCGGGTGGACGAGCACGCGATCGGGTTCCTGGTGACCGGAGCGGTGCACAACCTGCTCGTCTCCGGCGAGGCGTATCCCCGGCCGTCGCTGTCCGAGGTGCGGGAGTTGCTGGGCGCACTCGCCGAGCTCCTGGTGGACGGGTCCTGAGCCCGGCGAGGCCATAGCCCGTCCCATGGCCGGACTCAGGCATGTCGGCGGCTTCGGTAGGCGGCGGTCTTGGCGCGTGCCGTGCACGCGCTACTGCAGTAGCGCCGCGATCCGTTGCGGGTGAGGTCGATATAGACGGCGTCACACCGGTGAGCTGCGCATTGCCCGAACCGGTCCGGACCGTAGCCGTCCACGATCAGGGCCAGCGCGGTGGCGAACTCGCCTCCCAACGCTTCCACGGCGGTGCCGCCCGCCCCGTGGAAATGCAGGTGGAACGGCTGGCCGGCATCCTCGACCAGGTACGGTTGGGCGCCGTACCTACGAATCATGGCGTTGATGAGCGCCGCCTGATCCGCAGCCTGATCGGCCACCAGCACCTCGCGTAGTTCTCTGGCGAGTTCCCCGAGACGAACATCCGCGTCGAGATCGTCCAGCACCGCTTTCCGGGTGCGCTCGCCGACCATGGCGACGAATGCCCTCACCAGCTCATCGCCCTCCAGGCATGGCGTCTCGGCACCGCCCCGCCATGGGGAGGTGGCCACGTTGACCAGTTCGGCGATCACCGGAGCTTGACGTACGACGTTACAGGCTATTTCCACTTGACCAGTAACCACCCCTCATGGTTCGTTATGTGCTAAACACGTTTTGATGGTAACGGAGCCTTCGTGGTCACCTCCTACCGCCGTCTCCTGTCCCACTCAGGTGTCCCCTACCTGCTTGTCGTCGCGCTGACGGTCAAGCTGAGCACGCCGGTGCTCAGTCTCGCGCTGCTCCTGGCAGCCCTAGATCGACTCGGCTCATACACGGCAGCCGGGTTCGTCCTCACCGGACATGCCCTGGCGCTCGCCATGTCCGCGCCGCTCGGCGGCCGGCTCGTTGACCGCCACGGCAGGCGCAGGGTCCTCACGGTCTACCTCGCTGCCCACGCGGTGTCCTACGGTCTTCTGCTGATGGCCCACCAAGCCGGGTCCGCCGCGATGGTCGGCACGGCGGTCCTCCTGGGCGCGTCCACCCCGCCCGTCACGGCCGTCGTCAGGGGCCTCTGGCCGGAGGTCGTCCCGCCTGACGCGGTGCAGGCCGCCTATGCGGTGGACAACGCCGTCAACGAGGTGATGTTCATCGTCGGCCCGTTGCTCGTCCCCCTGCTGATGCTGCGTATGCCCGCGTCCGGCGTGGTGGCCGCAGCGGGTGCCTTCCTGCTGGTCGGGACCGCATTTCTGCTCCTGTTCCCAGCTGTACGCGCATCGGCATCCGTACGGTCCGCATCTGCCTCGTCGCCCCAGATCCCCGGACGCCGGCTGAGTCGCCTGGCCGGACCGCTCGCCCACCGCCCGACTCTGGTGCTGCTGGTCCTGGCCGCTTTCGGCACCTTCTCCTTCGGCAGCCTGCGCATCGCCACGGTGGCCGCGGCCACGGCGTTGAACTCGCCGTCCGCGGCCGGCGTGCTGATGGGGCTGCTGTCGGTCGGTGCGCTCATCGGCGCGCTGGGCTACGGGGCCCGTGACTGGGGCGTCCCGGCCAAACTGCTCCTCATCGGGCTGTCTCTGGCCGACAGCGCGAGCATGCTGGCCGGAGCCCATGTCTCGGGATTCCTCGCCCTCGCCGTGCTGATCACTGCGATCGGGCTCCTGACGGGACCGCGAGACGCGGTACATCCCGCCCTGCTCGCGGAGCACGCCCCTGCTCGATACCGGACGGAGGTCTTCGCATGGCTGAACACCTTCATGTGGACCGGGTACGGCCTGGGCACTGCCGTCGCCGGCCGCTTGACCGGCCCCGACAACGACGCAAGCCCCGCATTCCTCACCGCGGCGGTGGTCTCCATGCTGGCCGCGCTCGTGGCCGGCCTCGCCTATCGCCCTACGACCCGCCCTACGACGGCCGCTTCGACGCCACCCGACGACCACGACGACCCGGATCGTGCCCGGGCGAACCGGTCTGCATGACGACGTCAAGTGCTCCCGCACCCGCGATCCCGCGAGGTTCCGGGGCTCCATGCATCTGCTCGACCTCGGTCCTGTGCAGATCAGCCGCGTGACTTGTTCATCCGTCCACACGCGAAGAACGGACGAGCTCATCCGCCGGTCGGACCCGGAGGTAGTCCTGGTCACCATGCCGCTCAGTGGCCGATGTGTGGTCACGCAATCCCGCGGCGAGGCGTTCGCCGATCCGCAGGGCCTGCTTGTCCATCCCACATGGCGCCCCTTCTCATTGAAGGCGTACGCGAATGAGGCGGGCATCGTGGACGGCGTCCTCGCCATGGTGCCCCGATCACTTCTTCCCCGCCCTCGTGGCGTCCACTACGACCGGCCCATGGCCCTGACCGATGCCGACGGGACCAACACCGTGTTGCGTGATTTCCTGACCAGCGCGCTGGGCGAGATCGGCGTACTCCGACGACCCAAGGCGGCACGTCTCAGCCACGCCGTCGCCGACCTTGTCGCGGCGGCGATGATCCATAACAGGGGGCACGACGCGCCACAGGCAGACGCGTCACAGGGTAGGCAGCGACGTCCGTGGCCGGGACGATCGCCGGGAAGGCGCGTGAACCCGTGAACCTGACCCGTCTGAGGCGGGGGTGGCAGTTCGCCGGGGAGTGCCTGCTTCCCGTTGCGGTGGCCGTTCCGCTGGTGGCCGACCTGTTCTGTGCGCCCGGTCGGGACGCTCTCGACCTCACCGCCGTCATAGTCGGTTCGCTCGCGCTCGTGGCCTGGCGCCGGGCTCCCCTGGTGCCGCTACTCGTCACCACCGCCAGCATGCTGGTGCACGTGCTCCATGCCCCAGCCGGCCTGTCGGCCGCTCTCCCGGTTCTGGTGTCAGTGTTCGCCGCGGCACGGGCCGGACATCAGGTGCTCGCCGCGCTGGCCGGCGTGGTCTTCCTCGGCGCCGGCCAGGCGATGAGCCCGGCCGCCGTCTCCGGCCACCCCGGCCACGAGTTCGTCGGAAGCACGGGCCTGCTGCTCGGCTGGTTCATCGCCGCCGGGCTGGTCGGCGTGGTGATCCGGCTCCGGCAACCGTGCCTGCGGAAGGCGGAACAAGACCCGGTCGACGCCGAGCGCGCACGCGAGGAGGGCGCCCGGTGGCGGGCGGATCACGAGCGGCTGCGTATCGCCCGGGAACTGCACCATTCTCTCACCCAGAACATCTCGGTCATCAAGGTCCAGGCCGGGGTGGCGGTCCATCTGGCCCGCAAGCGTGGCGAAGAGGTCCCGGCGGCCCTCCTGGCCATTCAGGAGGCCAGCGGTGACGCCATGCGCGAACTGGGCGCCACCCAGCACGTACTGCACGACCCTCGTTGAGAGGCGGAGGCAAGCCCGTACGGCCGGCGCGGCCGGACGGTGCCGCACACAGCAGGAATGCCCTCCGTGCCGTCCTATGACTGGTCCGACCGGGAGCTCGTCGCCTCATGGCGACGCCAGGACGCGGCCAGTGGCAGAGCGGCGAAACCGACCACCTGGCCGCGCCGCTCCGGTGGCGACGGATTTGTGGCCGCGCCATGATGACCCGATGCACAAGGCGACCGCTTACCATGACGGCCTCGGCGATCACTTCGCCGAACACGCAGAGACGAGCCCCTACAACGCCTACACCGACAGACCCGCAATGCTCGAACTCGCGGGCGATGTTGCCGGGGCCAGAATCCTGGATGTCGGCTGTGGGGCAGGCCACTATGCGGCTGAACTCTCGGCCCGCGGTGCTCAGGTGGTCGGAATCGAGGGCAGCGCCACTTTGTTGCGCCACGCACGAGCACGCGTGAACGGCCAGGCGGAACTGCTTCTCCATGATCTCGAAGAGCCGCTTGATTTCGCCGCTGACACATCGTTCGACGGGGTGGTCTGCGCCCTCGTGTACGAGCACGTCAGGAACCGTGCGCAACTGCTGGGTGAACTGCGCCGCGTCCTGCGACCAGGTGGATGGCTCCTGGTGTCGACCACCCATCCCACAGCCGACTGGCGTCACTTCGGAGGCTCGTACTTCAGCCACGACTGGAGAGACCTGCCCCTCGGAGACACCGGGCTCTCGATCCACTACCAGCGCCTGCCATTGGAGACCTTCCTGGGCGAGCTACTGGCCGCAGGGTTCGTGCTGGAGCAGCTGATCGAACCGCGCCCCACGGACGGCCTACGGGAGATCGACGAAGCCGCCTACGACAAGCTTCACCAAGTCCCGTCCTTCCTCACGGTGAAGCTAAGGCGTCCTTGATCCCAACCCCCATGTGGGCATCGGCACGTATGTCCTCGGGCCCCTGCTCATCTCCTCGTCCAGGCGAACGCCGCTTTCCAACTCGATCACCGCAAGACACGTGCCCAGCACCGATACCTCGGGGTTGTCCGACCATACCTCGGGGTTGTCCGACCATGTGTCGTAGACGGCAGCGAACTTGTCCGCGTAGGGTGCCAGCGGCCCGATCTGTTCGGTCCAGGGAATGAAGGGCAACCAATCAGGTTCGGGAAATTGAAGCTGCCCGTTGCTCTCTCCATAAGAGGCGTACAGGGTGGTGTTGCCCTCGATGTCGTTACTCAGGTACCAGTGCCGGAATCCGTGGCCCCCGAGTCGGTCCGTCAGCTCCCTGCCGTCGGAATAAGGGTTGTCCGACCATGTGACGACGCCCGAGCCGGCTTGTTGAAGTTCGAGGTCGCTGGGCTCGACCTCTCTCGCAGCGCGCAGGATGGCGGCATCCAGCCCGAGCCGGCGCACCGCGTCCTCGACCGTCATCACGCCGTGGTCGGGAAGCGTCACCGTGCACGCCATCCCTTCCCACGGCACCCGGCGAACCAGCTCGGCGTAACGCTCGACGACCTCACTGAACACAGGACAACCAGCTTTCTCGGACGGATCGACGCCGACAATCCAAAGCACTGCCTCGGTTGGGTGTAGCGGGGTCAACGACGAAGTAGCTCCGTGAGTGGCCCGTGCACATCTGCGGGGTACAGGTTCAGCTGCTCGAACTCGGCGGCCGTCGCCCATCTGAGCTCGAAGCTGTTGTCCGGTCCGTGATCCCTGGCCTCCTCTCCGGAGAGCAAGGGGGTGCCGTTGATGTCACGCATGAGGAAGTAGAAGGCCGGCCGGCCGTTGTGCGAGCCGGAAAAGAGCAGCCGGTCGATCGTCCCGGTGAGAGTCGTCTCCTCGTGGAGTTCGCGCACTGCCGCGTTCTCCGGCGACTCGCCATCCTCCACATGCCCTCCGGGAAGAAGCGTGTAGTGGTGCCCGGGACATCTCTCCCCCTGCCGGCCCGCGCCGGCGCACATGTGGCAGGTGACGCCGGGGGCGCGCCGGAGGAACCGCTTGATGACCAGGACTCGGGTGCCGTCGACGACCACGGCGACCGCTCTGGGGATCGGCATGAAGCGGATCATACGATGCGGGTCCGGCGGAGTTCGATGAGTTCCGCCGGGCCGCCGATCTGCGGCGGGAACCCCGCCACCTCCAGCCCGGCGCCTTGCCTCACCGGGCATCCATCGCTCGTCAGCCGAGGCCGCTCACTCCTGACGATATCCTGATTACCAGGATATAGTGGAGGCGTGAAGATCACGGAGCCCATGTTCCTGGCGCTCACCGCGCTGGTGGGCGAGCCGCGTCACGGCTACGGCATCGTCCAGGAGGTCGACCGGCTGTCCGTCGGGCGCGTCCAGCTCAAGATCGGCACTCTGTACGGCGTGCTCGACAAACTCGCGGCCGAGGGCCTGATCGCGCTCGACCGCGAAGAGGCACAGCAGGGACGGCTGCGGCGCTACTACCGACTTACCGACGAGGGCGCCGAGGCCCTGCGCGTGGAGGCCGCCCGCATGGAGGAGACCGCGCGCGTCGCCACGACCCTGCTCCGCGCACGCACGGCCGGAGGCGCCGCATGACCCTGCTCGAACAGCGTTACCGCTCGGTGCTCCGCCTGCTGCCGGCCTCCTACCGCGCCGAGCGCGAGGAGGAGATGGTGGACGCGTTCATGGAGATGTACGGCGACGCGCCCGACGAGACCAGCCCCCGGCCGCCCTGGGGCGAGATCGCCAGCGTGCTGGCCCTGTCCGTACGGATCCGGCTCGGCGCCGCGGGCTCGGCGCCCCGCTTCCTCGTCTGGGGCCAGACCGTACGCCTCGTGGCCCTGGTCGGGCTGGCCTTCCAGGCGGCCGTCGCCCTCTCGGGCGTGGGTGACCTGCTGCGCGGGGTGAGCGCGGACAGCGAATCCGGCTACTTCGGCGCTCCCGGTTCGCCGGAGCGGCTGCTCGCGATCGTGGTGACGATCATCGGTGCCTGCACCGCCGTCGCGTTCACGGCGATCATGCGCGGCCGCCCGCGTGCGGCGAAGCCGGCGGCTCTGCTGGGACTCCTGCCTGCGGTCTACGTCCTCGTCAGACACGTGGTCGCGGGCGAGGTCATCCTGCCGCTGGAGAACTCGGCCCAGCTCGCCTCGGCCGCGGTGCCGGTGATCGCGCTCTTCGCCGGGTTCCACGCCGACGTGTCTCCGGTGCGGCGGTCATGGTGGCTCGCGCTGCTGCCGGTGGGGGGCGCGCTCGCCCTGCAGGGGTGGGCGCAGGTCAGCCTGACCTGGGGTCAGGTCGACTCGCCCTGGATGTACCTGTGGATGGATCCCGCCGGGGCGGGGATAGCGGTGTTCGCGGTGATCGGGGTGTTCGTCCTGGCTCGAAGGCGCTCGTCGTCGTGGCCGCTCGCGCTGTCGATCTATGGCGTGCTCCTGCTGCTGCCGCGGCTGTCGCTGCTCGCCTACGCTCACGAAGGCGAGGTCGGCAGGATCCTGTGGGCGACGGTGTGCGGGCAGTGCGCGCTGCTCGGGGTGCTGTCCACGGCGCTGGCCTTCGCGGGGCTCCGGGCGCTGCCGCCGGCACGGCCCGCGCTCGGCGACGGCCTCGTACGTCCCTGAACCCGTCCTGAACACGCAACCGTCGCCGAGCTCACTCCCCCAGGCCGTGACGGTAGGCGTAGGTGACGGCCTGGGCGCGGTCTCGCAGGCCCGCCTTGGCGAACAGGTTGTTAATGTGGGTCTTGACGGTGCCCGCCGAGATGAACAGCTCAGCGGCGATCTCCGCGTTCGACCGGCCCGCCGCGATCAGCCGCAGCACCTCGCCCTCGCGCGCGGTCAGCCCGTCGGGGAGGTCGCTGGGCCGGTGGGGCCGCCGGGCGACCTCCTCGGCCAGCCGCCGCTGCACCTCGGGATCGAAGTGCGCCTGCCCGCCGGACACGGTGGCGATGGCCCTGGCCAGCGTCTCGGGGTCGGTGTCCTTGGTCAGGTAGCCGCGGGCGCCGGCCCGCAGCGCCGCGAACACCGATTCGTCGTCGGAGTAGGTCGTCAGCACCACCACCTGGACGCCGGGATGGGCGGCGCGGATCCTGCGGGTCGCCTCCACGCCGTCCATCCTGGGCATCCGCAGGTCCATCAGCACCACGTCGGGGAGCTCGGCGGCGGCCAGCCGTACCGCCTGCTCGCCGTCGGCCGCGGTGCCCGCGACCTCCACGCCGGGCAGCAGCCCGAGCAGCAGCACCAGACCTTCCCTGACCACGGTCTGGTCGTCGGCCACCAGCACCCGTACGGTCACGACGCCGCCTCCGCGGGCAGCCGCAGCAGGACGCGGAAGCCCTCGCCCTCCGGGCCGGTGGTGAGCGACCCACCGAGCAGCTCGGCGCGTTCCCGCATGCCGACCAGGCCGTAACCGCCGCCGTCCGGCGCCGGCGGGGCCGCGCCGCCGTCGTCGCGGACCTCCAGCTCGCACCAGCCGCGGACGTTGCGCAGGGTGACCGTGACCGCCGCGCCGGGCGCGTGTCTGCGCACGTTGGTGAGCGCCTCCTGCGCCGTACGGGCCACCGCCAGGCGGGCGCCGGCGGGCAGGGCGGAGACGTCGCCGCTGACCTCCACCTCGCACGGCGCGCCGCCCGCCGAACGGTGCTCCGTGGTGAGGCGCTCCAGGAGCTCCAGCAGCCGTACGTCCTGGCCGCGCAGCGCGTCCACGGCCCGCTTGGTCTCCTCCAGGCCGCTGCGGGCCAGCCGTACGGCGCGGCTGACCCGGTCCAGCGCGGTGGCCACGTCGCCGCGCTCCAGCAACAGCCGTGCCCCCTCCAGGTGGACGATCTGCGCGGACTGGGCATGGGCCAGGATGTCGTGGATCTCCCTGGCCAGGTGGGCGCGCTCGGCCTGGGCGGACTCGCGGGCCCGCGACTCGGCCAGCTCCCTGGTCAGCGTGAGCTGGCGCAGCAGGAAGGCCAGGATCACGCTGTAGCAGAGGCCCATCGTGTTCCCGAACGTCTCCGCGACCGGCAGACGGAGCAGAAGGGACACCAGAGCGGTCCCGCCGATGTCAGCGGCCACGAACGCCGCCGCCCACCTCAGCGGCAGCCGGTACGGCGCGGCGAAGACGACCACGTACAGCACCGCGAGGCCGCTGTAGGGGGACACGGCGTGCATCGCCAGGCCGCCGGCGAGAGCCGGCGGCAGCAGCCGGCCGGCGCCGGGGAACACCGCACCGCGCACGCCCGCGGCGAACGTCGCCGCGGAGAGCAGGAGCACCCCGGCCCCGGCCGCCCAGCCGAGCCTCGGCCACGCGTCCGCCACGGCGTACACCGACCCGAACAGCAGGTACGACACCACCAAGGCGCGGAACACCACGCGGACGAGGGGACGACGCAGGAAGGACACACCGGCAACCGTAACCACCGCCCCCGGACGGGACCATCCACCCCACGGTGGAGATCGTCATATCCACCCACGCGGCCATGAATCCCCCGCCCGGCGCCGACCATGCTGCACACCATGACAGCGATCACCGTCACCGACCTGAGCAAGTCGTTCGGCGCGGTCCGCGCGGTCGACCAGGTGTCGTTCACCGTCGAGCCGGGCGCGGTCACCGCCTTCCTCGGACCCAACGGCGCGGGGAAGACGACCACCCTGCGCATGATCCTCGGGCTGGTCGCCCCCACCTCGGGCACCGCGCTGATCGGGCGCACGCCGTACGACCGGCTGGACAATCCGATCACCAAGGTCGGCGCGGTGCTGGAGGCGACCGCCTTCCACCCCGGCCTGTCCGCCCGCGCTCACCTGGAGGTGCTGCGCACGGCCGCCGGCCTGGACCCGGCCCGCGTGAGCCTGGTCCTGGAACAGATCGAACTGACCCATGCGGCCGACCGCAGGGTCGGCGGCTTCTCCCTCGGCATGCGCCAGCGCCTGGCGATCGCCGGCGCACTGCTCGGCGACCCGGAGGTTCTCATCCTCGACGAACCCTCCAACGGGCTGGACCCCCAGGGGATCTCCTGGCTGCGCGGGTTCCTGCGCGCCCACGCGCTCGACGGGCGGGCCGTCCTGGTGTCCACGCACGTGCTGGCCGAGATCGAGCGCATCGCCAACCGCGCCCTGATCATCTCGGGCGGCCGGCTGGTACGGCAGGCGGAGCTCACCCCCGACTCCACCGACCTCGAACACCTCTACCTGGAGGCGACCCGATGATCCGCAACCCGCTGGTCCGCGCCGAGCTGGTCAAGGCGCGCGCGGGGCGTACCGGCCCGGCCCTCGCCGTGATCGCGCCCGTCACCTGCGCCGTGTGGGCGGCGCTGCAGGTCCTGGTCTTCGACGGCCTCAGCGACGTGCCCGAGACCGCGCGGGTGGAGAACGTCTACGCCATGGCCCAGCAGGCGTACGTGTTCACGCTGATCCTCGGGGTGCTCGCGATGACCGGCGAGTACCGGCACCAGACGATCACCTGGACCTTCCTCGTCACTCCGGTCAGGAGCCGCGTGGTGAGCGCCAAGCTGGTGGCCTGGGGGCTCGTCGGGCTGGCCATCGCGTGCGTGTCGGCGCTGGCCACGCTGGCGTCGGGGGCGGTGCTGCTCGCCGTACGCGGGTTGCCGGTGCTGACCCCCGGCGTCCCGCTCGTCCTGCTCGGCGCGGTGCTGAGCACGGCCGCGTACGCGCTGCTGGGCGTGGGGCTCGGCGCGCTCATCCGCAACCAGGTGGTGGCGCTGGTCGTGGCCCTGCTGTGGTTCATGTACGGGGACTACATGCTCACGTCGGTGGCGCCTGACGTCGGACGCTGGCTGCCCACGGGCGCGGCCCGCGCGCTGAGCGGCATGCACCTGCAGGCCGGCGCGCTCCTGCCGGCCTGGGCCGGGGGGCTGCTGTTCGCCGCGTACGTCGCCGCGGCCGCCCTCGCGGCCCGGCTGGTGACCCTGCGCCGCGACGTCACCTGAGTCTGTCGGACTCCCCTGCGAAGATCGCCTCGATCGTCCATCTTCTCGGGAGGGCGCACGATGGTCATGGTCAAGGCGACCGCCGCCACTTATGAGTGGCTCCACCAGGAGTTCACCGACGGCGTGGGCGACACCTGGCTCTGTGTCTGCTTCGTCCAGGACGTGCCTCCCGATGAGGCTCTGCGACGGATCGGTGTGGTCGCAGGCAGCCCTCTGGAGGGGTTCGGCGTCGCGGCGCACCGCGCCAGAGGCGGGACAGTCCTGGTCGAGTACGGATGGGGCGCCATCGTCTACAACAACGCCGGGCTCCTCTCGGAGGGCTCGGCAGCCGCCGCAGTCAGCGTGACGATCAACGGGGCCGGCTTCAAATTCCACGAGGACGGCGATCTGCTCACCACCTTCAGCCTGTACAGCTATCGCTACCGAGAGGGTGCCGAGCCCGACCGTCTTGAGGCTGACGTCACCGACCTGGGGCTGCACATCGGCGGGGACGAACCCGCCGCCGCGGCGCTCGCCCTCGCGGAGCGAGCCACCGGCGTCCACCTCTCGCCCGCGGCCTACAGGCGCACCGCGCTGGTCGGCTCGACGGAGCACCTCCACCCCTACGTGTAGGGAGCGGTCAGCCGGAGGGCGGCGGGACCGCGACGAACACCCCTCCGTCCTCCACCTTGACCGGGTACGTGGTGACCGGCAGCGTGTTCGGGGCGACCGGTTTGCCGGTGCGGATGTCGAAGCACGAGCCGTGCAGCCAGCACTCCAGGGTGCCGCCGTCCACCTCGCCCTCGCTCAGGGTGGCGCCCGCGTGCGGGCAGACGTCGTGCAGGGCGAAGACCTCGCCGCCGTCGCGCACCAGGGCGAGCGGGGTTCCGGACGTCTCGACGCCGAGCAGGCCGCCCTCGGGGATGTCGGACAGGTGGCAGACGAGTCGGTAGGTCATGGGGACACGGCTCCTTCCTGGCTCACTGGGGCAGGTTGTCGTGGCGGAAGCCGGGCCGCAGGGACGGCAGCAGGGCCGCGAACGTCCGTACGAGCTCCTGCCGGGTGTCGTCCGGCGTGACCTCGCGGTCCACGCACATCCGTTCCAGTGCCCGGTCGCCGCCCACGCCGGCGGCGCGGTAGCGGTCGAGCAGGTGCGGCCGGGCCGCCGGGTCGGCGGCGAGCTCGCGGTGGAACACCACCTCGACGGCCGACTCCTCGCCCATCACGGCGATCTCGGCGCCGGGCCAGGCGAGGACCGCGTCGGCGCCGAGGTTGCGGGAGTTCATCACGATGTACGCCCCGCCGTAGGCCTTGCGCAGGATCACGGTGACGCGCGGCACCGTGGCCTCGGAGAAGGCGAACAGCAGCTTCGCCCCGCGCCTGATGACGCCTTCGGCCTCCTGGCGGCGTCCCGGCAGGAAGCCCGGCGTGTCCACGAGGACGAGCAGCGGGACGCCGAAGGCATCGCACATCCGGACGAACCGTGCGCCCTTCTCGGCCGCGCGGGCGTCGATGACGCCGGCCAGCCGGAGGGGCTGGTTGGCGACGACCCCGACCGGGTGACCGGCCAGCCGGGCGAACCCGGTCACCAGGTTCGGGGCGTAGCGCGGCTGGAGTTCGAGGAAGTGGGCGCCGTCGGCCAGCCCCCGGATGACGCCGCGCACGTCGTACGCCTTGCGCCCGTCGCGCGGCACGCCGGGCAGTGCGCCCGGAGGTTCGGGGGCGGCGGGCGGCGGGAGCTCCCAGCACGACCCGGGCAGGAACGACAGGAGCCTCCTGGCCTGGGCCATCGCGTCCGGCACGTCGTCCGCGACCAGGTGGACGACGCCCGACTGGGTGGCGTGCACCTGGGAGCCGCCGAGTTCGGCCGGGGTGACCTGCTCCTTCGTCACGGCCTGGACGACGCGCGGGCCGGTGAGGAACATGGAGGAGCGGTCCTTGGTCATGATCACGACGTCGGTGAGCGCGGGCGAGTAGACGGCGCCCCCGGCGCAGGCGCCGAGCACCACGCTGACCTGCGGGACCCGGCCGGACAACGCGACGTTGAGCCGGAAGACGGCCGCGTAGGCGTCGAGGGCGCCCACGCCCTCCTGGATGCGGGCGCCGCCCGAGCTGATGGCGCCGACCACCGGCATGCGGCCGCGTAGCGCGTGCTCCAGGACCCGGGCCATCTTCTCGCCGTGGATCTCGCCGAGGGTGCCGCCGAGCTGGTGGGGGTTCTGCGCGTACGCGGCGACCGGCCGCCCGTCCAGCCGCCCGAGCCCGGCCAGGACGCCGTCGCCGGCGGGGCGCCGGTGCGGCATGCCGAGTGCCGTCTCCCGGTGCCGGCCGTGGGCGCCGAACTCGACGAAGGACCCGGCGTCGAGCAGGCCGTTCACCCAGGCGCGGGCCGGGTCGGCCGCCCCGTTGCCGGCGTGCGCCGGGGGGACGGCGGCGAGTTCGGTGAGCCCGCTCACGCCGCGCCCTCCCCGCTCAGTGAGCGAGCCGGCACCTCGGCGGCACCGCGCCCGTCCAGGACCGTGCTCAGCCACGACCGTAGCCGGGCCTCCCACTCCGGGAGGCGGTTGAAGCACATGTGGTCGCCGTCCTCCAGGAAGAGCACCGTGAGCCGCTCCCCCAGCGCCTCCCGCAGCCGGCGCGCGTGCGGCCACGGCACCGTCCGGTCCGCGCCGCCGTGGATCTGCAGCACCGGGCAGGAGATGCCGGGCAGGACCTCGTCCACATGGAACGCGCCGAGCGCGGCCACGGCCCGGCGGCCGGACAGCCCGAGGTTGTACTCCATGGTCTGCGGGATGGGCGGGGGCGCGACGCGGTGGACCTCCAGGAGGTCCAGGGGGGCCGAGATGACCGCGCAGGCCGCGACCCGCCGGTCGGCCGCCGCCGCGCGGAGCGCGAAGTAGCCCCCCGCGCTGCCGCCGACCACGGCGATCCGGTCCGCGTCCAGGTCGGGCAGCCGGGTGAGCGCGTCCAGCACCGTGGAGATCACCACCTCGGCGTCGGCCCGCCACGGCACGTCGTGGAAGCGGCGCAGCTCGCCCTGCCCCGGCAGGTCGAGGGCGGCGGCGGCCCAGCCGCGGGCCACGTACGCCTCGGAGATGCGGTGGAACTCCTCCTTCACCCCGTCCACCCCGCCGAGGGTGAGCACGCAGGGAGCGGGCCGCCCGCCGGCGGGCACGCGGAGGGTGACGGGGACGGCGACGCCGTCCACGGGGATCTCCAGCCGCCGGGCGGGCGGGCTCAGCAGGTCGCCGGCCGCCGTCCCGGCCGCCACGAGCCGCCGCCAGAGGCGGGCACGTTCCGCGGGCTGGAACTCCATGTACTCGGCGGCGCGGTAGCAGGCCACGGCCCGCTGGAGAGATTCGGCGGCGGTGACGCGGTCGCCGTCCGCGGCGAGCGCGCGGCCCGTCCGCTCGTGCCGCTCTGCGAGCCGTTCCCAGACGGAGCACCACGCGCCGGGCGACCGGATGGCGCGCAGCGCGTCGAGTGCCTCCCCGGGGTCGGCGCCCATGAAGACCAGGCGTGGCAGGAGCGGCTCGCCGCGACGCAGGCCGAGCAGGGGCAGCGCGCCGCGGACCCGCAGGGCGGCGCGGAACGGCAACGGCGGTCGTCGGGCCCCCATCTCAGGCCGCCTCCTCCCCGGTGAGCTGGGGGACGACCTTCTCCGCGAAGAGCCGCATCGACCGCTCCACCGTCTCGATCGGCTGCCCGAAGTCGAACGTGCCGGCGACCGTGGTGACGTGCAGGTTGTCGATGAGTTCGGCCAGCTTGGCGGCGCAGTCGTCGGGGGCGCCCACGACGATCGTGCCCTTGTCGGCCGCGTCCTCGGGGGTGAAGCCGCCCCAGCGCATGCCGAGGGCGGGGTAGTGGGTGAAGTCGCGGGGCACGCCGTCGCGCTTGAACGAGGCGATGGTCGACGCCCCGGCCGCCCGCGTCTCGGCGACGTAGCGCAGCACGTGGGGGGCGGCGGTGTCGAAGGCGGCGTCGAAGGTGTCGTCCACGTGGACGTGCACGTTCATCAGCACCCGGCCGGTCGCGGGGTCGTGGCCGGCCCGTTCCCTGGCGGCGAAGTACAGGCCGATCTTCTCCGCCAGCGAGGCCAGGTCGGGCGAGAGCAGCGGCGCGATCATCAGGTGGTGCGCGTTCTCCCCCGCCCAGGTGAACGTCTCCGGCGTCGTGGCGGCGGCCACCCACACCGGCGGGTGCGGACGTTGCAGGCACCGGGGCTCCACCCGCAGCTCGGGGAAGCGGAAGAACCGGCCCTCGTGGGCGAAGGTCTCCCCTCGCAGGGCCCGGAGCAGGATCTCGCTGTTCTCGGCGAAGCGGGCCCGGCTCTCCTCCATGGGGACGCCGAACCCGTCGTACTCGCACTTCAGGAACGCCCTGCCGAGCCCCAGTTCGAGGCGTCCGCCGCTCACCTGGTCGAGGGTGGCGACCCGCTCGGCGACCGACAGCGGGTGGTGGTAGGGGATCTGGACGACGCCGAGGCCGAGCCGGATGCGCCGGGTCCGGGCGGCGAGCGCGGCCAGCAGGACGTCGGGGGCCGACAGGATCCCGCCGTGCGGCTGGAAGTGGTGCTCGGCCAGCCAGACGCTGTGGAACCCGAGGTCCTCCGCCAGGACGGCGAGCGACTGGACGCGGGCGAGCATCCGGTCGGGCGGACCGTCGGCGCCGGGGTCGAAGGTGGGCAGGTTGAAGCTGCCGAAGGTGAGCGGCAATCGGATCACTCCCGCAGTTCGGCCAGGACTCTGGCGGTTTCGTCGGGGTGGGACTTGGACAGGTGCCTGCAGGCGTTCTTGATGGTCCAGGCGCCGGCGGGGTCCGTGCGCGTCCAGCCGGACAGCGTGGCGAGGACCAGCTCGGGGTGTTTCTTGCTGATGTCGCTGAGGGCGTTCGCGGCGGACTTGCGTACGTAGGAGCTCTCGTCGGCCCGGACCAGGCCGAGCAGCCGCAGCGCCTGGTCGGGGTGGTCGGCGAAGTAGGGCCGGCCGGTCCACACGCGGGGCCCCTCGGCCGCCGCCCGGCGGACGTGGGGGTGCGCGTGGGTGAGCCAGGACTCCAGGAGGGGCACGCTCTCCTGCCAGCCCCGCAGCGCGCAGTGCCGGTCGAGCCCCTTGGCCAGTGCCTCCTGCACCCGCCAGTCGGGGTCGTCGGCGCAGGCCGTGGTCATGACCTCCAGGGCGGCCCGCTCCTTCACCGCCACGGCGCCGAGCAGCATGGCGATGCCCATGCGGATCTCGCGCTCACCGTCCGACGGCGACCGGCTCCAGAGCGTCACGAGGGCGTCGAACAGCTCGCCGGCCCGATCCTGCCGCTGCTGCCAGAGCCGTTCGGTCCTGCGGCGCAGCTCGGGCACCGATGCGCCGGCCAGCGCGGCGCGCAGCTCCTCCACCAGGTCCGTCATCGCGCGGCCTCCTTCCCCGCCCAGGTCTCGGGCAGGAACGCGGCCAGGACCGCGGTCGCGGCCAGCACCGCGGCCAGGATCCAGTAGCGCGCGCCCAGCCCGGCCCGCTCGGCGAGCAGGCCGCCCGCCGCCGGGCCGAGGATCGGGCCGAGGCCCTGGACGAGCCGGTTGGCGCCCAGCGCCGCGCCCACGCGGCGCGGGTCGGCCTTGAGCACGTCGTCGGTGACCATGGTCGTCGACAGCGAGATGACCGGTCCTTCGGCGAGACCGACGAAGGCGTAGACCAGGGCCACGCTCCACACGGTGACCCCGGCGACCGGCAGGCCGGCCAGGGCCACCGCGACGAGCAGCAGCGCCAGCAGCAGCGGGAGCCGCCGCCCCACCTTGTCGGAGACGGCCCCGGCGAGCACGGTGCCGGCGGAGGCCATCACCTCGTACGGGACGAACACCAGCGCGATCACGAACGGCGAGGCGGCCAGCCCGGCCAGGCTGAACGGGACGAGGAAGGTCGCCGCGACGCCGACGGCGAACGACAGGCCCGCCACGACGCCGGACAGCAGCACCACGCGCCGCCGGTACCAGGCGAAGGTCTGGGCGAGCGCGGTCCGCAGCGGCGCCGCGTGCAGCTCCCTGGCCGTCTCCGGCAGCGCGAACCAGGTCAGCGCGCACGCCGCCACGAGCAGCACGGCGTCCGCCATCAGCACCGTCTGCCAGGTGGCGACGGTCAGCGCCAGGCCGCCGGCCACGTAGCCGAGCACGGAGCCGGCCCCGATGGCGCCGGCCAGGATGCCGATGGCCTTGCCCCGCTCCTGCGGCCCGTAGGTGTCGGCGGGGACGGTGAAGGCCGGCGAGGTGAACAGGCCGCGGCCGATGCCGAAGATCACCCAGCCGGCCAGGAACGGCCAGGCCGCCGCCCACAGCGCGGACACCAGCACGCCGAGGGCGCTGAGGGCGAGGCCGGCGACGATGACGGGCCTGCGCCCGCGGCGGTCGGCGGCCACGCCGGCCGGGACGTTGAGTGCGGTCATGAGCAGCGACGACACCATCATCACCAGGCCGAGCGCGTCCGGGCCGATCCGGAGGGCGCCGGAGATCGACGGAAGCGCCGGGAAGACCGACATCATGGCGGCCCACTGCACCAGGACGGCGCCGGACAGGACGGCCAGCGCCCGGCCGCGTTCCGTGGTCAGCAGGCCGGCCGGCCTGAGGTCGGCGCCGGGCGCGGCGCCGCGACTTGGTTCAGCTCGTGTCATCGGACCAGTTCCTCGGGTACGGGCGGGGCAGGGTTCAGGATCAGGACCCGCAGCCGCATCCGGAGCCGCAGCCTCCGGAGGCGCCGAGCGGGACCCCCAGGAATTCTGCGATCGTCGCCGCCACAGGTACGGGCTTTTCCATGAACATGAAGTGACCGGTTCCAGGAACCACGTGCAGGCGCGCGTCGGGGATCGTCTCGGCCAGGTGGCGCGCGCTCTCCACGGGCGTGCTGCGGTCCAGCTCGCCGGCCACGACGAGGGTCGGCGCGCCGATCTTCTGTACGCGTTCGCGCAGGTCGGGGTGGGTGAGCTGGATGAGGTTGCGGTGCACGGAGAAGGGCACCCATGACCAGCTCGCGATGACCCGGTTCGCCACCTCGGGGTAGCCGTCGAGGAAGAAGAAGGGCCCGGCGCGCTTGTTGGACTCCTCGATGACCTGGCGGTAGGTCTCCTCGGTCACCTCCGGGCGTTTCCACTTCATCTCGTAGTGCGCGGCCGAGCCCATGAGGACGAGGCCCGCGACCCGCTCGGGGTGCTCCAGCGCCAGCACCATGGCGGTGACGGAGCCGAGGGAGTGCCCGACCAGGATGACCTGGTCCCAGCCGAGGTGGTCCAGCACCTCGATCACGTCGGCGGCGCACTGGCCGGCCGACAGCGGGTGGTCCTCCTTGGACGACAGGCCGTGCCCGCGCAGGTCGAGCGCGAGGCAGCGCAGCGCCGGGTCGAGCAGCGAGATCAGCTCGGCGAAGTGGGTGTGGTTGTCGCGGTTGCCGTGCAGGAACACGACGGGCGGCGCGGCGGTCTCCGGCCCCGACACGCGGTAGAAGAGCCGGGCGCCGTCGGACAGCTCCACGGCGTCGCAGGTGGTGGGGAGTTTCCAGGTGGTCGGCATCATGGCCGTGCTCCTCGGTTGGCCACGGACAGGTTCAGGCTGCGCATCTCCCTGACGATCTCCTCGATCTCGGTGACGATCTCCCGGGTGGTGTTGGTGCCGGTGATCGCCCTGCGCAGCCGTCCTTCGGGGGTGAGCAGGACGACGTGCGGGTCGACGTTCGCCGCCAGGCCCAGCTCCTGGGCGAAGGCGCGGTCCCAGTCGACCAGTACGGGCACCTGGTGCTTCTGCTCGGCGATCCGCTCCTTGACGAAGTCGCGGGTGATGAAGTGCGGCAACTGGTCCACCACGGCGACCAGCCGCACGTCGAGCCCCGGGACGCGCTTGAGTATCGCCTCGATGCGGCGTACCGCCTCCTCGCTCTTGTCCTGGCCGGCGATGACGAGCACGTACGGACTGAGGCCGCCGCCCTCGGGCAGCGCGAAGGGCCGGTCGGTCAGGTCGCTCAGCAGGCCGAGCTGTTCGGTGCAGTCGCGGCCCTCGGAGCCGCCGAGCCGCGGCGAGGCGCCGTGGACGTTGAAGGTGGAGAACCCGATGGCGGCGGTCACCCGGCGGCCGACCTGCCGGGCGATCTCGACGGCGAACTCGGCGTTGTCCACGCCCACGCCCCAGGGCTTGGTCCTGATGCCCGGCTGCTCGTCGAACTCGATGAGGCTGAGCCCGACGCTGATCACCACGGACAGCTTGACGTTCGTCCAGAGGGGCATGAGCTGGGCCATCGCCCACTCCTGGCCGATGCCGCCGGAGGTGATGATCTGCCCGGCGACCTTGCCCTGGAACGCCTTGCCCTTGACGTCGGCGGCGACCTCGTAGTTGTAGTACTGGTACTCCAGGTCGTCCTCGTCGGCCGGTTCGCACCGGTCCAGCCACTGCTTCCAGGTGAAGGGCAGGCCGAGCGCGTAGACCGGGGAGGCGAAGACGAAGGCGTCCGCCCAGCGGACCTCCTTGTACAGCCGGGTGTAGCGGTCGTCGGGGTGCTTGAACAGGTGGCACTGGGTGCGGTTCATGCAGTCGCCGCAGCCGTCGCAGTCCACAATCGGGTAGTCGACCAGGCGGACGAGCCGTGTCTGCGCGCCCACCTCCTCGGCGCCCTTGAGCGCCTCCCTGCACAGGAACTCGCTGGCGCTCTTGGCGGTCGTCTTCGGCGAGCCGCAGATCCCGAGCACGTTCTTCGACTTCATCGCCGTTCTCCGATCAGTCCCTGATGCGCCTGGGCGCGGCCTGCCCGGCCTTCATGAGCCGCCCGCGGGCGAGCACCTCGCGGGGGATCGCCTCGATCTCGGTGTAGCGGGCGGAGAAGAACTCGCGGCAGACGTTGTTGCCCCAGAAGACGCCGTCCTCGGTGAGGCGGATCTCCTCGTCGGTGACCTCCAGCAGGCCCTGCGCGGCCAGCCTGTCGATCTTCTCGCCGAACACGTCGGTGGGGTCGCAGCCGAACAGGGAGCGGAACCTGCGCCGGGAGACGCTGAACAGCCGCAGGCCCTTGGCCATGGTCCCGCACATCTCCTCCTCGCGGTCGGCGCGGGAGCCGATCAGCACGGGCAGCTCGCCCTGGTCGACGGCGCCCTGGTAGTCGGCCAGGGGACCCTTGTTGACGTACATGTACTTGCCGAGGTAGCCGAAGGCGGCGGCGCCGACGCCGAGCAGGTCCTGCTGCTCGGAGAAGTAGAGCACGGCGTGCTTGTTGATCTTTCCGGGCAGCGCGAAGTCGTAGACGGAGTACTGCTCGTAGCCGGCCTCGCGCAGCATGCCCGCGGCCAGGCGGTACATCGCGACCTCGTGGTCGTGGTCCCCCGGCGGCCTGAGCCGCTTGGTGTCGATCTTCGAGAACAGCCGGGTGAACGGCGGGATGATGAGGGAGAACAGCGTGACGTGGTCGTAGCGCCAGTCGATGGCCTCCTCGATGTCGGCCCGCCACTCGTCGAGGGTCTGCTCGGGGAGGTTGTAGATCAGGTCGATGCCGACGTTGTCGTAGCCCGCTTCGCGGGCCACCCGGGTCGCCAAGCGGGAGGTGGCCGGGTCCTGCGGGATCTCCAGCATGCCGGCGTAGCGGTCGTTGTAGGTCTGGACGCCGAAGCTGATGCGGTTGCAGCCGGCCTCCCGCGCCGCGGCGAGCTTCTCGCCGGTGAAGTTGGACGGGTTGCCCTCGGCGCTGATCTCCGCCTCCGGGCCGAAGCGCAGCACCGTGCGGCAGTGGGTGATCAGGTCGTGCAGCTGCCCGGCCGACAGGCAGCTCGGCGTGCCGCCGCCGATGGCCAGCGAGCCGAAGGTGAACGACCTGACCAGCGGGCTCTCCGCGTACATGGTGATTTCCCGCTTCAGCCGGACCAGGTAGCTCTCCAGCTTGGACTCGTCCATGAGCTGCTTGTTGAAGGGGCAGAAGTTGCAGATCTTGTCGCAGAACGGGATGTGGATGTACATGGCCTTCTCGCCGGGCCGGGTCGACGGCGAGTCCAGGTTCATCAGCATCGGCACCTCGCTGACGTCGGGCGGGTCAGCGGGCAGCGGGTAGTGCGAGACGCAGATGCGTTCACGCTTGTCGTACGGTTTCGTCGCGGTGCTCACGCCGGGCTCCTTCGGGGTGGCGGGCCACTTGGGGGTGACGGGCTACTTGGGGGTGGCGGGCCCGGTGGGGGCCACGTCGCGCTTCCTCGCCAGCGATTCGGCGAGCTTCTGGCCGCGGGCCCTGATGTCGTCGGAGTAGAACTCCTTGGCCACGTCGTAGCCGAACAGCGTCCCCAGCTCGGTCAGGCGGATCTCGTCGGTGTCGCAGACCAGCAGGTCGCGGCGGGTCAGGTCGTCGAGCAGCGGGCCGAAGACGTCCTCGGGCTCCTGGCCGTGGCGCTCGCGGAAGGTCCTGCGGGCGACGGAGAGCATCCGCAGCCCCATCGCCAGCGTCGCGCGCGGCCGCTCCTCGTGCGGCGTGAGCTGGCCGGCGTTGACCGGCGGCACGCCCTGCCCGGTCAGCTCGGTGTAGCGCTTGAGCTCGGCCACGTTGACGTAGGTGTACTCGTTGACCGTGCCCATGGCCCCGGCCCCGAGCCCGAGCAGGTCGCCGAAGTCGGTGAAGTGGATGCGGGCGTGCCGGTAGGCGACGTCCGGCAGGGAGAAGTCGGGGACCGAGGTCTGGCGCAGGCCGCGCGTGGCCAGGTGCTCGCCGGCCCGCCGGCACAGGTCGAGCTCGTGGGCGAGGTCGCCGGGGCGGCCGGCCCTGCCGTCGTTGACGTCCCTGAAGAGCTTGGTGTGCGGCATGACCGACAGCGGGAACAGCGTGATCTGCTTGACCCCGGCGTCCAGCGCGATGTCGAGGTCGGTGAGCAGCGGGGCGACGCCCTGCCCCGGCAGGTTGTAGATCAGGTCGATGCTGATGTGGTCGATCCCGGCCTCCTGTGCCCACCGGATCACCCGCAGCGAGGTCTCCCCGTCCTGGGCCACGTCCGACGCCTGGCCGATCTCCTTGTCGAAGGTCTGCACGCCGAAGCTGACCCGGTTGACTCCGGCCGCGCGCACCGCGGCGAACTTGTCGGGGTCGATGGTGATCGGGCTGGACTCCAGGGTGATCTCCGCGTCGGGCGCGAAGGTGAAGTGCTCGCGGGCGAAGGAGACGACCTCGGCGAGCTGCGGGCCCGACAGGCTGCTCGCGGTGCCGCCGCCCATGTAGAGGGAGCCGAAGACGGTGCTGCGGAAGTACGGCGTCTCCGCGTACATGGCCATCTCGCGCTTGAGATCGTCGATGTACTTGCGGACCCGGTCCTCGTCCTTGAGGTACTTCACGAACGGGCAGAAGCCGCACAGGTATTCACAGAACGGGATGTGCATGTACATGGCGGCCGGCTGTGGTGCCCTGCTGGGCCGGTCCAGCCCCATTTCCCCGGCGATCCGCTCGTACTGCGGCGGGGCCCAAGGCATGGGGTAGCACATGACCGGATAGCGGTCACGGGCGGCGTACGGGAGAGCGGCGGTCGCGCTCATCGTGCCTTCCTTCCTGCGCCAGCCTGCGCGGAGATGCGTAACGAGCTGGTGGAGACCTCCGCCTCCAGGTTCTTGGGGTCGAAGTTCATCCGGACCATGATCTTGGGGTGGGTCTCGACGAACTCCTCGATCGACCGGAGGATCGTGCGGCACTCGGCGGGGCCGAGCGCCTCGTCCACGTAGAAGACGGCCTGCAGCATGTCGAGGTCCGGCCGGCCGGGCCTGCTCCCGATGTCCTGCCACAGCGGGGTCTTGGGGTACACCCGGATGCCGAAGGCGATGGTGAGGATGTCCGGGGCGCAGCGGTCCATCGTGTCGAGCGTGCGCGCCACGGTGTCCGCCGTCTCGCCCGGCCCGCCCAGCAGCAGCGAGTGGATGATCCGGACGCCGGCCCGCCGGGCGCACGCCGTGGCGTTCTCGATGTCGGCGACGGTGAAATCCTTCTGGAGGCTGGTCAGCATCTCGTCGCAGCCGGCGTCCAGGCCGAAGTTGAGCGTCTCGCAGCCGGCCCGTTTGAACAGCAGGGCGAGGTCGTCGTCGTACTGCAGGGGGTTGGTGTAGGCCATCCAGGTGACGCCGAGGTCGGCGGCCACCATCTCCTCGCACACGGCGATGGCGTGGCGCCTGGGGAGGTTGAAGATGCTGTCGGTGATGAAGAACCGTCTGACCCCGGCCAGGTCGCGGACGTGCCGCATCTCGTCCACGATGTGCGCGGGCGAGCGCAGCCTGAACCGCTTGCCCTCGATCGAGGGCACCGGGCAGTAGGAGCAGCGGAAGGCGCAGCCGCGCTTGGTCTGGATCCCGTACGTCGGCTGCGGCCCGACCACCTGAGTGCTGAAGTACCGGCTGTCGGGGACGAAGTAGCGCGGCGCCACGATCGAGCCCGGGTCGCTCACCCGGGCCGGCTCCGAGACCGACACCCGCGTGCCCTCGCGCCGCAGCAGGCCGGGCGCGTCGGTGATCGGCCGGCCCTCGGCGAGCGCGTCGGCGATGGCCACCATGGCGGGCTCGCCCTCGCCGATGACGCCGAGGTCCGCGCCGAGCACGTTCATGATCTCGACCGGCATCAGCGAGAAGGCCGACCCGCCGAGCACGACCGGCGCGGCGCTGGCCGCGCGGCACGCCCCCAGCACGATCTTCACGTCGCCGAGGTTGCCGCGGTACTGCAGGTACGTCTCGTTGTCGATGTTGCGGACGGAGACGCCGATCAGGTCGGGCCCGTACTCCCCGATCGCCTCGGTGACCCGGCCCCCCAGGCGGTCGTCGGGGTCGAAGCAGAGGTCGAGGATGCGGGCCTCGTGCCCGGCGTCGATCAGGGCCGTCTGGAGGTAGGCGACCCCCGCCGGCACGGCGAAGGAGGGCCGGCGCTCCCGGTTGGTGGCGATGAGCAGGACCTTCACGTGTCCTCCTCGGGGACGATGGCGACGGGACGGGTCCAGGCGGCGCCCGCGCCGCTGACGTGGATGGGCAGGAACATGACCGTGAAGCCGGTCGGGCGCGGCAGGCGGTCGAGCCCGCCGAGCCGCTCGATCTGCAGGAACTCGCGGCGGCGGCCGAGCAGGTGGCACGGCCACAGGTGCGCCGCGTCCCCCGAGCGGTAGTAGCGCTCGATCATCACGGGCGCGGGCAGGTCGAAGCCCGCCGTGTCCACGCCGATGACCGAGATGCCCTGGTCGAGGAGGTACTCGGTGGCCTCGACGGTCATGCCGGGATGGGCGGTGAAGTAGCGCGGGCCCGGCCAGAGGCGGTCGGCCCCGGTGTGCACCAGGACGACCTCGCCGGGCGACAGCGTGTGCCCGATCCTGGCCAGCTCCTCCCGGACGTCGGCCGCCGTGATGCCCTGCGCCGGCCCTTCGCCGGTCAGTCTGTGGGTCAGCCGCAGCAGCACCCCGGCGCCGACGCAGCGCTCCAGCGGGATCTGGTCCACCCGCAGCGCCGGCCGGTCCCCGGTGAGCGGCCCGTAGTGGAAGGGCGCGTCCACGTGCGAACCGGCGTGCACGGACAGCGTGAGCACCTCGTTGCCCAGGAACAGGCCGTCGGGGAAGCAGCCGGGGCCGATGCGCCGGCCGCCGGCGACGTACCGGGCGGCACGGGCCAGCCTGAGCCGGAGGGGCAGCCGGCGGTTGAACGCCGCCTTGCGGCCGATGCGGCGCCCCCCGTGCTCGTGCCGCCACAGCTCCTTGCGCATCACGGCGGGGTCGAAGGGGGTGGGTTCGATGGGCATACTCAGGTCGATCAGCCGGCCGGTGGCCGGCAGGGCGACGCGGTCCGCCGCCTGCCGCTCGACGGTCGTCATGACGGGCCTCCAGCCGTTCTGAGGACGGCCGCGGCGTTGAAGCCGCCGACGCCGCGGGTGAAGACGAGCGCCGTACGCAGGTTCGCGTCCCGGCGCGGGGCGCGTACGACGTCGAGACCGGCGATGACCTTCTGGCCGTCCAGGTCCTCGCGGGCGGGCGGGACGACGTCGTGGAAGAGCGCGAGCGCGGCCCAGGCGAGGTCGAGCACGCCGCAGGCGGAGTTCAGCCGGCCGGTGAGCGTCTTGGGCACGGCCAGCGGGACCTCCAGGGCCCGCCCGCCGAGGACGGACACCAGGGCCTCGGCCTCCAGCTCGTCCCAGCACCGGTTGCCGTCGCCGTCGGCGAGGATCACGTCCACCTCGGCGGGCGCCACGCCGGCCCGTTCGAGCGCGAGCGCGACGGCCTCGGCCATGTGGACGGCGGTCGGCGGCGGGTCGGCCGGGTGGTGGGCGTCGTGCGTGCACGCCACGGAGGCCAGCTCGGCGTAGACCTGCGCGCCGCGAGCCCGCGCCGTGTCCGCCCGCTCCAGGACCAGCATGGCGCCGCCCTCACCGGGGACCGACCCGGCCGCCCGCTCGCTGAAGGGCAGATAGGCGCCCCTGGCCGTGTCCGCGCCGCTGTGCCGGCCGAGCGAGGACTGGCAGACCAGCGCGTACGGCGACAGCGGCGCCTCGGCCGCCCCCAGCAGCACCTGATCGGCCTGCCCGCGAAGGAGCAGGCGGCGCGCCTGGGCCGCGGCGTGCAGGCCACCGGCCGCGTCGGCGACCGCCACGCCGCAGCGCCCCTTCGCGCCGTGCCGGATGGAGACCTGGCCGGCGAGCGCCGCGTAGAACCAGGCGATCGACTGGTAGGCGCTGACCGCGCGGGGGCCCTCGCGCCACAGCGCCTGGATCTCCCGCTGGCCGTACTCGTTCCCCCCGGCGGACCCTGCGGTCAGCACCGCGAGCCGGTAAGGGTCGAACGTGCCGACCGCGGCGTCGGCGAGGGCCAGCTCGGCCGCCGCCAGGCCCATCCAGCACCACCGGTCGGTCTGCACCTGCAGCCGCCGGGGCAGGAAGTCGGCCGGGTCGAAGTCGGGCACCACGCCGGCGACCCGGATGCCGCTGCCGCCGGACAGCGCCGCGTCGATCGGCTGGATCCCGGAGCGCCGGTCCAGGGTTCCCTTCCAGTGCGCGGCGACGCCGATGCCGACCGGCGAGACGACGCCGATGCCGCTGATGACGAGCGAGGCGGGATCCGTCACGCGACCCTTCCCTTCGACGACTCCGCCAGGGCGGAGACGACCATGGCGGACTGGAACCCGCCGAACCCGCTCCCGACCGACAGGGCGTGGCCGACGGGGTGCTCGCGCGCGGTCACCGGCACGTAGTCCAGGTCGCACTCGGGGTCGGGCGTGGTCAGGTTGGCCGTGGGAGGCACGACCTGGTGCCGGATCGCCAGCGCGCACGCGGCCATCTCGATGGCCCCGATCGCGCCCAGCGAGTGACCGACCACCGACTTGATCGAGCTGATCGGCACCCGGGCGGCGGCCGGGCCGAGCGCCCGCTTGAACGCGGCCGTCTCGTGCCGGTCGTTCTGCCTGGTGCCGGAGCCGTGCGCGCTGACGTAGCCGAGGTCGCCGGGGGTGATGCGGGCCTGCCGCAGCACGTCGAGTATGGCCTCGCTCATCTCGATCCCGTCGGGGCGCAGACCGGTCATGTGGTGGGCGTTGGCGCGGCCCGCGTACCCGCCGACCTCGCAGTGGATCCGCGCGCCGCGGCGCCGGGCGTGCTCCAGCTCCTCCAGCACCAGGACGGCGCTGCCCTCCCCGAGCACGAACCCGTCGCGGGTCGCGTCGAACGGCCTGGAGGCCGTCTCCGGGGTGTCGTTCCTGGACGTCGTGGCACGGATCGCGTCGAAGCAGGCCACGGTGATGGGCGAGATGGGCGCGTCGGAGGCGCCCGCGATCATCACGTCGGCCTCCCCGTCGACGATCAGCTCGTACGCGGTCCCGACGGCGTCGATGCCCGACGTGCAGCCGGTGGAGACCATGAGGGCGGGGCCGTGGGCCCCGTACCTGGCGGCCAGCTCGCTCACCGCGCTCGACGGGACCAGCGCCTGGTAGAGGAAGGGCAGGCTGTGGTCGGCGGCGACCGTCCAGTCCCGGCCGGCGTCGCTGGCGACGACGTACTCCTCCTCCAGGCGGATCGTCGCGCCGACCGCGCTGCCGAGGCAGACGCCCACCTTCGGCCCGGCGTCCCCGCCGGCGAGGTCGAGGCCGCTGTCGTCGACCGCCTCCCGCGCGGCGGCCAGCGCGAGCAGCACGAACCGGTCGCAGCGCCGGATCTCGCGCGGCGTCAGGCCCCAGGCGGCGGGCGCGAAGTCGCACTCCGCCGCCACCTGGGAGCGGAACGGGGCCGGATCGAACGTGCTGATCCGGCGGATCGCCGAACGCCCGGAGACGAGCCTCGCCCAGAACGCGTCCGTCCCCGCCCCTCCGGGGGCCTGCACCCCGATGCCGGTGACCACCACCCGCCGGCTCATGTCGCCGCCGGAGCTTCGTCCTCGGTGTCGACGTGCCCCAGCTCCGGGCTGGGGGCGAGCGGGCCGAGCGCGAAGACCACCAGCGCCGGGCCGGTCCCGACGTTGGTCACCCGGTGGCGGACCTGGCGGGGCACGAAGACGGCCTCGCGCGGCCCCAGGGTGCGGGGTTCGCCGTCGATGTCGACCCGTACGGTGCCCTCGGCGACGAACAGGTGCTCCTCCGAGTAGGGGTGGTAGTGCTCGTTGACCCGCTCGCCCGGGGCCAGCTCGACCGCGCCGGAGATGCCGTGGGAGCATCCGGTCGAGGCCGGGTTGAGCAGGGTGCGCATGTCCCCGCCCCGCTGCCGCACCGAGCGGGTGGCCGCGAAGCTCTGCGTACGTGAGCGGGACGCCTTGAGCCGCTGCGCGATGATCCGGAGCTGCCCGGCCGACCCGCGGTTGAGCCTGGCCTCCATCGCCGCGTCGTCCACCGGGGCGTCGGGCCGCATGGTGAAGTCCTGGACCCAGCGCAGCCGCGTGGTGTCGGGGGTGAGCGCCTCGTAGGTCCAGTAGAGGTTCATGAACTGGAACGGTCCGGGCTCCACCCGCCGAGCCCGTACGGTCCAGTGCTCCCGGTCCAGCCGGCGCTCCGACACCCACGACCACACCCTGCCCTCCTCGTCGGGGTGCATGGTGAGCCTGAAGGTGAGGTGGCCGGGCTCCTCGGACAGGACCTCCACCTTGGCGTACTCGGTGAACAGGTCCGTCCACGAGCGCAGGTCGTTGGTCCTGGCCCAGACGTACGCGATCGGTGCTTCGATCACGATGCTGTTGTCGGTGTGGCCCACGGCGCGTCAGCCCTTCGTGACGGACGCGTGCTCGCCGAGGAACGCGCCGAGCTGGGCCGGCGTGGTCTCGGCGGTCAGTTTGCCCTCGATGACGACCCCGTACCGTTCCTCGGCCCGCGCGGAGATCTCCGCCAGGGCCAGCGAGTCGACGTTCAGCGACTCGAACGTCTGGTCGAACTCCTCTGGTGTCACATCCGCGCCCACCGCGGCCATCAGTTGCGTGACGATCTCGACGTTCATGGCGACCACCTGGCCTTTCCCGCCTTCCGCCGACGGTCCGGCGCGCCTGACCCGGCGCGTTACCGTCTCCATGGCGCGGCCAGCGTAGGCAGCGGCCGTACGGCCCGTCATCAACCATGTCGCTGAAGTGGCCCTCGCCTTTCGGGCACCTTCCTCTCGTCCGCGGGACGACGTCCGCCCCTCCCGCGTGTCTCTTCGCCGAGGCGCTCGTCATCCCCCCGGCCATCCGGTCACGGCGGTTCTCGCGGTTGACGTGCCGTGACGACAATTCGAGCGACAAGAAGTCATTACTGGCGTCAATTTCGACGCGTACCACCGTTTGACGCTTCTGGAGCAGATGTGGTCAATTGGACGCATTGATGCGCGAAACGGGTGGGCTGCTACCGCAGATCCTTTATCGATCATTATCTGGGGGACCGAAATGATCAAGATCGACCCTGCCGGCGCTACTCGACTCGCGGTGCCCCGATGAGCGCCATCAGACTGGTGGTGGCCGACGACCAGCCGGTGATCCACATAGGGCTGCGCACCGCCTTCTGCGAACGCACCGGCATCGAGGTGGTCGCCGAGGCCGGCGACGGCCTCGACGCGGTCCGGCTGTCCCGGCAACTGCGCCCCGACGTGGTGCTCATGGACACGCTGATGCCCAACATGGACGGCTTCCAGGCCACGGCCGAGATCTGCGGCCCCGGCGGCGTCCCCGGCGTCAAGGTGCTGATGTTCGGCCCGACCGACCCCGACGAGGACCTCTTCCGCGCGCTCCGCCTCGGCGCGCGCGGCTTCCTCCTCAAGGACATCGGGCCCGAGCAGCTGATCCCCGCGATCCACCGGGTCCGAGCCGGCGAGGCGGTGCTGTCCAGCCACGGCGTGACGCGGCTGGTCGCCGAGTTCAGCCGCACCCAGGCCGAGCCCCCGCAGGCGCTGGCTGAGGTCGAGAGCCTCACGCCGCGCGAGCGGGAGGTCCTGGGGCTGGTGCTGCGCGGGATGCGCAACGACGAGATCGCCCGGATGCTGCGGGTCAGCGAGAGCACGGTGAAGTCGCACGTACGGAGCCTGTGCACCAAGCTGAACGTGCGCGACCGCGTCCAGCTGGTGATCTTCGCCCACGAGCACGGTCTGCACCACCGCATGATGTGCGGCCACATGGAGCACGTCCCCTCCCCCACCGCGCAGCGCAGACGACTGGTGCTCAACGGCCTCCGGCAGAACTGATCCCGGGGATGTGATCCGCCTTTCCGAATATCCGGATATTTGCGGGATCGTACCGAGGAAAGCTTTGTCCATTCTCCGCGCAATTCGCGGCGGGCGATAATTCCCTTTACGCCGGGGGCGCTTGGTCATCCGCCCAGCGACCAGTCGCGGACCTCGGGCATGTCTTCGAGGTGCTCGACGACGTACGCCTGGTGCTCGGCGAGTTTGCGCTCGCACCAGGCCATCAGGTCGGCGGCGCCGCGCGGCAGCCGCCTGGCGTTGTTGATGGCGTCCATGACCAGGTGGTAGCGGGAGGCGCGGTTGCGTACGGTCATGTCGAAGGGTGTGGTGGTGGTGCCCTCCTCGATGAAGCCGCGCACCCTGAACCGGTCGGCGTCCGGGCGGCCGTGCACGAGCTGGTGGACGGCGCCCGGGTAGCCGTGGAAGGCGAACACGACATCGACGGTGTCGGTGAACAGCTCGGTGAACAGGGTGCCCCTCATGCCGTGCGGGTGGTCCTTGGGCCGCATCAGCGTCATCAGGTCCACGACGTTGACCACGCGGACCTTGAAGCCGGGCAGCCGCTCCTTGAGTATCTGCGCCGCCGCGACTGTCTCCATGGTCACCACGTCGCCGGCGCAGGCCAGCACGATGTCGGGGTCGCCGGCGCCGTCGTCGGTGCCGGCCCAGTCCCATACGCCGGCGCCGCGGGCGCAGTGCTCGGCGGCCTGGTCGATGCTGAGCCACTGCAGTTGCGGCTGCTTGTCGATGACGATGAGGTTGATGTACGACCGCGAACGCAGGCAGTGGTCGGCCACCGACAGCAGGCAGTTGGCGTCCGGCGGGAGGTAGACGCGGGCGACGTCGCCGCGCTGGGTCAGCACGACCTGGATCAGGCCGGGCCCCTGGTGGGAGAAGCCGTTGTGGTCGTTGCGCCAGGCGGTCGAGGTGAGCAGCACGTTGAGGCTGGGCACCTTGGCCCGCCAGGGCAGCCGGCTCGCCTCCTGCAGCCACTTGCCGTGCTGCACCGTCTGGGAGGCGCTGACCATCGCGAACGCCTCGTAGGTGGCGAACATGCCGTGCCGGCCGGTCAGCGTGTACCCCTCCAGCCAGCCGTGGCAGTTGTGCTCCGACAGCACCTCCATGACCCGGCCGTCGCGGCTGATCGCCACGTCGTCGGCGGTGACGCGTTCGGCGAAGGCGCGGTCGGAGACCTCGAACACGGCGCCGAGCCGGTTGCTGTTGGTCTCGTCCGGGCAGAACAGCCGGAAGTTGTCGGGGTTGTCGCGGTAGAGGTCGCGCAGCAGCTCGCCGAGCCGGCGGGTCGACTCGGCGCGCGTACGCGCCGGTTGCGGCACCTCGACGGCGTAGTCGCGGAAGTCGGGCAGGGTCAGATCCCGCGTGAGCAGGCCGCCGTTGGCGTGCGGGGCGGCGCTCATCCGCAGGTCGCCCTCCGGGGCCAGGCCGCGTACCAGCTCGGTGGGCGCACCGGTGGAGTCGAACAGCTCCTCCGGCCGGTACGAGCGCAGCCAGCTCTCCAGGATCGCCAGGTGCTCCGGGTTGTCGCGCACCCCGGACAACGGCACCTGGTGCGAGCGCCACGTGCCCGCCATCTGTACGCCGTCGACCTGCTCCGGCCCGGTCCACCCCTTGGGCGAGCGCAGCACGATCAGCGGCCACCGGGGGCGGCTCCCGTCCCACCCGCCGGTACGGGCCAGGTGCTGGATCGCGCGGATCTTGCTCCAGGCCTCGGCCAGCGTGGCCGCGAAGCGGTGGTGCATGCCCGGCAGGTCCGCGCCCTCCACCTCCAGCACTTCGTAGCCGTGGCCCTCCAGCAGCCGGCGTACCTCGGCCGGGTCCTTACGGGACAGGACCGTCGGGCCGGCGATCTTCGCGCCGTTGAGGTGCAGGACCGGCAGTACGGCGCCGTCGCGCTCGGGGTTGAGGAACGACACGCCCTTCCACGACCCCTCCAGCGGCCCGGTCTCGGCCTCGCCGTCGCCCACCACCGCGACCGCCAGCAGGTCGGGGTTGTCCATGACGGCGCCGAAGGCGTGCACCAGCACGTACCCCAGCTCGCCACCCTCATGGATGGAGCCCGGGGTGGTCACCGAGACGTGGCTGGGGATGCCGCCCGGGCTGGAGAACTGCCGGAACAGCCGCAACATCCCGGCCTCGTCCTGGCTGACGTGCGGATAGATCTCGCTGTAGGTGCCCTCCAGGTATCCGGCGGCCACCAGTGCGGGCCCGCCGTGCCCGGGTCCGGCGAGATAGATCGCCTGCTGTCCGGTGTGCCGGATGAGCCGGGAGACGTGCGCGTAGATCAACGAAAGTCCCGGGCTGGTGCCCCAGTGGCCCAGCAACCGCGGCTTGATGTGCTGCGGGGCCAGCGGCTCGCGCAGCAGGGGATTGCCCTGGAGATAGATCTGGCCGATCGTGAGGTAGTTGCCGGCCCGCCACCAGGCGTCCAGCTGTTCGACCTCCTTGTCCTCCGGAGAGGCCAGTCTCCGCAGCATCTCCTCATCGACGGCCAGTTGCTCATCCGGAACTGCGGTCATGGGCACGTTCCCTTCTCGGCGTGGTTGCGGTGTCCGGGTCGTACGCGATCACCACACCATGGGACCTCAGCCGGGGGACGTGCGGACAGGGCCGGAAGTCCCGGTGGCCAGGGGCCAAGGGCCACCGCACCTTTTCTCGCCGCCCATCCCCGTCAGGTGGGGAGCAGCTCCGACCCGGCGGGCCCGGCGAGGGGGGTGAACAGGGCGCCGAGCCTGTTCAGCGTCTCCGGGACGACGCGGTAGTAGACCCAGGTGCCGCGCCGCTCGCCGTCGATCAGGCCCGCCGTACGCAGGACCTTGAGGTGGTGGGAGATGGTCGGGGCGGTCAGGTCGAAGGCGCCGGTCAGGTCGCAGACGCACGCCTCGCCGCCGGCGTGGGAGGCGATCATCGACAGCAGGCGCAGCCGCACCGGGTCGGCGACCGCCTTGAGCATGACGGCGAGCTCGGCGGCGGTGTCCTCGGCCAGCGGTTCGCGGGTGATCGGGGCGCAGCACCCGCCGGTCTGGACGGTCATGACAACCCCTCCTGATTCGAAGTCTGTCGAAATTATATGCGGGCGGGCCACCTGCCAGGCGAGCTGGAAGGTCCGGCGAGGGCTTTCCGTAAGGGTTGTAGTGCACAAGGCCGTTACGTCAGCCTGATCCTCATGACACTTCAAACTGACGTTCGCCAGGCGTCCGAAGACGACATCGCCGAACTCGTACGACTGCGGGCGTTGCTCTTCGAAGACCTCGGCGGCGACTTCTTCAACCCCTCGTCGGCAGGCGACGACTGGCGGGGCGCTCTCGCCGCGGTGCTGAAGGAGAAGCTGGCACGGGACGACGCGCGCATCCTGGTGGTGGACGGGGACGACGGGCTCGCCGCCTGCGGCATCGGCACCGTCGAGCAGTGGTTCCCCGGACCGCACTCACGCAACGGCCGGATCGGGCACGTCATCGGCGTGGTCACCGATCCGGCGTACCGGCGGCGCGGCCACAGCCGCGCGATCATGCTCGGCCTGCTCGACTGGTTCCGGGAGCGGGAGGTCGTGCGGGTGGACCTGTACGCCTCCCGCGAGGGCGAGCCGCTCTACCGGAAGCTCGGCTTCTTCGACCATCCCGACCCCGCGCTGTGCTGGCGCCCGTGACGGAAGCCCGACTTCCAGGCGATCTCTCCCAGCTTGTCATAAATGTTCTAAAAGTCTGTTTTATGTAGGAATCAGGTGGCTTGGGGCGGTTATCAGTGCTTACTGAGGAGGAGGGGAGGTGACGGACGTGTCGGACACCATGTCCAGTCGAGCCACGGAAACCGGCCAGACCGCGACCGTGCCGAAAGCCAGGACGTACGAGGGCAGCCCGGGAGCCGCGCTGGTCACCGAGAAGGGCACCACCAGGATCGAAGACACCGTCGTCGCCAAGATCGCCGGGCTCGCCGCCCGCGAGATGTCCGGAGTCTTCGCCATGGGCGGTGGCGCGGCGCGTGCGCTGGGCAGCGTACGCGGCATCGTCGGTGTCGACGAGAGCGTCACGCAGGGCGTGTCGGTGGAGGTGGGCGAGCGGCAGGCCGCCGTCAACCTCGACCTGGTGGTGGAGTACGGCATGGCGATCCCCGAGCTGGCGGGGGCGGTGCGCAAGAACGTCATCAACGCCATCGAGCGCATGTGCGGACTGGAAGTGACCGAGGTCAACATCCGCGTCGACGACGTCCACCTGCCCGATCAGGACCGCGGCCGGGAAGGCGACAAGAGCCGCCGGCAGGACACCGGGCCGGAGCCGGGAGTTCGATGACGGACACGGGCCCGGCCCCGAAGTCCGGTGCGAGCCCGGCGGGCTCCGGGGTGGACGACGGCTTCGGGACAGGCCCCGAGGACGAGGCGCCGGCGATCGCCGAGCGGGTCCGGTCGTGTGACGGCGTGGCCGGGTTGTCCAGCGGCCCGTTCGGGACCGTGGCCACCTACCTGCCGGGCCGGCGGCTGACGGGCGTCTCCGTGAACGACCGCGCGGTCGAGATCGCCATCGTCGCCACCCTGGACCGCCCGCTCCTGGAGACCGCCGACGAGGTACGGCGAGCCGTGACGGACCTGGCCGGCGAGCGCCTGGTGAACGTGCGCATCGACGACATCGCGCACGGCGTCGCGGACGACAGCGCGGACGACAGCGCGGACGACATCGTGGAGGGATCATGAACAACCAGTGGCTGCCGTTGATCGGGCTGGCCGTCGGCATCGTTCTCGGGATCGTCGGGGCGTTCGGCGGGCTGGTGCCGTTCCTGATCGTGCTGGTGCTCGGCGCCGTCGGCTGGCTGGTCGGCCGGCTCGCCGAGACCGGCGAAGTGAACCTGTCCGTGAGGCGGAAGTGACCGCTGCCACCGGCGCGGGCATCGTGACCGTGCCCGGGCAGCGTCCGGCGCCTCCGCCTCCCGAGGTCCGCGGGCGCACCCGGATCGCGGACGAGGTGGTCACCAAGATCGCCTGCTGCGCGGCCGGGGAGGTTCCCGAGGTGCTGGGGGTGCACCCCGGCGGCGGGTGGCGGTCGCCCTCGTCGGACGCCGAGGTCCGCGGTGAGCGGGCCGCGGTTCACCTGAGCGTGAGCGTCGCCTACCCGTCGCCGTTGCGGGACGTGGCGGCGCGGGTCAGGCAGCACGTGATCGCCCGCGTCGCCGCCCAGACCGGCCTCAACGTCACCCATCTGGACGTGACCATTACCGACTTCGGCGGTGACCTGCCGTGACCGAGCGAACGTTGACGCAGGAGTACGGCGCCGTCCCTCCTGAGGACGGCCCCGCAGGCGCCTACCAGGCGAAACGCGACAAGGCCGCCGACCGGGCGGCCGTGCGGGCGTTCCGCCCGTCCCGGAGGGTCCCGGCCGTCGTGGTGTCCGTGCTGCTCACGCTGCTGGGCCTGCTCGTGGCCGCCGAGACCGTCTCGGCGCTGGTCGGCGCTCCGCTGCGCCTGGTGCCGTACGACCGGATGCTCGGCTGGGCGGCCTCCACGCCGTGGTCGGACCCGCTGTTCGTGCTGGGCTCGGTGGTCGTGGCGCTGATCGGGCTGGCGCTGCTGATCACCGCTCTGGTGCCGGGACGGCCGCGCCTGCTGGCGGTACGCAGCCACGACCCCGACGTGATCATCGGGCTGCGCCCCAAGAGCGTCACCAGGGCCCTGGCGCACGCGGCCGAGGAGGTGCCGGGCGTGCACACGGCCCACGCCACGCTGCGGGGCGGGACGGTCACCGTCACGCCCACCACGTCGGGGTGGGACAAGGAGAGGTTCGCCCAGGAGGTGCGCGCCGCCGTGCTCACCAGGCTGGCGGGACTGGATCTCGTGGAGCCGTACCGGGTGACCGTGGACGTCAAGGAGCGCAAGTGAACAGGAAGACCAGCCGGGGCAACCGATGGGCACTCGCGCTGATCGGATCGGTGCTGTTGGTCCTGGGCGGGCTCGCGGCCGGCCGCGGGCTGGGCGGCCTCGGGTCGGCGGACACCCCGATCGTGGACGGCGGCGTACGGGGGTTCTTCGCCGGCAACAGCCCGGCGATCTGGTGGGCCGTGGCGGTCGTGTCGATCGTGGTGGCGCTGCTGGCGCTGCGCTGGTTGCTGGTGCAGGGCCGCAGGGAGGTCACGCACCGCCCGATCCGGCTGGAAGGGTCACCGGCCGGCTTCTCGGAGGTGTCCGTGGACGGGGTGTCGCAGGCGGTCGCCGCCGACGTGGCGTCGAGCCCGGCCGTGGTGAGCGCCGATGCGCGCGTGGCCGACTCGCGCTACCCCCCTGAAGTGCGGCTACGCGTCGTCGCCGACGAGAGGGCGCCCATCGGGGAGCTCAGATGGCACCTGTCCGCGGTCGCGCTTCAGCACCTGCGCGACGCTCTACGCACTGATCATGTCCACACGGTGGCCCGCGTCAGCCTGGAGCCGCCGCCCGCCCCGCACCGGATGGTGCGCTGACCCCACCGGCGTTCAGGGAAGCGGATTCGGAGAGCGTCGCCATTGGTGATGACCATCGCTGTCTCTCTGGGTGCGGCTTGCCTGCTGGGCCTCGGCTTCGTCGCCCAGCAGCATGCCGCGTACCGCCAGCCTCTGGACGAGATGCTGCGCCCGCGCCTGCTGTTCGACCTCATGCGCACGCCGTTGTGGCTGTTCGGGCTCGGGTTGATGGCGTGCGGCCAGATCCTCGGCGCCATCGCGCTCCGAGAGGCGGACGTGGCGCGGGTGGAGCCGCTGCTCGCGATGAACCTGCTGTTCGCCCTGACCGCGGCCCATGTCGTCTACCAGGAACCGTTCGGCCGCATGCTGCAACTGGGCGCCGTGCTGGTGTGTGGAGGAGTGGCGCTGTTCCTGTTCGCCGGGCAGCCGCACGGCGGCCGCCTCCCCGATCCGCTCTCCCCGCGCTGGCTGGCGGCGCTCCCGGTGGTCGTGGTGGCGGCCGCGCTGGTCGTCTTCGGCCTGCGGCGGTCACTGAAGGTCAAGGCGATTCTGCTGGCCGGCTCCGCGGGGGTGCTCTACGGGCTGCAGGACGTCCTGACCCGTAACGCCCTGCTCACGTTCGACCACGGACAGAACGTGCTCACGACCTGGCAGCCGTACCTCCTGCCGTGCGTCGCCGTGGTGGGCCTGCTCCTCAACCAGAGCGCGTTCGACGCCGCTCCGCTCCAGATCTCCCTGCCGGCCACCACGGTCGCCGAACCGATCTGCGGGATCGTGCTGGGCGTGGCGATCTTCGCCGAACGCCTGCAGGTCACCCCGGCGGCGCTGGCAGGCGAGGTGGCCGGTCTGATCGCGATGGCGACCGGCATCGTCGTCCTCGGCCGATCCCCGTTCCTGGCGAAGCCCGGGCAGACCGCCCTCCAAGGACGGAACGGACCGCGCAAGGAGGAACGGTGATCAAGGGGAGAGGCGCCGATGTCCGCAAAACCGTGGAATGAGCGGCACCGCAGGCTCAGCCGCTTCTCGCATGCCGTGTTCGACGGGGTCTGGCGGAGAATGCTGGTCCTGCTGGGCGGCCCCACGCGGTTCCGGGTCGTCGCGATGCTCGCCGGCGTTCTGGCGCTCGTCACCGCCGACCAGGGGGCCGTCGCCGCGGTGGGGCCGGAGATCCAGGAGTCGATGGGCATCGGCAACACCGGGCTCGGGTCGCTGACCGCCGTCTCCTCCGCGGCCGGCGCCGTCGCCGTCCTGCCGGTCGGCGTCCTGACCGACCGCGTCAACCGGGTACGGTTCCTCACCGCCTGCATCGTCCTGTGGAGCCTGGCCATGATCGCCGGCGCCCTGGCCGACTCGCTCCCGTGGCTCCTGTGCTCCCGGGTGGCGGTCGGGGGCCTGACCGCCGCCGCCGCGCCCTCGGTCGTCTCGCTGGTCGGCGACTTCTTCCCGGCCGCCGAACGGGGCCGGATCTACGGTTTCATCCTGAGCGGCGAGATGGTCGGCGCCGGTCTCGGCCTGCTGGTGGGAAGCGCCCTCGCACGGCTGCTGACCTGGCGCTCCATGTTCTGGCTCCTCGCGCTCGTGGGTGTCGCCTTCGTCTTCGTCATCGGGCGGAAGCTGCCCGAGCCCGAGCGCGGCGGTCAGAGCCGGTTGCCCGCGGTGACACCTGGCGGGAAGTTCACGGTGGCGACGCCCGGTGGAGAGGCGGACCACGCCGGGCCGGACCGCGACGACACGGCGCGGCGCGCGGTGCGCCGCCGCGGTATCGGGCCCGATCCCGCGGCGCTGCTGCGCCGTGACCCCGTGCACATGTCCCTGGGGCAGGCGATCCGGTACGTGCTGAGCATCCGGACGAACGTCGCACTGATCGTCGCCTCCGTGGTCGGATACTTCTTCTTCGCCGGAGTGCGCACCTTCGCCGTCGTCTTCGCCCGTGAGCAGTACGGCCTCGGCCAGGTCGCGCTGACGGGCGTCGTGCTGCTGGTGGGCCTCGGGGCCCTGCTGGGGGTGCTCAGCGGCGGACGCCTCGCCGACCGGCTCACCCGCCGCGGGCACATCAGCGCCCGCATGGTGGTCCCCGCGATCGCCTACGCCGCCGCCGCCGTCTTCTTCGTCCCCGGGCTGCTCACCACGTCGCCGACGCTCGCGCTGCCGTTCCTGTTCGTCGCGGCCGCCTCGGCAGCGGCGGCCAATCCCCCGCTGGACGCCGCCCGCCTCGACGTCGTCCACTACCGGCTCTGGGGCCGCGCGGAGAGCATCCGCACGTTCCTGCGCGTGGGCGGGGAGGCCGTCGCCCCGGTGCTCTTCGGCGTTCTGGCCGACGCGCTCGGCCCGGGCGCGCAAGGGCTGCGGTACGCGTTCCTGATCATGCTGGTGCCCCTGGTGGCGAACGCGGTCGTGCTCCTGCGCGCCAGGCACGCCTATCCGCACGACGTCTCCGCGGCCGCCGCCTCCGAACGCCTGCGCGGCTGAGCCGCGCGGGTCAGCGCAGGACCGTGGGAGTCATCGTGGGTGCCCGCCGTGGCGTCTGCTCATCATGCCGAGCGAGGCGCAGGCCAGGCCGGTGACGAGGATGACCACTCCCGTGATGACGTTGTTGACGATCGTCGAGGCGCCGGCTCCGTGCGGCGGCAGGACCCACGGCGTGATGATGGTCCATACGCCGATGACCGGCAGCGTCCACGCGAGACTGTGGAAGCGGCCGTTGGCCGAGGCGATCCCGGCCGCCAGCAGGACCACCGCTATCCCGGTGATCAGGTTGCTGACGGTCAGGTTCGTGCGGCCGAAGATGCCCACCACCCATGGCGAGATGGCCAGGTAGAGCCCGCTCAGGAAGGCGACCCCGCTGACGGACTGCCCTGCCGGCTGCTGGGCCGCCATGTCGTAGCGGGCGCGCAGCGCGGCTATGTCGGGGTGATGACCGATGTCGTAAGTGGCTCGCGTCGGCTGGTCAGCCATGTCGCACACCACCTTTTCTCTCGTGTAGAGACAGGAATGTTGGTCAACTGCCCGTTTCGTCCTGCCGACACCCCCGAGCAGGTAAACGTCTCCCCAAATCCTGACGCGGTGGCGCGGCCGATCAGTGCTGGATCAGACCGCCGACCGGGACGGGACCGACATGGCCGCTCGCCGGGAGGGTCCGCGCCAGAGCGAGGCCGACGTCGACCAGCGATGAGCGGCGGAGGCGCGCGACGTCGGCGAACGCGGTCCAGACCGACTCGGCGATGTCGCCGCCGGGCTCGGGACGCAGTCGGCCGCCGGTGAGGCGGACGCGGTAGAAGACGCCGACGTTCTGATGCTCGACGCCGGCGCGGGCGACGGTGGCGGGGATCACGCGGGAGTCCACGCCCAGCAGGCGTTCGACGACCGCGTCGCAGCCGGTCTCCTCGGCGACCTCCCGGACGACCGCGTCGAAGGGGTCCTCGCCGTGCTCGACCCTCCCGCCGGGGAGGGTCCAGACCCGCTCGCCGTCCGGCTTCACGTGGTGGGCGAGCAGGACTCGGCCGTCCTCGATGCACACGGCGTACGCCGCCAGTCGGAAACTCATCCGCCGCAGCCTACGCGGTGGTCACAGCGACGGCCGGGCCAGTTCGGACAGGGCCGCGTACCGTCCGCCGAATCGCATCAGCTCGTCGTGGGTGCCCTGCTCGGCCACCTGGCCGCCGTCGATGACGAGGATCTGGTCGGCGTCGCGTACGGTGCTCAGCCGGTGGGCGATCACGACGCGGGTCAGCGGCAGGCCCGCGAGGTTGCGTTCGATGGCGGCCTCGGCCACGGTGTCGAGGTGGCTGGTGGCCTCGTCGAGCAGCAGGATGCGCGGCTCGGGAAGCAGGGCCCGGGCGAGGGCGATCCGCTGCCGCTGGCCGCCGGACAGGCCGCCGCCCTCGGTGAGCATCGTCTCGTACCCCATGGGCATGGCCATGATGTCGTCGTGGACGTGCGCCATCCTGGCGGCGGCCACGATCCGCTCCAGCGGGGCGCCGGGGACGGTCAGGGCGATGTTCTCCCTGATGGTCCCGGTGAACAGGTGCGGGTCCTGGGTGACCACGCCGAACCGGCCGCGCAGCCAGCTCGGGTCCAGGTCGCGCGCGGGCGTGCCGTCGTAGCGGATCTCGCCCTCGACCGGCTCGTACAGGCCGAGCAGGATCCTGCCCAGGGTGCTCTTGCCCGAGCCCGAGCTGCCCACCAGCGCCACCTTCTGACCTGGGGCGATCCTCAGCGTGACGTTCCTGAGCGTCCAGGGCGAACGAGGGTCGAAGCGGAACCCGACGTCGCTCAGCGTCACCTCCCCGCGCAGCGGCGGCCGCGCGCCGCCGGTGCGTTCCGGCTCGGCCTCGATGATGTCGGCGAGCCGTTCGACGTGGGCGCCGGCCTCCTGGAGCTCCTGGAGGCTGGTCAGCAGCGAGGTCAGCGGGGTGAGCGCGGAGACAGCGAGCGCGTTGAGCGCGAGCATCGTCCCGAGGCTCAGCCCGCCGTCGAGCACCCGGACCGTGCCCACGAGCAGCAGCAGCGCGGGAGCGAGGATCCTGATGGCGGACAGGACCGAGTCCAGGAGCCCGCGGGTCAGGCCCAGGCGCAGGTCGGCGTTCATCTGGGCGGTGAACATCGCCGACCACCGCTCGACGGCACGCCGTTCGGAGCTGGACGCCTTGATCGACTCGATGCCCTGGATGGACTCGATGAGCCGGCCCTGGGTCGTGGCGGCGGCGGTCAGGCCGCGCCCGGTGAGGTCGGCGATCCGCCTGCGGGTGAGGAGCAGCAGCACGACCTGGACGGCCGCCATCGCGGCCAGGCATCCGCCGAGCAGGGGATCGCGCACCAGCACGAGGACCATGAGCACCACGGCGAGCGGACCGTCGAGGAGCGCCGACAGCACCTGGCCGGACAGCATGGCCCGCAGGCTGGCCGCGCTCTGGGTGCTCATGACGAGGTCGCTCGCCCCGCGCAGGGTGAAGTACCCGTAAGGCAGCGAGAACAGCCGGCCGACGACCCCGCCCGTGAACTCCGTGTCGGCCCGTGCCCGCAGCATGAGCAGCAGGGCCGTACGCAGGTAGGTGAGCATCCCCTGGATCAGCACCACGATCGGCAGGCCGACGATGAGGACGTGCAGCAGATAACGGTCGCCGCCGGGCAGCACCTCGTCGACGACGAGCCCGGACAGCAGGGGCAGCACGAGCGCGGCCACCTGCAGCAGCAGGGAGGCGAGCAGCGCCTGGACGAGCAGGCCGCGGTGGCGGATGAGCAGGGCGCGCAGGAGGTTCGCGCGCCACGGACGCCGCTCGGGCCCCTGGGGATCGAAGTCCGGGCCCGGCTCGAAAGCCAGCACGACCCCGGTGAAACCGAGGTCGAACTCCTCCGGCGTGAGCCTGCGCCGCCCCGAGGCCGGGTCGACGACCTCGACGACGTCCGGGCGCCACCGCTCGACGACCAGGAAGTGGTTGAACTCCCAGTGCACGACGAACGGCCCCGGCACCGCGCCGAGCCGCTCGGGCGCGATCGAGAACGCCTTGGCGTTCAGGCCGTACGACTTGGCGGCCTCGACGATCGCGAAGGCGGTCAGCCCGTCCCTGGACACCTGGACGTCCGCGACGACCTCGCGCACGCTCGCCCGGCGGCCGTGGGCCCCGAGCACCATCGCCAGGCACGCCGCGCCGCAGTCGGCCATCGTGTTCTGCCTCAGCACGGGCACCCTGACCCGCCTCATCGCGGATCACCGAGCGCGGGGAGGACGCCGAGCAGCACCACGATCGCCAGCGCCAGCGCGAGCAGGCCCACGTAGGTCCACAGCCAGACCAGGAGCGTCCTGGAGACGCGGTAGGGGCGCTCGACGTGCCGCCGGACGCCCTGATGGTGGTGGACCGCCTTCTCCCGGTACGGAAGCGACTTCACCCGCCGGCCGTCCGTTCCGCGATCCCCCAGAACCATTCGATCTTGGCCGCGTTCCTGCGTTCGTCGATCCATTCGCTGAAGATGCGGCGTTCGACGAGGTCACGTACGGTCGCGTCGAGCACGGCCGGCTCCACCGCGAGGACCTTGACCAGCAGATGCCCGCCCGCCACGGGGAACGGCCCGGCGACCGTCCCCGGAGGGGCTTCGAAGATGCGTTCCGCCGACTCTTTGTCGAGGTCGCCCCGGCGGAGGGTGGCGAACACCTCGCCAGGACGGGCGCCGCCGTCGGCGAAGGCCCGCTCGACCGCGTCGAGGAACCCGGCCGCGTCGGGCACGGCGGCCGGCTCGGCGACGAACACCGCCTGCGCGACGCGGGCCACGTCGAGCTCAGCGCCGTGTTCGGCGAACCAGCCCTCCACCCGTCCCGCGGCCACCCGCGCGCGGAGCGCGGCGACGGCGGCCTCGAGGGCGACCAGCTCTTCCAGCTCCTGGTGGGAGATGCGGTTGCGCTCCATCCAGGCCCGGGTCGCCTCCACGGTCAGCAGGCCGCGGGCGCGGCGGAAGGCGTCCATCGCCTCCTGGAGGGCGGCGTCGCTCAGCGGCTCGCGCGTCTCCGCCAGCTCCTCGCGTACGAGGCTGTCGGCGATGAGCCGGTCGGCCAGCGCGGACTCGTCCCAGATGAAGTCCAGGCAGGCGATCGCCCTGGCCACCGGCGTCTCGATGCCGTTGACCCGGAGCAGCAGGTGCTCGCCCGCGCGGTGCACGCCGCGCAGCGGCCACGGCAGGGCCTGCTCGGGGCACCAGGACAGCGAGACCGTGGCGTCGCCGTCCTTCATGAGCAGGGCGTGGTGCAGCGATCCGTCGAACTCCTCGCGCTGGGCGACCAGCCGCGTCCGGACCTGCGGGTACGCCGCGCGGAACCTCTCCAGGCCGCGCTCGGGCTCACCCGAGCTGAGCAGGCCGACCGCGTCGGCGAGCATCGGCCCGTACGTCATCGCTTCACTCCGCTCTTCAGCAGCTCGCCGATCGCCGCGCTGATCGGCAGCCCGGTCGCGTCCTCGATCCACAGGAACTGGCCGTTGGGGTTGATCTCCAGGAAGACGTGGCGGCCGTCCGGCGTGAGGATCAGGTCGATCGCGCCGTAGCACAGCCCGAGTCGTTCGACCAGCTCCAGGCAGCGCCGGGAGACCTCGTCCGGCAGGTCGTGCGCCAGGATGGGGGTGGCGCCCGGGTCGTAGTGCCGCCAGTCGTAGCGGGTGTGGTTGCTGACCTGCGAGTGGATCTCGGCCGCGAACAGCTCGCCGCCCACCACGGTCACCCGCACCTCGACCCGCTTGGGGACGTACGCCTGGACGATGACCGGGCACAGGCGCAGGGCGTCGGCGTGACCGAGGTCCGCCGGCGTCACGGGCGCCGCGAACCGACCGAACCGCTCACCGTCCGCCTCCAGCTGGTTGCCGTGCACCGGCTTGGTGATCACCCGGCCTTCGTGCTGGACGTAGAAGTCGAGGAAGCGCTCGGGATCGTTCGTGATCAGTGTCGCGGGCAGCTCGAAGCCCAGCCGCCTGGCCACTTCGAGCTGGTACGCCTTGCGCCCCGCCCGGTCGATGACCGGCCTGGAGGCGGGGACCTTCAGGCACCCCAGGCCGTCCCACAGGCTCTCGACCATGACCCGGCACTCCTCCTCGACGTGCTCGCGGGCGACGGCCTGCGGATGGGCCACCGGATTCCCCGGGCGGCGGTACCAGATCGCGGTCAGCTCGTCGAGGTCGACACGGCGTCCGCCGTGGCCGAGAGCCCGGACGGTCGAGCCGTCGCCCGGATGGCCGATCTCCAAGGTGGCGGCGGCCGGGAAACACGCGGGGTCGAAGACGGTGACGTCCGCCCCGGCGAGCGTCCCCACGACGCGCTCGGCGTGCTCGTCTCCGTCGGAGGTCAGTACGAGGATCATCAGGATGGTTCCGGTGGGGGGCGCGACCCGGCCGCGCCCCCCGCGGCTGACTAGTTGCTGTCGCCGGAGGTGTGCGTGTGGTTGCCGCAGATCACGATGACCTGGCTCTTGGCGCCGCCGCTCACCTGAAGGAGCTGACCCTCGTCGAGCTCAGCGCCCAGGGCCGCGATGTTGTCGAGGCTGGTACGCGTCTTCCCCGTGCTCATTCATCATCCTTTTGTCCGCATGGGGAGCCGAATGCCCCCCATCGCATGGAGCACGTTAGGGAGACGGCGGGCAGAGCGTCGTCCGTCGCGTGGATGATCAACCGTCATCCTGGAGACGGAGCAACGTCACTCGGGGGCGGCCGGGAAAGGCTCGTGAGAGTCGGCGTATTCGACCGCCGGCTCGGGAGGAAGGGATGCTCCGGTGCGCGCATCGGTGCAGCAAGCCTGCCTGATCTCGGCGGCCTTCAGCGGACGGACGACTCCTTTCACGATGGCCCAGCCCCGGACGATCTTCACCGGCAATCCGCTGTCCGGATCGGTCCTGGAAGTGAAGGAACGCATGACGACGCCGCCCGCGGCTCCGGCGGCCCGGGCGAAGCTCAGTATCAGCGCCAGGGCCGGGAAATCCACGCTCATGACTCGCATCGCGTTCTGCTCCAGCTCGACCTCGGCGAGGATTTCCAGGGGGTCGTGCGTTCCGGCGCCCACGTGGCAGGTGAAGATGTGCCGGCCTGGGCCCCCGTGGGTCGAAAGCCGCACGAGCAGCTCCGCGGCATGTTCCTTCGCCTCCAGCACCACTTCGGGCGGAAAAGCGGCCAGCAGATCCATCGCCCGGATGCTGAGCGCCCGGAGCCGCTCGCGATGCGCGAGCGAGGCCACGATCACGCCGATGGGTTCGCCCTGGTAGGGGAAGGGATCATCCTCCTCGCACACCGCCTGGGCGTATCGGGCCCTGCTCACGGCCGAGTCGGGCGGCAACTGCTCCGTCTGGCAGTATGCGGAGTATTCGGCGGGAGTGAAGGCCCCGATCATGACTCTGTGTCCAGCCTTGAGCATATAGCGCAAGATCTGCTCACATGTGGCGAGGTATTGGCCGTGATCCTCGAACTCGAATGACGGGTAGGACGCCCTCATGGTGGCCAGGTCAAGCTCGTTCAGGAGCAATGCCATACCGATGACGCCGCCTCGGCGGGTGTTCCGCCTTCGCTTCTTTCCCATGCGCGGACAGTAGTGAGGGCCGCCCGGCCGCCGATTCCCCGAACCGCATTCTGTGGATAAGGCGGTTGCCCGAGGACGAAAATGCCTCGATCATGACGATGGTGAAGACAATGGCACGGCACCTGCTGCAGGGCCTGGGTGGTGCGGCGTCGGCTGCTGCCGCCTATCTGGTCGTTGCCGTGTTTGCCTTTTTCCTGTTCTTCAGCCTTTTGCTTCTGCCGGTCCTCCTGCTGTACACGCCGTTCGCCATCCTCGTCATCGGCTTGGCAGGAGTCGTCGTATCGTTCGCGCGACGGCCCTCGTCATCGGGGTTCGTCGCGTTCTGGTCGGGTTGGGCCCTCTGCCCGGCTGTGTATTTCATCGTCTTACTCACCAGATGAGGTGCGATCACTCGTCGTCCCGGCGGCGGCGGTCGCGGCGGATGGCCTTGCCGAGGACGTCGCGGGCCTCCCATTCGACGCCGCCGGGCAGCTCCCACCCCCGCCGGTAGGCGACCAGCCGCAGTACGGTGCCCGCGACGACCGCCAGGGGGGTGGCCACCGCGACGGGCACGCCGAGCTCCGAGCAGATCACCTCCAGGGCCGCGACCAGGGCGGCGACCGACGCGTACAGGCCGTTGCCGCCGAAGACGGCCGGGACGCGCTGCACCAGCAGGTCGCGGGTGGCGCCGCCGCCGACCGCGGTGATGGTGCCCAGCAGGATCGCCGGGAGCCAGGCGAGCCCGGCGGCCAGCGTCCGCTGTGCCCCCGCGACCGCCCACACGCTCAGCGCGACCGCGTCGAGGACGTAGAAGAGCCGGGTCCATTCCCGTTCGGTGAACTTCAGCAGGAACGCCACCCCCGCGCCGGCCAGCGCGACCGGGATGTAGAGGGGGTTGGTCAGGGCGAGCGGCGGCCCGTGCCCGAGCAGCACGTCGCGGATCAGCCCGCCGCCCAGGCCGGACACGACGCCGATCACGACGTATCCGAACAGGTCGAGCTCCCTGCGGCGGGCCACCGAGCCGCCGAGCAGGCTGTTGATGAACACCCCGACCAGGTCCAGCACCGTCGTGATCGTCTCGACCCGCACAGGCAGGAGCCTAGGGACGCCTCCGCGGGAACCGGCGGCGGTCCGCCCCCGGATGGCGGAACGTTTGCGCCCGTCTGGACTACTCCAGACCGATATCAGGAAAGCATCCGCGGGTGAGGCTGAGGGGAGCGATCGATGTCCGCCGACACCGTGCTGGCCGGGCTTGACGCCATCAGGCCCGACCTGGAGGCGTACTACCGCGACCTGCACGCCCATCCCGAGCTCGGCCACCAGGAGAGACGCACCTCGGCGCGGGTGGCCGAGCGGCTGCGCGCGTACGGGTACGACGTGACCGACGGCGTCGGCGGCACGGGGGTCGTCGGCGTGCTGGCCAACGGCGACGGGCCGTGCGTGTTGTTCCGTGCGGACATGGACGCCCTGCCGATCGAGGAGCGGACCGGGCTGCCGTACGCGAGCACGGCCGTCGGCGGCGACGGCCAGCCCGTCATGCACGCCTGCGGGCACGACACGCACGTCACCGCCCTGCTGGGCGCGGCCCGGCTGATGGTGCAGGCCAGGGACGCGTGGAAGGGCACGTACGTGGCGCTGTTCCAGCCGGCGGAGGAGCCCGGCGACGGCGCCCGCGGCATGATCGACGACGGGCTGACCGGCCGGATCCCGAAGCCCGACGTGTGCCTGGCGCAGCACGTGCTGCCCTATCCGGCGGGCCAGGTGCTCACCCGGCCGGGGCCGGCGCTGTCGGCCGCCGACAACTACCGGATCACCGTGTACGGCCGCTCGGCCCACGGCTCGGCCCCCGACCGGGGCATCGACCCGGTGGTGATGGCCTCGATGCTCGTGGTGCGCCTGCAGACGATCGTCTCCCGCGAGGTCGGCCCGCTCACCCCGGTCGTGCTCACGGTGGGCAGCATCCACTCCGGGGCCAACCCCAACAACATCCCGGAGACCGCCGAGATCCAGCTCAACGTACGTACCTACGAGGAGGACGTGCGGCAGCGCGTCAGGGACGCGATCGTCAGGATCGCCCGCGCCGAGTGCGCCGCTTCGGGCGCTCCCCGCGAGCCCGACGTCGAGCATTTCGGCGCCTTCCCCGCCACGGTCAACGACGCGGACACGACGCGCAGGGTCGCCGCGGCCTTCTCCGCCTTCTTCGGCGACCGGGCGAAAGAGCTCGATCTTCAGACGGCCAGCGAGGACTTCAGCGAGATCCCGAAGGCGTTCGGCGCGCCGTTCACGTACTGGGGGTTCGGCGGCACGGACCCCGAGCTGTACGCGCGGGCGGCCGGGAAGGGCACGATCGACGCCGACGTCCCCGGCAACCACAACGCCGCCTTCGCCCCGGTCATCCAGCCCACCCTGGACACCGGCGTGCGGGCGGCCGTGGTCTCGGCGCTGGCCTACCTGGGTGTCGACGGCGGCTGACGGGCCTCACACCCCGGCGAGGACCTTGGTCTTGGCGCGCTCGTACTCGTCGTCGGTGAGGTCGCCCCGGCGCTTCAGGTCGGCGAGCCTGGCCAGCTCGTCGCCGGTCCCCGAGCTGGCGCCGCCCGCGCCCGCGGCGCTCTCGCGCACGTACGCGCGGAACGCCTCCTCGTTCGCCTGCAGCCGCGCCATCTCGCGCCGGCCCATGCCCTTGCCGCGGACGATCAGGTAGAGCAGGACGCCCACGAAGGGCAGGACCACCAGCACGACGGTCCAGCCGGTCTTGCCCCATCCGCTGACGTCGTCGTCGCGGAACAGGTCGCCGATGACCCGGAAGAGCAGCATGAACCAGAGGACCCACATGAAGAACACGAGCATGGTCCAGAAGAGGTTGAGAAGAGGATAGTCGCCCATCGCGGCGCTCCTTTCGGCACTAGACCGTTTTGCGCCTTTCACCCTTCATGCCGCTTTCTCGGCCCTGCTAGTCCCAACGTTCGGCCAATCTTCCGCACCCGGCCAGGCGGTGAAGGCCCAGCTCAAGCGGCCCCGGCTTGTACGTTGATGACCGATGGAACCGAGACCCACCGTGCAGGTGCTGCTCGCGCCCGCGAACATCTGGCGGGCCGGGCTCGTCCTGGCGGCCGTCGTCGCGGCGGCGTTCTTCGTCCGCTTCGTGCTCGTCGACGCGGGATCGCTGATCGCCATGCTGGTGATGGCGTGGTTCCTGTCGCTCGCCATGGAGCCCGCCGTGCGCCGCCTGTCCAGGCGGGTGCGCCGCGGCACGGCCACGCTGCTGGTGATGACGCTGTTCATCGTCGCGGTGGTGGTCTTCTTCGTGCTGTTCGGCAGCCTGCTCGTCCGGCAGGTCGCGGTGCTGCTGAAGGCCCTGCCCGACGTCATCACCGGCGTCGTCGACCGGGTGAACGCCCGCTTCGGCACCCGCTACGAGATCTCCGCCATCCTCGACTCGCTCAACCTGACCCCGCAGCAGGCGGCCTCGTACGCGCAGGGCGCGCTCAACGGCGTCCTCGGCCTGGTGGGGACGGTGGCGGGGACGGTGTTCAACCTGTTCACCCTGCTGCTGCTGACGTTCTACCTCTCGGCCGACGGGCCGGCGCTGCGCCGGTGGATCGCGCAGTTGCTGCCCGGCCGCGTCCAGCAGGTCTTCATCAACGTCTGGGACGTCTCCACGGTCAAGACCGGCGGGTACGTCTCCTCCCGGCTCGTCCTCGCCACGATCAACGGCGTCGCCTCGGCCCTCGTGTTCCTGGCGCTCGGCATGCCGTCCTGGCTCGCGCTCGGGGCGTGGACCGGCCTGGTCGCCCAGCTCGTGCCCACCATCGGCACCTACATCTCCATCGCCCTGCCGGTGGTCGTGGGGCTGGTGTCGCCCCGTCCCTGGATCGGCCTGGCGGCGCTGGGCTGGGGCGTGCTCTACCAGCAGGTGGAGAACCTGACGCTGGAGCCGAAGATCAGCTCGCGGGCCGTGGACATCCATCCAGGGGTGTCCTTCGCGGCCGTGATCCTGGGGGCGTCGCTGTTCGGCGCGATGGGCGCGCTGCTGGCCATCCCCGTGGTGGCCATGCTGCACTCGCTGGTCGACACGTTCGTCACCCGTCAGGAGCTGCAGGAGTCCGTGGCCACCCGGGTGCCCCCGCCGACCGGCGGGAAGAAGCCGCCGCCACCGAAGTGACGCCGGCCTCCTCCGCGGGAATGCCGTCTACGGCATGCCGGCCCTGCTGAACGCCTTCATCTCCTTCCCATGCACGGCCAGCGCGTAGATGACCAGGACGTCGAAGGCGATGATGATGGCCGACCAGATCGGGTAGGCGGGCAGCCAGGCGAAGTTCACGAACGCCTGGATGGCGGCGAGGGTGATCCCGACCACCCGTCCCCAGGTCTTGCCCGACATGATGGCGAGTCCGGCGAGAAAGACGATCACCCCGATGGCTATGTGGAACCATCCCCAGGCCGTGAAGTTGACCGGGACCGCCAGGTTGTTGGGCGTGATGATGTAGAAGCCCCTGTGAAGGAGCCCCACCAGGCCCATCAGCGCCTGGAAGCAGCCCAGGATGATCATCCCGATGCCGGCGAACATGACCCAGCCGAGCCAGCCGCTGGGCCGGGGCTCCCTCGTCGCGGGGGCCGTCTCCGCCCGCTCCGCCTGACGTTGCTGGGGCACCGCCTCCGAGACCTGCTCCCGGGAGACCTGCTGCTGGGTGCGTCCGTAACGTGGTTCTTCCATGATCGGCTCCCTCCGCGAGGCGGAGTTTCCGTTCAGCGGTCCGAGCAGCTTCCATGCGCGTGCTCGCGGCCACTCCTTACCCTGCTTCTCTACCCAGGACATCCTCCCCCTTCTTCGCAAATAGCTACAAAAGTGGGCAAATTCCCGTGGAGTCTTTTTGCCTGTTCGCGGCGCTCCCCGGGCCGGGAAGAGGGGATCACGGGAACATGACCCCCGCCGCCCAGGCCCTGGCCGCCGCGCCGCGCCGGCCGCTGGCGCCGCTCGCCCTCGCCCAGTTCATCTGCAGCTTCGCGGGCTCGAACATGAACGTGATGATCAACGACATCGGCGCGGACCTGAACACGACGGTCCGCGGCGTGCAGGGCACGATCACGCTGTTCCTGCTGGTCATGGCGGTGCTCATGATCCCCGCCAGCAAACTGACCGACCGGTGGGGCCGCAAGCGGTGCTTCCTGGCCGGCCTCGCCCTGTACGGGGCCGGCGCCCTCATCAGCGCCTTCTCCCCCGGGCTCGGCGTGCTGATCCTCGGCAACTCGCTGCTGGAGGGCGTGGGGACGGCGCTGCTGATCCCGCCGGTCTACATCCTCGCGACGATGGCGTACGAGGACCTCCCCTCACGCGCCCGGGCCTTCGGCCTGATCAGCGGGATGGCCGGCGTCGGAGCGGCGGCGGGCCCGCTGATCGGCGGGTTCATCGCCACGGCGATCGACTGGCGGGCCGCGTTCCTCTTCCAGGCGGCCGTCGTCGCGGTGATCGTCCTCCTCAGCCGCCGGCTCGTCGATCCCCTGCCCCCGGACCCGGAGCGCCCCTTCGACTTCGCCGGAGCGGTCCTGTCCGCGACCGGCATGTTCTTCGTGGTGTTCGGGATCCTCCAGGCCGGCGCCGACACCACGCTGCTGGTGGTGTTCCTCGCCGTGGGGGCCGTCCTGCTGACCTGGTTCTTCCTGCACATCCGCGCCCGTGAGCGCGCGGGGCGGGAGCCGCTGCTGTCGACCGGGCTGTTCCGCGACCGTACGTCCGACCTCGGCCTGGTCACCCAGAACATGCAGTGGCTGATCCTCATGGGGACGTCGTTCACCGTCTCCGTCTTCCTCCAGACCGTCCGTGGCTACAACGCGATCCAGACCGGCGTCATCTTCACCGCGGCGACCGTGGGCGCTCTCGTCTCCTCGCTGGCGGCGGAGCGGCTGGCCAGGAGGCACTCGCAGAAGGCGCTGATCGTGGCGGGTTTCGCCATGACCGTGGCCGGGATCGTGGTGCTGCTCGTCCTGGTCGGGGCGGCGTCGAGGGTCATCGCCTTCACGCCTGGGCTGCTGCTGATCGGCCTGGGCGTGGGCGTCATGCTCACCCCCTCGGTCAACGTCGTGCAGTCCAGCTTCCCCGAGGGACTGCAGGGCGAGATCTCCGGGCTGTCGCGCAGCGTCTCGAACCTCGGCTCGTCGTTCGGGACGGCGATCGTCGGAACGGTGCTCATCGCGAGGGCGGCCGAGGGGAACCGGGCCTACGCGCTCGCCATGGTCGTTCTGGCGATCTTCGCCCTGATCGGCCTCGCCGCCGCCGTCAGCCTCCCCTCCTCTCGGCGAGATCAAGGTGCTCGTCCAGGGCCATCGCCGCGGCGATGAGCGCCAGGTGGGTGAACGCCTGCGGGAAGTTGCCGAGCTGCTCGCCCGACGGGCCGATCTCCTCGGCGAACAGGCCGACGTGGTTGGCGTAGGTGAGCATCTTGTCGAAGGCGTAGCGGGCCTGCTGCAGCCGCCCGGCCCGGGCCAGGGCCTCGACGTAGAGGAAGCTGCACAGGTTGAAGGTCCCCTCGCTGCCGCGCAGCCCGTCCGGCGAGGCGTCGGGATCGTAGCGGTAGACGAGGCTGTCGCTGACCAGCTCCCGTCCCATGGCGTCGAGGGTGCTCAGCCAGGCCGGGTCACGGGGGGAGATGAAGCCGGCACGCGGCATGAGCAGGAGCGAGGCGTCCAGCACGTCGGTGGCGTAGTGCTGGACGAACGCCTGCCGCCGCGGGTTCCAGCCGCGCTCGACGATCTGGCCGAAGACGGCGTCGCGGGCGCCCGTCCAGCGGGCGAGGTCGGCCGGACGCGAGTAGGCGGTGGCCATGCGGATGCCGCGGTCGAAGGCGACCCAGGTCATCAGGCGGCTGTAGGTGAAGTCCTGGCGTCCGCCGCGGGTCTCCCAGATGCCCTCGTCGGGACGGTCCCAGGCGTCGGTCAGCCAGTCCAGCACCCCGGAGAAGGCCCGCCAGCCGTGGATGCCGCCGACCTCCTGGGCCTGCGCCAGCGCGTCGGCGACCTCGCCGTAGATGTCGAGCTGGAGCTGGCCGGCGGCCGCGTTGCCGGCCCTGACCGGCCAGGACTTCTGGTATCCCTCCAGGTGGCCGAGGACCTCCTCGGTCAGGTGGGGATCCCCGTCGACCCGGTACATGATCTGCAGCGGCTCGCCCGACGTGGTGTCCCCGGCGTCGAGCCGCTCGCGCAGCCAGGCGCGGAAGGACTGGGCCTCCTCGACGAAGCCGAGGTCGATCAGGGCCCGGACGGACAGCGAGGCGTCGCGGACCCAGGTGTAGCGGTAGTCCCAGTTGCGCTCCCCGCCGATCTGCTCGGGCAGGCCCATCGTGGCCGCGGCGATCGGCGCGCCGGTGGGCGCGTACGTGAGCAGTTTGAGGGTGATCGCCGACCGGTTGACCATGTCCTGCCAGCGCCCCCGGTAGCGGGACGCGCGCAGCCAGTCGTGCCAGAAGGCGCGGCAGGATTCGAGGCTGCCGCGTACCTCGTCGGCGGTCAGGAGGGGCGGGGGCCGCTCGGCGGCGCCGCTCGTGGCGGTCAGGGCGACGAAGGCCGTCTCCCCGGCCCGGAGGGTGAGGTCGGCGGCGAGGTCGTCGCCGTCAGGGCGCAGCGTGACGGACGAACTGGCCTGCAGCCGCAGGTCCGTGCCGGGGCCGCGGAAGAGGGCCGAGCCGTCGTCGAGGAGGGTGAGGGCGTGCGGCGCCCGCCCGTAGTCGAAGCGGGGGCGGCAGACGAGGGTGAAGGGCAGCGCGCCGCGGACCACCCGGACGGCCCGGATCAGCCGGTGCCGGCCGGAGGGGGCGGCTGAGGGGTCCGGCTCCATGAAGTCGGCGACCTCCCCCACGCCGTCGGGAGCCATGAAGCGGGTGACGAGGACCGCGGTGTCCGACAGGTAGAGCTGCCGGACCGTGACCCCCGCGACGCGGCCGGAGTCGACGGAGAGCCGGCAGTGTCCGCCGCGTTCGCCGTCGAGGAGGGAGGCGAAGAGACTCGGGGAGTCGAACCGGGGCGCGCACCACCAGTCGATGGTGCCGGTCTCGGAGACGAGCGCGACGGTCTGCAGGTCCCCCACCATGCCGTGGTCCGCGATCTGCGGGTACGTGTCCATCAGTGCCTCCAATGTTCGCCATGGACGCCGGTCGGACGAAACGGTTCACCGCGCTCACCGCCTCCAGGTCGGTGGCGCTCGACGCGTCGCGCGGCTCGGGGGCGGCGGGCAGGGGCAGGCGGCGGATCGCGATCATGGCGGCGTCGTCGCCGAGCCGGCCGCCGGTATAGGTGATGAGATCGGCGCAGATGCGCTTCAGCAGCCCTTCGGGGAACTCCCGCGTCCAGGCGGCGATCCGGTCGGCCAGCGGGTAGAACACGCCTGCGGTGTCGCGCGCCTCGGTGACGCCGTCGGTGTAGAGCAGCAGCAGGTCGCCCTCCTCGAAGCGGAACGAGCAGACGCTGTATCCCTCGCCGCCGAGGTTCCCCAGGCCCAGCGGCGGCGAGGGACGCTCGCACTCCAGCGGCGTGACCTTGCCTTCGTGCACCAGCAGCGGCGGCGGGTGGCCGCAGTTCACCATGGTGAGCACCGGCTCGTCGTCCGCTATGTCCAGGGCGACCGCGGTCACGAAGCTCTCGTCGTCCACCGGCCACGCCTTGGCGGACTCGTACGGGTTGAACCCCGCGCTGTCCTCCAGGTCGGCGGCGAGCTCCGGCAGGGACAGGCCCCGGCGCGCGGCCTCGCGGAAGGCGCCGACGAGCGCGGCGGCGTCGGAGATGGCGGGCAGGCCCTTGCCCCGGGCGTCGCCGATGATCAGGCGGGTGGCGCCCGGGGTGCGTACGGCCGCGTACAGGTCGCCGCCGATCCTGGCCTCGGCCGCGGCGGCCAGGTAGACGGAGGCCAGCCGGAGCGTGCCGAGCGACTCGGGCAGCGGGCGCAGCAGCGCGCGCTGCGCGGCCTCGGCCACCGAGCGCACCTGCACCAGGACCCGCCGCTCACGGTCCCGCACGAGGCAGAACAGCACCACGAACGCCGAGACCAGGATCATGGCGATGAGCTCCGCCCGCTCGTTCCCGCTGCCCATCAGATGGTGGTGGAAGCCGATGATCACCTCGGCCACGACGGCGAGCAGCCCGATCAGGCCCGTGAACCACGCGCCGGCGAAGGAGGCCGTGATCGCGGGGGCCGCCACCAGCAGCGTGCCGAAGCGCACGGTGCTCGGGGACAGGATGTCGGCAGCAGTGATCACCACGATCATGGCCAGCGGAATCACCGCCAGTGCGTGGTCGCGCAGTGATGGTTGCCCCCACGGATGCGGGTTTCCCCGAAATCCCACGCTTTCTGTCTACCTGTTGCGATCCGGAGGTCGAAAGCAGCATGGTCAGCTCTTGGGAAAGGCTTTCCTCTGCCCTCGGACCGTCAGAAGACGGTCACCACTTCTCCCACTCGCTGGTCTTGAAGCACCTGTTCGCCCAGTACGCGAGCTTCGCCGGGCCGGTCCACCCCACGTAGGGTCCGTGCCCCTGGAGGCACCGCATCTTCTTGATCGTCTTCGGCTCCCACTTGCCGTGGGAGCAGGCCGGGATGAGCTTCCTGACGACCCGCTTGCCGCAGAGCCACCGGACGCTGGGGCGGGGTGCGGCGGCGACCGCCGCGACGGCGGGGGTGGCCGCGGTCATGGCGGTCGTCGTGGTGGGGGCGGCCATGGCCGCGTTCGGCGACATGCCCGCCAGGGTCAGCGATGCGGCGCTCGCCGCGACCACGGTTCCCAGCTTCACTGCCAGCTTCATCGTGCTGTCCTCTCTCGTCGTGCCTGTCGGTGTGAGAGAAAGGTAGGGCGGCCGCTGTTGACCCCCTGTTGAGCGCGTGTTGAGCGGGCGGGGGCCCCTCACCTGTCGTCGCGGAGCGCGGGGTGCGCGGCCAGGTGGTCCTGGAGCTCACGGTGACGGAACTGGTAGGCGATCCCGGAGATCCGCAGCAGCCCCGCGTCGTAACACCGGTGCAGGAAGCGGCCCAGCCGCCACGGCAGCCGGCCCCGCGTCGCCAGGAGAAGCCCCAGGTAGCGGCGCGACAGCACCGGGGACCAGGACGCCACGAGGGACATCCCGAACACCGCGCCCGCCGCGACCGCCGTCGCGACCGGGAGCCCGTCCAGCAGCCCCGCGAACCAGACGCCGAGGAGGAACCCGAACCCCGGGCCGAAGGTGAGGGCGGCCACGAGGGTCAGGACGGCGTCGTTCCTGACGATCGTCCGCGCCTCGACGCCCCTGCGCGGACCTGCGGGGCCGTCCCCCCCGCTCCTTCCGCTCGCCATCCCTGCTCCGAGCAGGAGGCCGAACCCGATCGACACCCACAGCGGAACCTCGACGCCGAGCTTCATGCCGACCGCCACTCCCGCCAGCGAGCCGCCCGCCGCGGCGAGCACGCCCTCCACCACGGCGCTCCTGCGGTCGCGTACGCCGCGGACCCCGCGGAAGCCGATCTCGTCCGCCGGGGACCACACCTCCCGCCAGGCGTCGAAAGGCTCCTTCAGCAGGCGCAGAGCCACGGTGCCCGGCACAAGGAGCAGCCCCAGCGCCATCACCGTCCGGCCCGACACCTTGCCGTCCACGACGTCGAACTGCGAGAGCACCAGGACGAAGCCGGCGACGACGACGGCGACCCCGGGAAGGCCGGTGGCCAGGGCCACCAGCGCGCCGATGGCCCGCGGACGGTCTCCCGCCAGCGGCCACAGCTCGTGCAGGACGAGATCGGTGCTGGACAGCACGCGTCCGTGGAACGGCGGCCGGCTCTTGTTGCGGTGCAGATGACCGGCGAGGACGGCCAGCCAGGCGTGGGTCTGCTCGGCGGTCGGCCCCTTTCCCGCCGGATCCGCCGCGGCCAGGCGGGCGGGGATGAACAGGTCGAGAAGATGCTCCTGTACGGACGGCTCGTCGGTGAACTCCGTGAGGTCCCGCGGGGAGCGCACGTAGCGCCCGGTGAGGGGGTCGCGTTCCTCGTAGACGGTGACCGCCAGGGTCAGCCGCCACGGGGTGCCGAGCGCGTCGGCCAGGACGTCACCGGGGCGGGTGAGCGCGTCCAGGACCGGCCGCCAGCGGTCCGGGTCCTCCTGGTCGGTGAACTTCTGGATGAACTGCCACGCCTTGTCGCCGGCCACCTCCTTCACGGTGACGCGGACGGCGCCCCGGGGGGTGGCCCGGTCGGCGACCAGGGCGTCGTACTGGCCCGTGCGGCAGGTCACCACCAGGCTGCAGCGCTCCGGTCCGTGCTCGTAGTCCTCCAGTGCGCGCAGCGCGCGGGCGGCCCGCGAGCCGTAGCCCGGCTTGTCGGTCTCGTCCATCTCGTCCAGCCCGTCGATGACGGGCAGGATCTTCCCGGCCTTCACGAGCGCGCGGGCGGTCACCGGCTTCAGGTCGAACGTCGCGGTCAGGTGCCGGGCCAGCAGGTCTTCCACCGGCAGGTCGGGATCCAGGCTCGTCGCCGAGATCCGTACCGGGACGGGGTCGTCGGGCTGCCTGCCGCCGAGCAGTTCCAGGATCAGCTCGATCGCGAGGACGGTCTTGCCCGACCCCGCCACCCCGGAGATCACGAGCCGCCGTGGCGCCGGCAGGCCGCGGAAGTAGTCGGCCACGTGTCCCAGGTCGCCCTCCGGCGGGGCGGAGACGGCACCACCGGTGGGGTGGAAGCAGAAGTCGACGTCGATGAGCACGTCCTTGCCCTTGGGGCCGAGCAGCTGCGCCCGCTGCGCCCGCTCCTCGGCCAGCACGCGCCCGGCCAGCAGCGTCATCGCGTTCGACACGTCGGTGTCGGCCAGCCGTTGCGCCCGCCACCACGAGATCGCGCTGACAGCCGTTCCCACCAGCGCGAACACGGCGCTGACCGGGTCCACGTCGCCGGGATGCAGCAGCCACAGTCGCACCGCGGCGGCGACCAGCAGGGCCGCCCCGGCCGCCACGCCCGCCCATAACCACCAGGTCTTCGTACGCGGGTTCACGGCCGACAGCCTGCCAGAAGGACGCCTTCCCGCGCCCGCTCAGCGGGTGACCCGGCCGAGGCGCAGCGCCGAGGCCAGGAAGAACAGGCCGCCGAGCGTGGCGTAGCCGGCGAGGCTGACCAGCGACGCGCCGTCCTGGGCGGCCTGCAGGACGAACGAGGTCCCCGCGACCGTCGAGATGGCGCCGCTGATGATCATCGGCCAGTGGCCGCCGCCGAGGTGCCGGCGGATCACGCCTACGGCGAGCTGGAGCAGGCCGGACACGACGGCCCAGGCGCCCCACACGCGCAGCACGGCCGGGATGCCGGCCCCGGCGGCGAAGGCCAGGCCGACGGCGGTGGCCCAGCTGATCACGATGTTCGCGTACAGGCTCAGCGCCGGGCCCGTCGCCTTCGACGAGCGGGCGTCGACGATGGCCGCGACCCCGTCGAACAGGGGGTAGAGCACCAGCAGGGCGACGCTGACCGGCCCGAGCCCCGACGCGGTCGCGGCCAGCAGGCCGGCCCAGACGAGCGCGAAGCCGAAACGGACGAAGTACAGCCGCCGCAGGGAGGCGGCGGCGGAGGTGGAGGCGGTGACGGTGCTCACGGGGGTCCCTTCGCGGGAGAGATAGAACGTTCGGTCTTGTCGTCGGTAAGGGTGGCAGCGGGCTTCGTGGCTGTCAAGACCGAACGTTCTATCTGCTACGCTCCCTGCAATGGTGCAGAACACGTCAGAAGCGCGAGCACGGCTGCTCGGGACCGCCACCCGGCTCTTCTACGCGGAAGGGCTGCACGCCGTCGGGATCGACCGGATCGTCGCGGAGGCGAAGGTGACCCGCGCGACGCTGTACCGGCACTTCCCCAGCAAGGACGAGCTCGTCGTCGCCTACCTGCGCGGCGCCGACCAGGCCATCCGCGACCGGGTCGGCGAAGCCCTCGGCGGCGGCCGGCCGGCGGCCGACGTCCTGCGGGCGGTCGCCAGGTCGATCGCCGAGGACATCCGGTCGCCCGGGTTCCGCGGCTGCGCCTTCCTCAACGCCGTGGCCGAATATCCGGACCCCGGACATCCCGTGCACCGGGCCGTGCTCGCGCACCGCGAGTGGTTCCTGAGCACCGTCACCGACCTGCTCGCGCGGGCCGGGGAGACGCCGCCCGAGCCCGCGGGCCGGCACGTCGTCATGCTGCGCGACGGCGCGATGGCGGCGGGCTGCCTGACCGACCCGGTGGCGGTCGGCGAGACGTTCCTGCACGGCGTCGAGCTGGTACTCCAGCGGACCGCTCAGGGCACGTAGCGGTAGCCCATGCCCGGTTCGGTGATCAGGTGCCGGGGGTGTGCGGGGTCGCGTTCGAGCTTCCTGCGGAGCTGGGCCATGTACTGGCGCAGGTAATGGGTCTCCTTGACGTGCTTGCTGCCCCACACCTGGGTGAGCAGGTAGCGCTGGGGGATGAGCTTGCCGGGGTTGCGCAGCAGGATCTCCAGGATGTGCCACTCGGTGGGGGTGAGCCTGATCCCGCCGGAGACGGTCTTGCCGACCAGGTCCACGGTACGGTCGCCGAGGCGCACGGCGGCCGGCTCGGCCTCCTGGACGCTGGTGCGGCGGGAGACGGCGCGGATGCGGGCCAGGAGCTCGTCGATCCCGAAGGGTTTCGTCACGTAGTCGTCGGCGCCGGCGTCCAGGGCGCCGACCTTGTCCTCGTTCCCGACCCGGCCGGACAGGACGACGATGGGGACGCGGGTCCAGCCGCGCAGCCCGTGGATGACGTCCACCCCGTCGATGTCGGGCAGGCCGAGGTCGAGGACGATGAGATCGGGACGCCACTCTGCGGCCTGGCGCAGCGCGGAGGAGCCGTCGGCGGCGACCGCGACCTCGTAGTGCCGGGCGGCCAGGTTGATGCGGAGCGCGCGCAGGATCTGCGGCTCGTCGTCCACGACCAGGATCCTGGTCATGGCGCCGCCCCGCTGTGGACCGGCAGGTTGACGATCATCGTGAGACCTCCTCCTGGCGTCTCCTCGGGGATGAGGGTCCCGCCCATGGCCTCGGTGAGCCCGCGCGAGAGCGCGAGGCCGAGACCGACGCCGGTGCCGTTGTCGCGGTCGCCGAGCCGCTGGAACGGCAGGAACACCCGCTCGTGGTCCTGCGGCGGGATGCCGGGGCCGCGGTCGGCGACCCTGATCTCGACCTGGTCGCCGTGCCGGCCGGCGGTGACCAGCACCTTGTAGCCGGGCGGGCTGTAGCGGACGGCGTTGGCGATGAGGTTGGCGAGCACGCGTTCCAGCAGCGCCGGGTCGGCGACGACGTCGGGCAGCTCGACGGGCACGTCGTCCTCCACGTGGTCGCACAGCGGCCCGAGATCGTCCACGGCCCGGGGCACGACCTCCTCCAGCGCCACGGGCTGGAGCGCCAGGCCGAGGACGCCGGCCTGGAGGCGGCTCATGTCGAGCAGGTTGTCCACGAGCCGGCCGAGCCTGGTCAGGGACTCGTCGGCGGTGGCGAGCAGTTCCTCGCGGTCCTCGTCCGTCCACTCCACCTCGCTGCCGCGCAGGCTCTCGACGGCCGCCTTGGCGGCCGAGAGCGGGGTGCGCAGGTCGTGGCTGACGGCCGCGAGCAGCGCGGTGCGCATCTTGTCGGCCTCGGCGAGCGGCCTGGCCAGCTCGGCCTCCTCCTCCAGGCGCTCCTGGCGCAGCGCGACGGCCGCCTCGGCGGCGAACGCCTCCAGCACCCGCCGGTCGCCGGCGTTGAGCAGCCGGCCGCGGGCCGCGAGCACCAGCTCGTCGCCGATCACGACGTCGGTGTCGGCGTCGGCGGGCGCGGTGCAGGGGGCGCCTCCCGAGGTGGCGATGATGCGCCAGGCGCGAGGGTCGCCCCGGTCCTCGGGAGTGGGGTCGCCGACGCGTTCGAGCAGGGTGACCGAGTCGAGCCCGAACGTCTCGCGCAGCCGTCCCAGCAGGGACGGCAGCGCGGCCTCGCCGCGCAGCACGTGCCCGGCCAGCGTGGACAGCACCTCGGCCTCCGCGGCGGCGCGTGCGGCCTGGCGGGTACGCCGGGCGGCCACGTCCACGATCGTGCTGACCGCGGCCGCGACCAGCACGAACACGATCAGCGCGAACAGGTTCTCCGGATCGGCGATGGTGACGCGTCCGACGGGCGGGGTGAAGAACCAGTTGAGCAGCAGCGACGCGCCGACGGCCGCGGCGATGGCCGGCCACATGCCGCCCACGAGGGCGACGCCGACGACCAGGAGCAGGAACAGCAGGATCTCGTTCGGCAGCCGCAGCACGTCGCGGAAGGGGACGAGCGCGGCGGTCAGCGCGGGCAGCCCGGCCACCGCGACGGCCCAGCCGGCCAGCCGCCGTTCGGGGGTCAGGGCGGCGCGGGCGCGCTCCGGCCGCCTGCGGCCCTTCTTGGCCTCCTCGTGGGTGACGAGGTGGACGTCGATCGAGCCGGACAGGCTGATGGTTTCCACGCCGACGCCGCGCGCGAGGATCTGCGCGAACCGGCCCCGGCGGGAGGCGCCGAGCACGAGCTGCGTGGCGTTGACGCCGCGGGCGAAGTCGAGCAGCGCCCGCGGCACGTCGCCGCCGACGACCTGGTGGTAGGAGCCGCCCATGCTCTCCACGAGGGTGCGCTGGCGGGCCAGGCTGGCCGGGTCCGCGCCGGCCAGCCCGTCGGCGCTGACCACGTGCACGGCCAGCAGGTCGGCGCCCTTGGTGCGGGCCGCGATGCGCGCCGCCCTGCGGACCAGGGTGTCGCCCTCCGGGCCGCCGGTCAGGGCGACCACGACCCGCTCCCTGGTCTCCCACGTGTCGGCGATGCCGTGGTCGGCGCGGTAGCGGTCGAGCTGGTCGTCGACCTTGCCGGCGGCCCAGAGCAGGGCCAGCTCGCGCAGCGCGGTGAGGTTGCCGACCCGGAAGTAGTTCGACATGGCCGCGCTGACCTTCTCCGGGGCGTACACGTTGCCGTGCGCCATGCGCCTGCGCAGCGCCTCCGGGGACATGTCGACCAGCTCGATCTGGTCGGCCCTGCGCACCACCTCGTCGGGCACGGTCTCGCGCTGCGGGACCCCCGTGATCTCCTGGACGACGTCGTTGAGCGACTCCAGATGCTGGATGTTGACCGTGGAGATGACGTCGATGCCGGCGTCCAGGATCTCGTCGATGTCCTGCCAGCGCTTGACGTTCCCCGAGCCCGGCGCGTTGGTGTGGGCCAGCTCGTCGATCAGCGCGACCTTCGGCCGGCGTTCGATGACCGCTCGCACGTCCAGCTCGGTGAAGGCGGCCCCGCGGTAGCGGACGGTCCTGCGCGGGACGATCTCCATGCCCTCCAGCAGGGCGGCCGTACGGGGCCGGCCGTGCGTCTCGACCAGGCCCACGACCACGTCACGGCCGCGTTCGAGCGCGCGGCGGCCCTCGCTGAGCATCGCGTATGTCTTGCCCACCCCGGGGGCCGCCCCGAGGTAGACCCGTAGCCTTCCTCGCACGTCAGCCCTCGTCGAGGGCGAGGTTGAGTTCGAGCACGTTGACGGCGGGTTCGCCCATGAAGCCCAGTATGCGCCCCGTGGTGTGCTCCTCGATCAGCGCCCTGACCCGGTCCAGGGGAAGGCCGCGCTCCCTCGCCACGCGCGGGGCCTGGAGCGCGGCGTAGGCCGGCGAGATGTGCGGGTCCAGGCCGGAGCCGCTCGCCGTGACCGCGTCGGCGGGAACGGCGGGGGACGCGGGGGCGTTCCCGCGCACGGGCACGGTACGGCCGGCCGCGTAGTCCTCCCCCGGCCTGGCGCACTCGACCCGTACGCCCTGATAGGCGGCGACGAAGGGGACGGCGGGGCAGGGCTGGTTGACGCTGACGGCGCGGCCGGGGAAGACCTTGAGCACCGCGCCGACGCCGTCGGGCGTGCAGTACGGGCGGGCGCCGCTGACGCCCTCCAGCTCGCCGGCCGCCCTGGACCGGGCGCACACCTGCGTGAGCAGCGAGCGCCTGCCCTGTGCGACGTCGATGACGTCCTCGGGGCCGAGGTTGCTCGCCGAGGTGGACATCGGGTCGTAGCCGGCGGCCGACGGGCGGGACTGGAAGTACTTCCTGACCGGACGGCCGGCGGCGTCGGTGAAGGACTGGCCGATGAGCGAGCTTCCCGCGTCCCTGATGACGGAGCCGTTCGCCTTGTCGTGGAAGAGCACCTGGGCGAGGCCGGTGACGACCAGCGGATAGATCAGGCCGAGCAGGACGGTGAGCACGGCGAGCGTGCGGAGCGCGGCGAGGTGCCGGCGCAGCGGGTTCGGCAGGTGTTTCATCTAGGACATCCCCGGGAGGAGCTGGAGCAGCAGGTCGATGACCTTGATGCCGGCGAAGGGCGCGACGACGCCGCCGAGGCCGTAGACGTACAGGTTGCGGGACAGCAGTTTGGAGGCGCTGGACGGCCGGTAGCGCACGCCGCGCAGGGCGAGCGGGATCAGCGCGACGATGACCAGCGCGTTGAACACGACCGCGGCCAGGATGGCGGACTGGGGGCTGGCCAGGCGCATGACGTTCAGCGCGTCCAGGCCCGGATAGACGGCCGCGAACACGGCCGGGATGATCGCGAAGTACTTCGCGACGTCGTTGGCGATGGAGAACGTGGTCAGCGCGCCGCGCGTGATGAGGAGCTGTTTGCCGATCTCGACGATCTCGATGAGCTTGGTCGGGTTGGAGTCGAGGTCGACCATGTTGCCGGCCTCCTTGGCGGCGGAGGTGCCGGTGTTCATGGCCACGCCGACGTCCGACTGGGCGAGGGCCGGGGCGTCGTTGGTGCCGTCGCCGGTCATCGCCACCAGCCGGCCGCCCTCCTGTTCCCGCCTGATCAGGGCGAGCTTGTCCTCGGGGGTGGCCTCGGCCAGGAAGTCGTCCACGCCGGCCTCGTCGGCGATGGCCCTGGCGGTCAGCGGGTTGTCGCCGGTGATCATGACGGTCCTGATGCCCATCCTGCGCATCTCGTCGAACCGCTCGCGCATGCCCGCCTTGACCACGTCCTTCAGGTGGATGACGCCCAGGACGCGGCCTCGCTCCGCGACCACCAGCGGCGTGCCGCCGGAGGCGGAGATGCCGTCCACCACGTGGCCGGCCTCCTCGACGGGATGGCCGCCGGCGTCGCGCACCCACTTCATGACCGCCGTGGCCGCGCCCTTGCGGACCTCGCGCCCGTCCACGTTCACCCCGGACATCCGGGTCTGCGCCGTGAACGGCACCCACTCGGCGTGCGCCAGCTCCCCCGGCCCGCGCTCGCGCAGGCCGAAGCGCTGCTTGGCGAACACGACGATGGAGCGGCCCTCGGGGGTGTCGTCGGCCAGGCTGGACAACTGCGCGGCCTCGGCCAGCTCGGCCGCGCTGACGCCGCGGACCGGGACGAACGCGGCGGCCTGCCGGTTGCCCAGGGTGATCGTGCCGGTCTTGTCCAGCAGCAGCGTCGAGACGTCGCCCGCGGCCTCCACCGCCCGGCCCGACATGGCGAGCACGTTGCGCTGGACCAGGCGGTCCATGCCGGCGATGCCGATGGCCGACAGCAGCGCGCCGATCGTGGTCGGGATGAGGCAGACCAGCAGCGAGACCAGCACCACGCCGGTGACGCCGTTCGCGTCGAGGGCGGGTGAGTCGGCGACGCCGGGGTTGACGAGCTTGGAGTAGATCGCGAGCGGCTGCATGGTCACGGTGGCGACCAGGAAGATGACCGTCAGCGCGGCCAGCAGGATGTTGAGCGCGATCTCGTTCGGCGTCTTCTGCCGGTTCGCGCCCTCGACCAGGGCGATCATCCGGTCCACGAAGCTCTCGCCGGGCTTCTGGGTGATTCTGACGATGATCCGGTCGGACAGCACCTTCGTGCCGCCCGTGACCCCGGAGCGGTCGCCGCCGGACTCGCGGATGACGGGGGCGGACTCGCCGGTGATGGCCGACTCGTCCACGCTGGCGATGCCGTCCACGACGTCGCCGTCCCCGGGGATGGTCTCCCCCGCCTCGACGATCACGTGGTCGCCCTGCCGCAGCTCGGGCGCGCGGATGACGTCCCAGCGCGTGGGGTCGGCCGGGTCCGCCAGCCGGCGGGCCTGGGTGTCCGTCTTGGCCCTGCGCAGCGTGGCCGCCTGGGCCTTGCCGCGGCCCTCGGCTATCGCCTCGGCCAGGTTGGCGAAGACGACGGTCAGCCACAGCCAGGCCACGATCGCCCAGGCGAAGACCGACGGGTCGAGCACGGCGAGGACGGTGGTGAAGACCGCGCCGACCTCCACCACGAACATCACCGGGTTGCGCCACAGGGTGAACGGGTCGAGCTTCTTCAGCGCGCCCGGCAGTGAACGGATCAGCTGCTCCGGGTCGAGCATGGGGGCCGGCATGTCAGGACAGTCCTTCCGCGATCGGTCCGAGCGCCAGGGCGGGGAGGAAGGTGAGGGCGACCAGGATGAGCGTCACGCCGATGACCATGCCGACGAACTGCGGTCGGTACGTCGGCAGCGTGCCGGCGCCCTCGGGGACGGGAGACTGCGCGGCCAGCGAGCCGGCCAGGGCCAGCACCAGGATGATCGGTACGAACCGGCCGAAGGCCATGCACAGGCCGAGCGCCACGTCGTACCAGGGGGTGTTGACGGTGAGGCCGGCGAAGGCGGAGCCGTTGTTGCCGGCGGCGCTGGTGAAGGCGTACAGGACCTCGGACAGGCCGTGCGGGCCGGTGTTCAGCATGCTCGCGCGCCGCTCGGCCGAGCCCATCGCGGACGCCGTGCCGACCAGCACCAGGACCGGGGTGACCAGGAAGTAGAGCGAGGCGAGCTTGATCTCGCGGGCGCGGATCTTCTTGCCCAGGTACTCGGGGGTGCGGCCGACCATCAGCCCGGCCACGAACACCGTGATGACGGCGAGGACGAGCATGCCGTACAGGCCGGAGCCGACGCCGCCGGGGGCGACCTCGCCGAGCATCATGTCGAACATGGTCATCATGCCGCCGAACGGGGTGTAGGAGTCGTGGAAGGAGTTCACCGCTCCCGTGCTCGTGAGCGTCGTCGCCGCGCCGAACGTGGCGGAGTTCGAGACACCGAAGCGGACCTCCTTGCCCTCCATCGCCGCGCCCGCCGCCTGCGGCACCGTGGCGTGGCCGGACAGCTCGAAGACGTTGGTGAGCAGGACCCCGGCCAGCGCCAGCACGCCCATCACGGCGAGGATCGCGTAGCCCTGGCGGAGCTGGCCGACCAGCCGGCCGAAGGTGCGGGTGAGCGAGAACGGGATCACCAGGATGAGGAAGATCTCCAGCCAGTTGGTCCAGGCGGCCGCGTTCTCGAAGGGATGGGCGGAGTTGACGTTGTAGAAGCCGCCGCCGTTCGTGCCCAGCTCCTTGATCGCCTCCTGGGACGCGACCGGGCCGCCCGTGATGGCCTGGTTTGCGCCGGTCAGCGTGGTCACCTCGTGCGGGGCGGAGAGGTTCTGGACCAGCCCGCCGGCGACCAGGACCAGCGCGCCGACGAACGCGATCGGCAGCAGGACGCGCAGGACGCCGCGCACCAGGTCCACCCAGAAGTTGCCGATCGTGCCCGACCGGGCGCGGGCGAACCCGCGCACCAGGGCGACCGCCACCGCCATGCCGGCCGCCGCCGAGACGAAGTTCTGCACGGCCAGGGCGGCCATCTGGGTCAGGTGGCCCATGGTGGACTCGCCGGCGTACGACTGCCAGTTGGTGTTGGTGACGAAGCTGATCGCGGTGTTCCAGGCGACGTGGTCGGTGACCGGTTCCATGCCGAGGCTCAGCGGCAGCCGGTCCTGGAGGCGCTGGAGGGCGTACACGGCCAGGACCGAGACCGCCGAGAACGCCAGCAGGGCGCGCGCGTACCCGCCCCAGCTCTGCTCGGCCTCGGGGTGGACGCCGAGCAGCCGGTAGATCGTCCGTTCGGGCCGGCTGTGCCCGGTGGCGGAGTAGACGCGGGCCATGTAGTCGCCGAGCGGCCGGTACGCCAGCGCCAGCGCGACGACCAGGGACGCGACGAAGAGCATCCCGGCGGCGGTCGTGCTCATCAGAACCGCTCGGGGAACAGCAGGGCGGCGACCATGAGGATCACCAGGGCCACGGCGATCACGAGACCGGCGGCGTTGACGGCGCTCACAGCCGCTCCACCGCCTTCACGACGAGCCCGAGGACCGCGAAGACCGCGATCGTCAGGGCCACGAAGATGACGTCTGCCATCCCACTCCTCAACTCGATGAGGTCCGGAAGGACCTGTCACCAGCAAACGATGCGGATTGGGAGGTTTGGTGGTTCTTGACGCATTTCATACGGCGGCAGCCCAAATATTGACGGCCTTCCTACTCCCTGGGGCCCGCTGGCCTAGGGTCTGAGGGCGAGGACTGTGACAGCGGGCCTGGAGGTGAAGCCGCCTTGCGGATCGTGATCGCCGAGGACGACCCCCTGCTGCGCGAGGGCCTGGCGCTGCTGCTGCGCGCCGAGGACCTGGACGTGGTGGCGACCGCCCCTGACGCGGCCGGGTTCCTCGACGCCGTGGCCGCGTACGAGCCGGACGTCGCCATCGTGGACGTGCGCATGCCGCCCACCCACACCGACGAGGGCATCAGGGCGGCCGTCGAGGCCAGGCGGCGAAGGCCGGGCCTCGCCGTGCTCGTCCTGTCGGCGTACGTCGAGCAGGCGTTCGCCACCGACCTGCTCGCCCACGGCAGCGCCCGCCTCGGCTACCTGCTCAAGGAGCGGGTCGGGCGGGTCCAGGAGTTCCTGACCGCGCTGCACCGGGTGGCGGACGGCGGCACCGCCATCGACCCCGAGGTGGTCGCGCAGCTCCTGACCCGCAACCGGCCCGGCAACCCGCTCGACCGGCTCAGCCCGCGCGAGCGCGACGTGCTGGCCCTCATGGCCGAAGGGCTCGGCAACTCCGCCATCGCCGAGCGGCTCGTCGTCACCGGCGGGGCCGTGCACAAGCACATCAGGAGCATCTTCGCCAAGCTCGACCTGCAGCCCGCCGACGGCACCGACCGCCGGGTGGCCGCCGTGCTGCGCTACCTGGAGAGCACCTGACCCTCACGTCCCTGCGGGCAGGGTCACGTCGAGGGTCGTCGGCCCGCCGGCCGGGCTGCTCAGCGTGAACGTCCCGTCGTGCGCCTCGACCCGGCCCCGGATGCCGGCGAGCCCGGAGCCGCGCTCGTCCGCGCCGCCGCGTCCGTCGTCCGTGACCTGGAGGAGCAGCCGGTCGCCGAGGCGGCGTACGCGGACGACGGCCCGCCCGGCCTCGCTGTGCTTGGCGATGTTGGTGAGCGCCTCGGCCACCACGAAGTAGGCGGTGGCCTCGACGGAGGCGGCGGCCCTGATGAGCGGATCGGCGTCGATCCGGCAGGGCACCGGGCAGGCCGCGGCCAGACCGGCGAGCGCGTCGGCGAGGCTCTTGTGGGTCAGGACGGGCGGCAGGATGGTGCGTACGACGCCGCGCAGCTCGCCGAGCGCCTGCTCCGCGGCGCTCTGCGCCCGTTCGAGCGACTCCCTGGCGGTGGCCGGGTCACGCTCCAGCGCCCGGAGCGCCGCGCCGAGCAGCACGTTGACGGCGACGAGCCGGTTCTGCGTGCCGTCGTGCAGCGAGCGTTCGATCCTGCGCAGCTCGGCGGCGTGCGCGTCGAGCACGGCGGCGCGGGTCGCGGTGAGCTCCGCCACCCGCAGGTGCAGGTCCACGTCGGCGCCGGGCCGCAGCAGGCGACGCCCTGACCAGGCCTGCAGCCGGGCCATCCAGGGTGCGACGAGCACGGTCAGCGCGATCTCGACCGGGGCCAGCGCGGCGACGGCGAGCGCGCCCGCCGCGTCCCTGACCTCCCACATCCCGTACGCCGCCGTCGCGGCCTCCTCGGCAGGCAGCAGCCACCACCACAACGCGAAGGTCACGTCCTGCACCGCGTGCAGCGGGAGGGTGAGGGCGACCAGGCCCAGGAACAGCCCGGCGGAGCCGTGCGCGACCGTCCAGGCCAGCTCCCGCCGCACCGTCCTGTCGGCGAGCGCCGCGCGCAGCCCGGCCGGGGGCGGGGACGCGGCGACCAGCTCCTCCGGGCCCCAGCGCGAGAGCCTGGCCCGCTCCCTGTCGGCCACCGCGCGCAACCCGCGCAGCGTGGCCGGCACCAGCGGCACCCCCACGCCGACCAGGCAGGCCAGGCCGGTGACCACCGCCGACATGAGCGCCACCAGCGCCAGGACCGCCGTGCCCATCCCGGCGACGAGGTGTTCGAGCGCGTCCAGTGCGGCGCGGCCCCGGGCGACCAGGTCCACGCGCCGAGGGGCCCGGTTCTCGCCGTTCGTCATGAGCACGCACCTCCCAGGCCCGCCACAGGCTATCGCCGGCTCATCACGGTTTCCGTTCCCGCGGCCGCAACGGGCTCCGTGGATGGACGGTAACCCAGGCGGCCACGGGTGGCGATGAGCACCACGACGGCCCCGGTGGTGCCCGCGAGAAGGGTGACCCGGGACGCCAGCTCGGGCGTGGCGAGCGTCGGGAACACCTCCGCGAAGGCCACCGACATGAAGTTGTTGACGCTGACGTGCAGCAGCATGATCAGCGGCAGGCTCTGCCCGGTCCGGTTGAAGACCCAGGTGACGACCACGTTGAAGGTGCAGCAGAACGCCACGAACTCGAGAATCCGCTGCGGGCTGACGTCCGGGTACCCGCCCCACTCCGACAGGAACAGCGGCAGGTGCCAGAGACCCCACAGCGGGCCGAGGATGATCGTGGAGCCCAGCGCGCCGAACCTGCGCTGCATGCGCGCCAGCGCGAAGTCCCGCCAGCCCGGCTCCTCCGCCAGCCCCGTGGTGACCATCTGGAGCAGCAGGCTCGGGATGTAGGCCGCCAGCACGGCGGCGGGAGGAGCGGTGAACTGCCCGTCGGTCATGGCGAGGCAGGTGACGATGATGGCGGCGGGGACGCCGATGGCGGTCACCAGATACCAGACCCAGCTCACCCGCCACTTGGTCATCCGTCCCACCCACCGGCGGACGCCCTCCTTGCCCTCCGCGATCCTGGTCACGAGGTAGGCGGAGAAGATCGGGCCGAGGTAGGCGCCGGGCAGCATGCCGAGCAGCTGCGAGGTGCCGAGCAGGGCGGGGAACTCGAAGTCCAGGACCCCGGTGCCGTTCCGCGACAGGATGTACGGCAACCAGGCGACCCAGCTCAACAGGTTGGCCAGGATGAAGAAACTGAGCAGCGGGCGACGGCGGACGAAGACTGCCATGTCGGTACTTCCCTTGGGGGAGCGCTTGATGGACAGTCACCAGCACACCAGCGACGCCCCCTCCCGGTCGTTCCCCCTTACGCCCCAACGGAGGTACAGCCAGGGGTACCGGGCCTGCGCGTGACGGTCAGGTACGTGAGGGCCGCGCCGAGGGTCAGCAGGGCGGTCCAGACGTTGAGGCGCAGGCCGAGGACGAGAGGGGCGGGGTCCACGCGCAGCCACTCGATCCAGGCGCGTCCGGTGGTGTAGGCCGCGCCGTACAACGCGAAGGTCCGGCCGCGGTCCAGGTGGAAGCGGCGTTCGGCCCAGAGGACGAGCCCGGCCACCCCCAGGTCCCACAGCGACTCGTAGAGGAAGGCCGGATGGTACGTCGCCGTGGACTCCATGCCGGCTGGCCGGTGGGCGGCGTCGATCTCCAGGGCCCAGGGCAGGTCGGTCGGCCTGCCGTACAGCTCCTGGTTGAACCAGTTGCCCCAGCGGGCGATCGCCTGCCCGAGCGCGATCCCGGGCGCGACGGCGTCGGCGAAGTCCCGCAGCGGAATGCCGCGCCGGCGGCAGGCCAGCCACGCGCCGAGCGCGCCCCCGGCGACGGCGCCCCAGATGCTGATCCCGCCCTCCCAGATCGCGAAGGCCCGCAGGGGCTCGCCGCCGGGGCCGAAGTACTGCCGCCAGTCGGTGGCCACGTGGTAGAGACGCGCCCCGACCAGGCCGAACGGCACGGCCCAGGTCGCGATGTCCACGACCGCGTCGGGGTCGCCGCCGCGGGCGGCCCAGCGGCGGCGGGTGACCCAGGCGCCGACGACGATGGCGAGCACCATGAGCAGCGAGTACGCCCGAATGGGCAACGGGCCGAGATGCCAGACGCCCTGGGACGGGCTGGGGATGGCTGTCACACCGCCGAGTCTCGCCCCGCGGCGGCCGGGCGCGCATCGAGCGGGACGCCGATTCCCGGGTCAGTCGACTGGTTGATGCCGGACCGCCGGACGGCTGGTTATCGTCGATCCCGTGGAGTCCTGGGAGCGGTCCCGGCGCCGGTGGCAGCACGCCTTCTTCGGGTCGTGGCTGGTGCTGACCTCGGCCGGCCCGCTGACGGAGGTGGGCCAGGCCCTGCCGGTGGCGCTCGTGGCCGGGCTGGCCGCCTGGTACGCGGTGTGGTTCGTGCTGCGCACGCCGCCGGCCGGCGAGGTGCCCCTGCCGTACGTCGCCGGCGGCGGGCTGCTCTGGCTGGGGCTGTTCGCGATCGACCGGTCGTTCCTGGTGGTCTGCCTGTGCGTGCTGGTGCCGTACTGCATGGACGCCGTGCGGATCGGGCTGGTCGCGGTGCTGTCGTGCGCCGGGGGCTGGTTGTGGCACAGCTACCACCACGGCGGGTCGATCAGCTGGACCGAGCTCGCCATCACCGCGCTGATCGCGGTCAGCGCGGCCACCTCCGTGGGCTACTTCTCCTCCGTGGCCCGGCAGAGCGCCGAGCGCAAGGAGCTGATCGACCAGTTGCAGGCCGCCCAGGAGGCGCGGGCGGCGGCCGAACGGCAGGCGGGCGTGGCCGCCGAGCGGCAGCGGCTGGCGCGCGACATCCACGACAGCCTGACCCAGGGGTTCGCCAGCGTGGTGATGCTGCTGGAGGCGGCGCAGGAGCGCTCGCCCGATGACCGGCACCTGGCGCAGGCGTTGCGTACGGCGAGGGAGAACCTCACGGAGAGCCGCCGCGTGGTGCGGGCGCTGCGGCCGGGCGAGCTCGACGACGGCGGCCTGCCGGAGGCGCTGCGGCGGCTGTCGGGCCGGCTGTCCGACGAGACCGGCATCGACGCGCACGCCGTGATCACCGGCGCGCTGCGGCCCCTGGAGGCGCAGGTCCAGGTCGAGCTGCTGCGGGTGGCACAGGAGGCGGTCGCCAACGCCCGGCGCCACGCGCGCGCCGAGCGGGTCACGCTGACCCTGTCGTACATGGACGACCTGGTCGTGCTGGACGTCCACGACGACGGCGACGGCTTCGACCCGGGGCGGGCCGCCGCCGGCCACGGCCTGCTGATCATGTCGGAACGGATGGCGCAGCTCGGCGGCACGCTGCTCGTGGAGAGCGCGTCCGGGGAGGGCACGACGGTCGTGGCGAGCCTGCCCGTGGGGGCGCGATGAGCGCGATCCGGGTGCTGATCGCCGACGACCATCCGGTGGTCCGTGACGGCATCAGGGCAATGCTCGGGACGCAGGACGACCTGGAGGTGGTCGGCGAGGCGGTCTCCGGCGCGGACGCGGTGCGCCTGGCGCGCGACCTGCGGCCGGACGTCACGCTGATGGACCTCCAGATGCCCGAGCTCGACGGCGCGGCGGCGATCAGCCGGATCCGCGCGGCCGACCCCGGCGCGCGGGTGATCGTGCTGACGACGTACGACACCGACGGCGACATCTCCCGCGCCATCGACGCCGGGGCGATCGGCTACCTGCTCAAGGACAGCCACCGCGAGCAGCTGTTCGCCGCGATCAGGGCGGCGGCCCGGGGGGAGAGCGCGCTGTCGCCGTCGATCGCGACCCGGGTGTTGTCGTGGGCGCGCGCCGACGCGCCCGGCGCGCTCAGCGGGCGGGAGATCGAGGTCCTGAGCGCGGTCGCCCGAGGGCTGAGCAACAAGGCCATCGCCGCGCAGCTGTGCATCAGCGAGGCCACCGTCAAGACCCACCTGCTGCACGTCTTCGCCAAGCTCGGCGTGGACGACCGCACCGCCGCCGTGACCGTGGCGGCCACCCGGGGGATCATCCGCCTCGGCGGCTGACGCCACCCGGCCGCCTGTCAGACGGCGTGTAATTCCGCAGGCAGGAGCACGTCGAACAGGCTGACAACACGGATCTCCTACCGGACACGCGGGCGAGCCGCCACCTTGGACTCCGCCACCCCGGAATCGCCGCGTGGCCCCGTGAACCAGGAGTACCCGATGAAGCTGTCCTCATGCGCCGCCCTGCTCGCGGCGGCCGTCCTGATCGCCCCACTGAGTGGGGTGACCGGGGCGGCGGCGGCACAGAAGGCCGACGCTGGGGCCCTTCCGACCGTCAACATGGAAGCGGCCGTCAAGGCGGCCCAGATCGACCCCCGGCGGCCCGACAACACGCTGACCCCGGGCGCCAAGGCCGGCGTGCTCCTCGTCGAGCAGGCGCTGCGTGACCTCCGCCTGCTCGACGCGAAGTGGGTGGACGGTTACTTCGGCACCACGACGGTCACCGCCTACGCGAACTACCAGAAATCGCTCGGCCTCAGCGGCCTCGACGCCAACGGCCTGCCGGGCAGGACGTCGCTCACCAAGCTCGGCGCCGGCCGGTTCACGGTCACCCAGGCCATCACCCCGGGCGCTCGGGTGTCCGTCGGCGGTTCCGTGCTCAACACCCGTACGCGGGACATGCTCGCGGAGGCCAAGCGGCTGCTCGGCCGGGACCTCACGCTGGACCAGGGGTCGTACAACCCCGGCGGCGACCCCACGTCCGTCGGCACCCATGACGGCGGCGGCGTCGTCGACATCTCGGTGGACGGGATGAGCGCCGCCACCCGCACCGCCGTCGTCCGCGCGCTGCGTCTCGTCGGCTTCGCCGCCTGGCTGCGCAGCCCTCAGCAGGGCGACTGGCCCTGGCACATCCACGCCGTCGCGATCAGCGACACGGATCTGTCCAGCCAGGCCCAGCACCAGGTCGGCGACTACTACCTCGGTCTGAACGGGCTAGCCAACCGCGGCCCGGACGACGGCCCGCGGACGACCATCCGCACCTGGGAGGAGTACCGGCGGCGCTGACCCCGTACTCCGATCTCGATCTCGAACAGCACAGACAGGAGAACAGCATGAGCAAGCTCACCAGGATCCTCACCGCCACGACCGCCGCGATGGCGCTCGGCGGAGCGGTGCTCGGCACCGCGGCCCCCGCCTCGGCCGCGAGCCGCGACGGTGTCTGCGACACCGGGGAGTTCTGCTACTACTTCAACAGCAATCAGCAGGGGTCGGTCTCCGACTTCACCGGATCGATCCCTGACTACAGCACCACCCAGCCTACCTGCTACGACTTCAAGGGGGCCGGAGCAGGGAAGGGCACCTGCATCAAGAACTCCGCCGCCTCCGTCTGGAACCGCAGCGGCAAGACCGTCCGCGTCTACTTCAACACCGGCTACGCCGGCAGCTACCAGGACTTCGCCGCCGGCGCGAAGGGCAACCTGAACGCCACGCTGAAGAACCAGAACGCCTCGCACCAGTTCGGCCCGTCGTCGTCGGGGAGCGGCGGCGCCATGTCGTACTCGCTGTACTCGGCCACTGGCCGGATCACCTGCGGCTTCGACGGCTACACCTCCACCTCCGGCCGGCACGAGGGCATCGACATCGCCCGCGGCATCGGCTCCAACGTGCACGCCCTCGTGGCGGGCCAGGTCATCAACGTCGTGCGCGGCGCCACCGGCAGGGCGAACCTGTCCACGATCGCCATCTACAACTCCTCGCTGAACAAGACGGTGATCTACCTGCACTCCGCACCGGTGTCCTCCCTGGCCGTGGGCCAGCAGGTCCGCCGCGGTCAGGTGATCGCCACCGAGTCGTGGCGTGGCGTGTCGAGCAGCTCGTCCGCGCACACCCACGTGGAGATGCGCCTCGGGCGGCAGACGCGCGCCGCCAAGAGCGTCGGCGACCCGCACCTCGACAACCCGAACCCCACCTCGTTCTGGAACTCCCAGGGCTACAGCATCCGATAACGCTCCCCGGCCGCGACCAGAAGAGGAAGACAACGTGTCCGTACGAACGGTCCGCCTGCTCTCACGGCTCGCCGCGGCCACCGCCGCGATGGCGGTCGGCGGGGCGGTCCTCACCACCGCCGCCTCCCCCGCCGCCGCAGCGAGCCGCGACGGGGTCTGCGACACCGGCGAGTTCTGCTACTACTTCAACAGCAACCACCAGGGGTCGGTCTCCGACTTCACCGGGTCGATCCCCGACTACAGCACCACCCAGCCCACCTGCTACGACTTCAAGGGGACCGGAGCAGGCAAGGGCACCTGCATCAAGAACTCCGCCGCCTCCGTCTGGAACCGCAGCGGCAAGACCGTCCGCGTCTACTTCAACACCGGCTACGCCGGCAGCTACCAGGACTTCGCCCCCGGCGCGAAGGCCAACCTGAACGCCACGCTGAAGAACCAGAACGCCTCGCACCAGTTCCTCAGCTCCACGTCGCCGGCCGGGTGCAAGACCGACGGCACGGACACCAAGCTGCCCACGACGATCCTCGTGTACCGCACCTCCCTGGACCGCGTGGAGCGGGTGGACTTCAAGACCTACGTCAAGAACGTCCTGCCCAACGAGTGGGTGTCGAGCTGGCCTGCCGAGTCGCTCAAGGCGGGGGCGCTCGCCGTGAAGAACTTCGGCTGGTACTGGGCGCTGCACTCCAACCGCAGGACGCCGAGCGGTGAGTGCTTCGACGTCTACGACCACACCTCCAGCCAGGTGTACCAGCCCGGCTCGGCGAAGGCGACGACGAGCGCCGCCGTGGACGCGACCTGGGGCACCCGGCTGACCCGGAGCGGGAAGATCTTCCGGGCGCAGTACTGCTCCACGACGACGGCGTGCGGCAACTGGGTCGACGGCGACTGGATGTCGCAGTACGGCTCCCGCGACAAGGCCAACGCGGGCTGGAGCTACTCCAGGATCCTCCAGCACTACTACACGGGGATCACGCTCGGCTCCTGAGCCGCCGTCCCTGGTTCCCCGTCGCGCCCCGGCGTGGCGGGGAACTAGCGTGCGTCGACGATGATCTGGAAGTTGATCGGCCGGCTCCCCGGGAACAGGATCGCTCCCGAGGCGTCCACCATCTTGAACCGCACGTAGCACAGGCCCGGCTTCCTGGGCGTGGTGACGACGGTCTCGACGTCGACGGTGCCGCCGGGCGGGGTGTCCTTGATCGGCACGTCCGAGATGGTCTGGCACTGGTCGGCCTGCTGCGCGAAGTCGAGGCGGCGCAGCGAGTATCCCGTCCACGGCACGGTGCCGGCGTTCTTGAGCCGCCACACCTTGGTCACGGTCTTGCCGGCGTCGACGCGGGCGCAGTCGGGGAGCGTGACGTCCTCGATGAACTCGGCCTTGTCGCCCGGGTGCAGGGGCGGGGCCCAGGGCGGGTTGGTCGAGCGCACCGGGCACTCGGCCGGGGACAGCGCGGCGGCCGACGATCCCGGCCCGCTCGGGGCCGGGCCGGGGTCGTCGGTCGCGGCGCCGTTGTTGAGCACGGTCACGACGACGGCCACCGCCCCGGCGACGACGACCACCGCCGCCGCCAGGGCGGCCACGCGGGCCGACCGAGATCGCCCCTTTCCGGCCGGCGGCACGGCCGGCGACATGGGAGGGGGCACGGGAAGGGGCGCGGAAGGGGGCGGCGGGACGCCGTCCGGGGACGGTGGCGCGTCGTTCGGGGACGGGGGCGCGTCGTTCGGGGAAGGCGGCGGGGCGTCGTTCACGGGGGGCGGTGGGGCGTCGTCCGCGGATGGGGGCGCCTGCGACGCGAGGGCGAGCCGTGCAGCGCCGGGCCCGGCCGCGAGTCCGTCGGACGGACGCGCCGCCCCACCGGACAAGCGGTCCACCGCACCATCCGACGGACGCGCCGCCCTACCGGACAAGCGGTCCATTGCACCATCCGACGGACACTCCGCCGCATCGGGCAGGAGCTCCGCTCCGCCGGACGGACGAGCCGCCGCGGCGGACGGCTGCTCCGCCGACGTGGCGGCGCGGGGCGTGGACTCACCGGCGCTCGCCGATCTGACCACCCGGTTGGCCTGCTCCCAGCGCTCGCGGTAGTCGGCCGGATCGGCGTCGCACGCTTTGACGAACTCGACGGTGGTCTCCCAGCTCGGGAGCCGGTTGCCTTTCGTGGCCTCGTGGAGTGTCGTGTGGGAAATCGCCCCTGACCGGCCGGACATCTCCCGGTAAGGCGGGTTGCCGACCGCGTTGCGCAATTCTCGCAAGGTCGCCGCGAAGCTCTCGATCGCCTCCGCCCGTGCACGCCTGTCGTCCACCGTGCGAAGGTAACAGCACCCACGGTCCGCCCTCAACCCGAACCGGTATCAGCACGAACGCCGGCCGGCCTATTCGCGAACCGTGGATGCCCGTCGGCTTTGTTATGGAATCCCGCCTCACTTGTCGCGGAACTTCGCCATTTTCTGTTTGAAGGCTTCGACCCGGTCCCCTTTCAACACCCCGACGCTCCCGCCTTTCAGCGGGCCGCCTTCGGGGGTGAGGAAGCCCATCTTGTTGAAGCTTTCCGCGGACTGGTCGGTCGCGGCGGTCAGGTCCACCACCCCGCAGTACGTGAGCCCGACATCCACTATCTGCCAGCCGACCCCGAGGAAGGGGTTCGGCGCGGCGGCCTCGCTGACCGCGGGGCGGACGATGTTCCACGGCGCGACGGACGCCTGGTCGATTTTGAGCGAGCTTCCGAGTTTGCTCACCACGGCGATGCCCTGGACTTTGCCGTCATGCTTCGTGACCAGGGAAAGGAGCGTCCCCGCGCGCACGAGATACGACGTCGTCAGCATGTCCTTGATCGCTTCCAGCTCGGCCTTGCAGTTCTGGTAGACGGGATTGTCGTCGCTGGGGTGAGACTTGTGATACTGCAGCATCTCGGTGACGGCCGTGGCCAGCTCTTTCCGGATGGCCGGAGAATCACCGACGAATTCGGTGCAGCCCGCCGGGATGCTTCTGAACGGTTTTAAACCGCTCGGCCCGCCCTCTGGTTGTGTGCTCATGAATCCCCCTCCATTGGCACGAAGGCATTCATCGTACGACTCAGCCCGAATTTGTCCATGGCCGGCGGCCCTCGCCCGCCGCTCCTGGCAACCGGTAAGATCCGCGCGGCTGCCCTGCCGCAGAGGAGCGACACCCCTGTCCGGAGCCCTCCTGGTCGCCGCCGACGGGCCGCTGACGACATACGACGTCGATCGGAGGACCACGATGACCACGACCCCTGACCCCGCGGTCGAGCGGGCGGCGGACGAGCTCACCCGGAGCGTGCTGGCGAGCTTCGACGGCGCGCCGGAGCGGCTGCGTACGCTCGCCCGGGGCCTCGTCTCCCACCTGCACGCCTTCGTGCGCGAGCACGACGTCACCGACGAGGAGTGGCGGCACGCGATCGGCTTCCTCACCCGGGCCGGGCACCTCACCAGCGACGTCCGCCAGGAGTTCGTCCTGCTCTCGGACGTGCTCGGCGTGAGCAGCCTGGTCGACATCCTCGGCAACGCCCGCGCCGCCGGGGCCACGCCGTCGGCCGTGCTCGGCCCCTTCTACGTCGAGGGGCCGCCGGAGCTGCCGCAGGGCGCCGACATCTCCGGCGGGCTCGACGGCGAGCGGGTCCTGGCGGACATCACGGTCACCGACACCGCCGGGGTCCCCGTCGCCGACGCCGTGGTGGACGTGTGGCAGGCGGACAAGGACGGCTACTACGACGTCCAGCTCCCGGACCAGGACGGGCCGGTGCTGCGGGGGCGGCTGCGCACCGACGCGGACGGGCGGCTGACGTTCTGGACGATCCTGCCGGCGCCGTACCCGATCCCCGACGACGGGCCGGTGGGCGAGCTGCTGGCCGCCGCCGGACGCCACCCGATGCGCGCCCCGCACCTGCACTTCCTGATCGCGGCCCCGGGGCGGCGCACGCTGGTCACCCAGCTCTTCGTCGAGGGCGGCGACCATCTCGACTCCGACGCCGTGTTCGGCGTGAAGGAGCCCATCATCGTGCCCTTCGCCGAGCAGCACGGCCCCGCGCCGGACGGGCGGCCGGGGCCGTGGCGGCGGGTGCAGTTCACCTTCCGGCTGGCCTGACGGCCCGTGGAGATCATGATCGGCCGCGGCCGCGAGTCCGACCACCTGCTGATCCCGGTCCTCGGCCGCTCGTTCCCTGCCAGCGCCGACCCCTGGGACGCGAGCTGGCTGCGCACCCCCGTCCACGTCCGCGCCGGCGGCTTCACCGCCGACCTCGACGCCCGGCTCCGCCTGCGCGACGATCCCGCGTCCGGGAACACCCTCAGCTTCGAGATCCAGGGCCTGGACCAGACGGACCTGCCGCCGCTCGTGGCGGCGCTGCTCGCCGTGGAGGAACGGTTCCCCCTGTGAGTTGGCCGGGGGGCGTTGCGTGAAATATGTTCATGCTGCTGAACAAACCCCCCGACTGACATGGAGGTCCCGGTGGCGGCGTCGGAGGACCGGCGCGCGGACGAGCCCCGGCAGGAGCTCGTGGGCGCGCGGATGCGCGAGTTCCGCAAGGAGCGGGGGATGACGCTCCGCGACCTGGCGGCCAGGTCGGGACTGTCGATCGGGTTCCTCTCCCAGGTGGAGCGCGGGATCTCGACGATCGGGCTGGTGGCGCTGAACAGCGTCGCGGCGGCGCTCGAACGGGGGGTGTCGGAGTTCTTCGACGACTCCCCCGGCCGCCAGCCGGGGCGCGACGCCGACCGGCTGCCGACCCATTTCACGCTCACCCGGGCGGAGACGGCGGCCACCGAGTACGTGTCCGGCGCCCAGACGTACCGGATGTTGTCCGCGCGCGGCCCCAGCCTGGTGCTGGAGCCGCTGCTGGTGCACATCGCGCCGGGCGGGCGGCGGGAGCCCGCGTACGGGCACGCCGGCGAGGAGTTCGCGTACGTGCTGAGCGGCGAGCTGCTGTACGAGGTGGACGGCGTGGAGCACCGGCTCTACCCCGGCGACAGCGTGCACCTGCGCTCGACGGTGCCGCACAGCATGTACAACGACACCGACCAGGTGACCACCGTGGTGTCGGTGGTCACCCCCCGGTTGTTCTAGGCCAGCTCGGCGGCGAGGGCCTGGGCGGCCCGCCAGCAGTCGTGGTACGTCGAGTACAGCGGCACCGGCGCGAAGCGGATCACGTCCGGGTTGCGCACGTCGGCGAGCACCCCGTGCCGGGCGTGCAGCCGCCCGGCCAGCCCGCCCGCGTCGCCGGCGGCCACCCGCACCGAGAGCTGGGCCCCCCGCCGCGCCGGGTCGGACGGCGTGATCAGCTCGATCGGGCCGCCGTTCAGCGGGGCGAGCAACGACTCCAGGTAGCCGGTGAGCCGGCGGCTGCGGGCGGCGAGCTCGGCCATCCCGGTCTCGGCGTGCACGGCGAGCGCGGCCCGCAGCGCGGCCAGGCCGAGGATGGGCGGCGTGGAGACCTGCCAGGCGTCGGCGGCGGGCACGTGGTCGCGGTCGGGGCGCATCTCGAAGCGGACCCGCTCGTCGGTGCCCCACCAGCCGGTCAGGCGCGGCAGCGCGGGGTCCGCGCCGCCGGTCAGGTGGCGGGCGTGCACGAAGCAGGCGCCGGGCGCTCCCGGACCGCCGTTGAGGTACTTGTAGGTGCACCAGACCGCGAAGTCGGCGTTCCAGTCGTGCAGGGAGAGCGGGACGTTCCCTGCGGCGTGCGCGAGGTCCCAGCCGGCCACGGCGCCCGCCTCGTGCGCGGCCGCGGTGATGCCGGGGATGTCCAGCAGCTCGCCCGTGAGGTAGTTGATCCCGCCGAGCAGCACCAGGGCGACCTTGCCGCCCTCGGCCGCCAGGTACGCGGGGACGTCGGCGGCGGGCAGCCGGACGACCGTGCGGGCCGGGTCCAGCCCGTGCCAGGCGGCCTGCCCCGCGACCGCGTAGGAGTCGGACGGGAAGGCGGTGTCCTCGATGACGATCCGGACGCGCTCTCCCCGCGGGCGGTAGAACGTGGCCATCAGCAGGTGCAGGTTGACCGTGAGGGCGTTCATGACCACGGTCTCCTCGGGACGCGCGCCCACCAGGGCGGCCATGTCCTCGCGGAGCAGCGCCGGGTAGGTCACCCACGGCCGTTCGGCGGCGAACCACGCCTCGACCGCCTGGCCGGACCACTCGGCCAGCTCGGCCTGGACGGCCGCGGCGGCGCCCTTCGGCTGCAGGCCCAGGGAGTTGCCGGCGAAGTAGGCGGTCTCCGGGTAGGGGGAGCCGGCCGGGGCCGGCGGGATCAGGAACTCCGCGCGGCGGCCGGGGTCGGCGGCGTCGGCGGCCAGGGCGTCCTGCTCGGGGTGGGTGTTCACGCGTTCTCCATCAGGGCCAGGGGGTCGGCACGTCAGACCAGGGTGCGGGCCGACCAGAGCTCGGGGAAGATCTCGCGGCGCAGCGACCGCTCCAGCCAGCTCGCGCCGCTCGACCCGCCGGTGCCCATCTTCGCGCCCATCGCGCGCCGGACCACCACCAGGTGGCGGGTCCGCCATGCCATGAAGTTCTCGGCGAGGTCGGTCAGCGCCTCGCCCAGCTCCCAGAGCTCGTCGCCGGGGCCCTCCTCGGCGTACACGCGGGACCACGCCTTCTCCACCCGGGGATCGGGCTCGTACGGCTGCGCCGGGTCGCGCGTGAGCACGGACTCGGGGACGTCGTGCCCGCGGCGGGCCAGGGCGGACAGGGCGGCGTCGTACAGGCTGGGCGCGCGCAGGGCCGCCAGCAGCTCGCCGTGGACCTCGGCGTTGCCGCGGTGGACCTGGACGAGGGACGGGTTCTTGTCCCCCAGCAGGAACTCCACCTCGCGGTAGAGCGCCGACTGGAATCCCGAGCCCTCGCCGAGCGCCGGCCTGAAGGCGTTGAACTGGCGCGGCGTGAGCCGGTTCAGCGGCCGCCAGGCCGCGTTCACCACGTCCAGGTACGCGGCCGCGCGCGCGATCACGGCGGTCGCCGGGGCCGGCGCGGGCCCGCCGAGCAGCTCGATCGCCAGGCGCAGCTCGGTGCGCACCAGGCCGAAGTACAGCTCCATGACCTGCGTGGTGACCAGGAACGCGGGCTCCTCGGGCTCGGCGGTGCGCGGGCCCGGCAGCTCGCGCAGGACGGCGGTGCCGACGTACGCGTCGTAAGGGGTGGCGTTCGCGAAGCGCAGTCTCGGGGCTTCCATCACTCCTCCTCGTTCACCTCAATGTTCACTCACGACGAACTATGCTGAAATAGGCGAACGAAGGTGATAGGGCAGGATGGGTTTACGTTCGAAAGGCGATCTCCGGTTTGCCTTTCGCCGCTGCCGAGAGTGACGGATGGTGCCATGGACGCGATGGACTGGGCGATCCTCGGCGAGCTGCAGGCCGACGCCCGGCTCTCCTACAGCGAGCTGTCGCGGCGGGTGCACCTGTCCGCCCCGGCCGTGGCCGAGCGCGTACGGCGGCTGGAGGAGACCGGGGTGATCTCCGGCTACCACGCCCACGTGGACCTCGGCCGGGCCGGTCGTGAGGTGCGGGCGCTGATCCGGATGGACTGCTACGGCGCCCGCTGCGTGCTGCGCCACGAGGAGGTGCTGACCCAGCCCGAGATCGTCCAGGTGTACCGGGTGACCGGGGACACCTGCTGCCTGCTCGTCGTGGCGCTCGACTCGATGGCGCACTTCGAGCGGCTGATCGACGGGCTGTCCCACTACGGGCGGCCGTCGAGCACGATGGTGCTGTCCAGCCCTGTGGCGTGGCGGCCGGTCACCCCGCTGGCCTGAGCGCCTCCTCGACGTGGGCGGCGGTCGCGGCCCAGATGGGGGCGGCCGGGTCGATCACCGAGAAGTGGTCGCCCGGGGCCTCCAGGTAGGTGACCGGGTCGCCGGTCGCGGCGCGGGCGTAGCGGCGGTTGAAGTCCACGAGGTCCGGGTCGTCGCCGGCGCCCTGGACGACGAGCTGCGGGCCGCCCAGCGGGAGCCGGGCGAGCGGGCTGGAGGCCGCGTACACCTCGGGGATCTCGGCGGAGCCGCCGCCGAGCGCCAGGGCCGTCGCGCCGCCGCTCAGGTCGCGGCGGTCGCACTCCACCAGGTCCACGAGGCCGGCCAGGGAGACGGCGAGCGCCGGGCCCCGCCCGGCCGCCCACAGGTCGGCGGCCAGGCGCAGCGCGAGCTGACCGCCCGCCGAATGGCCGATCACCGCGACGCGGTCCTGGTCGACGTCCGCGCCGAGGGTCTGAAGGGCGTGGTACGCGGCGGCGACGTCCGACACGGTGGCGTCCCAGCCGTGGCGGTCCGGGCGGCGGTACTCCACGTTCCAGGCGGCGAACCCGCGGGCCGTCAGGTCGGCGGCGAGCGCGTCCATGAGGTCGGCGGCCCAGCGCGTCCGGTAGAAGCCGCCGTGCAGCAGCATCGCGACGGGCGCGGGCCGCGCGTCCGGCAGGAGCAGCTCGGCGTACTGGTCGGGGTGGGGGCCGTAGGTGAGGCGGCGGGGGCGGTGCCTCACCCGGTGCGCCGCGGCCCGTACGGCCCAGGTGAGGCCGTTGACGCCGCGCCCGTACAGGTGGAGCGCGCCGCCCGCCTGGTGCGGGCCGGTCCTCGCGAGATCCAGCCAGACCAGCCGCTCACGGTACGGCCGCGCCGGCTCCATCAGGGCGCGCACCTCGGGATCGGCTCCGGGCAGGGCGACGACGGCGTGCTCCGGCTCGGCCCCGGCCGCGTCCAGCGCGGCCGCGAACGACGCGGCATCCGGCGGCACGACCAGCCGCCCGGCGACCCCGAGCGCGGCGAACTCGCGCTCAGCCAACTCCGCCAGCAATTCGCGATCCGCCGCGAGCCCGGCCGCGACCAGCACGCTCACAGCGGCAGGTGCGATCGCGGCGGTTCCAGCGGCCCCGGTCGCCCCGGCAGCCCCGGCCGTCCCGGTGGCCGACGGGCGATCGGGCATGGGATCGGTCATGGTGTCGCCTTTCTCAGCATCGGCGCCACCTCCGTGGCGATGAGCAGGACCCCCTCATCGTCGGTGAGCCCGTGCGGGGTGCCGAACTCGACCCGCCGCACCCCCGCCTCGATCAGCCGCCACGCCTGCGCGGCCACCTGCTCGGGAGTGCCGGAGAACGCGAACAGGTCCAGCAGGTCGTCCGGGATCAGCCGGCCCGCCGCGTCGTCCCGTCCGGCCGCGACCTCGGCCTTGACCCGCGCCAGCAGGTCGGCGGGCACCTCGGCCGTGGGGTCCAGCTCGGCCACGACCGCCAGGTACATGGCGACCTCCCGACGGGCCTTGGCGCGGGCGGCCGCGCCGTCGGCGGCGACGACGGTGACCGCGCCGAGCACGATCCCGATGTCGTCCACGGATCGCCCCGCCTCCTCGGCCCCGGGGCGCAGCCGCTCGCGCACGACCGGAACCATCGCCGGGTTGGCGCTCCCGCCGACCTTGATCTCGTCGGCGACCCGCCCGGCGAGCGCCGCGCCGCGCGGCCCCCAGGCGCCGATGAGCAGCGGCGGCCGGGCCCGCCGCACGGGGTAGCGCAGGGCGGTGCCGGCCGCGAGGCTGAACAGCTCGCCCGCGAAGCCGGACCTGTCGCCCGCGAGCAGCCGCCGCACGACCTCGGCGCACTCGGCCAGCGCGGTGAGCGGGCGCGGCTGCGCGATCCCGACCTCGCCCAGCCAGGTCCCCCGGGCCAGCCCCAGGTACGCCCGCCCGCCGGAGGCGAGGTCGAGCGCGGCGAGCTGGCCGGCGATCTCGTACGGCGCCATCGAGTACGGGTTGAGGCAGGCCGGCCCGAGCCGCACCCGCGAGGTGGCGGCGGCGATCTCCAGCAGCGGGAAGATCGGCGGCTGGTACATCAGGTCGCCGAACACCGACACCACGTCGATGCCGTTCTCCTCGGCGAGCCGCCCGAGCCTGGCGTAGTCCCCGGCCTGTTTGTCGCTCTGCAGGCCGATGCCGATCTCGAAGTCCACGGGTCCGCTCACGTCAGGTCCGCCGAGTTCATCGGACGCCGCCGCACCCGCTCGACCCGCATCGTCAGCCGCTCCTCCGGGTCCGGGCAGCAGAACAGGGTGTCCCGCTCCAGCCAGTCGCCCGCCCCCAGGTCGCGCTGCTTGGCCGCGAGGAACGGCAGGACGCTGGCGAGCGCCCACACGCAGAAGTGCCGGCCCTCCGGCAGCCGCAGGTGGGCGCTGTTCTCCAGCTCGAAGTAGTCGCCGACGGCCATGCCGCAGACCGAGCGGCCCTCGATGGCGTCGACGGTGACCCGCAGGTCGTACAGCTCCATGTCCGGCTCGGGACCCGCCCCGGTCACGGCTCGCTCACCAGCTCGGCGTGGTGGTGGGCGATCAGCCAGCGGCCCCGCGTGTGCCGGAGCACGTCGGTGACCCTCGTGTGCTGGGCGGGCGCGCCGTGCGGCTCGGCGACCAGGACGTACCTGGCCACGCCGACCTCGCCCCAGACGTCGATGCGCTTGTCGCGGGCGGTGAGCGTGTCCATGACCGGCCGGCGGCCGGAGCCGTCGCGGGCGTCGCGGTAGGCGTCCAGCTCGGCGCGGGTGCGCAGCGGGCCCGGGAGGTGGGTCTCCCAGGTGGTCACGTCGGGGTGCAGGTGGGAGTCGAAGCGGGCGCGGTCGCCGGAGACGAACGCGGCGTACATGTCGTCGATCGCGGCGGCGATGGCCGCCGCGGCGCCCTGGACCAGGGTCATGCTGCCTTCCTTTCCGAGCGGACGACCTGGCCGCCCTTCATCACCCAGCGGACGCCCCGGTACGCCGACGCCGACGCCAGCGGGTCCTCGTCCATCGCGACGAGGTCGGCGTAGCGGCCGGGCTCGACGGTGCCGATGTCCGCCTCGGCGCGCAGCCAGCGGGCGGGGCCGAGGGTGCCGGCGTAGAGCGCGCGGGCGGGGCCGATGACCTCGGCCATGTGCTCCAGCTCCCGTACGGTCGCGTTGGTGCCCTCGAACCCCCAGAACGGCGGCATGTCGCTGCCGAGCAGCACCTCCACCCCGGCGGCGACGGCGGTGGCGAAGCTCTCCAGGTGCTCGGGCCCGGCGTTGAGCGAGCGGCACTGCATCCATTCCGGCACGCCGAGCTCGTCGAAGAACTCCTTGCAGCGGGTGACGAGCAGGGTGGGCACCAGCGCGGTGCCGCGCTCGGCCATCTGGGCGGCGACCTCGGGGGTGAGCTGGTAGCCGTGCTCCACGCAGTCGAGGCCGAGCGCCACGGCCTGGGCGATCACGGCGGCGGGCCCGGCGTGGGCGGTGACCTTGCGGCCCCAGGCGTGCGCGGTCTCGATCACCGCGGCCATCTCGTCGGCGAACAGCTGCGGCGTGTCGATCGACTCGTGCCGCCCGGCGATGCCGCCCGAGATCATGACCTTGATGAGGTCGGCCCCGGCCTTGATCTGGGAGCGGACGCCGCGCCGCAGGCCGTCGGCGCCGTCGCACTCCAGGGTGTCGCTGCCCTCGTGGCCGTGGCCGCCGGTGCAGACGAGCGCCCGCCCGGCGGTGAAGATGCGGGGGCCGGGCACCCGGCCGGCCTCGATGGCGCGGCGCAGCGCGAAGTCGGCGTGGTCCTTCTCGGCCACGCAGCGCACGGTGGTGACGCCGCAGTCGAGGGTGCGGCGGGCGCCGTCGGCCATGTAGAGGGCCAGCTCGTGCGGGTTCATGTCCTTGACCTGGTCGCCGACGGTGCCGGGGAGGGACAGGGACAGGTGGGTGTGCATGTTGACCAGGCCGGGGGTGACGTACGCGCCGCCGAGGTCGAGGTGGGCGACCTCGCCGGGCACGGCGTCGGCGGCGGCGAGGACGTCCTCGCGGCGGCCCACGTCCACTATGCGCTCGCCCCTGACGAGGATGCCGGCGTCGGGGACGGGGTCCGCTCCCGTGGCCGCCCGGCCGTCGGCCACGGTGCAGCCGGTGATGACGACCGTGTTCATGGTGCTCCTTCCAGCAAGCCGTAGATGTCGCGGGCGGCCTCGGGCGAGACGTAGCCCTCGGCGACGTCGCGGCGCACCGCCTCGGGGTCGCGCCCGCGCGGGTCGCCGTGCCCGCCGCCCCCCGCCGTCAGCAGCGTCACCCGGTCGCCCGGCTCGACCTTGACCCGCTTGGTGCTGACCCGCGCCTCCCGGTCGGTGCCGGGGAAGACGATCACCTGGTTCGGGTCCGGCTCCAGGCCGCCGTCCAGCGCCCAGGGCCGCGAACGGGTCTTCTTGATCACCGACAGGAACTCGCCCGGCGTGGTGAACCGGATGTCCCGCCGCAGACCGACCCCGCCCCGGTGGCGGCCCGCGCCGCCCGAGTCCGTACGCAGCTCCAGCCGCTCGAAGAACATCCCCGTCCGCGCCTCCAGCACCTCGACGGGCGTGTTGCGGGCCTGCGTCTGGGCCGGGTGGTTGGCCGGTCCGATGCCGTCGTGGGCGGGCGTGCCGCCCCAGCCCACGGCGTCGTTGTTGCTGACGGCGAAGAGCCGCCCGGTGTCCGGGTGCGTGCCGACCATCATGAAGCCGGGCACGTCGCCGCCGGAGGAGGCGGGCAGCCGGTCCGGCATGCCCTGCGCCAGCGCCTTGTAGATCAGCTCCAGCGCGACCGTCCCCGTCCACTGCGTGAACGTGGCCGCGGGGTAGACGGCGTGGAACAGCGTGCCGGGCTCGGCGCGCACCTCCAGCGGCGCGAAGTGGCCCGCGTTGGTCTGCTCCCAGGGGGTGGTGATCGCCTTGAACGCGATGCGGCAGGTGGCGATGGTGGCGCCGAGCGGGAGGTTGACCGGTCCGCGCGTCATCCCGGAGGAGCCGGCGAAGTCGACGACGAACCGCCCGTCGGCGACCGTCACGGTGACCCGCATCTTCACCGGCTCGTCGGTGACGCCGTCGTCGTCCAGCCAGTCCTCGGCGGTCCAGGTGCCCTGGGGCAGCGCGGCGACGGCGTCGGCGGCCGAGCGGGCGGCGGCCTCGACGGCCCGGTCCACGGCGGCCTCGACGAGGGGGGTGCCGTAGCGGGCGTGCAGTTCGGCGAGGCGGCGCTCGCCGGTGCGCAGGGCGGCGACCTGGGCGTGCAGGTCGCCGATGACCAGGTCCGGCATGCGGGAGTTGAACCGGATCAGCTCGTGGATGTCGCGGACGGGCTCGCCACGGGAGAACACCTTCGTGCCCGGAAAAATCAACCCTTCCTGGTGCATGTCCGTCGAGTCGAGCACATAACCGGGGTCCTTGGCACCCAGGTCCATCCAGTGGGCCCGGACGCACACGAAGCCCAGCAGCCCGGCTTCCCCGTGCACGGGCGCGAACAGGGTGGCGTCGTAGGAGTGGGCCGCGTTCCAGTACGGGTAGTTCAGCAGCACCACGTCGCCGGGGTGCAGGTTGTCGCGGCCCACGTACTCCACGCCCTTGCGGATGGAGTGGTCGTTGGCGCCGAGGAACCGGCTGAGCCCGGTGGCCTCGGCGATCAGCCGCAGGTCGGTGTCGTAGACCGAGATGCCGTAGTCGCGCACCTCGTAGATGACGGGGTTGAAGGCGGTGCGTTCCAGCGTGGCCCGCATCTCCTCGGCGACCGCGACCAGGTGGCAGCGCACGACCTCGGCGGTCGCGCCGTCCAGGTCAGGCATCGTCCACGCCGTAGACCTCGCGGGCGGCCTCCGGTGAGACGTAGCCCTCGGCGACGTCGCGGCGCACCGCCTCGGGGTCGCGTCCGCGCGGGTCGCCGTGCCCGCCGCCGCCCGCCGTCAGCAGGGTCACGCGGTCGCCGGGCTCGACCTTCACCCGCTTGGTGCTGACCCGGGCCTCCCGGTCGGTGCCGGGGAAGACGATCACCTGGTTCGGGTCCGGCTCCAGGCCGCCGTCCAGCGCCCAGGGCCGCGACCGGGTCTTCTTGATGACCGACAGGAACTCGCCCGGCGTGGTGAACCGGATGTCCCGCCGCAGGCCGACCCCGCCCCGGTGGCGGCCCGCGCCGCCCGAGTCCGTACGCAGCTCCAGCCGCTCGAAGAACATCCCCGTCCGCGCCTCCAGCACCTCGATCGGGGTGCTCCGCCCGGCGCTGCCGGAGACGTGGGTGGCCGCGTTCATGCCGTCGTGCTCCGGCGTGGCGCCCCAGCCGACCAGGTCGTTGTTGCTGACGGCGAAGAGCTGGCCGGTGTCCGGGTGCGTGCCGACCATCATGAAGCCGGGCACGTCGCCGCCGGAGGAGGCGGGCAGCCGGTCCGGCATGCCCTGCGCCAGCGCCTTCATGATGAGCTCCACCGCCACGATGCCGGTCCACAGCGTGAACGTGGGCTGCGGGTAGACGGCGTGGAACAGCGTGCCGGGCTCGGCCAGCACCTCCAGCGGGACCGTCGTGCCGTGGTTGGACGGCTCGTCGGGCGAGGTCAGCGACTTGAGTATGACCTTGCAGAGGGCGACGGTGGCGCCGAAGGGCATGTTGATCGGGCCGGGCGTGGCCTGCGCGGAGCCGGCGAAGTCGACGGTGAAGCGGTCGTCGGCGACCGTGACGGTGACCCGCATCTTCACCGGGTCCTCGGTGATGCCGTCGTCGTCCACCCAGTCCTCGGCGGTCCAGGTGCCGTGCGGCAGCGCGGCGAGCGCGGCGCGGGTGCGGGCCTCGCCGTCCTCGATCATCCGCTGCACGGCGGCGTCCACGGTGGGCCGGCCGAACTTGTCGATGATCTCCAGCAGCCGGCGCTCGCCGGTGCGCAGGGCCGCGACCTGGGCGTGCAGGTCACCGATGACCAGGTCCGGCATGCGGGAGTTGAACCGGATCAGCTCGTGGATGTCGCGGACGGGCTCGCCACGGGAAAACACCTTCGTGCCCGGAAAAATCAACCCTTCCTGGTGCATGTCCGTCGAGTCGAGCACATAACCGGGGTCCTTGGCTCCCAGGTCCATCCAGTGGGCCCGGACGCACAGGAAGCCGACCAGCGTCCCGTCGGCCGCCTCGTCCGCCGGGTCCGGCTGGAACACCGGCGCGAACAGCGTCGCGTCGTAGGCGTGGGCCGCGTTCCAGTACGGGTAGTTCAGCAGCACCACGTCGCCGCGGTGCAGGTTCTCCCTGCCCACGTACTCGACGCCCTTGGCGAGGGAGAAGTCGTTCGCGCCGAGGAAGAACGTCAGGCCGGTGGCCTCGGCGATCAGCCGCAGATCGGCGTCGTACATCGACAGGCCGAAGTCGTGCACCTCGTAGATGACCGGGTTGAACGAGGTGCGGATCAGGGTCGCGCGCATCTCCTCGGCCGCCGCCAGCAGGTAGCTGCGCACCACCTCGGCCGTCGCGCCGTCCAGCCGCACGTTCGCCTCGCTCATGAGCGCACCTCCGGGGTGAGGGTGACCAGCAGGTGGCCGAAGGGGTTCACCTGAACCCGCTGCCCGGAGTGCACGACCGTGGTGGAGGTGCCCTCGTCGATCAGGGCGGGGCCGTCCAGGACGTCACCGGGCTCCAGCTTGGCCCGGTCGTACACGGCGAAGGACGTCACCTCGCGGGCGCCGAAGTCGAAGGCGTCGCGCGAGCCGATGCGGGCCCGCGCCGGGTCGCCGTCGCCCGGCTCGTACGCGGGCAGCTCCGGCTTGTCGATCCGGCCGATGCCGCGCACCCGCAGGTTGAGAATCTGCAGCCGGTTGTCCATGACGTGCCCGTACCGGGCGTGGTGCAGCTCCTCGAACGCGGCCCGCACCGCGTCCGGCCGCAGGTCACGGCCGACGGGGACGGTCAGCGAGTGCTCCTGCCCGAGGTAGCGCACCTCCATGGCGCGTTCGAGCACGGCCTGCCCGGCGGGGATCGCCTGCGCGGCCAGCGAGGCCGCCGCGGCCGACTCCGCCTCGGCGAACACCGCCTCCAGCGCGTCGAGGTCGGCGTCGTCCAGCGTCGTCATGACCGTACGCGACACGTCGTCCACGATGTCGGCCGTCAGCATCCCCCACGCGGAGAACCCCGACGGCGCGAACGGGACGATCACCTCGGGGATGCCCATCTCGCGGGCGAGCAGCGGAGCCAGCAGCGGCCCAGCGCCGCCGAAGGCCAGCAGCGAGAACACCCGGGGGTCGTGGCCCCGCTCGACCGTGATCTGCCGCACCGCGCCGACCGTCTTGGCCAGCAGCACGTCGAAGACGCCCGCCGCGGCCGCCTCAACGGCGAGGCCGAGCGGCTCGGCGATCTGCTCGCGCAGCGCGTCCCTGGCCGCCTCGTCGTGCAGGCGCATGTCGCCGCCGAGGAACCGGTCGGGGTCCACGTAGCCGAGGGCGACGGCGGCGTCGGTGACCGTCGGCCGGTCGCCGCCGCGCCCGTAGCAGACCGGTCCTGGGACGGCGCCCGCGCTCTGCGGGCCGACCTTGAGCAGGCCCCGGTCCAGGTAGGCGATCGAGCCGCCGCCCGCGCCGATGGTGCGGATGTCGTAGGCGGGGATGAGCAGCGGGAACTGCTCCAGCTTGGCCTCGTAGGCCGCCACGGCCTGGCCCCGCTCGATCACGCAGGTGTCGAGCGAGGTGCCGCCGATGTCGAAGGTCAGCAGGTTGTCCCGGCCGAGCGCGGCGGCCACGTACGAGGCCCCGGCGATCCCCCCGGCCGGGCCGGACAGCACGGTGTGCATGGGCGAGGTCTTCGCCACGGCCGAGGTCATCGACCCGCCGCCGGAGCGCATGATGAGGAACCGGCCGGCGAAGCCGTCCTCGGCGAGGCCGGACTCCAGGCGGTCCACGTAGCGCTCGAAGATGGGGCGGATGTAGGCGTCGAGCACGGTGGTGCTGGTGCGCTCGTACTCGCGGTACTCGCGCACGATGTCCGTGGACACCGACACGGTGACCTCCGGGTACGCCTCCCGCACCAGCTCGGCCGCGCGCAGCTCGTGCTCGGGGTTGAGGTAGGAGTGCAGGAAGCACACGGCGATCGTGCGCACCCCCTGCTCCTCGACCAGGATCCTGGCCGCCTCCCGCACGTCGCCCGGGTCCAGCTCCTCCACCACGCGGCCCTTGTAGTCGAGCCGCCCGCGCACGCCGATCGTGGCGGCGCGGCGGACCAGGCTCTCGGGGCGCTGGTACTGGAAGTCGTACATGTGGTCGGCGGGCACGTTGCCGCGCCCCAGCAGGAAGATGTCGCGGAAGCCCGCGTTGGCGATGATGCCGGTGGGCTCGCCGCGCCGCTCCAGCACCGCGTTCAGCCCGAGCGTGGTGCCGTGGATGAACAGCTCCACCTCCGCCGGGTCGGTGCCGAGCAGGCCGACGGCGGCGAGCACCCCCTCCCAGGGGCGGGCGGGCGTCGTCGGGGACTTGCGGAAGCGGACCGCGTGGGTGCGCGTGTCCAGCTCCATGGCGTCGACGAACGTGCCGCCGATGTCGACGGCCAGCCTGATCGCGGGCATGGGATGCGTCACCTCTCTGGTCCTTCTCGATCCGGCGGGTCCGGGAGCTCGTGGGCGCGGCGGCAGGCGACGCTGACCGGGCCGAGGATCCGCAGCTCCTGCTCCTCGGCCCGGCAGACGTCCTCCGAGTACGGGCAGCGCGGCGCGAGCGCACAGCCCGCGCCGGGAACCGCCTCCTCGGGGTCCTTGGTCAGGCTCACGCCCGCGCCGTCCGCCCGCCCGGCGAGGGTGGGGGCGGCGGCGAGCAACGCCTTCGTGTACGGATGCCGGGGCCGCGCGAAGACCTCCTCGACCGGCCCTTCCTCGACGATCCGCCCCAGGTAGAGCACCACCACCCGGTCGCAGACCCCGCGCACGGTGGCGAGGTCGTGCGAGATGAACACCGAGCCGCGGCCCCGCTCGGCCGTCACCTCGCCGATCACCTTGAGAATCTGCGCCTGCACGGTCACGTCGAGGGCGGAGGTGGGCTCGTCGAAGACGACGAGGTCGGGCTCGCCGGCCAGCGCCCGCGCGATGCCGACGCGCTGCGCCTGGCCGCCGGACAGCTCGTGCGGGCGCCGGGTGGCGTACGTGCCGTCGAGTCCCATGCGCTCCAGCGCCGCCGTGACCAGGCGGGCCCGTTCGGGGGCCTTGACCCCGGCGGCGCGCAGCGGCTCGGCCACGGCGTCGGCGACGGTGCGGCGCGGGCTGAGCGAGCCGATCGGGTCCTGGAAGACGAGCTGGGCCCGCCGCCGCAGGTCGCGCAGCTCCCGGCCGCGCAGTTTCGACGGCTCGCGCCCGGCCAGGGTGACCGTGCCGCGCGACGGGGCGATCAGGCCGAGCATGAGGCGGGCCAGGGTGCTCTTGCCGCTGCCGCTCTCGCCGACGACGCCGACCGTCTCGCCCGCGCGCACGCTCAGGCTGACGCCGCGCAGCGCGTGGTGGCCGCCGGAGCCGAAGCGGCTGCCGTACACGACGTGGGCGTCCTCGATCCGCACGACCTCGTCCCCGGGGGTGGCGGCAGTGCGGGCCACCGGTCTGGTGACGTCGGGGACGGCCGCCAGCAGCGCGCGGGTGTAGGGGTCGGCGGGGGCGGCCAGGACGTCGGCGGCCGGGCCGTGCTCGACGACCGCGCCCGCGTTCAGCACCACCAGCCGGTCGCAGACGCGGGCGATGGAGGCGAGGTCGTGGGAGATCAGCAGCACGCCCCTGCCCTCCTCGTCGGCCGCCTCGCGGAAGCGCCGCAGGATCTCGCGGGTGAGGGTGACGTCCAGGCCGGTCGTGGGCTCGTCGGCGATGAGCAGGCCGGGGGCGCAGCCGGTGGCGAGGGAGATCATCACCCGCTGGGCCTGGCCGCCGGACAGCTCGTGCGGGTAGTGGTCGAAGCGCCGGGCCGCCGACCTGATGCCGACGCTCTCGAACAGGGCGACCGCCGCCGTACGCGCCTCGGCGGCGGCCACGCCCTGGTGCGTGGTCAGGCGGTCGGTGAGCTGACGGCCGATGGAGCGGGTCGGGCTGAGCGCGCCGCGCGGGTTCTGGAAGCAGATCGCCGCGCCGCCGCCCCGGTGCGCCGCGAGCGCGGCGGCGTCCATCGTCAGCACGTCCGCGCCGTCGAACAGGACCTCGCCGGTGGCGCGGGCCGCGCCCGGCAGGAGGCCGACGATCGAGCGGGCGATCATGCTCTTGCCGCCGCCGCTCTCCCCCACGAGGCCGACGACCTCGCCGCGGCCGACCGTGAGGTCCACGCCCTTCAGCGCCTGGACCTCGCCGATGGTGACCCGCAGGTCCCTGATGTCGAGCAGGCTCACCGTACGACCCCCGCCCGCTCCTGCAGCCCCTCGCCGAGCAGGCTGAACCCGAGCACGCTGACCAGCAGGAACAGGCCCGGCGGCACCGAGGTCCACCAGCGTCCCGCGACCACGTCCGACGTGCCGAGGCTGATCATGGCTCCCCACTCGGCGGCCGGCACGGTGACGCCGAGGCCGAGGAAGGACAGCCCGGCGAGGGTCAGCATGGCCCAGCCGCAGTTCAGCGGCGCGATGACGCGGACCGGGGTGAGGCTGTTGGGCAGCACGTGCCGCCACAGGGTGCCGAGCCCGGACGCGCCCGCGGTCCGCGACGCCTCCACGAACGGCAGCTCGCGCACCGTGCGCACCTCGGCCCGTACGAGCCGGGCGTAGGCGGGGGCGTTGACCAGGGCGACCACCAGGATCAGGTTGCCCGCGCCGCCGCCGAGCAGGGCCGCGACCGCGAGCGCCAGGATGAACGCGGGGAACGCCTGGAAGACGTCGAGGACCCGCATGAGCACGTCGTCCACCCGGCCGCCGCGGTAGCCGGCGAGCAGCCCGAGCGCGGTGCCGAGCACCACGGCGAGGGCCACGGAGGCGATCGCCACGCCCAGGTCGAGGCGGCCCGCGTACAGCACCCGGCTGAGGATGTCCATGCCGTTGACGTCCGTGCCGAGCGGGTGCGCCCCGCCGGGCGGCGCCAGCGAGGCCGTCGGGTCGATCTCCTCGGGGCCCCAGCGGACCAGCAGCGGGCCGATCAGCACGGCCAGCGCGACCAGGCCGAGGAGCGCCGATCCCGCCCTGATCAGCGTGGTCGCGAAGCGCCGGTCCGCGGCGACGCGCGGCGGGCCGGAGTCGGCCGCGGTGGTCAGGTCGGCCATCAGATCCTCACTCTCGGATCGAGCACGGCGTGCACCACGTCGGCGATCAGGAAGATCAGCGTGTAGCAGAGCGCGATCACCACGACGGACGCCTGCACCACCGGGTAGTCCCGGTACAGCAGGCCGCGCAGCGCCCACTGCCCGAAGCCCTGCCAGGAGAAGACGTACTCGACCAGCACCGTCGAGCCGATCGCGAAGCCGAACACGAGCGCCGCGAGCGCGGGCAGCCGCACCAGCGCGGCCCGGGTGAGGTAGCCGCGCAGCAGCGTCCGCGCGGACAGTCCGTGCGCGGCCGCCGCCTGGTACGCCTCCGACCCCAGCACCTCCAGCGCCGAGGCCCGCACGCTGCGCAGCAGCGGCGCGACGATGACGACGACCATGGTCAGCACCGGCAGCACGAGGTGCCCGGCGGCCGAGGCGAACGCCGGGCCGTTGCCGGTGAGCGCCGCGTCCAGCAGGTCCGCCCCGGTGATGAGCGTCAGGTCGGTGTCCGGATCGACCCGGCCGCTCGGCGCGGGCACCCAGCCGAGGACGCTGTAGGCGAGCAGGATCAGCACCAGGCCGAGCCAGAACTCCGGCAGCGAGTTGCCCACCAGGGCGAGCACCCGCAGCGTGTGGTCGCCGGCCCGGCCGGCCCGCCGCGCCGACCAGATGCCGAGCGCGGTGGCGAGCAGCGTGGCGATCACCACGGCGAGCACGACGAGCTCCATCGTCGGCCCGACGCGGACCGCCATCTCGCCCGCCACGGACGCGCCGCTCTGGATGGAGGTGCCGAGGTCGCCGCTGAACAGGCCGCCCACGTAGTCGAGGAACTGCCGCCACAGCGGCTGGTCCAGCCCGTAGCGGGCGCGGGCCGCCGCCGCGTCGGCCTCGGTCGCGTTGGGGCCGAGAATGGTGCGGATCGGATCGCCCGGCAGCACGCGGACCAGCACGAACGTCACCACGATGACGCCGAGCAGCACGGGCACCGCCTGGAGCAGGCGCCGGGCGGTGAACCGGGCGATCCGCACGGGTCAGACCCCGCTCAGGTAGCGCAGGCGGGCCAGGCCGTCCATGGGCTGCACCCAGCCGGCGACCTTCTCCCGCACGGGGAGGGTGAAGTTCGGCTGGCAGATGATCGCCCAGGGCACGTCCTCGGCGAGGATCTCCTGCACCCGGGCCCACAGCTTGAGCCGGTCGGCGTCCTCGACCGTGGTGTGCGACTTGTCGAAGATCTCCTCGATCTCGTCGTTGACGTAGTTGGAGTAGTTGAGGCTGGCGCCCTTGGTGAAGCTGGTACCCAGCATGTACTCGACGTCGTTGACCCAGAGCTGCCCGGCCGTGAGCTGCAGCGGGATGTTCTTCTTGCCCCGGCGCTCGCCGAGCGTGGCCGGGTCCAGCGGGACGAGCTTGAGCTCGATGCCGGCCTTCCTCGCCTCGCTCTGCACGAGCACGGCGATCTGCTGCTGCTCGCCGTTGTCGGCCTCGAAGACCAGCTCGGAGCTGATCGCCGGCTTGCCGGCCTCGGCCAGCAGGGACTTGGCCTTGTCCAGGTCGTAGGCGTAGGGGTAGCCGGTCTCGGCGTAGCCCGGCATGTCCAGCGGCACCAGGCTCTTCGCAGGGCGGGCGTCGCCGCCGTAGACGTTGGCGATGATCTGCTCGTACGGCACTGCGCAGGCCAGCGCCCGGCGGACCTTGACGTCGTCGAAGGGCGCGGAGGTGACCGACATCTGGATGGCGACCTGGTTGTTGCTCGGCGCCGAGATGACCTTGATGCCCTCGGCGTCCTTGAGGTCGGCGATGTCGCGCCGGCTCATGCCGAGGGCGAGGTCCACGTCGCCGGCCTGGAGCTGCAGGCGCTGGTTGGCGGCGGCGGGGACCACGGTGAGCCGGATCGTGCTCAGCTTGGCCGGGTCGGGGCCGGGGTAGCCGGTGTTCGCGGCGAGCTCGATCTCCTGGCCCTGGACGGCCTTGGCGACGTTGAAGTAGCCGCCCGTCGGCGGGTTCTTGGCGAACCACTCCTTGGCCCAGGGGTCGGCGTCGGTGGCGTGCTTCTTGGCCTCGGCCGAGTCGAAGACGTAGAGGGAGATGGCCTGGATCTGGCGGGTGAGCGCGCTCGGGAACGCCTGGTGGAACTCCACGGTGTAGTCGTCCACGACCTTGACCTGGTCGGCCTTGGTGAGCCCGATCAGCCGGTAGACGCCGGCGACGTTGGCCTGGGCGGCGAACGCGCGGTCCTTCGACCACTTGACGTCGGCGGCGGTCATCTCGTTGCCGCTGGCGAACTTCACGCCCTTGCGCAGCTTGAGCGTCCAGACCTTGTTGTCGGCGTCGGGCTCGAAGGACTCGGCGAAGGTGGGGGCGATGTTCTCGCTGTCGAGGATCTGCGACCCGCCGACGTCCTTGACGCCGTAGTCGATCAGGTACGGGAAGACGTTCTTGTAGAGCATCAACGCGGTGAGGTCGAAGCCCACGAAGTCCTGGTCCCAGCTGCTGATGTAGCTGCTCACGGCGATGCGGAGCGTTCCACCGGATGCGCCGGTCCCGCCGGACGCCGACGGCTGGGGCTCGCCGCCCGCCTTGGTCCCGGCGGCGCAGCCGGCCGCGAACAGCAGCGCCACGCTGCCCCCGAGGCGCAGCGCCGACCTGCGCGACAGCGGCGAAGACGTGGCGGCGTCCAGGCGCGGGAATCCGGCCATGTGTCCTCCTGGGGGACGGAAGGGACGGCATGTTCAGCCAGGCGTTCCGTTCATGAACGCATCACGAAGCCGGTTCACCGGCAAAAGCCCTGCTGGTTGCCTGCTGTTCTACCGGTAAGCGGGCATACAGGACAAGGCTGTTCAGATAATTTCACCCAGGTGAAACATGCCGAACCCTGTTCAGCGAACGGCCCCCGCCTGCGTGAGCAGGGTGCGGTACCACGTGTCGTACGGGCGGTTCGTCGCCGGGTAGTTGGCGAGCGGGTCGGTCGCCCGGGACGCCGAATCGAAGTCCCAGCCACGGGCCAGCCGCCCCGCCTGCCGGGCGGAGACGATGAACGACGACTGCGTGGCGGGGGCGGCGTAGTAGAGCGCGTCCTGCTGGAGCTCGGCGCTGTCACCCTGCTGGAACTCGGTGAAGGCGACCTGCGGGTAGCGGACGCGCTCGCCGGCGCGCCGGTCGGTGTCCACGCGCAGGGTCGTGGCAGGGGTCGGGCCGTCGGCGCCGGTCCAGACGCGCACCCGGGACGTGCCGCTGACCGCGGTGGTCTTGTCGGGGCGGGCGTCGGCGGTCTTCGCGTTGCCGGTCCAGGCGACCGTGCGCGCGGCGGCGTCGAGGGCGCCGGTCCAGGTCCAGTTCTGGCTGTTGCTCTGGCTGCGGTGGATCTCCTGCAGCCGGGTGCCCGCCGCGTCGGTGAAGCGGACGGTGGGCAGGACGCCGTTGTCGTACTGGTGGCTCGCCGACCAGGTGATCTCGCCGTCGGCGGCGAGGCGGCCGACGCGGTACCACAGCGTGGTCGCGCTCTGGGACTGGTGGACCTCGACCAGGTCGCCGGCGTCGTTGAGCGCCACGGCCGGGGTCACGCCGCTGTCGTAGCGGCCGTGGCGCAGCCAGGTCACCGTGCCGTCGGGGCCGTACGTGCCGCTCCAGTACCACAGGTCGCCCGACCCCGAGTCGTGCACCTCGACGACCTGGCCGCGGGCGTTCATGGCGACGGCGGGGCTCGTGCCGGCGTCGCGCTTGTAGAGCGTGCGTGTCCGCCCGTTGCCGGACAGCAGCACGAGCACCCGGCCGCGTAAGGCGTCCACCGTCGGCGTGGCGGCCGGGTAGTCCGACGCGCGCAGCAGCCGGTCGCCGAAGACGGCGGTGAGCTCCTGGTTGAGCGCGGCGAGGTTGCCCGCGGCGTAGGAGGTGTTGTCGGTCAGGTCGTCCTTGATGTCGAGCGCGACGGTGATGGGCGCGGCGGCAGGATGGGCCGCCGACCAGGCGTTGATCGCGGTGAGCCAGTCGCGCAGGAGGTTCGAGGCGGGGTTGCCCGTGTGGTCCACGGCGTCGCCGGGCGAGTCGTGGCCGATCGCGTAGTCGCGGGCGCTCGCGTAGCCGTTGTCGTGGATGTCCAACTCGATGAAGCGCACGCCCTCGTCGAGCTGGCGGACGATCGAGCCCCTGGCGCCGTCGAGGTCGCCCGAGTAGCTGTTGTGCGTGGCGCCGAAGACCGCCGAGGTCAGAGACTGATCCGCCGATGCGCCGGCCGGAGCGGCGGTCACCAGGGCGGACACGAGCACGGCCGCGGCGAGCGCGGGCAGGGCGGCTCTCGGCTGGGGCATCGGCTGATCCTCGCGATCTCGGGGTGCCTCCAGACAACACGATCTTGAGGTCGCCGCCAACCCCTGTTTTCCGCGCCCTCACGGCCCCTACGCGCCCTTGTGAACGGGACGGGCGGCACGGTACAAACAACCCGAGAGAGCGCTCTCTCGCAGCGGCAGGCCGCCCGTCGAAAGGACTTCACGTATGACGATCCAGCAACCTGACGGGCGCCGGCGTGCCGGCCGGGCGATCGCCTTAGGCGTCGTGCTGGCCACCGCCGTCATGACGGCCGGGGCCACCGGCCTGCCCGCGAGCGCGGCACCGCACGGCGGCGGCGCGCCCGACCTCGGCCCCAACGTCACCGTCTTCGACCCGGGCATGCCGGTCGCCGACATCCAGGCCACCCTCGACGCGGCGCACGCCGCCCAGGTCGACGCCGAGATGGGCACCGCCAGGCACGCCTACCTGTTCAAGCCGGGCACGTACGGCACCGCCGAGCACCCCCTCCAGATCAAGGTGGGCTACTACACCGAGATCGCCGGCCTCGGCGCCTCCCCCACGGACGTCGTCATCAACGGCAAGGTCGAGGTCTACAACCGCTGCCTCGCCGACGGCGGCACCGCCAACTGCCTGGCCCTCGTCAACTTCTGGCGCACCCTCTCCAACCTGTCCATCAACATCAACGCGACCGGCCAGGACGGCTGCCGGTCCTCGGCGAACTTCTGGGCCGTCTCCCAGGCGGTCTCCCTGCGCCGGCTCGACGTCACCGGCGGCACCCTGTCGCTCATGGACTACTGCACGGCCGGCCCCCAGTACGCGAGCGGCGGCTTCATCGCCGACTCCCGGCTGCCCGCTGTCACGAACGGCTCCCAGCAGCAGTGGCTGACCCGTGACAGCGAGGTCGCCGGCTGGTCCAACGCGGTCTGGAACCAGGTCTTCTCCGGCGTCGTCGGCGCGCCCGCGGAGTCGGCGTTCCCCGACCCGCCGTACACGACGCTCGACACCACCCCGGTCAGCAGGGAGAAGCCGTTCCTCTACACCGACGCGCGCGGCCGCTACCAGGTGCGCGTTCCGGCCGCCCGCAGGAACACCCGCGGCGTCTCCTGGGCCGGCGGCCTGACGCCCGGCCGGACGATCCCGATCGGCGACTTCTTCGTGGCCCGGCCGTCGGACCCGGTGCAGGTCATCAACAGCCAGCTCGCCCGCGGCAAGCACCTGCTGCTCACGCCCGGCGTGTACGACATCCCGCGCTCCATCGAGGTCAAGCGCCCCGACACCGTCGTGCTCGGCCTCGGGCACGCCACGCTCACCGCGGCGGGCGGCTCGACCCCCATCGACGTCGCCGACGTCCCCGGCGTGATCGTGGCCGGCGTGACCATCGACGCGGGCGAGCGGAAGTCGCCCGTCCTGCTGCGGGTCGGCAAGCGGAACGGCCGGGGCCACAGCTCGCCCGGCAACCCGACGACGCTGTCCGACGTGTACTTCCGGGTCGGCGGCCCGCACGTCGGCAGCACGGACGTCGCCCTGGAGGTCAACAGCGACGACGTGCTGATCGACCACACGTGGGTGTGGCGCGCCGACCACGGCGTGGAGGGCCTGACCGACACCCAGCGCTGGAACACGAACCTCGGCCGCACCGGCGCGGTCGTCAACGGCGACCGGGTGACCGCGACGGGCCTGTTCGTCGAGCACTTCCAGCAGTACAACACGGTCTGGAACGGCGAGGCGGGCACCACGATCCTCTACCAGAACGAGCTGCCGTACGACCCGCCCACCCAGGCCGACTGGATGAACGGGAAGGTCAAGGGCTGGGCCGGCTACAAGGTGGGCGACCGGGTGCGGACGCACCGCCTGTACGGGGCCGGCGTCTACGTCTTCAACCAGAACAACCCCGACATCCACACCGAGAACGGCTTCGAGGTGCCGCGCACCCCCGGCGTCCGGCTGCACCACATCATGACCGTCAACCTCAGCGCCGGGACGATCGACCACGTCGTCAACGGCGTGGGCGAGGCGGCCGACGCCACGAGGACGGGATCGCCGGTCTACGTCACGGACTATCCGGCTCCCTGAGTCCCGGTGAATCCCTCGCGAAACGCGGACGCCGCCCGGCCGTTCAGCCGCCGGGCGGCATTCGTGGTAGCAAAATATCCACCCCGCCGAGCACCGCAAATGCCATTTTATCGGTTATTAAGCCGCCGCCAGGAATGCGCGCCGTAGGAAAAAATCCTCCGCGCCGACCGGGGTCCTCATTAGCATTCTGCACGTGGCCGCCCACCACCGCGCCCACGCTCACTGAGCACGGCCCTCGCCCGCTCAGACCCCCCGTCGAAGGAGTCTCTGTGACTCGGTACGCCATCGACCGCGCCCGCGGCGCGCTCATCGCTCAATGGAGCACCGGCATCGGCGAGACCGCCACCACCGTGGCCGACCTACCTTCCCTCCTCCCCCACCACGAGCTGCTGCGGCTGTCCGCGGGGCTCACCCAGCTCTCACAGGCCTGCTGGCGCTGCTACACCCACCCCGCCAGCGTCGCCGACCACTACGGGCCCGGCAGCCTCGGCCGGCAGCGGCAGCAGGAGCGCGACGCCTTCGGAACGGTCCATGACTTCATCGTCTCCGCCGACCGGACCGCCTGGGCGGAGATCGGCACCAGGGTCCAGGAGGCCGCCCACACCGTCGGCCGCACCCTGGCCTTCCTCGGCCGGCCCGACCTGACCACCCAGGTCGCCGACGAGGTCACCGCCGAGCTCGACGCGGTCCAGCGGGCCGAGCTGGGCGACCTGTCGCAGCGGGCCGGGCAGGCCGTCGCCCTCAGCCGCGAGGACGCCTCACCGCTGCAGGTGGTCCAGGCCGACCGGCTGCTGCGCCGGCACCCGTTCGGCTGCGACGCGCTGTTCACCCGGCTCGACCCCACCGCGGCGGCCATCGCCGCCGCCCACTGGCTGCACGCCGCGGTCGCCGCCGCCTCCCGGCTCACGCACGCCCATCCCGCGCAGATCGTGGCCGCCGCCGACCAGCGGTTCAAGCCGCTCGCGTTCGAGAGCCTGACCGAGGTCGTCAGCGGGCTCGGGGCGGGCGTGCGCCCGCGTCAGGTCGTCATGACCCTGGTACGCAACGCCCTGCACGTCGGCGAGGGGCACCTGCTCGGCATCATCGAGGCCCGCCACCGCATCAACGCGGCCGAACGCCTCATCGGCGAGGTCCACGCCGAGCATCCCGAGCTCGCCGTCGGCGCCGACACCGTGCACCTGCCCCTGACCCCGCTCGACCCCGGCCGTCCCGCCCCCGACCTGCTGGAGAACCTGCTGCACGGCATCCAGAGCTGCTGGCGCTTCTACGAGCGGCACGTACGCTCCCACCAGCCGGGCGGCGGCCTGAGCCTGCAGGGCCCGCGCCGGCAGAAGCTGCGCCGCGCCTTCATCGTCGCGGTCCGCCAGGAGGCCGACGCCCGGCACGACCAGCTGCTCTGACCCTCCCGTCACTCGCCGGTGAGGCCGTCCACGGACTCGCGGATGAGGTCGGCGTGGCCGTTGTGCCGGGCGTACTCCTCGATCATGTGACAGATGATCCAGCGGAGCGACGGGGTCGTGCCGTCGGACCAGCCCCGCTTGGCCAGGCGGTCCATGCCGCCGTCGGCCAGGGCTTTCTCGGTCAGCTCGCGGGAGCGGGCCACGAAGCCCTGCCACAGCGCGTGCAGCTGCTCCGGGGAGTCGGCGGCGGCCGAGTTCCAGTCCCAGTCGCGGTCGGCCGCCCAGTCCACGGTGTCCCACGGCGGGTGCGGCTCGTTGCCGTGCAGCGAGCGGTTGAACCAGTGGTCCTCCACGTACGACATGTGCTTGAGCAGCCCGCCGATGGTCATCGACGAGACGCCGACGGTGGCCCGCAGGCCGGCCTCGTCCAGGCCCGAGCACTTCCAGTTGAAGGTGGCGCGCTGGTAGTCGAGGTAGCCGAGGAGGGTGGCGGTCTCGCCGGCGGCGATGGGGGGCTCAGGACGGCCCTGTTCGTCGATCACGGTCATTCCAGGGAGTCTAGAAGGACCTCCAGCGGGCCGTGAGATGGCGCAGCCCGTCGCGGAGCGCCAGCCGCCAGCACGGCGTGTCGTGACCGGCGGGGAACTCCCGCACCGTGAGCTCGTCCACGTGCGGCCGGGCCGCGCGGGCGAAGCGCTCGACGGCGCCGAGCAGGGTCAGCCGGCGGTCGCCGACGTCGGCCTCCAGCGTGCCGTAGCTCATCCACAGGCGGATCGGCCAGCGGTGGCGGCGCTCGCGGGCCAGGCGGGCCAGCAAATCGAGCCCGGCCGGACGGCCGGCGCGCCCGCGCGGCTCCCACCAGAGCGAGCCGGACATCACCAGCGCCGCGCCGAACAGGTCGGGACGCTGGTGCGCCAGGCGGGCGGCGGCCAGCCCGCCGAGGCCGGCCCCCGCCACGATCACCCGGGCCGGGTCGGCCGCGGCGTGGTGCCGGGCCCGCAGCCAGGGCACGATCTCCGACACGAGCGCCGCGACGAAGCCGGGGTCGCCGGACAGCTCCTCGACCCGCCGCCGCCTGGACAGGTTGTGGACGTAGGCGACGAGGAAGGCGGGCATCCGGCCCCGCGCGATGGCCTCGTCCAGCTCGCCGGCCAGCCAGGCGAACGCCTCGCCGTCGAAGACCACCACCAGCGGCAGGTCACGGACCTCGCCGCGGCACGGCGGGCGGTAGACGGTGACCGGGCGGGCCAGCGGGCCGGCCCCCGGGCGCTCGGTCACCAGGCGGCCGAGGCGCACCGGGCGGTGCCGCCAGTCCTGGCCGGGCGCGCCGGGCAGGGCCAGCGGCGTGACCCAGTCGCTGACCGTCGCGGGGATCGGCGCCTTCTGCCCGCCGAGCAGGCCGAGCACGTTCGGCACCCGGCGCGGGGCGGCCGGGTCGGGGAAGGAGCGCGACAGCAGGGTCTCGATCAGCTCGTCGCGGGCGCCGGCCGAGGCGGCCAGCCGGGCCCGGCGGACCGGGCCGAGCCTGGCGAGCGGGTCGCGCTCGACGTAGCAGTAGGTGAGCGTGCTGTCGGACGGGAAACGGGCGCCGTAGGCCCACACCTGGCGGCCCCGGCCGTCGGCGCCGAGGCGGCGCATCCGCTGCGGGAGCGCCTGGCGGACGCCCTGGATCCAGAGCGACAGCGGGGCCCGGCCCCCGGTGGTCACGAACGTCACCTCGGTCTGGCCGTCCGACTCCGTCAGCACCGGCCCGCCCGCCGCCAGGAGCGCGTCCAGGTCGGCGGGCGCGGGGCGGGCGGGCAGCGCGGCGAGGGCGGAGGTGATGGCCGGGCCGTAGAGGGCGTGCTGCGCGCGGCTGATGGTCGCCTCCCAACGTCGTACGACTAAGGCAAGCCTAAGTTAATACAACGTGCGGCGAGCGCAATCCTGGTAGCCCCCGGTCACCTGCGGCGGCCCGCCCGGAGACCCACGAAGGCGGCCGTTCCCACTCCTGCGGTCAGCAGGACGCCCACGCCGAGCTGCCACGGGACGCCGACCGGCGCGGCCGGGCCCTGGGCCGGCGGCTGGAGCGCGGGAGCGTTGCCCTTGCGGGCGGCGGCGGTGAAGACGACGTCGGAGCAGGAGTAGTAGGTGTCCGGTGTGTCGGAGTTCTGCCAGATCGTGTAGATCAGGTGGCGTCCGGTCCTGCCGGTGGGGAGCCGGCCTTTGAAGGCGTACGAACCGTCGGCGAGCTTCGGGTCCTTGACCGTGAGGAACGGCTCGCGTTCCAGGGACGACCAGCGCAGCGGCTCGGCCGGATCGTAGCCGGGCTTCGTGACGTACAGGCGGAAGGTGCCCTTGTGCGGAATCGTGCCCCGGTAGCGGAAGGTGAAGCCGGCGCCGGGCCGCAGCTTGGTGGCCGGCCAGTCCTTGCGGGCCAGGTCCAGCCCGCGGAAGCCCGGCAGGCCGCCGCTGCACAGCTTGCCGTCCGGGATGACCCGGCGGTCCCTGCCCGCGACGTTGGCCACCCTGAGGTTGTCCCATTCGCCGGGCAGGGCCGAGCCCGCGACCTTGGCGGCGGCCCGGCAGGCCGCGTACGTGTCCGTCCCGCCGCAGGCCGCGGCCCTGCTGAGCGGGCTCTCCAGCGCGCCGTGCGCGTCCGCGGGGCCGGCGATCATGGCCATCGACAGCAGCAGCCCGCCGGCCGCGCTCGTGATCCGGTGCCGCAACGTCCCGACCTCCCCGCTCGGCGTTCTCACCCCGAGGTACGGAAGCCGGGCGGCGGCGGTTCAGCGGGCCCGCGACCGCCGGGAATCACCCCGGAGGTGGACCCCGCGTGCGGCGCTGGGCTGATGACCGCCCCTCCTTCCGCTCCCTAGGCTCCGCTTCATGGCCGACGCTTCCCGTGATCCCCGCACGACGACGTGGCCGGAGCCGATCGACTGGCTGCCGGCCGCGCTGATCGGCCTGCTCGCGCTCGCCGAGGAGCTGCGGGCCGCCGGCGGGGCGGTCCCCGGGCTCTGGGCGGTGGCGGCGGTGCCGGCCGCGGCCCTGGTGCTGGTGCGGCGGCGCCGGCCGGTCACGGTGATGGGCGTGTTCACGGGGATCAGTCTGGCGGCGTACCTGCTGGCCGGTCGGCCCCCGGGGGCCTGGCAGTGGCACGCCGCGCTGCTGCTGCTGTTCACCGTACTCAGCCAGGCCCCGGCGACCGGCGCGCGGGGACTGGCCGGGATCGGGATGAGCGCGCTGTTCCTGTCGGCGCAGGTGCTCGCCGAGCCTGCGGCGGTCGGTGAGCACCTGGTCGCGGGCGCGCTGGCCCTCGTCGCCGGGATGGCGGGCGTCACGGTCCGCCGCCGGCGCTCCCCCGGCGAGCCGCCGGCCGCTCCCGAGTCCCCCGACGTGGTGGCGGTGGCGCGGGAGCGCGCCAGGATCGCCCGCGAGCTGTACGACCTCGTCGCCCACAACGTCAGCGTCATGGTGCTCCAGGCCGGCGGCGTACGGCTGCTCCTGCCCAGGGAGCTGAGGCAGGAGCGCGAGGCGCTGGCCCTGATCGAGGAGACCGGGCGCGGCGCGGTGGAGGAGCTGCACCGCACGCTGGACCTGCTGCGCACGGACCCCGACACCGGCGAGACGGCCCCCCAGCCCACCCTCGACCGGCTCGCCGAGCTGGTCGCGCACCTGCGCTCGGCGGGTCTGGACGTGGCGCTGCGGATCGACGGCACGCCCCGGCCCCTGCCCGCGGGCCTGGACCTGTCCGCCTACCGCATCGCCCAGGACGCGCTCGCGAACGTGCTCAAGCACCCCGGCCCCACGCAGGCCCTGGTCAGGATCACGCACGGCGAGGCCGAGCTGCGCCTGGAGATCACCGGAGAGTGGCCGCGCGACGGCCGGCCCGGCCCGCTGCCGCCGCCGGGCGGTGACGGGCTGACCGGGATCAGGGAGCGGGTGGCGCTCTTCCGCGGCGCCATGGACGCAGGGCTCCACGAGGACGGCGGTTACCGGATCCACGCGGTGCTGCCGCTCCCGTCCTCCGCCGTGGCGGCACTCGGCGCGCGACGGCCCTGACCGGCGGCGTCCGCCGGAGGGGCAGGACGGCCGGCGGTAGGGCTGTCCCCACCTGCGGCTCGGGTGTGCGCGGGCATGAACAGGACCCTCATGGCGGCGGAAACTGCTTCTGGTACCGCTCGTCACCCGCCCCTCTGGGAGAACCTCATGACCACACCGCCGCTCGCCGCCCCCGCCTCGGTCAAGACCGCCTCGGCACTCTGGTTCGTCGCCGTCGGAGCCGGTGTGTTCGAGGCGGCCCTGGCCGTGTCGGGCATGATCGCCGCGGGGACGGCCTCGTTCGCCTCGCTGGCCGGTGGCCTCGGACTGCGTCTGACGATCTTCGCTGCCGCGATCTTCCTGGCCGTACGGCTGAGCCAGGGCCACAACTGGGCGCGGGTGTCGCTCGCGCTGTCCCTGGGGGTCTTCGGCACGTTGTCGCTGGTGATCGAGCCGATCCAGTGGTTGCTGGCGGGGAACTCGGTCGTGGAGTTCTTCGGCGACGCCGACCTCATGACCCTGTTGTTCACTTTCAGCCGGGTCATCCACCTGGCGGCGGTGCTCGGGGCGATGAGCATGATGTTCGGCCCGGCGGCCAACCCGTTCTTCCGCCGCCTCCGGCCTGCCGCCGCGCGGTAGGCCTCCGGCCTGCCGCCGCGCGGTAGCCCCTCTCAGACCTCGGTGCGGCGGTGCTCGCGCTCCCCGGGCTTGGGCTCGGGCTCGGGCTCGGGCCGGCGCTGGGGCGGGACGGCGAGGTCGGCGCCGCGCGGGTGCGGGTAGGGGTCGTGATGGTGCAGGCCGGCGGTCTGGATCGCCCGGCTGATGTCGCTCGGCGTGAGCAGGCCGACGAGCTGCCCGGAGGGGCCGAGCACCACGGCGCGGCCGTCGGCGCCGCCGTTCATCCGCGGCAGCAGGCCGAGCAGCGGCTCGTCGGGGACCGCCTTCGGCACCTGGTCGGGCGGGCAGGCGATGTCGGCGAGCCGGGTGGTCTCCCGCGCCTCGGGCCGCACCTGGCGCAGCCGGTTGAGCGTCACCAGCCCGAGGAAGCTCCCGTCGGCCGCCACCAGCGGGTACGTCGACAGCCGCCGGCTCAGCACCAGCCGGTCGATGAGCCCGGCGACGGTCTCGTCCGGCGAGGCGGTGACGGGCCGGGCCGACATGACCTCGCCGACCGTCACCCCGTGCAGCGTCGCGCCGAGCTGGGCCTGCTGCTCCTCGGCGCTCGCCGCGTTCACCAGGAACAGGCCGATGAGGACGAGCCACAGCCCCTGGAAGCCCAGCCCCGAGACGACCTGGAGGAAGCCGAGCGCGATGAGCACGTAGCCGAAGACGCGGCCGGCGCGGGCGGCGGCCACGGCGGCGCGTACCCGGTCGCCCCAGCGGGACCAGAGCGCGGCCCGCAGCACTCGCCCGCCGTCCAGCGGCGCGGCCGGGACCAGGTTGAAGACGGCGAGCAGCACGTTGACCGCGGCCAGGTAGCCGAACATGCCGGCCACCAGCGGCACGGCGCCGCTCACCAGCGCCAGCGCCGCGAACACCACCGCGCACACGAAGCTGGTCACCGGCCCCACGACCGCGATCCGCAGGTCGGCGCCCGGGGTGCGGGGCTCGCTCCGCAGCTCGGCCACCCCGCCGAGCAGCCACAGCGTGATCCGCGGCACCTCGATGCCGTTGCGCTGGGCGACCAGGGCGTGCGCCAGCTCGTGGGCGAGCAGCGAGGCCAGGAAGAGGACGGCGGTGCCCACGCCGACCAGCACGTACGCCACCACGGGGTAGCCGGGGAAGGCGAGCGGGAACTGCCCGAACGACAGCCCGGCCACCAGGATGACCACGATCACCAGCACGCTGATGTTGAGCCCGACCACGACCCCGCCGACGCGGCCCAACCGGAACGACGAACGCATCTGTCTGCTCCATCCGCTCGGATGGGGTCCGGCTACCCGCCAGTCACCGAAGAAACCTCAGGTCAGCGGGCGTTCCATCAGCGTCGTGTCCACCCAGCGGCCGAGCTTGAAGCCGACCTCGGTCAGCCGGCCCGCCTCGGTGAAGCCATGCCTGCGGTGCAGGGCGATCGAGCGGTCGTCGCCCGCGTCGGCGATGACGGCGATCATCCGGCGCAGCCCGGCCGCCGTCGCGCCGTCGATCACCGCGGCCAGCAGCGCGCCGCCGAGGCCGCGGCCGACGTGGCCGGGAGCCAGGTAGATGCTGTCCTCCACGGTGTGCCGGTAGGCGGGCTTGGGCCGCCAGGGTCCCGCGTAGGCGTAGCCGGCGACCTCGCCGCCGACCTCGGCGACGAGGAAGGGGAAGCCGCGGGCGGTCAGGTCGGCCAGCCTCGCCTGCCAGTCCGCCACCGTGGGCGGGGCCTCCTCGAAGGTGATGACGGTGTTGGCGACGTAGTGGGCGTTGATCGCGGTCACGGCCGCCAGGTCGGCGGGGACGGCCGCGCGGATGACGGCGTCGGAGTGCGTCACGGGCGGTCGCCTTTCATGAGGTCGCCTTTCGTACGATCACTTGGGAAGCGGGCGATCCACCGGCGCTGCCAGGGGGTCTCGACCGCGCGGGGGTGGTGGTGCTCGCGGGTCCAGGCGAGCGCGGCGGCCGGGTCGAGGCCGGACAGCACCGCCAGGCAGGCGAGCACGGTGCCGGTGCGCCCGACGCCGCCTCCGCAGGCCACCTCGACCGCCTGGCCGGCCCGCGCCCGCTCGCGCAACTCCCCGATGCGGCGTACGGCGAGGTCCCGGTCGCGCGGCAGCAGGAAGTCGGGCCAGTCGAGCCACTCGTGCGGCCAGGTCAGCGCGGCGTCGTGGCGGCGGCGGAGCCGGTCGGAGCCGAGGTAGAGCCCGAAGTCGGGCCGCGGGCCCGGCGGGAGCGGGTGGCGCAGGCCCCGGCCGCGTACATGGAGGCCGTCCGGCAGCCGGATCGCCCCTTCCAGCGCCGCCATCAGCTCGCGCTCCGCAGGCGGGCGCGGTGGCCGGCGACGTTGACCCGGTTGCCGCACCGGTCGGGCATGCAGTACGCCCGCCGCCCTCCCCTGCTGACGTCCACGAACACGCCACGGCAGCCGGGCGCGGCGCACGGGCGGAAGCGGGAGTGGCCGAGCGTGCGCACCGCGCCGAGCAGGCCGATGCCGATCACGGCGGCCAGCTCGGCGGCCAGGGGCGCGCCCGGCGCGGTGGGCACGTGCCACTGCCAGGCTCCGGCGTCGTCGCGCCGCAGGACCGGGGAGCGTCCCGCGCGCCCGGCCAGCACCATGGCCCCGGCCACGGCCTGCTCCTCGGTCTCGGTCTCGATGACGCCGCGGACCTCGCGGCGCAGCAGGTGCACCTCGTGGAGCGCGGCGTCGTCGGGCGGCGGGGCGTCGAGGACGAGGCCGTGCCTGGCCAGGAGGCCCGCCAGCGCGGCCGGGCGGGGCAGCGCGTCACCGGCCGCGCCCCGCACCGTCGGCGAGGTGCTGACCAGGTCGTTCGCCACCGCCACTCCGGTGGCGTAGCCGGCGATCGGGATGTCCATGAGCCTCCCTTGGTAACCGTTGTAGGAGGATTATAACCCTTACGCTAGCGCACGCCGCGCCCCCTCCGGCAGGGTAAGAATTCGACAGCCGCATCTTCTAAGAAGGGCGGCGCCCGGCTATCGTGCGGTAAAGGCGAACCAACGCCTTGTCCATGTTCTCTGAGAATTCGCACTCGAATTCCGATCGGTGGGCATTGCATGCTGGATCTCACGTTCGCCGTGCAGAAACTGCCGGGCGTGTGCGTGATCTCCGTCGCGGGCGAGATCGACTCCGCCACGGCTCGCGCGTTCGACCTCTACATCCAGCGCCACCGGCGCGCTCCCGGCGAACACGTGGTCGTCGATCTCAGCGAGGTCACCTTCCTCGCCAGCGCGGGGCTGCGGGTGCTGCTCAACACCCACGCCTTCGCCCGTCAGCACGGCGGCGTGCTGCATCTGGCCGCGCCGCATCCCAAGATCGCCGGGTTCATGGAGCTGACCCAGGCGAACACCGTGCTGCACGTGCACGAAACGGTGGAACAGGCCGTGATCGCCGCTCTCCAGCAGGCCAACGCCCAGGAGAAGACCCTTACGGAAGCCTGAGCGGCTTCGTGACCGATGGGTCAGAATGGCCGGATGTCTGCTGAGACTTCCTACGACTACGACCCGATCGCCGAGGGGTACGCGGCCGAGAACGAGAAGAGCCTCGTGAACGCGTACTACGAGCGGCCCGCGATGCTGGAGCTCGCCGGGGACGTGGCCGGGCGGCGCATCCTCGACGCCGGCTGCGGCGCGGGCCCCCTTTTCGCCGCGCTGCGCGAGCGGGGCGCCGTCGTGACCGGCGTTGACGCGAGCGCCGGGATGCTGGAGCTGGCCCGGCGGCGGCTCGGCGCCGACGCGGACCTGCGGGTCGTCGACCTGGCCGGCCCGCTGCCCTTCCCCGACGACACGTTCGACGACGTCATCGCGTCCCTGGTGCTGCACTACCTGGAGGACTGGGGGCCGACGCTGGCCGAGATCAGACGCGTGCTGAAGCCCGGCGGCCGGTTGCTCGTCTCGGTCGACCATCCTTTCGTCATCACGCTCACGCAGCAGATGGCCGGCGAGAAGCCCAAGTACTTCGAGACCCGTAACCGGACCGAAGAATGGGTCATGGGCGGGCAGACCACCACGCTGAGCTTCTGGGACCGGCCGCTGCACGCGATGACCGAGGCCTTCACGGCGGCGGGCTTCCGCATCAGCGTCATCAGCGAGCCGCCCGCCGTGCCGGAAGCCCGCGAGGTGTTCCCCGAGCAGTTCCGCGACCGGCCCGGCCTGCGGTTCCTGAGCTTTCTGTTCTTCGTGCTCGAAGCCGGCTGACGCGGTGCCTCTTGCCGGAAATTTCGACAAATTTCCGGCCCCTCCCCCTACGCCCGGCCAGCGACGATAAGGCCGGCGTCAGGGCGCGACAAGTGACCCGATCTTTCCCTTAACCAGCTCTTACCGGGCATTGATCAGTCTTGTGTCATCGGGACGCTAGGAGATGACATGAACGCGAACGACCCCCGCGAGCAGGCCGCCGGTGGCTGGACCCAGTTCGGTGACACGCCGCCCACGGTGGGCGGGTTCCCCAGGAAGGAGCCGGTGGGCCCGGCGCTGCCGCCGCCGCCTCCGCCGTCGTCGCGGAGGACGGTGTTCGCGCTGAGCCGCAAGGCCGTCGCGGGGCTCGCGCTGGCGGCCGTGACCGCACTCGGGGCGTCGGCGGTCGGCGGCGGGGCGGTGGGGGCGTACCTGGCCGGGGCCGACCGCCCGGCCGCCGTCGCCACGGCGAGCGCGGCGAGCCCGGTCTTCCGTACCGTGGCCGACCAGCTCACGGTGGCCGAGGTGGCGGCGAAGGTGCAGCCGTCGGTGGTGATGATCCAGGGCCAGTCGGCCGAGGGCTCCGGCGTGGTGCTGTCGGAGGACGGGCTGATCCTCACCAACAACCACGTCGTGGACGGGCAGGGCACCGCGCTGACCGTCAAGTTCAACGACGGCAGGACGGCCAAGGCCAAGGTGGTCGGCACCGACCCGGCGACGGACCTCGCGGTGATCCGGGCCGAGGGCGTGTCGGGCCTGGCCAAGGCCACGCTCGGGGACAGCGACCAGCTCAAGGTGGGCGACGACGTGCTGGCCCTCGGCAGCCCGCTCGGCCTGGACGGCACGGTGACCGCCGGCATCGTCAGCGCGCTCGACCGTACGGTCACCGCCGGCGACGGCGGCGGCGGTCAGCAGTTCCCCTGGGGGCAGCAGCAGCAGAGCAAGACGACCACGCTCGGCGGCATGATCCAGACCGACGCCGCGATCAACCCGGGCAACTCCGGCGGCGCCCTGGTCAACGCGGCCGGCGAGCTGATCGGCATCAACAGCGCGGTCTCCGCGCAGGGCGTCAACCTCGGCTTCGCCATCCCGGTGAACACCGCCAAGAAGGTGTCGGAGCAGCTCATCAGCAAGGGCAAGGTGAGCCACGCCTTCCTCGGCGTGAGTGTCACCGACGCGACCGGCGACGTGCCCGGCGCGCTGATCCGCCAGGTGACCGAGGGCAGCCCGGCGGCCAAGGCCGGGCTCAAGCAGGGCGACCTCATCACGAAGATCGGCGACACGCCGGTGGACGGCGGCGACACGGTCGTGGGGCAGGTCCGCGGGTTCACGGTGGGGCAGCAGGTGCGGATCACGTATCTGCGTGACGGCAAGGAGAACGTCGTCACCGCCACGATGCAGGAGCAGAAGTAAGGGGGGCCGGGCCGCCCCGGAGGGGGGCCGGGCCGCCCCGGAGGGCGGCCCGGCCGGTGGGGGAAGGCTCAGACGCGGTCGGCGGCGATGAGCAGGTACTGGAAGCTGCCGTTCTGGTAGGCGTCCAGGAACGCCTGCTCGATGCCGGTCGCCAGGTGGCTCTGGGCCCGCAGCTCCCAGTAGGGGATGGTGGCCGCCGTCATGTCGATGACGCTGCACGGCACGAGCCGGTTGGCCACCAGCTCCTTGAAGTAGGTGCTGCGGGAGTGGATGTCGCAGATGTAGTGGGCGTTGATCTGGCTGATGGCCCGGGACGGCAGGCCGTAGGCGTCGTTGTAGCAGCCGGTGATGCAGACGTAGCGGCCGCCGCGGCGCAGCAGCCGGGCGTGCTCGGCGAACAGCAGCGAGAGCTCGACGTACATGGTGCTCTCGTTGTTCCAGATCGCGGAGTAGGCGCCGGTCTCGAAGCCGGTGTCGAGCATGTTGCGGAAGTGGAAGCGCACCTGGTCGGCGACGCCGCGCTGCCGGGCCTGCTCGTTGGCGAAGGCCACCTGCTCCTCGGAGATCGACACGCCGTCGACCTGGCAGCCGTGGCGCAGGTTGGCGAGGAAGCTGGAGCCGCCCCGGCCCGAGCCCGCGTCCATGACGCGGTCGCCGGGGCCCAGCGCGCCGAGGTGGCCGACCAGGGTCTCGGCCTGCTGGGTCTCCAGCCGGTGCAACTCGGCCACGAGGCGCTGCTCGCGGGTCTCCTCGGGACCCTCCAGCACCGACCAGTCGACGTGGCCGATGCCGTAGTGGTGGTGATAGAGGCCGTCGACCTCGCCCAGCCGGAGATTGACGGGGTTGCGCTCGGCGTTCCAGTAGTCGGCGACGGATCGCTGGTACTGGCTGCCGAGCACGGAGTTGTGCGCGTTCGTGGTGGTCACGCGGGCGAAGTCCTTTCTGATGACGGTCATGACTGGTAGCGGGCGCTGCTGCCGTGCCATTCGAGGCATCCGGCCATCCACGCCTGCGCGCCGCGCAGGAACCGCTTGAGCTCCGGCGACGGCACGCCGGCCAGCGCCTGCCGGCCGGCCTCGAATCCTCGGACGAAGTCGTTGTGCAGGTGTACGGCCCGCTCGGTCGCCTCCTCGACCGAGCAGCCCTCCTCGGCGGCGATGAGCAGGATCACGTTGCTGTCGGGCAGCTCGTCGGCCGCCTCCCTGGCCACCGAGTGCAGGTCGTTGACCAGCACGCTGGCGGTGCCCGCCTGCATGAGCGCGGTGTGGAAGCGGCGGTCGTAGAACAGGTCGGCGGGCAGGTGGTAGCCCCCGACGACGTCGATGAGCGTCATCGAGGTGTAGAAGCTGTCGTGCTGGCGGGCGGCGAGGTAGCGCCAGACCGGCGGCGGCGTCTTCAGGTAGCGCCAGGCGGCGTAGGCGCACCAGCTCACGTACATCTGGAACGTGATGCCGCACGCCCGCATCACCTGCGAGGGCAGGGCGTGCCTGCTCAGGTGGGAGGTGGCCGAGCGGAGCGCGACCAGCACGGGGTCGGCCGTGATCGTCTCCTCCAGCTGCCGGGTGTAGTCGCCGGCCGGCGGCGGCGGGTCCATGGCGGACATCACCAGCGCCAGGCGGGGCGGCAGCTCCGTCGGGGTGGCGCCGAGGTCGCTCTCGTCGGCGTAGTAGTCGTCGGCCGCCCACCAGGCGGTGTTCATCTGGGCGGCGACCAGCAGCAGGTCGGGGTCGTCGGTGTCGGGGTGGGTCAGCATGGCGAGCCGGCCGAAGCCGGTGCGGCCGAACTCCTCCAGCCGCCCCTCGTGCAGGCCCAGCCGCTCCGCCCAGGCGAGCAGCCGCCGGTCGACCTCCGCGCCGAGGTCGTCGTCGACGCGAACGGTCTCGGGGACCAGCAGCGGCGGATAGGAGCCGTCACCCCAGGGCTGCTCGCGATAGGGCAGCGGGGCCAGGCTGACGTGCGGGGACGGCCGCGCGGGGCCCGCCTCGTGCCCGTCGCCCTCCTCCCGCAGGGGGGCGGGGACGGGAGCGGCGGCGCGCAGGCTGAGCGCGGACGTTCCGAGGCCGGTGGGCAGGACCGGGAGCCGGTCGGCGGGCATGACGCTCCTCGCGGACGACGAAACAGGGGGAAGAGGCGGGTCAGGAGCGCGGCGCGGCGACGTCGGCGTTCTCCAGGATCCCGATCGCGTCGGGCACCAGGATCGCGGCCGAGTAGTAGGCGCTGACGAGATAGGACATGATCGCTTTCTCGTCGATGCCCATGAAGCGCACGTTGAGGCCGGGCTCGTGCTCCTCCGGCAGGCCGGTCTGGTGGAGGCCCACCACCCCCTGGTCGTCCTCGCCCACCCGCATGGCGATGATCGAGGTGGTCTGCTGCGCGCTGACGGGGATCTTGCCGCAGGGGAAGATCGGGATGCCCCGCCAGGCCGGGATCTCGTGCCCGTTGACCTCGGCGCTGCCCGGCACCAGGCCCCGCTTGTTGCACTCGCGGAAGAACGCGGCGATCGCCCTGGGATGGGCCAGCAGCAGGCGGGTCTTGCGGCGCATGCTGATGAGGTCGTCCAGGTCGTCGGGGGTGGGCGGCCCTGACCAGGTGGACAGGCGCTGGTCGTAGCCGGCGTTGTGGAGCAGGCCGAAGTCGGGGTTGTTGAGCAGCTCCCACTCCTGGCGTTCGCGGATCTCGTGGACCGTGAGCCTGAGCTGCTCCTCAAGCTGGTTCATCGGGTGGTTGTAGAGGTCGGCCACGCGGGTGTGGACGCGGAGGACGGTCTGGGACACGCTCAGTTCGTACTCGCGGGGGTGGAGTTCGTAGTCGACGAAGGTGCCGCCGATGACCGGCTCGCCGACGTGGCCGGCGGCGATCTCGACCGCGGCCTCGCCGCGGCTGTTGACGGGCCTGCGGGTGCTGTCGAGGTAGCGGTCGAGGTGGGCGCGCAGGCCGGGGGCGCGGGCGAGGACGCGCTGGAAGGCGGCCCACGGCGAGACCAGGATCGTGCCGGCGGTGGCCGCCCTGACCGTGCACGACCAGCGGGGGTCGTCCTGGCCGAGTGCCTCGTCGCCGAACTGGTCGCCGTCGGTGACGACGCCGAGGGACTCGGTGGCGCCGTATCTGCCGACGGCCTGCTTCTCCAGGCGGCCGTGGGCGACGATGTAGGTCTCGGTGACCGGCGTGCCGGCCGCCACGATCACCTCGCCGGGTGCGACCTCGCGCGGCGTGAACGTGGCGGCGAGGGCGGCCAGCACGTCGAGGTCGTCGTAGCCGCGCAGCGCCCGCAGCTCGGCCAGCGTCTCGGGGATGACGCGGACGTCGCCCGCCCCCTCCCGCACCACGCTCACCCGTCCGCGCCCCACCCGGTGGGTGAGGCGGCGGTTGACCCGGTAGGTGCCGCCGCGCACGTCGACCCAGGGCAGCATGCGCAGCAGCCACCGGGAGGTGATCGCCTGCATCTGGGGGCGGGTCTTGGTGGTCGTGGCCAGGGTGCGTGCGGCCCTGGTGTCCAGGCTCATCCGCTGTTCGGTGGGGTCCGTGGGCATCATCCCTCGCAATCGCCGGCGCCTCGTCACCGAACGTATTCATATGAACACGCTGGGCAGAGTAGCTCGGCGGACAGGTGATGCTTACCCCGGCTCTTTTTCTCCCGAGGCGTCAGGGCGGCCGCGCGGGGCCGCCGCCCTGACCCGCACTGCTCAGACGATCGTCCCCGCGGGCCCCATCAGCATCTCGACGCCGGCGCCGGCGAAGTTCGCCAGGTCGGCGGCCGTCGCCTGGCCTTCCTCGCCGGCCATCGCCGCGCCGAACGCGGCCTCGTCGTCGAAGGTCAGGACCGCGACGAGATGGTAGGGCGGCCGGTCCCCGGCGGGCCGCAGCGTCGTGTAGGACCGCAGCCCCGGCAGCCGCGCGGCCAGCGGGGCGTGCGTGCCGTCGTAGTGCTTGTCGAAGTCCTCGGCGCTCTCGGGGTGGTTGTAGAGCACGATGAGCTGGAACGCCATGATCCGCCTCCCTGGTCGTGGGTGCTTCGATCAAACCCCGGCCGGGGGCGCGGCACCAGACGTCAGGCGCCCAGATCGCGGACGATGTTGTCCAGCCGGTGCGCCAGGTTGTCGAGCATCTGGTCGGTCAGCTCCTTGCCGGGCATCCTGGCCATCAGCTCGTCACGGCGGGCGATCACCAGCCCCCGGTGCGCCTCGTCCACCTCGGCGTCGGGCAGCACCACGCACTCGCCGCGCACGTAGACCAGCGTGGCGTCGTCCCGGTCGGACTCCAGCAGCGCGCGCACGCACTCCCGGTCGATGAGCTGGGTGCCGGCGGCGCCCCTGCGCTCGTTCTTCATGGTCAGGTCTCCTTCTCGCTCCGGCAGGGCCCGATCGCCCTGCCCGTACTCACCCGCCCGTGCTCACCCGCCCGTGCTCACCCGAACGTGGGCGGCCCGCCGTCCGAGCGCGCCCTCCGCACGCCGAACGCCACCAGGTACGCCGCCGCCGCCAGCGCCACCACGGCCGGCACGATCGCCAGCGCCGGGTTGCCCGCCAGCAGCGCCCACACGGCCAGCACCACCCCGGCCAGCAGGACCAGGGCGACGGCGAGCAGCCGGAAGCCGAGCGCGCTCCTCGGCGGCGGCTGCTCCTCCGGGTCGCCGTGGCCGCCGCCGGAGACGCCGGGCACGCCGGTGTCGCTCACCTTCCCGGTCGCCGACTCGGCCTCGGGGGGCGGCGGCTCGCGCAGCACGGGCGCGAAGAACTCGTCGTCGGGGTCGCCTGCGGGTCTGTTCATGGGGGTTCACCTCGGGTTCCGTTCCAGGGCGTGCAGGAAGGGCGCGACGACCGCGTTCAGCTCGGACACCAGCGCCTCCAGCGACGCCTGTGCGTCGTCCAGATTGGGCAGGCCCGCGGCGCGGGCGTGGGTGGGGGTGGGCAGCCGGTCGGGCGAGAGCGGCGTGCGCAGCTCCAGCGTGGTCAGCGCGGTCGGCCGCTCGTACGGCGGCGCCGCGTACCCGTCCCCGCCGCCCTCCGGGCGGTGCCAGGTGTGCCAGCCGTCGGGCAGCGGCACCGGCGGGGGCACGGCGAGCTCGACCACGGCCAGCGGGCCGCGCGCCTCCTCGGGGCGGTGGCAGGCCGCGTCGAGCACGCGCGGATGGCAGCGTACGTAGGGCAGGTCCGTGACCGGGCGCATGGCGGCCTCCCACGCGCCCAGCGCGAAGCGCAGCGGGTCCAGGGTGACGCCGGCCGCTCCCGGCTCCCCCTCGACCGCCGCGAACAGCTGCCGCCACCTGCGCAGCTGCTCCCCGTAGCGGGTCTGCGCGCCCTCGTGGGCCGCGTCGATCCAGAACGCCTGGGTCCCGGCCATGGCCGCCTCGCCCGGTCAGCCCTTGATGGAGATGCGGCGCGAGCGGCCCTGCTCGGTCTTCGGCACGCGTACGGTCAGCACGCCGTCGCCGAGCTCGCAGCCGATCTTGTCGAGGTCGGCGTCGGACGGCAGGATCGTCCGGTAGACGAACGCGCCGGTGCGCCGCCTCAGCCTGGGCCCCCGCTCCTCCTCGGCGACCTCGCCCGAGACGCACAGCTCGTTGCCCTCGACCTCGACGTTGATCTCGTCCCGCCGCAGCCCGGGGAGCTCCGCGCGCACCAGGTACGCCTCCGCCGTCTCCTCGGTCTCGGCGACCGGCCGCCAGGCGGCGGTGTCGGCCTCGGCGCCCTGCTCGAACAGCCGGCCCATCTGGTCCCAGAGCTGCTGGAACTCGGTGAAGGGGTCCCACGAGCGGGCCGGCGGGCTCGCGCTCGCCCACGGCGCCGGTGCTCTGTGCCGCCTGGCGGGCAGTGCCATCGCTTTCACCTCCGTAACGGCAGGAACATGACCGTCCCTGCTCATGTGGTTCATCGCGTCCCTACCCGGCGTTCATCGGCAAACTCGGCGAAGCGCCGTTTCCTGACACTCCGGTGAACTGCGCTTGGGCGGGCGCACGCGCGCCGCCACCACCCCCTCACCTGCTTCGATTACTGTGAGTGATCACGTGAGGAGGGGATCACCATGGCACAGGAACCGAGGATCGACGTCGAGAGCAAGACCAGGACCGTCGAGAGCAGCCTGGCCCCGGAGCAGATCGAGCGCATCGCGAGCGCGCTCGGCGACCCGGGGGTCTGGTTCGCCACCCCGCCGGTGCGCGAGGGCGAGGCGGCCGAGCCCGACCTGGTGTGGGAGCTCGTGGCGGACAAACCGCACCGGGGCCACGTGGCGACCGGCCGGGCCCACGTCCACCTGGCGGAGGGGCGCACGGCGCCGGTCCGGCCGCTGATCTTCGCCGACGGCTTCAACTACGGCCCGAGCGACCTGGCGAGCATGTGGCGGCACTTCAACGCGCCGTACGAGCCGGGCGTCCCCGGGCTGCTCGACCAGCTCCTGGAGATGGGGCTCGACGTCGTCCTGCTGGGCTTCGACCAGCGGCAGGCGTACGTGCAGGCGAACGCGGCCGTCGCGGTGACCTGCCTGCTGCGCGTGCTGGAGACGCGGCGCGGCGACTCGCCGCTGATCGTGGGCGGCGTCGGCGCCGGCGGCATGATCACCAGGTACGCCCTGGCCCGTATGGAGAGCGAGGGCGTGGATCACCAGACCGACAAGTACTTCTCCTACGACACTCCGCACCTCGGGGCGTGGATCCCGCTGGTGCTGCAGCAGCTCGCCTACCTGCACGAGACGATCCAGCCGCGCCCCGACGGGGCCGGGCAGGCCGAGCTGATCCGCAGCCCGGCGGCGCAGCAGCTCCTGTGGGGCTGGCTGCCGGGCACGGGCTACTCGGGCCGGGTCACCGACTCCAGCCCGCTGCGCAAGGAACTGCTGGAGGACATGCGCCGGATCGGCTGGTTCCCGATGCGGCCGTACAAGCTGGGCCTGGTCAACGGCTCCGGCGACGGGCGCGGGCCGGACCTGCGTCCCGGCACGCCGGTGCTGGACCTGGGCGAGGGGCCGCTGCGGCTGGTGGCGAGGATCCAGCCGGACCAGGGCGAGCTGCGCAATGTCGGCGCGATCGGCTTCGGCGAGCCGGTGTGGACGAGCGCGACCTCGTACGTGGCGGCGTTCGACGGGGCGCCCGGCGGCACCCTGGACGCCTTCGGCCGGGTCGCGGACGCGATGGGGCTGCCGATCGAGGACCGCTTCCGCGGCACCTGCTTCGTGCCGTCGGTGAGCGCGGTCGCGCTGGCGCGGGACCCGCTGACGTGGCCGTCGGAGCTCTACACCGACCTGCGGCTGCTGCAGAAGGACGAGACGTTCCTCGACGCGTACTGCTGCGACAGCCGCAACTCCCCGCACGGCGCGGTGTCGGGGACGCTGGTGGAGTGGTTCGTGGACCAGCTCGCGGGCTGGTAGAGAAGGGACGAGGGGCGCCGGCGCGGCGCCCCTCCTGCGCGTCAGCGGCTGCCGCGGTGCAGCACCACGAGCTGGTCGCGGGTGGCGTTCTTGTCGCGGAAGGCGAGGGCGGCCGGGGCCTCGGCGCTGAAATGGCCGGGCAGCCGCTCGTCGGCGCTCCAGCTCGCGCCGTCGAAGGAGGCCCACCAGAGGCTCTGGTCGGCCGCGCCGCGGTGCACGACGTAGAGGCGGTCCTTGTAGACGGTGAGGGCCGGGCCCTCGGCCGAGAAGTGGTCGGGCAGCCGCTCGTCGCGGCTCCAGGAGGAGCCGTCCCAGCGGGTCCACCAGAGCGCCGTGTCCTCGCCGGCGCCGCGGTGCACGCAGTGCAGGTGGCCGCGGAAGACGGCGAGGGCCGGGTTGGACCGGCTGGCGTGGTCAGGGAAGCGGTTGTCCTGGCTCCACCTGCTGCCGTCCCAGACGGTCCACCAGAGGCTGTCGTCGTGCGCGCCGCGGTGCACGCACCACAGCTTGCCGTCGTAGGCGGCGAGGGCCGGGCTGCTCACGGTGAAGTGGTCGGGCAGCCGGGTGTCCTGGCTCCACCTGGAGCCGTCCCAGCGGGCCCACCACAGGGCGGTGTCCTGGCCGGCGCCGCGGTGCACGCAGTAGAGCTGGTCGTCGTACACGGCGAGCGCCGGGGCCTTCGCGCTGAAGTGCTTGGGGAAGCGCTGGTCCTCGCTCCAGCCCTGCTCGGCGTCGTAGACGGCCCACCACAGGGCGGCGTCGCCGTCGCTGCCGCGGTGGGCGACGTAGAGGCGGTCGCGGTACTCGGCGAGGGCCGCGCCGGTGGCGGTGAAGTGGTCGACGAAGCGCTGGTCCTCGCTCCAGCCCTCGCCGGGCTCGTGGACCGCCCACCACAGGCGGGCGTCACCGGCCGGCACGGCGCCCACGCGGGCCGGGACGAGCGAGGCGGGCGCGGTCCACGGCGAGACCAGGCGGGCGCCGTACGGGCGGGCGACCGAGCCGATCCAGCGGGCCTTGTTCCTGGCCGACCACTCGACGAGCGGCGTCAGCCAGCCGCCGAGCACCGCGCCCGCGGTCTCCCCGATCAGGGACGCCAGCTCGGCGGCGCGGGCGGCGGCCACCTCGTTGAGCTGGATCTCGAAGCCCCACCAGTGGGCCACGGGCCACACCTCGGCGCCGGTGGCGCGCAGCTCGCCCTGGAGGTGGCGGACGCGGTCCTGGTCCCGGGGGTCCAGCTCGGCGATGCGGCGCTCGCTCTCGTGCCTCGCCGCCAGCCACGCGACCTCGGCGGTGGCGCGGTCGGCGAGGTCGTCGTCCCGCAGCAGCTCGGTCTCGACCGCGAGGTCCACCGCGGCGGCGGCGAACGGGTCGTCCTGCGCCTGGAACAGCGTCGCCTCGTCGTCGAAGTCGAGCTGTGAGGTGTCAGCCCTGTTCTCGTCCATATCCAGCCCCCTGGGATGTGTGATGCGTACACGTACGAATCTGACACATAGTAACTGTGTGCGTTCACCCCGTTACGGAAGGGTTGGGGAAAGGAATTACCGCGCCGGTTTCCTGGCCGCCCCGCGCGCGCAGCGGAAGGGCCCGGTGGGGACGCGTGCGCCGTGTCCCCACCGGGCCCTTCCTATCCCTTTAAAGCGCTGTCGATGCCACAGGAGCCACCCAGTGCTCCGCCTCCCCTTCCCCTGGAACGGCTTTCCAGACCAGACGTTCGCGGCCGAGAATTGGACGCGCCCCACGCGGAGCCCGCTTCACCTGCTCTTATGCCATCCACAGGACGATGACAGGCTCTTCTCATCTTCGGTCAGCAGCATGTCGGGCGAGGGATGACCTCCGGGGCCGGGTTCATCAAGGATCGGCCAGGTCAGTCCCAGGATCGGATGTTTCGAGCAATGCGTTTCTCCAAGCCCATCACCGTGACCCTCGCCGGCGCCGCCTTCCTCGCCCTCCCGCTCTCCGGAGCCGCGCTCGCCGCGCCCGCGCCGCAGCCGTCCCACGCGGCCCCGGCCGCCCCGGCCCCCGCCGAGAAGCAGGACGCCCGCGACAGAAAGGACGCCGGGCCCCGGCAGGTCTCGCTCTCGGTGGCGGTCGATCCGTCCCGGGTGCGGGCCGGGCAGACGTACGGCGTGACGATCCTCGTCAAGGGCCAGACCTCCGGCACCGCCACGGTGATCAGCCCCGAGGGCAAGAGCTACCGCGTCAGCCTGTCCGGCGGCCGGGCCGTCAAGGAGCTGACCGTCCCGTCCCACGCCAAGGCCGGCACCCGGAAGGTGACCGTCGAGGTCGGCGGCAGGACGGCCACCGCCTCCTTCACCGTCGTCGCCCCGCGGCCGCGCGAGGACGACGACCGCCGCCACCGCGCGGCCGAGTAGCCGCCGTAGCGCCGCGACGGCGGGCGGCCGGGCTCCGGTCAGGCGAGCCGGGCGCGGGCGGCCGCCCGGTCGATGCCGAGCCTGTCGATGAGCTGCGCGACCGGGTCCGGCCGCTCGCGGTCGAGCAGGGCGAGCGCCATGATCCTCGGCGCCTCGCTCCTGCTGCGCATCGTCGTGCCCTTGACCGCCCGGTCGACCACGGCGCGCGCGTTGGAGGTGAGCGAGCCGCCCCCGAGCGGCGGGTGCCTGCGCGGCCTCGACGGCAGGTCCTCGGCGACGTCCACGCCGAGCATCCGCAGCGCCTCGCGGTCGAGGTCGCCGAGGGCCGCGCGGGCCCCGGCGACGTCCGCGCCCAGCGCCCGCGCGACGGGCTCGTGGTGGAGCAGGCCGAGCAGCAGGTGCTCGGTGCCCATGCGCCGGTCGCCGCGCTCCCTCGCCTCCTGGACCGCCGCCTTCACGATCACCCCGAAGGCGCTCTTCTCCCAGCCGAACATCCCGGGTGCCTCACTTTCCGTATTTGGCGTGCACCGACTGTCGTGACATGCCGAGCGCGTCGCCGATCTGCTCCCAGGTCCAGCCCTGCTCCCTGGCCAGCGCCACCGACACGGCCTCGACCTGCTCGGCCAGCCGGTGCAGCGCGCCGACCGCCCGCAGGCCCATGGCCGGGTCGTTCGACCTGATGCGCTCGGACAACTCTGTGACGTCCACGTTTGTCAGGCTAGATTGACAGCCGCGATTTTGTCAATCTAGCCTGACAGGCATGGAGAACGTGCTGATCGTGGGAGCGGGACCCGTGGGGCTCATGCTCGCGTGCGAGCTGAGCCTGGCCGGCGTCCGCCCGATCGTGCTGGACAAGCGTCCGGAGATCGGCGACCTGCCCAAGGCCAACGGCCTGGTGGGGCAGATCGTCGAGACCCTGGACCACCGCGGCCTGCTGGAGCGCTTCAGCGCCGGCAGCCCCTACGCGGGCCCCGCGCCCGGCTTCCCGTTCGCGGGCGTGCCGCTGCGCTTCGAAGGGGTGCCGGGCATCCCTCTGCGCGTCCTGGCCATCCAGCAGCCACGCCTCGAACGGCTGCTCGACGAACGGGCGCGGGAGCTCGGAGCCGACGTCAGGCGCGGATGCGAGGTGCTCGCGCTCGCGCAGGACGCGGAAGGGGTGACCCTGACCACCGGCCGGGGCCAGCTGCGCGCCCGGTACGCCGTCGGCTGCGACGGCGGCCACAGCCTCGTACGCGAGGCCGCCGGCATCGGCTTCCCCGGCGACACCGACAAGGAGAGGCTGATCGTCGGCCACTTCAGGACCGACGCCCACCCGCTGGAGGCCGGCATGGAGCCCGGCTGGAACCGCAGCCCCCACGGCCGGGTCCTGCTGAACTCGCTCCAGCCAGGGGTGCTCATCGCCGGCGTCCGCGAGCGCGGCGCGCCGCCCCGAGGTCCCGTGACCCTGGAGATGTTCCGGGCGGCCCTGCGCCAGCACCTCGGCCGCGACCTGCCGCTCGGCGAGCCGATCTGGCTGTCGTCCACCGTCGCGCAGGCCCGGCTGGCGGAGCGCTACCGGGCGGGCCGGGTGTTCCTGGCGGGCGACGCCGCGCACCTGTTCCCCGCGGGCGGCGCCGCGTTGAACGTGGGCATGACGGACGCGGTCAACCTGGGCTGGAAGCTGGCCGCCGTGCTGCGCGGGCGAGTGCCCGGGGAGCTGCTGGACACGTACGAGGCCGAACGGCGTCCGGCCGGGGCGCGTACGCTCACGCAGACCCGCGCCCAGGCGGCCGTGGACCGGGTGGACGGCGAGGACGGCGCCGCGCTGCGCGCGCTGCTCGGCGAGGTGTTCGCCTTCGAGGAGCCGGTCCGCCACCTGGCCGGGCTGCTGTACGACTCCGGGGTGCGCTACGACCCCGGAGCCGCGGACGCGCACCCGGCCGTCGGCAGGCCGGCGCCCGACCTGGAGCTGGCGGACGGGCGGCGGGTGGCCGAGCTGCTGCGGAGCGGCCGTCCGGTGCTGCTCGACCTCGGCGGCGGCACGGACGGCCTGGCGGAGGACGACTGGATCGAGGTCGTCCACGCCGCCGCCGGGCGGCCGCCCGCCGACGCACTGCTGATCAGGCCCGACGGCTACGTGGCGTGGGCGGGCGCCGCCGGGCTGGCCGAGGCGGCCGGGAGGTGGTTCGGGGCGGTCGCCGCGAGCCGCGCCTGACGGTCAGCTCATGGCCAGCGCGCGGCGGAGCACGCCGTCCGGGGTGTCGCCGCGCCAGGCCACGTGCTGGTCGGGGCGGACCAGGGTCAGGGGCTCGTCAGGAAGCGGCACGAGCTCCAGGGGGACGCCGAGGTCGCGGGCCTCCGCCTCCAGGGTCTTGGCGCCGGGCGCGTCCGGGTCGCCGAGGAGGCTGAAGCCGCGCCCGAGGCGGTCGTAGAGGGAGACGCCGGGGGCGAGCCAGCGGTGCGGGAGGCGTTCGCCGGCGCCGTCGGCGACGATCGGCGAGCCCGTGTAGACGTAGCCGAGCACCAGGTCCAGGCTGTGGAACTCGCTGTGCTTGGTGCGCAGCACGGCCTCGGCCACCGCCGGGCGCACCTTCTCGAACTCGGCCTCGTCGCCCATCAGCGCCGGGTCGGCCAGCTCGGGGGCGAGGGTGGCCATGTTCGCGGCGGCGGCCTCGATGGTGTCGGCGGCGATCGGGCGGCGCTCGGCCTCGTACGTGCCCAGCAACGCGGCCGGCGCCCACCCGTTGAGCACGGCGGCGAGCTTCCAGCCGATGTTGACCGCGTCGCCGATGCCGGTGTTGAAGCCGTGGCCGCCGTAGGGAGGGTTCTGGTGGGCGGCGTCGCCGGCCAGGAACACGCGGTCGCTCGCGTAGCGGTCGGCCAGCAGCATGCGGGCGGTCCACGGGTCGGTCGCGAGGATCTCGACCTCCAGGTCGTCGTCCCCGGCCAGGTTGCGGACGAGCCGCACCGGGTCGGCGTCCTCGGCCCGTACGCCCTGGGCGATGCACCACCAGGTGTCCTTCAGGTCGAGGCGGCCGGTCAGGCCGGGCTGGGCGGGGTTGAGCACCCAGTAGTGGACGGCGGGGCCGTGCGGGACGCGCTCGGCGAGGCCGGGGGCGCGGAAGACGATGTTGAAGTTGGGCCGGGCGTCCTGGCGGCCCTCGTAGCGGGCGCCGATGGCGGCCCTGGTGACGCTGCGCGGGCCGTCGCAGCCGACCACGTACGCGGCCCTGACCTCGCGCTCCTCGCCCTCGCCCGACACGATCCGCACGGTGACCCCGTCGCCGTCCTCGGTCAGCCCGGCCACCTGCCAGCCGGTGAGCAGCGCGTCCCCGGCCGCCTCGCGCAGGATCTCCTCGACCAGCGGCTGGGGCGCCTGCTGCCCCGGCTCGGCGGCGAGGTCGGAGCCGACCAGGTCGAGGCCGAAGCAGCCGCCGATCCTGGCGATCTCGCGGCCGAGCAGGCTGTTGACGAACACCGCCTGGTCCGACCACGACACCGCGAGCGGGGCGCGGGCGCGTAACGTCTCGGCGAGGCCCCAGCGGCGCAGCAGCTCCATCGTCCTGGCGGAGGTGGTCTTGGCGCGGGGGCGCAGCCACGACACCGTCTCCCGCGGCTCGACCACCAGGCTCCGCACGCCGTGGTGCGCCAGCTCCACGGCGGTCGCCAGGCCGACGGGCCCGCCTCCGGCGACCAGCACGGGCACCTGCTCGGGCACGCCCGCCTTGTCCATCTCCACCGTCCCCAATCGTCCTCGGAAGTTACGGGCATGCTCCTGGCGTCCCGTCGCCACCGTCAAGGCGCCCGCGGGGGCCCAGGATCGCGGAAAGGTGATCAGGCGCGGTACGAACCCATAACTGATTGAAGATCACACTAGAGGCACCCCTCCCGCATTGTTACGGTTTACGCCACACCAACGACGATCATTCAGGGGTACGCATGTCCGAGTCCTCGGTGATGCCGCTGCACATGCGGCGCGCGCAGTTCGACCCCGCGCCGGACCTCGCCGCCGCGCGCGAGGAGTCGGGCGTCACCCGGATCACGACCGCGTTCGGCGCCGACGCCTGGCTGGTGAGCCGGCACGCCTACGTCCGCGAGGTCCTGGGCGACGCCGAGCGGTTCCCGATCGCCAAGCAGACCATCGCGCGGCTGCCCGGAGCGCCCGAGATGACCCCGGAGCAGCTTGCCAAGATCAACGCGGGCAACCTGCTCGGCCAGGACCCGCCGGAGCACACCCGGCTGCGGCGCATGCTGACCCCCGAGTTCACGCTCCGGCGCATGCGGCGCCTGGAGCCCCGGGTCAAGGCCATCATCGACGAGCACCTGGACGCCATGGAGGCCGCCGGTCCGCCCGCCGACCTGGTGCCGTCGTTCGCGCTGCCGATCCCGTCGCTGGTGATCTGCGAGCTGCTCGGCGTGCCGTACGAGGACCGCGCCGGGTTCCAGGAGCGCACCAGCCGGATGCTCGACGTCACGGTGCCCGCCGAGGAGCGGGTGGCGCTGCAGTTCCAGTCGCGGGCGTACATGGAGGACCTGGTCGGCCGCATCCAGGCCGACCCCGGCGAGGACCTGCTGGGCATGCTGGTCCGCGAGCACGGCGACGACCTCACCAAGGACGAGCTGATCGGCATCGGCAGCCTGCTGCTGTTCGCCGGGCACGAGACGACCTCCAACATGCTCTCGCTCGGCACGCTGGCGCTGCTCCGCCACCCGGACCAGCTCGACCTGCTGCGCAAGGAGCCCGAGCGCATCGAGGCGGCGGTGGAGGAGCTGCTGCGCTGGCTCAGCATCGTGCACTCCGGCACCACCAAGGTCGCCGCCACGGAGACCCGGCTCGGCGACACCGTCATCGCGGCCGGCGACCTGGTAATCTGCTCCCTGCCCACGGCCAACAGGGACTCCGGGCTGGTGCCGGACGCCGACCGGTTCGACCTGACGCGCGGCGATCACGGCCACCTGGCGTTCGGGCACGGCATCCACCACTGCCTGGGGGCGCCGCTCGCCAGGATGGAGCTGAAGACGGCCTTCCCCGCGCTGTTCCAGCGCTTCCCCGGGCTGCGGGTGGCCGACGGCGCCGAGCCGGTGTTCCGCTCGTTCAGCGTCGTGTACGGGCTGTCCTCCCTCCCGGTCGCCTGGTGACGCCTGCGGGTTACGCTGCGTCCATGCGAGTAGTCGTGATCGGCGCGAGTGGCCACATCGGCACCTATCTCATCCCCAGGCTGGTGGACGCCGGCCACGACGTCGTGGCGGTGAGCAGGGGCAAGCGGGAGCCCTACACCCCGCACGGCGCCTGGCGACGGGTCACCGCCGTCTCGGCGGACCGGGAGGCGGAGGACGCGGCCGGCACGTTCGGGCGGCGGATCGCCGACCTGGAGGGCGACGCGGTCATCGACCTCATCTGCTTCGAGGAGGCGAGCGCCCGCCACCTGGCCGAGGCGCTGACCGGGCGGGTCCGGCACTTCCTGCACTGCGGCACGATCTGGACGCACGGCCCGAGCGCACGGGTGCCGACGACCGAGGACCGGCCGAAGCGGCCGCTCGGCGAGTACGGCAAGCGCAAGGCCGCGATCGAGGCGTACCTGCTGGAGCGGGCGCACCGCGACGGGTTCCCCGCGACGGTCATCCACCCGGGCCACATCACCGGGCCCGGATGGGTGCCGGTCAACCCGGCGGGCAACGTCAACCCGGCCGTCTTCCAGACCCTCGCCGACGGGGAGGAGCTGGCGCTGCCGAACTTCGGCATGGAGACCGTGCAGCACGTGCACGCCGACGACGTGGCCAGGCTGTTCATTGACGCGCTGGCCACGCCGTCGGCGTCGGTCGGCGAGAGCTTCCACTCGGTGGCGGCGGGCGCGCTCACGCTGCGCGGCTACGCCGAGGCGGTGGCCGGGTGGTTCGGGCGGGAGGCGCGGCTGACCTACCTGCCGTGGGAGCGGTGGCGGGCCACGGTGTCCGAGGAGGACGCGGCCGTCACCTACGACCACATCATGTACAGCCCGCACTGCAGCATGGCCAAGGCGGAGCGGCTGCTCGGCCACCGGCCCCGCTACGAGGCGCTGGAGGCGATCGAGGAGGCCGTCGGCCGGCTGGTGGAGACGGGCGCCGTCACCGTCTGAGTCGTCAGCCGGTCAGCGGCCCGAACTCCTTGCGCGTGTCGATGACCTGCCCGAACAGCTCCCACCGCTGCCCCTTGAAGGTCATCAGCTGCATCGACTCGATCGGGAACGCGTCCCCCTGCCCGGTGCTGAGCGTCACGCCGGGCAGCAGCATGTCGATCTTGACGTCCCGCAGGTTGCGCACCGAGTCGCGCAGCCCTTCCCTGGTCGGGCACGTGGCCGCGTCCATCGCCTTGTGGAAGCTGCTGGCGACGGCCCAGCCGAAGGTCAGGTACGGGATGTTCGGGTCGGCTCCGGGGGCGTACTGCTTGACCTTCTGCTTGTAGAGCGTCATCTCCGCGTCGGTCGCCCAGGTCGGGTCGTTCGGGTCCTTGTAGTACGAGCTGGACACGACGCCCTGCACGTTGTCGAAGCCGACCGGCTTGAGCACGGTGATCGAGGCGGCGACGTTGTTGATGATGTGCAGCGGGTTCCAGCCGGTGTTCCTGACGTCGGCGGCCAGCGCCTGCGAGCCGAACTTCGGCGTGGTGACGTCGAGGAAGACGTCGGCCTTCGAGCCGGCCAGGTTGCGCATCTGGGGGTCGATGCTGGGATCGGTGACCTCGTAGCTCTGCTCGGCGACGATCGTGAGCTGAGTGCCCTCGATGGCCTTCTTGAAGCCGCCGAGCAGGTCCTTGCCGAAGTCGTCGTTCTGGTAGAGCACGGCGATCTTGGCCGACGGCTTCTCGGCCTTCAGGTACTGCGCGTAGACGCGGGCCTCGGAGACGTAGTTCGGCTGCCAGCCGATGGTCCACGGGTGCGCGGCGTCGGTGCCCCACTTGGACGCGCCGGTCGCCACGAAGACCTGCGGCACCTTGCGCTGGTTGGTGTAGTCCCAGGTGGCGGTGGTGGACGGGGTGCCGAGCGTCTGGAACAGGGCGAAGACCTGGTCCTGCTCCACCAGCCTGCGGGCCTCCTCGACGGCCTTCGGCGGCTGGTAGCCGTCGTCGCGGACGATGAACTCCACCTTCCGCCCGCCGATGCCGCCCTTCTCGGCGTTGACGTAGTCGAAGTACGCCTTGATGCCCTTGGGGATGTCCCCGTAGGCGGAGGCCGGGCCGGACAGCGGGTAGATGCCGCCCAGCTTGATGCTCTTGTCGGTGATGCCGGTCGTCTGCTGGCCCTGGCACCGGCCGGACGCGGCCGTCCCGGCGTCGCCGCCGCTCTCGCGCCCCCGCAGGCGCCGACGGCGACCAGGAGCAGCGCCGCGCAGCCGATCGCAGATACACGCATCCCTCTTACTCCTTCCGGGGGATTTTCCTGATCAGGCGGCCGGCCAGCCCGGCGAGGCCCGTGGGAGCCACGTACATCACCGCGATGATCAGCAGGCCGAAGATGACGCCCGGCGCGGCCTCGTTGAGGTCCTGCGCGATGCTGGGGACGAACATCACGAACAGCGCGCCGAGCACCGGCCCGGCCGTCGAGCCGAGCCCGCCGACGACCAGGCCGGCGAGCAGGGTGATCGACAGGTTGACGGTGAACGAGTCGGGCGAGACGAACCCGATCACCCACGTGTAGACGCAGCCGGCCACGCCGGCGAACATCGCGCTCCACGCGAAGGCCAGCGTCTTGTACGCCGACAGCCGCACCCCCATGACCTCGGCCGCGCCCTCGTCGTCGCGCAGCGCGTGCAGCGCCCGCCCCACCCGCGACCGCAGCATGCTGCCCACCAGCGCGAACGAGGCCACGGCGACCGCGAGGGCGAGGAAGTACAGCCACTGGTCCTCGGCGAGGCCGCTCCAGGCCGGCGGGCCGGGCTTGGGCAGCGTCAGCCCCATCGAGCCGCCGGTGACGTGCTCGAACCGCTTGAGCAGCGGCACCAGGAAGATCGCGATGGCCAGCGTGACGAGCGCCAGGTAGAGCCCGCGCAGCCGGACCGCGGGCACCCCGAATGCCAGCCCCAGCAGGAACGCCACGACCGCCGCGGCCGGCAGCGTCAGCGGGTACGGCAGGCCGGGCCCGTGCGTCAGGACCGCCGCCGTGTACGCGCCCACGGCGAAGAACGCCCCGTGCCCGAGCGAGATCTGCCCGGCGTGCCCGACGAGCAGGTTCAGCCCGAGCAGCGCGACCGCGTACACCAGGACCATCGTGAGCTGGAAGACGTGGAAGGGGACGAGCTGGAACGGCGCGTAGAGCGCGGCGGCCAGCAGCGCTGCCACCGCCGCCCGGCGCCGCACGACGGGGGTCCATCGGGGGCGGCGCGCGGGCCGCGTGTCCACGCCGGCGTCCTCGACCTGGGTCATGCGCGTTCCACCACCGCTCGGCCGAACAGCCCGCGTGGCCGTACCAGCAGGACGACGAGGATGATCGCCAGGGGCACCCCGATCTTGAGGTCGGAGCCGATGGCGGGCACGTAGGCGCCGGCCAGCGTCTCCGCCACGCCGACGATCACGCCGCCGGCCACCGCGCCGGCCGGGCTGTCGAACCCGCCGAGCGTGGCCGCCGCGAAGGCGTAGATGAGGACGCCGCCCATCATGTTGGGCTCCAGGAACAGCAGCGGCGCGACCAGCACGCCGGACACCGCGCCGACCGTGGCGGCGAGCCCCCAGCCGAGCGCGAGCGTACGGCCCACGCGGATGCCGACCAGGCGGGCCGAGTCGGGGTTCGCGGCCACGGCCCGCATGCCGAGCCCGATCTTGGTGTGCTGGAAGAGCAGGTACAGCAGGCCCATGACCAGCGCCACGACGCCGAGCACGCCCAGCGTCGAGAAGCCGACGCTCACCCCGCCGACCTCCAGCGCGCCGCGCGGGAACGGGTTCGGGAAGTCCTTGATGAGGAACGTCCAGATCCAGCCGGCGGCGGCGTTGACGAAGATGAACAGCCCGACGGTGACGATCACCAGGGTCAGCTCGGGCGCGCCCTCGACCGGCCTGATCACGATCCGCTCGATGAGCATCCCGCCCGCGAACGACACCGCCAGCGTGAGCGCCAGCGCCGCCCAGAACGGCAGCCCCGCCGCCATGGCCTGCCAGGCGACATAGGCGGAGAACATGGCCAGCTCGCCCTGGGCGAAGTTGACGATCCCGGTGAACTGGTAGATCAGCACCAGGGCGAGCGCCAGGCTGGCGTAGACCGCGCCCGCCCCGAGCCCTTCCACGACCTGCTGCAGGAACCCGGCCACGGCTACACCCGGTATCCGAGATAGGACTGGGCGACCTGCTCGTCCGCCCTGATCCGCTCGGCCGTGCCGGACAGCACGATGCGCCCGGTCTCCAGGACGTGCGCCTGCCGCGCGACGCCGAGCGCGAGGTGGGCGTTCTGCTCCACGACGACCACGGTGGTCCGCTCCTCTTGGTTGATGGCCTGGACGATGCGGAACAGCTCCCGGGTGACCAGCGGCGCGAGGCCCAGCGACGGCTCGTCGAGCAGGAGCACCTTGGGCCGCAGCATGAGCGCCCTGCCGAGCGCGAGCATCTGCTGCTCGCCGCCGCTGAGGCTGCCCGCGACCTGCCCGAGCCGGTCGCGCAGCGGCGGAAAGTAGGAGCAGACACGGTCGAGGTCCTCCTCAACGGCGCGCCCGCCGCGCCGGACGAACGCGCCGAGCCGCAGGTTCTCCTCGACCGTCAGCGGCATGAACGTGCCGCGCCCCTCGGGCACGTGCGCCACGCCCAGCCGGGCCACCGCGTCGGGCGGGCGGCCGGTCAGCGAGGTCCCGCCGAGCCTGATCACCCCGCGTGCTCTGACCATGCCGGACAGGGCGCGCAGCAGCGTGGTCTTGCCCGCGCCGTTGGGGCCGAGGATCGCGCAGATCTCGCCCTCGGCCACGCTGAGGTCCACGCCGTGCAGCACGCGCGCCTCGCCGTAGCCGGCGACCAGTCCCTCCACCACCAGGAAGCTCATACGGCCGTCCCCAGGTACGCCTCGATGACCCCGGGATCGCGCTGCACCTCGGCCGGCGACCCCTCGGCGATCTTGCGGCCGAAGTCCAGGCAGACGATCCGGCGACAGACGCTCATCACGAAGCCCATGTGGTGCTCGACCACGACCACGGTGAGGTCGTAGGCGTCCTTGAGCTCGCGGAGGGTGCAGGCGAACTCGGCCACCTCGGCCGCGTTCAGTCCGTTGACCGGCTCGTCGAGGAGCAGCAGCCGGGGGCGGGCGACCAGCGCGCGGGCCAGCTCGACCCGCTTGAGCGTGCCGAACGGCAGGCCGCTCGCCGGATGCTCGGCCACCCCGGTCAGGCCGAGCCGGTCGAGGACGGCGTCGGCGTCGCGGCGCAGCTCGCGCTCCTCGCGCCGCACGCCGGGCAGCCGGACCCCGGCCGTCAGGAAACCGGCGCGGCCCCGGTGGTGCGCGCCGGCCAGCACGTTGTCGCGGACGGACATGCGCGGGAACAGGCCGAGGTTCTGGAAGGTCCTGGCGATGCCGAGCCGTACGATCGCGTGCGGGGCCACCGCCCGCAGGTCCGTGCCCTCGTAGGCGATGACGCCCGAGTCGGCCTCGTAGCGGCGGGTCAGGCAGTTGAACAGCGTGGTCTTGCCGGCGCCGTTGGGCCCGATGAGCCCCACCATCTCGCCGCGCGCCACCGCGAAGCTCACGCCGTACAGCGCGGTGATGCCGCCGAAGCGGACGGTGAGATCGCGCACCTCCAGCATCCGGCCTCCTGGAGAACATTGTTCTGACGCGTGGGCTCAGCGTAGGATCCGCTCGTCAGGGGCCGCATTGGGCACGGTGACCCAAGATGTCCGCGGCATGTTGTCCGCGGAGCACAGCGACGGTCTCATCCCGGTCACGACCCGTTGACCGCCCGGCCACGGGCATGGATCATCCCGGCATGTCCGGTCGTTTCAGCACGGAAACGCTCACTGGCACCGAGGCCGTCCGCGCGCAGCGCGCGCGGATCCTCGCCGAGCTGCTGGACAACGTCCACGACCTGGCCGACGCCGGAGGGGCGGCGATCCGGGCCGAGGTGCCCACGTACGCGGCGCAGGGCGGCGACTTCCACGCCGACGTACGCGACCAGGTCCTGCGGCACTACCGCGCCAAGCTCGCGGTGCTGCTGGAGGAGCGGCCCGTGACGGCGGCCGACATCGCCTTCGTCCGGCGGGCCGCGATGCGCCGCGCCCGCGCCGGGGTGCCGCTCGCCGACTACATCAACGCCTACCGGATCGGCCAGCGCGTCTTCTGGGAGTCGCTGGTCGAGCGGGCCGGCCCGACGCCCGCCGGGCGGGAGGCGGCGCTGTCGCTGGCGGTCGCCCAGATGCGCTACTGCGACTTCGCGAGCACGCAGGCCGCGTACGCCTACATGGAGTTCCAGCAGTACGCCGCCGCCGAGTCCGTACGGGAGAGCCGCGGCCTGCTGGAGACGCTGCTGGCCGGCGGCACGCCCACGCGCGGCAGGGAACTGGCCGCCGCGCAGGCACACGGGCTCGCGCCGGACGCCCGCACGCCGCTGCTGGTCGTGGTCGCCATGCTGGTCGAGGCCCCCGCCACGGAGGCCGCCGGGCTCAACAGGGACGCCGAGGCCAGGCACGCGGCCTGCGCCGCCCTGGCGAGGACCGGCGGCAACGGGGCCCGCACGCTGTCGGTCGTGCGCCAGTCGGAGATCGTGGCGGTCCCCGTGCTCGGGCCCGGCGCGGAGGCCGGGGAGCTGTGCGACCGGCTGCAGGCGGTGGTCGGGAGCCTCGCCGGCGAGGGCATCCGGCTCGCCCTGGGGATCAGCACGCCGGTGGCCGGGCCTGCGCAGATCCCGCAGGCGTACCAGGAGGCGCGGGCGGTGCTGGACTTCGTGCCCGAGGAGGGCGGGGTCGCTGCGCTGCCCAGGATCACCCCGTTCCAGTATTTGGCGCTGCGGGCCGACGACACCGCCCGCCACCTGGTTGACCCGCGCATCACGGCGCTGCTGGAGGAGGACCGGGCGCGCGGCGGCGTGCTGACCGCGACGATCCGGGCGTTCGCCGCCGCCGACCTCAACCTGCGCACCGCCGCCGAACGCCTCCAGATCCACCCCAACACCGCGCAGTACCGGATGCGCCGCATCCAGGAGCGGACCGGGCGCAGCCTGCGCTCCATCAACGACCTCGTCGAGCTGCTCGTCGCGATCGCGCTGCAGGACGCGGTCCCCACCAACGACGGCCGGGAAAGACTGGCCGCCGTGACCGATGAGGGGCGGCGGCGCGCCGGCGTACGGTCCTCCCATGAACCTCGCTGACCGGCTCCACCACGCCGCCGCGCGGCTCGGCGGCCGAGCGGTTCTCACGCTGGACGGGGCGGCGCTGACCTACGGCGCGCTGGACGAGCTGAGCGCCCGCCTGGCCGGGCTGCTGCGCCGCCGCGGGATCGAGCGCGGCGACCGGGTCGCCGTCATGCTGCCGAACGTGCCCGAGTTCGGCGTCGTCTACTACGGGGTGCTGCGGGCCGGGGCCGTGGCGGTCCCGCTCGACCCGCTGCTGAAGCGCCGCGAGATCGCCGCCTACCTGGGCGACTGCGGGGCGCGGCTGCTGCTCGCCTGGCACGCCTTCGCCGAGACCGCCGAGGCGGGGACGGCGGGCACCGCCGCCGACTGCTTCTTCGTGGTGCCCGGCGAGCTGCCCCGGCTGCTGCGGGCCGTCCCTCCCGAGCGCGAGCCGGCCCGCACCCGCGCCGACGACACCGCCGTGCTCCACTACACCTCCGGCACCACCGGCCGGCCCAAGGGCGTCGAGCTCACCCACGCCAACCTGGCCGGCAACGCCGAGGCCGTGGCCCGCATGCACGCGCTCGGCGTGGACGACGTGGTGCTCGGCGCGCTGCCGCTCTACCACACCTACGGCCAGACCTGCTCGCTCAACGCCACCGTGCACGCGGGCGCGCGGCTGACGCTGCTGCCCCGCTTCGAGGCGGGCCGGGCGCTGGAGGTCATCAGGCGCGACGGGGTGACGGTGTTCCAGGGCGTGCCGACCATGTTCATCGCGCTGCTCGACCATCCCGGCGTGTCCGACCTGTCGATGCTGCGGGTGTGCACCTCGGGCGGGGCGGCGCTGCCGCTCGACGTGCTGCGGGCGTACGAGGCCCGCGTCGGCTGCCGCATCGTCGAGGGCTACGGGCTGAGCGAGACCTCGCCCGTCGCCGCCGCGAACCGGGGCGGTCCCGGCCGCCGCCCCGGCTCGATCGGCCGCCCGATCAGGGACGTGGAGATGAAGGTCGTCGGCGAGGACGGCCGCGAGCTGCCCCGGGGCGAGATCGGCGAGATCGTGGTACGCGGCCCCAACGTCATGAAGGGCTACTGGAACGACCCGGCCGCCACCGCCGAGGCGCTGCGCGACGGCTGGTTCCACACCGGCGACCTCGGCCGGGTGGACGACGACGGCTTCTTCTTCCTGGTGGGCCGCCGCCGCGACATCATCATCCGCGGCGGCTACACCGTCTACCCGCGCGAGGTCGAGGAGGTGCTGTACGAGCACCCGGCGGTGCGGCAGGCGGCCGTGCTCGGCGTGCCGCACCCGGAGCTGGGCGAGGAGGTCGCGGCCGTGGTCGCGGTGCGGGCGCCGGTGAGCGGGGAGGAGCTGCGCGGGTTCGTCCGCGAGCGGGTGGCGGCGTACAAGTATCCCCGGCACGTCACGTTCGTGGCCGAGCTGCCGACCAGCCCCACCGGCAAGATACTCAAGCGGGAGCTGGGCCAGCTCACGGCGGTGACCCCCGGCTCCCGATCCGGGACCTAGGTCCCTACCTGACAGGGCCGGTCGGCGGCTAGCGTGGAGTCATGATTCACGTGTTCCTTGTCGACGATCACGAAGTCGTGCGCAGAGGTGTGGCGGCCCTGCTCGACTCCGAGGACGACATCGAGGTCATCGGCGAGGCCGGCACCGCCGAGTCCGCGATCGCGCGCATCCCCGCGCTCAAGCCGGACGTCGCGGTGCTCGACGTCCGGCTGCCCGACGGCAACGGCGTCGACGTGTGCCGCGAGGTGCGCTCGCGGGTGCCGGGGCTCGCGTGCCTGATGCTGACGTCGTTCGCCGACGACGACGCGCTGTTCGACGCCGTGATGGCCGGCGCCTCCGGCTACGTGCTCAAGCAGATCCACGGCTCCGACCTGGTCGGCGCGGTGCGCACGGTCGCCTCCGGGCAGTCGCTGCTCGACCCGCAGACCACGGCGGCCATGCTGCAGCGGCTGCGCGAGCAGGCGGCCAGGAAGGACCCGCTCGCGGCGCTGTCGGAGCAGGAGCGGCACATCCTCGACCTCATCGGCGAGGGGCTGACCAACCGGCAGATCGGCGAGCGGCTGTTCCTGGCCGAGAAGACGGTCAAGAACTACGTCTCCAACCTGCTGTCCAAGCTCAACATGCAACGCCGCACCCAGGCCGCCGCCCTGGCCGCCCGGTTGCGCACCGAACGCCGCCCGTAGCGGCCCCGGCCCGGCCGCAAGCCCCAGACCCAAGCCGGCCCAGGCCCCAGCCCCAGACCGGCCCCCACCCCCCACCGAGCCCCAGCCCCCGCGTCCGGGTCCTGGCGGAACGGCGGGCATGAAGGGACTTTCGTCCCTAAGCGTCCGCCCCGTCCGGCGGCGATGCTGGCAGGCATGCGACTCGATTCGTCCGGACTCCAGGTGCTCACCGACGAGGAGTGCCTGCGCCTGCTCGCCTCGACGCCCATCGGGCGGATCGTCTTCACCGACCGGGCGCTGCCCGCGGTGCAGCCGGTCGCGTTCTGCCTCGACGGCGACGGCATCGTCATCCGCACCGGCGTCGGCTCCAAGCTGGCGGCGGCCACCCGGCGGGCGGTGGTCGCGTTCGAGGTGGACGACTACGACCCCGTGCTGCGTACGGGCTGGTCGGTGAGCGTCGTCGGGCACGCCAACGCTATCACCGACCCCGCCGAGACGGCCCGGCTGGCCGCGCTGCCGCTCGACCCGTGGGTGCCGGGCAGGCTCGACCACTACATCCGGGTCAGCCTGGAGCAGATCAGCGGACGCCGGATCACAGGGGGACACTCCACCTGATCGCGGTCCCGCCCTGCTCCCCCGGTCCGGCCGTGAACGACCCCCCGAGCCGCGTCGCCCGTTCCTCCAGGTTGCGCAGGCCGCTGCGCCGGCCGCCGGACGGCAGCCCCACGCCGTTGTCGCGGACCGACAGCGCGAGCAGGTCGCCCGTCACCTCCACCGCCACGTCGGCCCTGGTCGCCTTCGCGTGCCGGACCACGTTGGACAGCGCCTCGCGCAGGACGGCGAGCAGCTGCTCGGCGAGCTCGTCGGAGATCCTGGCGTCGAGCTGGCCCTCCATGCGCAGCCCCGGCATGAAGCCGAGGTGACCCCGCGCGCCCTCCACCAGCTCCACGATCTGGCCGCGCAGGCTCGGGGCCGCGCTCTCCCTGACGTTCTGGAGGGCGAAGATGGTCGAGCGGATCTGCCGGATGGTCTCGTCCAGCTCGTCGATCGCGTGCTGGAGCCGGCCGGACGCCTCGGGGTGCTCGACCAGCCGGACCGTGCTCATCAGCGTCATGGCCGTGGCGAACAGCCGCTGGATGACCACGTCGTGCAGGTCCTTCGCGATGCGGTCGCGGTCTTCGAGCAGGCTCAGCCGCTCGGCGTCGCGGCGGGTGTCGGCCAGCTCCAGCGCGATCGCCGCCTGCCCGCCGAACGCCTCCAGCGCCCGCACGTCGCCCGCGCTGAACGGCATGCGGCCGACGCACTTGGCGAGGGCCAGCACGCCGCGTACGGAGTCGCCCGCGCCGAGCGGCAGCAGCAGCTCGGGGCCGTAGCCGAGCTCGCGCAGCCGGGAGTCGGCGTCGAGCGGGTCGGGCGAGTGGAGCGGCCGCCCCTCGCGGAAGACCTCGCCGGCGGCCGTCCCGTCGAGCGCGTAGGACATCTCGGTCAGCTCGTCCTCGGCCGTGCCCTCGGCGAACTCGACCAGCAGCCGCTCGCCCGCCGGGTCGGGCAGCAGGATCCTGGCCAGGTCGGCGTCGGTCATCTGCCGGGCCCGCGCCGCCACCATGGTCAGCACCTCGCGGGTGCCGCCGCCGGACAGCAGCCGGGTGGTCACCTCGGTGGACGCCTCCAGCCACGCCTCGCGGCGACGCGACTCCTCGTAGAGCCGGGCGTTCTCGACGGCGACGCCGGCGGCCGTGGCCAGCGCGATCACGATGGCCTCGTCCTCCTCGTCGAACTCGCCGCCGCCGCGCTTCTCCGTCAGGTAGAGGTTGCCGAACACCTCGTCCCGGACCCGGATGGGCACGCCGAGGAAGGTGCCCATCGGCGGGTGGCCGGGCGGGAAGCCGTAGGACTCGGGGTGGTCGGAGATCCGGCCCAGCCGCAGCGGCCGGGCGTCCTTGATCAGCAGGCCGAGCAGGCCCAGCCCGTGGGGCCAGTGCTCGATGGCCGCGATCTCCTCGTCGCTCAGCCCCACCGGGATGAACTGCACGAGGGTCTGTTCCTGCCCGACCACGCCGAGCGCGCCGAAGCTGGCGTCCACCAGCTTGGTCGCGGTCTCCACGATGGTGCGCAGCACGGTCTCCAGATCGAGGTCGCTGCCCACGGACACGACCGCCTCCAGCAGGGCGTGCACGCGGTCGCGGGTGGCGAGCACGGCGTTGAGCCGTACTTGGAGCTCCGACAGCAGCTCGTCCAGCCGCATGTTCGGCATCAGGGGGCGATGCTCGTCATCCACCATGCGTTCAGTCTCGCACCCTGCGGGGCCGGTCGACCTCGCAGGTAGGGATGATCACGCCGGCCGGTGACGCCGTCGCCGCCGAGGTGAAAGTTTCACGCGTCCGCGCAGGTCAAGGCGGGTGTCGCGGGCATGCGCATTGACGGTCGGCGAGGACGGTGGCGAGCATGACGGCCGCGTTCCCCTCCTCGAAAGGGCACCCCCATGCACTTGTCCAAGGTGGCGACGTCCGCCCTGGCCGCGCTCGTGGCGGGCGCGGCGGTGACGGTCGCGCTGACCACGGCCGCTCCCGCCGGAGCGGCCGCCGGCACCGGCACCGGCTACCTCCGCACCAGCGGCAACAAGATCGTCGACAGTACGGGCGCGACCGTGCGCCTGACCGGCATCAACTGGTTCGGCATGGAGACCGACAACAAGACCTTCCACGGCCTGTGGTCGAGCAACCCGTGGAAGAGCCAGATCGACCTGATGGCCCGGCTCGGCTACAACACGCTGCGAGTGCCGTACTCGAACGACGCGCTGAAGCCCGGGGCCGCGGCCACCGGCGTCAACGACTACGTCAACCCCGACCTGGTCGGCCTGTCGCCGATGCAGATCCTCGACAAGGTCGTCGACTACGCGGGCACCAAGGGCATGCGGATCATCCTCGACCGCCACCGCCCGACCTCGGCCGGCCAGTCACCCCTCTGGTACGTCCCCGCCACCCCGGAGACCACCTGGATCAACGACTGGAAGGCCCTCGCCCAGCACTACGCGGGCAACCCCACGGTCATCGGCGCCGACCTGCACAACGAGCCGCACGCGCAGGGCACCAACCCGAACGCCACCGGCGCCTGCTGGGGCTGCGGCGACCAGTCCCGCGACTGGCGGCTCGCCGCCGAGCGGGCGGGGAACGCCGTCCTGTCCGTCAACCCCAACTGGCTGATCTTTGTCGAGGGCGTCAGCTGCCCGAGCGGCGGCGAGCCCAACGTCTGGGACGGCGACCCGAGCAACGACGAGGACTGCGGCTGGTGGGGCGGCAACCTGTCCAAGGCCGGCCAGTTCCCGGTGCGGCTGAACGTGGCCAACCGCCTGGTCTACTCCCCCCACGAGTACGCCACCTCGGTCTACCACCAGAGCTGGTTCGACGACCCCGCCTACCCGGCGAACATGCCCGCCATCTGGGACAAGTACTGGGGCTACCTCTACAAGCAGAACATCGCACCGATCATGCTGGGCGAGTTCGGCACCACGCTGGCCTCGAACGTCGACAAGATCTGGCTCCAGGAGCTCATGAAGTACATGGGCACCGGGGTCAACGGGATGTCGTTCACGTACTGGTCGTGGAACCCGAACTCCGGTGACACCGGCGGCATCGTCAACGACGACTGGACCACCATCAACCAGGCCAAGCAGGACATCCTGCAGCCGTACCTGATCCCGCCGGTCGGCGGCCCCACGAGCTCGCCGTCGGGCACGCCGACCGAGGTGCCGCCCGGCGAGTGCACCGTCGCCTACCGGCAGGTGAACTCCTGGCAGGGCGGCTTCCAGGGCGAGGTCACCGTCAAGAACACCGGCTCCTCGCCCATCAACGGCTGGAGCGCCACCTGGACGTACCCGTCGGGCGTGACGCTGGTCAACGGATGGAACGCGGTCGTCAGCCAGTCCGGCACGACGTGGACGGCGAAGGGGCCCGACTACGCCCGTACGCTCGCGCCCGGCGCGTCCGTGGTGGTCGGCTTCACCGCCAACGGACCGGCGGGCGCCCCGCAGAACGCCGCCTGCTCCTGACCGGTCAGACAGTGTAGGTACGGGTGATCGCGATCAGCTCGCCGTCCTCCCGGGTGGCCGCCACCAGCTCCGGTGGCCTGGGCACGAAGCCGGGCACGGCGGCCAGGCCGTCCGTCTCGGCGATCGCGGTGATCCGTACCTTGTCGGCGCCCTGGACGCGCAGGGTGATCCGGGCCCCCGCGTCCGGCAGGCCGCGGAAGCGGACCTCGCCCGGCCAGGTGTTGGCCCGCGTCCCGGCGACGCGCACGGTCACCGGGGCCGTCCCGGCGGTGACCGCCGTCGCCTCGGTGATCGGGCGCTCGATCCTGAGCGTGAGCGAACGGGCGGCCCGGCCCGCGCTCACGCGCAGCTCGACGCGGTCGCCGTCGCGGCGCAGCACGGTCAGGCGGGGCCCGGCGGCCCGGTCCAGGGTGGGGGCGGGGCCGGTCCACAGCGTGGTGCCGCGCGCGTAGCCGGGGGGCAGCGGCGTGCGGTCGCGGCCGGTGACGTACCTCCTGGTCCAGGCCGGCGGCTCCGGGTCGGCGCTGACCCAGCGCGCGACGCCGGTGCCGGCGTCCATGACGTACGCCAGGTGGGTGCGGGCGGGGTTGCGGGCGTCGAACCGGTCACCGGCCAGGCCGGCGGCGACCAGCACGGGAACGAGCAAGGCGACGAGCGCGAGACCGAGAGCGCCCACCGGCGCCCCGGCCAGTCCCCCGGCACGCGCGCCCGCCTCGGGCCGGCCCAGCCCCCGGGCACGCGCATCAGCTCCGGGCCGGCCCAGCCCCCGGGCACGCGCATCAGCTCCGGGCCGGCCCAGCCCCCGAGCACGGGCATCACCCTCGGGCCGGCCCAGCCCTCGGGCCCGTGCGCGGGCGCTCGGTCCGGGCAGGGACAGCTCGGCGACGGGCAGGAGCAGGAGTCCGAGCAGCGCCGTCACCAGCGCCGCCGCGCCGCCGAGCGCCAGCCCCATCCCGTCGAAGACGTTCTTGGCCAGCCCGGACAGCAGCATCGCGGCCGGCACCGCGCCGAGCGTCAGCGCCGCCGCCGCGACGAGCGGCCGACCCACCGAGAGCGCCACGAGACCGCCGACGGCGCAGCCCAGCGCGGGCAGCGCGAACACGAACGACGCCCCAGGCGCGACGGCGGCGCACAGCACGCCGAACGCCGCCGCCCAGGCGAGTCCGCCGACCGCGAGCGCGGCCGGGCCCAGCCGCCGTCGCAGGAGCAGGTACCAGCCGAGCACCACGAGCGCGGTCTGCGCCACCACGGCCGCGCGGAAGGCGTCCGGCCGGTGCAGCAGCCCGCCCATCCCGTCGTACGCGGGCCGCCAGGCCACCAGCAGCTCCCACAACCCTTGCGCCAGCAGCGCGGACACCACGAGCGGCACGAGCCCCGACACCGCCGCCACGACCAGCCGCGGCACGCTGAGCAGCCGCCTGCGCCGGGCCACGACCGCGAGCCCCGCGACGGCCGCGGCGGCGAGCCCCGCGAGCGGCCACACCAGCGCGTCCGGATAGGTGATCAGGACGCCGAAGAGACGGAAGTAGGTGGCGTCGTGGTCGGTGCGCAACGCGGGCAGGTCGGCCGCGCCGAGCGCGCGGGTCAGCGCCAGCATGGTGGAGCCGTGGTGCTGCAGGCTGCCCGGGTCCAGGTTGGCGAGGGAGTCGCCGGCCGTGTGGTAGTGCGAGGAGCGCTGGATGTAGGCGAAGTTCAGCCCCGCGAAGCCGGCCGCCGTGAGCGGGGTGAAGTCGGTGTTGTTGGGCAGCAGCCGGTACACCGCCGCCATCGTGGAGTCGCCGCGCGGGCGTGGCGCGGCGGCGGCGTACGCCTCCACCAGCCCGGCGCTGCCCCGCGAGGTCTCGAACATCAGCGACGGTCCTGAGACGCCTCTCGCCTCCCAGTTCAGCAGCACGCCTCCGGCCCGGCCGAGCGGGTGCTCCCTGACGAACGCCTCGGCGCCGAGCACGCCGTCCTCCTCGCCGTCGGTCATGAGCAGCATGAGGTCGTTGCGGAGCGGCGCGTCGCCGAGCGCCCGTACGGTCTCCAGCATGGCGGCCACGGCGGCGGCGTCGTCGGAGACCCCGGGGCCCATCGCCGCCGAGTCGTAGTGGGCGGCGACCACGACCGTGCCCGTCGGGTCGTGGCCACGCCGGGTGGCGACGATGTTGTGCACCAGCCCGAACGAGGCGAGCCCGGTGGAGGCGTTCGCGCCCACGGCCCGCTGCACCTCGACATCAAGCCCGGCCGCGCGCAACTGGGCCACCAGGTAGTTCCTGGCCCGTTCGGCCGCCGCGCCGCCGATGGGGCGCGGTTCGGTGGCGAAGCGCTCCAGATGGGTACGGGCCCGCGCGGCGCTGAACTCGCCGGACGCGGCGGAGGCGGGCAGTGGCTGCATCGTGCTGTCGGTCATCGCGGCCAGCAGGACGGCGCACGCCAGCACCAGTGCCGCGCCGAGGCCCGCCACGGCCCGGCGCGGGACGTCGATCAACTTTCCGATCATGTCCGGGGACGCTACGGACTGGGCCCCTGCCGCCGGAATGATGCGGATGCCCGGATCTACCTGTGGTTTTCCTCAGGCTCGCGGGAAGCGGACACGCCGCTCCGATCGACTTCGATAGCCTGCCTAGTCCCGTACAGAAGTGATGTTCTGCGACAGAAGGGACCGGGACTGTGCTCGAAGACGCCGGCCTCCAGGCGCTCCGGGAGGCGGCGCGCCTGTCCCCGGACAACCTCCCGCTCCGGCGGCACCTCGGCGAGCAACTGCTGGCCAAGGGGCACCTCGCCGATGCCGAGACGGAGCTCCGGGCCGCGCTCATGCTCGCTCCCCGGGACCCGGACGTGACGGCTTCGCTCGCGGAGACGTTCGTGCGGCGGGGCTCGTACGGCGAGGCGCTGACGGCGCTGGAGCCGTTCCTCGCGACGCCCGGCTACCCGCCGCGCCTCGGCGTCGTCGCGGCCCGCGCGTTGCTCGGCGAGGGCGACTTCGGCCGCGCCGCCTACCGCTACTACGACGCCGTCACCCGCGACCCGTCCTCCGCCGACCCGGAGGTCGCCACCGCCCTCGCCCTCCCCGCCGCACCC